>NZ_JAKUMP010000019.1:0-120217 GCF_026341415.1 Pseudomonas sp. MCal1
ACGGTTACCGGGATAGCGAATTCTTTTTCATGAAGATCAAGAGCGTCTTTCCCGGTAATCCGTGAAGAACCTTTTTTATTTGCGCAGCCAGCTCTCAAGATGATTGAGCATGGTCATGAACTCATCGGCGCCCTCTTGCATGGCGGCCAGCTGGAAATTCAACTCGCCGAGTTTCGATGCGCGCTCTGCCCTCAACAAGTCGTAGTACAACATTTCGATGCGCAAGCCGGTTTCTTCGAGAAACACGCTGATGTGCGAACTCACGGAAGCCAATCCGTTAAACAACACCGCTACATCAGCTTTGTATTCAGCGGCCCTGACTACCGGATCCGCTGACGAATAAGCTACGTCCCAAACCGGCGACGTGCGCGCTTCACGAAACAACTCCTCAACCACTGCGGGTTGGTTATGGCACTGGCACGAGCGATGATCCATCGCCCTGCCAAACACCGACTTGAGCCCGAACGACTCGTCATGCACCTCGACGATTGTGTATTTCAGTTGGCCTATCGCTGCCCTCAACGAGTAAAAACGAAGCGCGAGTTCGTGAACGAGCTCCGGGACATTCGTAGGGGGAAACAACCTCCAGGTCGGCGACCTGGATAAGCTGTACAACTTGAAATCCACCTGACTGAGGGGCTCGTTCCTTGAAGTATTGCGGCTAATTTCCAGCGATTCGGCAGTGAACGCAGCCAGATCCGCGACGTAAGTACTGCACAGGCGCCGAACCTCTTCGGTGCGCTGCCAGAACTCCTGCAAGTAGCGTGCATTGAAGCTGGCGTTGTTCAAACGCGAATCGCTGGCCCGTACTGCCAGTTGATGACCGCTGGCTCTGCGGCGCTCAAACACCAAAGGAATGTTGTTGAAGGTTGGGTGAAGAGAACCGAGAAAAATTGTGTATCGATCCAGCACGCGTCGTTGCGTTGTGGAGAATTCATAGGCAAGTGTTTTCATGAGTGACAGGGAAGCGGTGAGCATGTCGCCCACCGCCTCGACTCCTTACTGCTGAACAGTTTTCAGGTACTGCCTGACATCGGCAATCCGGGTGAGTGCGGCAGCCGTCCGCTGCTCGGCAGGCTGCGATTTGTCCTGTTGGAAGTCTCGGGCGAAGGACTCGAATACAGCCACCAGATTCGAATACTCATTCACGTAACTCCAGCGCTCTTCGTCCAACTGGTCGAGCACTTGCACCAGCTGAATCTTTCCATCGATCTGGTAGATATCGTTGACGTGCTTCTTCAACTGCGCCCTCAGATCAGCTGCCTTATCCTTGAGCTGGTTGTAACCCGCCAGCATGTTCAGATAGGAAATAGCCTCGCCGATACCCGCGATCATTTTTTTCAAGGTATCAATGGCAAACAGTGCAATCTGAACCTGCGGTGGCGCCAGCCCCAGTGCTTTCAGGTTATCCAGCGTCAATCGGGCTTCCTGACCGATTTTCTCCACCCCGGCTTTCGCGATCAGTTCGAGCGCTTCAGACACCGATTCCATCTGCTTTTCGAAATCGGCGATTTTTTCTTCCGACTTGACCTTCAATGCCTCCGTGAACGCCCGGTCCTGCTGCAGCGTCACAATCCATTGCGCCGAAGCCGATCGGTCATAAGCCGTACTCAAGCCGTTGTGCGTCATCTTCAAATCGTTCGCGTGCTCGGAGACTTTCATCGATACATTCTTGAGCTCGGTTTCCATTTCTTCGCGGATTTCATCCCCTTCTTCAGGATATTTGAGGAGATCGCTCTGAGACATTTTCAGCCTGTTCTGCGCACGCTCCAGATTGATCCCTGTCGTCTGGGCCTGATTACGAAGTTCGAATGTGGCCTTCTGGATAGCCACCGTCAGCCCATTCATGGTGCGGACGGTACCTGGCAAATAATTGAATTGCTCACCCAGCATTTGCGCAGTGACATTACTTGCCTGAACCGAAGCACTGTGTACACGCAGTGCCGCGACGTCAAAATCAGAAGAAGTCAAATCATCCTGTAGCGATAACATCATTGTGTTGCTCCTGAATACTGCAAAGCCGTTTCCATACTCTTTTTCTGCCGCTGCGAACACACCCAGCAGTTGATCAGAAGCTGTTCTTATTTTTCGCCACGGATCAATGATGGAGAAAATCTGATTTTTGAACATCCTGAAATTAGTTGCTGTCACAATACCATCAATATCTTCAAAAGAACCTTTGAGGTAAGTACTCAGAGCGTTCCAGACCAGCATCAGATTTTGAGTTGCAACTTCTGCTTCAATCGCAACGTAGCTGAGGTTCTGCAGGTCATCACGCACCTTGTTCAAGGAACTTAGTGTCTGACTCTTGCTGGCCATCTTCTGATTGGCAGACTGTTGTTCTGTTTTTAGCTGGTTTCGCTCCTTGCGGATCTTTTCGGCTTTGACGCCCTGGTAGATACCGAGTATCAAACCACCAATGTTAAACGTCGCCGCAGATCTGATTGCTTCCTGAACCAGCTGATCATATTGCTTGTTGAGTTCATCAATAGCTTTGGAGCGCTGGTCAATTTCGCCTTGCAGAATCTGGATGTCGGCCTGGTAGGTATTACGGGACACAAACTCCAGTCGCAACCTGATCGCCGGCAAGACCGTCTCGCGCATATCGGTGCCGAAACTGTCGAGCTCCTCTCGGACTCGTTCGGCCTTACTGTGGGCCGCTGTCACCTTGTCCAGAATGGTTTTGAGGTGAGACTTGACCTCAAGGGCGTCATCGGCAGGGAAGTTCAGGCTTGGAAGGTTCGGGAACCTGCGCTCCAGTTCCTGATACTCCTCCGGCGTGTAGATATCGTAGTTTTCCAGGTAAGAGGATGAAGGCTGGTCATTGTAGATCTCTTGAATTGCTGCACCTGCGCCAAGAATGCTACCGGCAAATACCTTCAGGTCAGTCCCGGTAAGCATGATTTTTTCACGCAACGGCGACCAGCGTTTCGCATGGTCGTAGGTGCAGACGAAGGTCCTCTGAAAGTCTGCTGCCTTGAGACCAACGCCCCCCGCATCCCCGGCACCATAGTTCAGATAGGCAACGATATCTTCCAGCCGAACAGGAAGTGACAGCCCCAAAACTTCATACTTACGCAGGCCGATAATTTGTTCCTTGGTTAATTGAATACCGGGGTCCCGATTGTATTCTTCATCTTCACCAAGCGAAGCATTTACAAACATCAGAGGCGCTTTTGCGGCGATCTCGACAATTTTGCTGTCCATCTTGAATTCCATAAGAGACTCCTTGTCTTCTTCGGATATTTAATAAAAGTTATTTTAGAAACGACATCGCCACTCAACTCACTTCAACTTTAGCGCCGACATCGCAAAACAACCTTAGGACAGCAAAACACCAATCAACAAGCATTCAAATATTAGCAATCACGACAAACAAGCCATTCACCCGAATACTTACCCGAGAACAGCCACATCAACTTGATGAAAACAAATAACCGCGAAGTAAATGCTTACAAAGCAACTAACTCTGCCAGCCGCAACTTATAAGCGTCTGCCATTGCACGGATTCGAGGATGTTGTGCATTCAACAAAGACACGCTGGCGACTCGCAGGAAATTCACATTGCCCGCGTCCAGCGCCTTGCGCAGCCAGCCAAGAGCGTCATCAATGCGTCCCTCATCGGCAAGTATCGCGGCGTAACTGAACTGTCCTCGAAAATCGCCGCCCTCAGCCGCTCGACGATACCAGTCACGCGCCGTTGGCAGATCTTGCGGACAGTGACGTCCTTCTTCCAGATACCGACCCAACAGGTTCATCGACTTGGCATGTCCCGACTCGGCAGCGCTGCGGTACAGGGCGAGGGCCTGCGCCTGGTCTTCGGGTATTCCACGTCCGGTGGCGTGCAGATTTGCCAGGTTGTACATCGCCCAATCCAGCCCCGCGTCGGCGGCCGCCTGGTAATGGCGCGCGGCGAGTTCGGCGCTGGCCACACAACCCCATCCGTGTTCATGACAGCGGCCGAGCATGTTGCGCGCCATCAGATGACCTTGCCCTGCGGCGATTTCAAACCAGCGCACTGCCAGCGGCTGATCCTGCGCAATCCCGTGGCCATCGAGCAAAATCTGCCCAAGCAGCGCCTGCGCTTCGAGCACGCCCTCACCCGCTGCGATCAGAATCGCCTGAGCCGCACGGGCCGGGCTTTCTTCGAGCATGGCCGTGAGGCGTTCGCCGTCGAGGACTTCTTCGCGACGTAACCGAAAGTCCGCCACTTACACCTCGACCCAGCGACGCAGCAGATTGTGATAGGTGCCAGTGAGGCGGATCAACGAAGGATGATCGGGCATGTCCTGGGTGAGTTGCTGGATCGCACCGTCCATCTCGAACAGCAACGCGCGCTGGCTGTCTTCGCGCACCAGGCTTTGGGTCCAGAAGAACGAGGCATAACGCGCGCCGCGAGTGACCGCATTGACCTTGTGCAGACTGGTGCCGGGGTACAGCACCATATCGCCGGCGGGCAGTTTCACCCGTTGGGTGCCGAAGGTGTCCTGGATTTCCAGCTCGCCGCCGTCGTAGTCCTCGGGTTCGCTGAAGAACAGCGTGGCGGACAGATCAGTGCGCACCCGCTCAATGCTGCCCTTGGGCTGGCGCACTGCGTTGTCGATGTGGAAATCGAAGCTGCCGCCCGCCGTGTAGCAGTTGAGTAACGGCGGGAACACTTTGTGCGGCAGCGCGGCGGACATGAACAGCGGATTTTTCCACAGGCGTTCAAGCATTGCGGCGCCGATTTCCTTGGCCAGTGGATGGCCTTCCGGCAGTTGCAGATTGTGCTTGGCCTTGGCCGATTGATAGCCGGCGGTGATCTTGCCATCGGCCCAGTCGGCCTGTTCCAGAGCCTCGCGGATGCGCCGCACTTCGTCTTTTTCGAACAGAGCGGGGATGTGCAGCAGCATGGCAATGTCACCTGATGGCAAAGAGGCGGCAATGGTATTGATTCTTATTGGCTGTGTAAAACCCGCTAGACGAATGAACTGGCAAAAACCGTAAGGTTAAATTGTAAAGAATGTAAATTCAGTGCGAATAACAATGTTTCGCAATTGATACGAATACCTGTTTACCCTATATTCCGCCGCCTCAAATCCTTGGGGAGGGGAATAAAAATGGCACGTCAACAAGCACAATTACCGGTCGGTTCACCACGTCTGCTCGCTTCCGCCATCGGCGTGGCCATCACCGCCGGCTCCGCAGGCCACATGGTGTTTGCCGCCGAAAAAACCGACAGCAAAGCCACCGGCAATGCCATCGCCCTGGACGCCACCGCCATCACCGGCGAAGCCCAGGACTCGACTTCCTACCAGGTCGAGAAAGCCTCCTCGCCCAAGTACACCGCGCCGCTGGTTGATACACCGCGCTCGGTCACCGTTATCCCGCAACAAGTCCTCAAAGACACCGGCGCCCTGAACATGCAGGATGCGCTGCGCACCGTACCGGGCATTACCTTCGGTGCCGGTGAAGGTGGCAACCCGCAGGGCGACCGTCCGTTCATCCGTGGTTTCGACGCCCAGGGCGACACCTACCTCGACGGCGTGCGCGACACCGGTTCCCAGAGCCGCGAGATCTTCGCCGTGGAAAACATCGAGGTCAGCAAGGGCCCGAACTCTGCCATCGGCGGTCGTGGCGCAGCCGGCGGCAGCATCAACCTGGTGAGCAAGAAAGCGCACCTGGGCAACTCGTTCGACGGTGGTTTCACCTGGGGCTCCGACCAGACCCAGCGTTACACCCTGGATGGCAACTACCAGTTCAGCGACACCGCTGCCGGCCGTCTGAACCTGATGAGCCACGAGAGCAACGTCGCCGGTCGCGACAAGGTCGACTACGACCGCTGGGGCATCGCGCCGTCCCTGGCCTTCGGCCTGGGCACCGACACCCGCGTCAACCTCGACTACTACCATCTCGAAAGCAATGACACGCCGGACTCGGGCATCCCTTACACGATTCCTGCCGGCGGCTCGGCGGCGCGTACCAAGTCCAATCCGGACAAGCCGTACGCCGGTGGCGATCACAGCAACTTCTACGGTCTGGACCGCGACTTCCGCAAAGGCCGCACCGATACCGCGACCTTCGCCATCGAGCATGACCTGAGCGACTCGCTGACGATCAAGAACACCCTGCGTCACGGCACCAGCATGCAGGATTACATCCTGACCCAGCCGGACGACAGCAAGGGCAACGTCAACAACGGCAGCGTCTGGCGTCGTGCGAACACTCGCGTGAGCAACACCGAGACCACCACCAACCAGACCGATCTGTTCGGCGACTTCTACCTCGCCGGCTTCAAGAACAGCTTCTCCACCGGTGTCGAATACACCCGTGAGGAAAGCAGCAAATCCTCGTACAACGTCAACACCGACACCACGCCGCGCACTTCGGCCGTGACCACCAACTGCAATCCGGGCCTGATCGGCGCTGCCAGCGGCTACAACTGCACCTCGCTGTCGAACCCGAACCCGAACGATCCGTGGAACGGCGCGATCTCGCGCAACTACGCCGGCACCGACACCCAGTCCGATACCTACGCGCTGTACGTATTCGACACTCTGGAACTGTCCCGGCAATGGCTGGTGAACATGGGCCTGCGTTACGACCACTTCGAAACGGGCTACAACACCTACAACAACGCTGGCCGCACCACCTCCAAGGGTTCGGACACCAGCGAGTTCGTCACCGGTCAGTTCGGCATCGTCTACAAACCGGCCGAGAACGGCAGCATCTATGCGTCCTACGCCACCTCCGCCACACCGCCGGGCAACACCCTGGGTGAAGGTCAGGAAGGCAACCCGCTGGGCGGCACGCCGGATCGTAACGGCAACCTGCTCAAGAGCGACATGGAGCCGGAAACCACCAAGAACTACGAAATCGGTACCAAGTGGGATTTGCTGAACGATCGCCTGTCGCTGACCGCCGACATCTTCCGCACCGAGAAAGAAAACGCGCGTGTCCAGGTGGATACCACCTCGTACGAAAACGCCGGCAAGACGCGTGTACAAGGTATCGAGTTGTCCGCCAGCGGCAAGATCACCGACAAGTGGCAAGTGTTCGCCGGTTACGCCTACATGGACAGCGAACAGGTTGACGGTGGTGACCTGCCGGCCAACAAGGCCAACAACGGTAACGAGCTGCCTAACACGCCGAAAAACAGCGCCAGCCTGTGGACCACTTACCAGGTCACGCCGAAGCTGACCATCGGTGGCGGTGCGTTTTATGTGGATGATGTGTTCGGCAACGTGGCCAACACCACCATGGTCGACTCCTACGTTCGCTACGACGCGATGGCTGCGTACAAGCTGAGCAAGAATGTCGACCTGCAACTGAACGTGCAGAACTTGACCAACGAGACCTACTACGACAAGGCCTTCTCGACTCACTTCGCCAACCAGGCGGCGGGCCGTACGGCATTGCTGAGTACCAACTTCCACTTCTGATCGAAGTGGGAAGTATCGAGCCCCGTTCATTCATTTGAGCGGGGCTTTTGTGCGTAATAAAGAACGTTTCTCGATAAGCCACGGCATAATGCGCGCCGTGAACACCATTTCCGAACGGACAAGGCAAGCGACGTGTTGAAGAAAACCCTGTTCCAGTTGCACTGGTTTTTTGGCATCACTGCCGGGCTGGTGCTGGCCCTGATGGGCATCACCGGCGCTGCCTATTCGTTTCAGGACGAAATACTCAAAGCCCTCAACCCCTCCGTGTTGCAGGTGGAGAAACAGGTCGCCGGCGTCCTGCCGCCCGCCGATCTGGTGGCGCGGATCGAAGCGGCCTCGGGCAAGAAAGTCTCGATGCTCTCCGTCGAGACCGAAAGCGGCAGCGCCGGCCGCGTCTGGTTCACCCCGCCCAAAGGTGAGCGCCGTGGCGAGATGCGCTACTTCGATCCCTACACCGCCGAGTTCAAGGGCAACGTCACGGGTCAGGATTTCTTCGGTCTGATGCTGCAACTGCACCGGTTCCTCGCCATGGGCGATACGGGCCGCAACATCACCGGCGCCTGCACCCTGCTGCTGCTGTTTTTCTGCCTGTCCGGCCTGTACCTGCGCTGGCCGCGCCAGTGGAACAGCTGGCGCGTCTGGCTGACCCTCGACTGGAAGAAAAAGGGCCGCAGCTTCAATTGGGATCTGCATTCGGTGTTCGGCACCTGGTGCATGCTGGTTTACCTGCTGCTGGCACTGACCGGACTGTCCTGGTCCTACGAGTGGTACAACAAAGGCCTGACCAGGTTGCTTTCCGACGCGCCGCAAAACGAGCGCGTGCGCGGCGGTCGCGGCCCGGCCCCCGAAGGGCCGGCGCCGACTGCCGATTACGCCGCCATGTGGATCAGCATCTACAGCGCCGCAGGTCCAGGCCTCGCCTCCTACAACATCCGTATGCCGCCCGTGGCCGGCCAACCGGCGACCGTGTTCTATCTGCTCGACAGCTCGCCCCATGACCGCGCGCTGAACCAGATCACCCTCGACCCGGCCACCGGCGTCGTCAAACGTGTGGATCGCTACGCCGACAAGAGTTTCAAGGCGCAATTGCTGACCAGCATTTACGCGCTGCATGTCGGCAGCTATTTCGGCCTGGTCGGGCGGATCATCGTGACCGTCGCGGCGGTATTGATGCCGCTGTTCTTCATCACCGGATGGTTGTTGTACCTCGATCGTAGGCGCAAGAAAAAGCAGATCAAGGATGCCCGCAAAGGCCTCGACCAACCGGCCGGCGATACACCGGCGTGGCTGATCGGCTTTGCCAGCCAGAGCGGTTTTGCCGAGCAACTCGCCTGGCAGACCGCCGGCCAGTTGCAGGCGGCCGGATTGCCGGTGAAGGTGCAGCCGCTGGCCAATGTCAGCGAGCAGGATTTGCGCGAATCGAACAACGCGCTGTTTGTGGTCAGCACCTTCGGCGATGGCGAAGCGCCGGACAGCGCTCGCGGTTTCGAGCGCAAGGTATTGAAAAACGCCTCGACCCTCGACAGCCTCAACTACGCCGTACTCGGCCTCGGCGACCGTCAGTATCAGCACTTCTGCGGTTTCGCCCGGCGCCTGCATCAATGGCTGGGCGAGCACGGCGGCAAGACCTTGTTCGCCCCGGTGGAAGTCGACAGCGGTGATCCTTACGCGCTGCGTCACTGGCAGACACAGCTGGGCCAAATCACCGGACAAGCGCCGGTCGACACCTGGCAGGCGCCTAGCTACGAAAACTGGACGCTGGTACGTCGAGAACTGATGAACCCGGACAGCAGCGGCGCCCCCGTCTTCCTGCTCGGCTTGACCGCACCGACCTCCCGCAGCTGGCTGGCCGGCGATCTGGTGGAAGTGCTGCCGCGCAACTGCCCGTGGGCCATCGAGCACTTTCTCGACGGTCTCGGCATCCGTGGTGAAACCAGCGTCAAAGTCAACGGCCTGGAAGAGTCGCTGGAGGTCGCCCTCGCCACCCGCCAACTGCCCGAGCACCGCGCCCATCTGGTGGGCCTGCATGCTCAGGCACTGGTCGATGCAATGGTGCCGCTGGCCATGCGCGAATACTCGATCGCCTCGATTGCCGCCGACGGCGTGCTGGAGCTGATCGTGCGTCAGGAACAGCATGCCGACGGTCGTCTCGGCATCGGTTCCGGCTGGCTGACCGAGCATGCTCCGGTCGGCGGCAGCATCAGTCTGCGCGTGCGCCGCAACAGCGGTTTCCATCTGCCGAACGCTGCGGTGCCGATGATTCTGCTGGGCAACGGCACCGGCCTCGCCGGTTTGCGCAGCCTGCTCAAGGCGCGGATTGCCGACGGCCAGCAGCGCCACTGGCTGCTGTTTGGCGAGCGCAATCGCGAGCACGATTTCCTCTGCCGTGCGGAGCTGGAAGAGTGGTTGATCAACGGCGATCTGGAACGCCTCGATCTGGCGTTCTCGCGGGATCAGGCCGAGAAGATTTACGTGCAGGATCGCCTGCGCGAATCGGCCGGCGAGTTGAAGAAATGGCTGGCGGACGGTGCAGTGATCTACATCTGCGGCAGCCTGCAAGGCATGGCGTCAGGCGTGGATCAGGTGCTCAATGAAGTGCTGGGCGCCGAAGAGGTCGAACACCTGATCGAACAGGGTCGCTATCGCCGCGACGTTTACTGACCACACACAGTAACTGTGGGAGCGAGCTTGCTCGCTCCCACAAATTGTTTGCGGTGAACTCAAGTCGGTTGCAGTTTTTGCTCAAACACCGCAACCCCCTCCAGATCCCGCAACACCACGCTCATCTCCCCGCTCTGCCCCTCGATGTTCACCTCACCGAAAAACTGAAACCCGGCAAACGGCGAGGCGTTCTGTACCGCCGGCGCCTTCTCGAACACCACTTGCGGGCCAAAGGTCTTGTCCAGCGGATTGGGCCCGAAACTGCCGGCGTTCAAGGGCCCCGCGACAAACTCCCAGAACGGTTCAAAATCCTGGAACGCCGCGCGATCCGGATGGTAGTGATGGGCCGCGCAGTAATGCACGTCCGCTGTCAGGAACACGAAATTGCGTACTTGTTGCGCGCGCAAAAAGCCCAGCAGCTCGGCGATTTCCAGCTCACGCCCCTGCGCCGGACCGGGGTCGCCGTTGGCCACCGCTTCCCAGCGCGCAACACCGGGGCTGACCTCGCCATCCGGCACGCCAAGACCGATCGGCATGTCAGCGGCGATGACTTTCCACTGAGCCTTCGAGGCCTTCAATCCGCGTTTGAGCCAGTTCAGTTGCTCGCGCCCGAGGAACGGTTTTTCCGGCCCGAGATTGTCATCGTTGGCGCCGCGATAGCTGCGCATGTCGAGCACGAAGACATCGAGCATCGGCCCATAACTCAACTTGCGATAAATCCGCCCGCCACCATCCGCTGCCTGACGGCGCATCGGCGAATATTCGAGCCAGGCCTGACGCGCACGGCCGACCAGGGTGTGGATATCCTTTTCCTGATAGCGCTCGTCGAGTTGTTTGCCCGGCGACCAGTTGTTGACCACTTCATGGTCGTCCCACTGCCAGATCTGCGGCACTTCGGCGTTGAAGCGACGGACGTTTTCATCCATCAGGTTGTAGCGGTAATTGCCGCGATAGTCATCGAGGGTCTGGGCGACTTTGCTCTTGGCTTCGGTGGTGAGGTTGCGCCAGATCCGGCCACCCTCGGTGGTCAGTTGCGCCGGCACCGGGCCGTCGGCGTATATGGTGTCGCCGCTGTGGATAAAGAAGTCCGGCAGGCGCAGGCGCATCGCTTCATAAATGCGCATGCCGCCAATATCGGGGTTGATGCCGAACCCCTGGCCGACGGTGTCACCGCTCCAGACGAAACGGAGATTGCGCCGCGCTGTCGGCGCACTGCGCAAATGGCCGAGCCACGGTTCGCTGGTGACGCCGGTGCGGGCATCCTTGAAATACACGCGGTAGAAAATCGCCTGATCGGCGGGCAAGCCCGAGAGTTCGACGCGGGCGGTGAAATCGCTACGGGCATCGGCCAGCGCCGAGACGACACGGCGCGGGTGGCGGAACTGGCTGCGGGTGTCCCACTCCACCACCATCTGCGCCGGGCGGTCGGCGCGGCTCCAGATCATCGCGCGGTCGCCCTGCAAGTCGCCGGATTGCACGCCGTCAGTGAGTTGCGGTCGATCCTTGACCGACGCGATGACTGCCGGCGCCAGCCCCGGCATCAGCAGTCCGGCGCCGACGGCTTGCATCACGCGCCGGCGACCGGGATTGAAATCGCTCATGGTGTTCTCCCTGAAAAAAGGAAAACTTAAGCACCGCTAGATGAAAGGGGTGTGACACCTCAGGCCTTCGCGGGCTCCAGCGCAAGTTCCACAGCCTCCGGCCGCTTGACCAGCGCATACACCACCGCCGTCAGCAGACTGCCCGCGACAATCGCCAGCAGGTACAGCAGCGCATGGTTGATCGCATTCGGAATCGCCAGCACGAACAGTCCACCGTGGGGCGCCATCAGCTTGCAGCCGAAGTACATCGACAGCGCACCGGTCAGCGCACCGCCGGCAATGCTTGCCGGAATCACCCGCAACGGGTCTTTCGCGGCAAACGGAATCGCCCCTTCGGAAATGAAGCACAACCCGAGCACCAGCGCCGCTTTACCGGCCTCGCGTTCAGTCTGGGCGAACTTGCGTCGGGCGATGAACGTGGCGATGCCCAGACCGATCGGCGGCACCATGCCGGCGGCCATGGTCGCGGCCATCGGTGCATAACTCTGCGAGGCCAGCAGCCCCACCGAGAACGCGTAAGCAGCCTTGTTGATCGGCCCGCCGAGGTCGACGCACATCATGCCGCCCAGCAACACACCGAGCAGGATCGCGTTGGTGGTGCCCATGCTGTCGAGGAAATGCGTCAGCGCCGCGAGCATCCCGGCCACCGGTTTGCCGACCACGTAAATCATCACCAGCCCGGTGAACAGGCTGGCGAACAACGGGATGATCAGAATCGGTTTCAGCGCTTCCAGACTTTGCGGCAACGCCACATAGCGACTGATCGCCTTGGCCGCGTAGCCCGCGATAAACCCGGCAGCGATCCCGCCGATGAAACCGGCGCCCAGGGTGCTCGCCAGCAAACCGCCGATCATCCCCGGCGCGAGTCCGGGACGGTCGGCAATCGACCAGGCGATGTAACCGGCCAGCAGCGGCACCATCAATTTGAACGCGGTCTCGCCACCGATCTGCATCAGCGCCGCCGCCAGCGTGCCTTCTTCCTTGAAGGCGGTGATGCCGAACACGAACGACAAAGCGATCATCAGACCGCCTGCCACCACCATCGGCAGCATGAACGACACGCCGGTCAGCAGGTGTTTGTAGACGCCACTTTTCTCCTGTTTGGCCGGCGCTTTGCCGTCGCTCGCAGCACTTTCCTGCTTGCCTTCGGCCAACGCTTTTTTCAGCGTGGCTTCGGACTGCTTCAACGCAATCCCGGTGCCGCAGCGGTAGATTTTCTTGCCGGCGAAACGCTCGGTGGCGACCTCGATGTCCGCCGCCAGCAGCACCACGTCAGCCTCGGCAATCGCCGCTGCGCTCAGCGGGTTTCGCGCGCCGACCGAGCCCTGGGTTTCGACTTGCAGGTCGTAGCCCAGACGCTTGGCGGCTTGCTGCAAGGCTTCGGCGGCCATGAAGGTGTGGGCGACGCCGGTCGGGCATGCAGTGACAGCGACCAGGCGCGGCGCTTGGGCGCTGGCAACCACGGGCGGCGTTTCGGCAGCGACGTAAACCTCGGCCTCGACGGCGCCGCGCCGCAGCACGCCTTCGACATCCTGCAGGGCTTGCGCCGGCGCGATCCGAAAGACTTTCTTGCCGATGAACCGGGTCATGTCCACAGGTCCGGTGGCCACCAGCAACACCCACTCGGCGGCCTCGATGGTGGCCGCCGACAACTCACGTTCCGGGTGCGCCGCATCCACCACTTCGACGCTGGTGCTCCAGCCCTGACGCTGGGCCGCGGCATCCAGCAACCGGGCGCACAGCACACTGGTGACCATGCCGTTCGGGCAGGCCGTGACAATGGCTAATTTCATGACAAACCCTCTTATTGTTCTGTCAGGGGGCGCACGCGCACGCCCTGTTCGAGCTGCGTCAGTTGCGCAGCATCGTGAATACCGAAACCGATCTGGGTCACCGCCTGCGCCGCAATGGCGGTGGCCGTGCGCAGGGTTTGTTCCGGCGTGTCGGCGCTGAGCAGACCGTGAAGCATGCCCGCCAGCAACGAATCACCGGCACCGACCGTGCTGGCGACGCTGACCTTCGGCGGCGTCGCATGCAGCGCCGAGCCGACACTGAACCAGTTCACACCTTCGGCGCCGTGGGAAATCACCACATGCTCGATACCCTGAGCATGCAGCCGATTGGCTGCCTCGGCCTGAGACGCGCGGGACACCACCTCACAGCCCAGCGCATCGGCCAGCTCTTCGGTATTCGGTTTGATCAGCCACGGACCGGCCTTGAGCGCCTCGCGCAAAGCTTCGCCGCTGGTGTCCAGGGCGACTTTCAGGCCCAACGCCTTCAAGCGCTCCACCAGTTCGCGCAACCACTGCGCACTGACGCCGCGCGGCAGACTACCGGCCACCACCACCGCGTCATGCCCCGGCGCGATCTGCACCAGACGATCCAGCAATGCCTGTTGCGCCACCACGCCGACCACCGGGCCCGGGCCGTTGATGTCAGTGATGCGGCCGTCCTGTTCCGCGACCTTGATGTTGCTGCGGGTCTCGCCGGGCACCCGGATAAACGCATCGGTGAAACCGCGCCTGGCGAACAGGTTTTCGAATGCTTGCAGATTGTCCTCGCCGAGAAAGCCGCTGACCGTCAGTTGATGACCGAGGTCGGCCAGCACTTGCGCGACGTTGACGCCCTTGCCGGCGGCGTGGGTGTGCATCGCGTCGCTGCGGTTGACCTGACCGGCCTCAAGGCTTGGCAACTGCACCGTGAGGTCCAGCGCCGGGTTGAGGGTCAGGGTAAGAATCTTGGCCATTACAGGGCCTCCACTAATGCGCGCACTTCGTTGGCGCTGCCCACGGCCAGGGCTTGTTGAGCAAGAGTTTGTGCCTGGGTCAGGCTGAGTTCGCGGATGCGTGCCTTGACCTCGGCGATGCTGCGCCCGGAGACGCTCAGTTCATCCACACCGAGGCCGACCAGCACCGGTACCGCCAGCGGATCCGCCGCCAGCTCGCCGCACACACCGACCCATTTGCCATGGGCATGGGCCGCGCGCACGGTGATGTCGATCAGTTGCAGTACCGCCGGATGCAGACCGTCAGCCTGGGCGGACAGGGTCGGATGACCACGGTCGATTGCCAGCGTGTACTGGGTCAGGTCGTTGGTGCCGACGCTGAAGAAGTCGACTTCTTTGGCCAGCACCGGCGCCAGCAACGCGGCGGACGGCACTTCGATCATGATTCCGAGTTGCAGGTCGGCAACCGGAATTTCCAGACGCAGGCGTTCGGTCATGTCGCGGGCCTGGCGCCACTCTTCGACGCTGCCGACCATCGGGAACATGATCCGCAACGGACGGTTGTCTGCCGAACGCAGCAAGGCGCGCAACTGCGCTTCCATGATCTGCGGACGCTGCAAGGTCAGGCGAATCCCGCGCACGCCGAGGAACGGGTTTTCTTCCTTGGCGATCGGCCAGTACGGCAGCGGTTTGTCGCCGCCGACATCGAGGGTGCGCACCACCAGCGGCCGACCGGCAAGGCCATCGAGGACGCGGCGGTATTCGGCTTCCTGAGTCGCCTCGTCCGGCGCCTGTGGATGAGCCATGAAAATCAGCTCGGTGCGCAGCAGGCCGATGCCTTCGGCGCCTTGCTCCACCGCGCTGATCACACCGGCGCTTTCGCCGATGTTGGCGAACACTTCAACGGCGTGACCGTCGCTGGTGTGCGCCGGTTGGTGGCGTTGTTCGGCGGCGGCTTTCAGGCGTTGTTCGCGGGTGTCGCGTTCTTCGCTGGCGCGTTGCAGGGTCACGGCATCCGCATCGACGTGCAGGCGACCGCGCTGGCCGTCGAGCAGCAACGGCGTGCCCGGCTTCAGCAGCAACACTGCAGCACCCGCGCCGACCAGCGCCGGAATGCCCAGCGCGCGAGCCACGATGGCGCTGTGAGCGGTGGCGCCACCACGGGCGGTGAGAATCCCCGCGACCCGCGCCGGATCCAGACGCGCCACGTCGGACGGGCCGACCTCATCCATCACCAGAATGTACGGTTGCTCCGGCTCGGCGGGCGTCTGCACGCCACACAGTTGCGCCAGCACCCGACGACCGATGTCGCGCAGGTCGGCGGCGCGTTCGGCGAGCAACGCGTCCTGCAACGCTTCCTGTTGTTTAGCGGCAGCTTCGATCACAGCCATCCAGGCTGCTTCGGCGCTTTCGCCCTGCTTGAGGCGGGTGTCGACTTCGTCGGTGAGTTCCGGGTCGTCGAGCATTTCCTGGTGGGTGATGAAAATCTCGCGGATCGCCTTGGCCTTGCTGCGTTCGATCAGGCCCTGAATGTCCTGGCGCACGTCGACCAGCGCATGCTTTAGACGCTCGCGTTCGATAGCGGCGGACTCGCCGCGCAAGGGGTAATCGATGGTTTGCTGGACCTGAATGTGCGCCGGGCCGATGGCGATGCCGGGGGCAGCGGGGATCGCTTGCAGCAGGCTGCCGGAGGCCGGGGCGCTCAGGACTTCTGCAATGTCCGTAATCACTTCGCGCTGTTGACTGACTGCAGGCAACGGTTCGACTTCTTCACCGAGGCCTTCTTCAATAGCGCTCAGCAAGGCCGGCAGCGCATCGGCAGCGATGCTCGGTTCGGCAATGATTTCCAGTACCTGACCGCGACGGGCGCCGAGGCTCAGCAGTTTGCTCAGGCTCTTCACCGACACGGCGCTGTCCCGACCGTCGACAATGCGCACACGGATTTCACCGTCAAAACTTTTCGCCAGTTGCGCGAGGATTTTCGCCGGTCGCGCGTGCAGGCCATGGGCGTTGGCCAGCGCAATTCGCGCGCTCGGCCAGTCGGCCGGCAACTCACCACCAAGCACTTCGAGGACTTTGCGGCTGCTGGTGGCGCGGCCCAGTTCATGGCCGCGACCTTCGATCAGCAACGCGCACAAACGCTCAAGCAACGCCTGATGCGCTTCACCCAGGCTGGCCAGACAGAACAGCCCGCTGAGGGGCTGGCCGAGGTAGCGCATCGGTTTGTCCGGCGTGACGAAGGCCAGGCCCGGACGCTTCACGGTCTGCTCGCTGTGCAGCCACCACAGGCCATCGCCCAGCGGCAGCGCTTCAACTTGCTGCAACACACCGGCGAAACCGTTGCTCACGCAATCGGCCTGGCGCAGCAGACGCGCCCCGCGCCAGACCAGTTCTTCGAAATCGTCGGCGGAGACCCCGAGGCCGATCATCTGCGCATCCAGCGCCAGCTCTTGCGGCGCACCTTGCAGCAGTTTCAGCAGTGCTTCCGGCGAACTCGCACGACGCAGGGCCTGACCAAGATCGGTCTCGCCGAGGGCGCGGGTCAGCAATTGCAGCAGGCGCAGGTGTTCGTCGGATTTGGCGGCGATGCCGATGGCCAGATAAACGATCTGGCCGTCGCCCCAATCCACGCCGTCGGGAAACTGCATCAGGCGTACGCCGGTGGCGAACACCTGATCGCGGGTTTCGGGCGTGCCGTGGGGGATCGCAATGCCTTGGCCGAGGAAGGTCGAGCCCTGAGCCTCCCGGGCCTGCAGCCCGGCAAGGTATCCGTCGGCAACAAGTCCATCGGCGACCAGATGACTGGCCAGCAATTGCAAAGCGGCGGGTTTATCCACAGCCGACTGGCCCATGGATATCTGCTCTACAGTGAGCTCGAGCATGCGATCTCCTTTTTGGCACTGTTCAATGCCAGGTATTGTTTTGAATGGTTGCAGCTTAGGCGCTGTAGGCCATCCTTTTCAGGAGGCAGTTTTGGCGGTTTCACGGCAGAACCGGCCAAAGGCGTCTAAAACGTAGAAAATACGCTTGCTGAAACGTTTAATCTAGATTGATCGGCACGTTACTCGATAATGTCCCATCCTTGAAGTCCAACTTGTCGGATGCGCTGCGACAATAGTCGCCTGCCTGAATCGGGTAGGATTGGCGAAAATGTCGCGGCAAGCTCGAAAAAACAAGGAAATCCCGGGTTGAAACTCAGTGATATCGCGCGGTTGGCCGGAGTGTCCGTGACCACCGCCAGCTACGTCATCAACGGCAAGGCCGAACAGCAACGCATCAGCAACGCCACCGTCGAGCGCGTGCGGGCGGTGGTCGATCTGCACGGCTTTACCCCCAATCCACAGGCGGCCGGGCTGCGCAGTCGGCACACCCGGACCCTGGGTTTTATCCTGCCGGATCTGGAAAACCCCAGTTACGCGCGGATCGCCAAACTGCTGGAGCAAGGCGCCCGGGCTCGCGGCTATCAATTGTTGATCGCCAGCTCCGACGATGCGCCGGACAGCGAGCGGCAACTGCTGCAACTGTTCCGCGCCCGGCGCTGCGATGCGTTGATCGTCGCCAGTTGCCTGCCGGCCGGTGACGACAGTTATCGCCAGTTGCAGGCCAAGGGTTTGCCGATCATTGCCATTGACCGGGTGATGGATGCCGAACACTTCTGCTCGGTGGTCAGCGATGACCGCGAAGCCAGCCTGCACCTGACCGAAAGCCTGCTCGACCCGCAGCCGAAACAGATCGTGCTGTTGGGTGCCCGTCCGGAACTGAGCATCAGCCAGGAACGTGCGGCCGGGTTCAAGCAAGCCTTGGCCGGGTTCAAGGGCGAAGTGCTGGTCGAGCACGCCGAGTCTTTCAGCCGCGAGTGCGGCAAGCAGTTGATGGAAGAACTCCTGCAACGCCTCGGGCATTTGCCGGATGCGCTGGTGACCACCTCCTACGTTCTGCTGCAAGGCGTGTTCGACGCGCTGCACGACTTCCCGCTCAAATCCCGCCCGCTGCGCCTGGGCACGTTTGGCGACACCCAGTTGCTGGACTTCCTGCCGCTGCCGGTCAACGCCATGGCCCAGCAGCACCAGTTGATCGCCGACAAGGCACTGGAACTGGCACTGGCGGCGGTCGAGCAATCGGATTACCAGCCCGGCGTGCAGGCCATCGCCCGTACCTTCAAGCAGCGTATTAACCGGGACTGAGCCGTGGAGCTGATCGACAGCCACACCCATCTGGACTTCCCCGACTTCGACGCCGACCGCGCGGCGCTGCTGAACGAAAGCCGCGCCCTCGGGGTGCGGCGAATGGTGGTGCTCGGGGTTTACGAGGGGAATTGGCAGCGGGTGTGGGACCTGGTGCAAAGCGATGCCGATCTGTACGCGGCGTTCGGATTGCACCCGGTCTATCTCGATCAGCACCGGCCTGAAGATTTGCTGGCACTGGGCGACTGGCTGACTCGGCTAAAAGGTCATCGGCAGCTGTGCGCAGTCGGCGAAATCGGCCTGGATTATTTCATCGAAACCCTCGACCGCGAACGCCAGCAGGCGTTGTTCGAGGCACAGTTGCAACTGGCGGCGGATTTCGAACTGCCGGCATTGATCCACGTACGGCGCAGCCATGCGGCAGTGATTGCCACGCTCAAGCGCTTCAAGCTCAAGCGCGCCGGGATCATCCACGCCTTCGCCGGCAGTCGTGAAGAGGCGCGGGAATACATCAAGCTCGGTTTCAAACTCGGCCTCGGCGGTGCACCGACCTGGCCGCAGGCATTGCGCATGCACCGGGTGCTGGCCGACTTGCCGCTGGACTCGGTGGTGCTGGAAACCGACTCCCCGGACATGGCGCCTGCCATGTACCCCGGCATTCGCAATACGCCGGCGCACCTGCCGGCAATCTGCGACTCACTGGCCGCATTGATGAACACCAGTGCGCCACAACTCGCCGCCGCCAGTACCGCCAACAGCTGCGACGTGTTCGGCTGGTAGTCAGTCGGCGTGGGCCTTGGCCGCGTCGAGAATCAGGGTCAGGTGCTGACGCCGCCGGGCGTAACGAATCACCGCGAAGTACACGAAAATCGTGATCAGCGACGCGTTCAACTGCTCGGTGACGCTGAGCAGCCCTACCCATTCCATCACCAGGGCCACCAGCAGCGCGGTGCACACGGTCACGAGCGCACTGGCGCGCAGCAGGCCAAGTGAATCGAGCGAACGCAAGCGTTTGATCTGCTTCGGGCAGCGCAGCTCCAGGTTTTTCTGGCAATGCGCACAGGTGAATGGTTCGTGGATGGATATGGCATTCAGTTGCCAGGGTTTGAGCACCAGCGTGGTCTGGCAGTGGGCGCAGCGGCCCTGGACGCCCAGGGTTGCGACAGACATGTGCATCTCCTCCAAGTGGTCAAAGAACAGAGCTTGGTTCATTGAAGACGAAAAACCAGCGCCCGGAGGAAAACAGGATTTGTCTTACCGATGTAAGCAAACAAGTACTACAAGCCATTCCGAAAAAACCTGCCTCAGAGGAGGCAGGTCGATTCAAACCCGGAACGCGCTGATCAATTGCTTCAACTCGACCACCTGCGCCGACAACGCACGGCTGGCATCTTCAGTCTGATGCGCGCCTTCTGCGGTGCGCTCGCCGGCACGGTTGATCTCGACGATGTTCTGGTCAATGTCATGGGCCACGGCGGTCTGCTGCTCGACGGCGGCGGCGATCTGCTGGTTCTGGTCGACGATCATGCCGACAGCGCCGAGGATGTTTTCCAGCGCCTGCTGGACTTTTTCCGACTGCCCCACCGTGCCGTTGGCCATCTGATGGCTGACGCCCATGGCCTTCACCGCCGCGCCGACGCCGCCATGGAGTTTGGCGATCATCTGCTCGATTTCTTCGGTCGATTGCTGAGTGCGTTTGGCCAGCGTGCGGACTTCGTCAGCGACCACGGCAAAACCGCGCCCCTGCTCACCGGCCCGCGCAGCCTCGATCGCGGCGTTGAGCGCCAGCAGGTTGGTCTGTTCGGCGATGCTCTTGATCACTTCCAGAACGCGACTGATCGACTGGCTGTCGCTGGCCAACTGGTTGATCACCAGCACCGACTGATCGATTTCGCTCGCCAGTGCCGCGATGCTGCCTTGCTGCGACTCCACCAAGCCGCGACCACTGATGGTTTCGTCGTTTACGCTGTGGGCGCTGCTGACCGCTGCCGCGGCACTGCGTGCCACCTCCAGCGATGTCGCCGACATCTGGTTCATTGCGGTAGCCACTTGCTCGATTTGCGTACGTTGCCCGGCGACCGCCTGATTGCTTTGCGCCGAAACATTTTCCACTTGCCCCGCCTGTCGCTCGACCTCGCCAACGGTGTGGCCGACCCGTTCGATCAGGTCATGGATTTTGCGCACCGTACCGTTGAACACCTCGCCCAACTCGCCGAGTTCATCGCGGCTGTTGGCGCGGAAATTCACCGTCATGTCGCCCGCCGCCACTTTGTCCATCATGGCACCGAGGTTTTTCAGGGTGGCGCGGGTGGAGGCGTAGAAGCCGCCGTAGAGATAGAAAATCAGCACGAACACCACCGACAACGCCACGGCTTGCAGCACCATGTGCGTGCGGTTTTGCCCCAGGCGCTGCTGCAATTGGGTGTCGAGGAATTTCAGGGTGGCGTCGTTGAGCTGATAGGTCTGGTCCATCAGCCCGGTGACCTGGTCATAAAACCCCTGCCACGGGGCGTCGAGCGTTTCGGCCATCACCACTTGCTCTTCGATCAGTGTGCCGGCCTGTTTCAGCGACGCCTTGCTGGCATCGGCCGGCGCGCTCAGAGAATCTCGGGCGGCTTTGCTCGAACCCAGCGCGTCCTGCAATTTCAGACCGTACTCGGCCTGCAGTTTTTCGATCTGCACCAGCAGCTCGTCGAAGCGGGTGCTCGACGAGCTGTTGAGAAAGCCCTGGCCCAAGGAATATGAGCCCATCGCCCGACCTTCGCCCAAGGCCTGGGTAACGGCCGGCGTGATCGCGGTGACCAGCTCGCTGAGCTGGCGAATGTCGCTCTGGTTGTCACGGCTCAAACCGGCCTGACTGGCCACGATCTGGCTGAAAATCTGCGCATTGCCCAGCAATTTGCCGATCAGCGCACTTTTGCTTTGCAGGGAGTTTTCCGCTTGCTGGTTCTTGAACGCAGCGATCATTTCATCGCGCTTGGTCTCGAAGAACTTGATCTGCTCCGGATCCTCGGTCATGGGCGTCAACCCTTGCAGGCGTGCCAGGACGTTTTGCTCAAGACTGGTGACCTGCGCCTCGACATTACCGGCCTTGCCGGACTGGCCGAGGGTGACGTTGATCTGCACCAGATTGTTGAGGGTTTCCAGATCCCGACGCAGCGTCAGGCTGCTGCCCAGCAGGTCGAGGCTCTGCAGCTCAACCCGGGTGCCCTGGAATTCGCGATAGGAATCGCGCACCAGATAGAAGTTGGTCACCAGCATTGGCACCAGGAACAGCACGCTGATCAGGCTGAACTTCATGCCGAAGCTCAAGCGGTTCATCAGCGAGACGGCGGGATAGAGCAAGCTCTTCACTGGAAGTCTCCCTTGGTTTTTCTTGTTTTTATTGGCAGGCGCGGGGCGACAGCAGATAGCCACTATCGGGCGCTATCTCTGTATAGCTCAAATCGAAGGGAGGTTTTGTAACTTAAGGTTAACGAGGGGGATTGCCCCCCCTCGTCGCAGTAACGGCTTACGCGAGTACCGTCCACAGAGCAAAGCAGGCATACCACAGCACCGCGGCCCGCAGCAGCAGTTCCCACAGACAGTCGAGGGTGTTGATGCCTTCGGGGCCGACGGCGGCCGGCGGAATTTCCCCGGCAACCAGCCCGACCTTGTTGATGAGCTGGGCGGCGCTGATGTTCCAGTTCAGCAATTCGTGCAGCATCACCCGGCTGACCGCGACGAAATTGCCGACCAGAGCAAGACTCGCCGCCAACAGGCGCACCGGCACCCAGTCGAAGGCGTGACGCAGTTGCCCGGCCCGTTCGGCTACCGCCGGGTTTAGGGCGTTTTCTTCCGCCAGCGCCAGCAAGCGATAGCTCAGTGCCGCGACCGGACCGAGCAGGAAGTACCAGAAAATCACCGCGAAGAAACTCTGATAGGCCTGCCACAACAGATGCTGTTGCACTTGCTCCAGCAATTGTTCGCCGCTTTCGGCGCAGATGTTCAGATCACGCTTGGCCACATGGGCGGCGGCCTGCAGATCCTCACGACGCCAGGCGTCGCGAAACGGCCCCAGTTCGCCGAGCAGATCTCCGCGCCCCAGGCTGTAAATCACCACCAGCAAATGCACCGGCAAGGCCAGCAGACCGTAGGCCACCGGGTCCAGCACCACCAGCAGCAACCCCAGCAGCGCCACCGGCAACAGCACCAGGACGGTCAGCACCAGCCACGGCTGTCTGGCCAGCCCGCCGCTTTCAAGCTTGTGCAGTTCGCGGATCCATCCGCCATCGCGTTGAACCCGTTGGCGCAGGGCCGAGAACTTCTCGATCCAGACCGCCAGCAGTAACACCAGAAAACTCATTGTCCTTCCTCTTGTGCCAGGGCGGCGCGGTAGCGTGCCCAGTCGAATGCGGGTCCGGGGTCGGTCTTGCGTCCGGGGGCGATGTCGCTGTGCCCGCAGATGCGCTCGACAGTAATCGCCGGGAACGCCGCCTGTATCTGCCGGGTCAGCACGGTCAACGCCTGGTACTGCGCATCGGTGAACGGCAGATCATCGGTACCTTCCAGCTCGATGCCCAGTGAAAAATCGTTACAGGTTTCGCGTCCTTCGAACACCGAAACACCGGCATGCCAGGCACGCTCAAGACAGGAGACAAACTGGGTGACCTTGCCGTCACGTTCGATCAGAAAATGCGCAGATACACGCAGGTCGGCGATCCCGGCAAAGTAGGGATGTTCCGTGACATCCAGACGATTCTGGAAAAATTCCTGCACCTTGCCGGTGGCGAACTGCGCCGGTGGCAGGCTGATGTTGTGGATGACCAACAGGGAGACTTCGCCCGCCGGGCGTTCATTGAAGTTGGGCGAAGGGCAGACCTGCACCCCGTGACACCACCCGCTTGCGGGATCCAACTGCATACCGATTCCTTCAACGCCGACTGTGTTGGCGACCAGTATGCCGTGATCGGGCCCCGGCGCGCGATCACTTGCCGCGATTGAGCCGCCGCAGATTGCCGAGCACCGATTCCAGCGCCCGGTCGAACAGCAAGGTGTCATCCAGCGCCCGCACCGCGCCGCGACGAAACGCCAGGGCCAGTTCCGTGCGATCGCGCTCCAGCACTTTCATCCCGGTACGGTCCACAAACACGTATTTGCCGGTGGCTTCGATGATCGCCGCCAGTTTGCAGCGCAGGGTGTGTTCTTCATCTTCCTCGAACGCCACCCAACTGCCCAGGCGCAGCTGATCGACCTGGCGCAAACCTGCATCGTCTGCCGGCAAACGCGCCGGCGTGCGTGGCTGCAGGCCGTCGTCGGCCATCTGCAAGACAATCGTCTGCGATACTTCGATCATTTCCGGCAGTGTGGTCTGATCCGGTTCGCTGGACGGATCGAGCAGGCGTACATGCAGCGCTTCCAGTTCGCTGAAAAAGCCGCTGGTGGCAAACGGATCGAAGGCCGAAGTGCTCAGGCCGTCGCGCAATGACTTGAGCAACCCCGGCACCAGCGCCAGCAGGCGCAGACCCGCTTTGGCGTCGTCGTGGCGCTGCACGCTCCAGATCAATTGCTCCATGGTCTGCACGTCGGCGTGCCATTCGGCGGACTGATCGCCGTGCTTGAGGCAGGTCAGCAGCAACACTTTGCTCCAGGCGTCCTGCACGAATGTCACCACCGACGGTGGCAAGACTTTGCCCAGCAACGCCTGATTCAGCGCCTGCTCGACCCGCCGGCGGGCCAGTTCGGTTTTCGCCCGGCCCTCTTCGGCATCGCGTAAACGCTGTTCAAGCAGTTCGCTGCGACGGCGTTCGTCACTGGTGAACGCGAGGAAGTCTGCCAGCAACTCGGAAAAAATCGCCGGGTCATCGACAAAATCCGTCAGCAGGCGCTGCACCACTTGTTCGATGCGCAGGTACAGGCTGTCGCGCGCATTACCGTCGCACTCCCCCCAGCCCATCGCCGCTTCGGCGATTTCATTGAGCAAGCGGCGGGCCGGGTGGCTGCTGCGGCTGAAGAAGCTTTTGTCGATCACCGCGACCTTCAACATCGGGATCTGCAACCGCGCGATCAACGCCTTGAGCGAATCCGGCAGATTGCGATCATCGAGGATGCAGTCGAAGACCATGGCCACCAGATTGATCACGTCTTCGTCAGCCCCGCCGACAATTCGTGATTTGCCGCTGCGCACGCTAACCCGGGTCAGCAACTGTTCGAGCTGATGGCGCAGATCGAAATCGTCCTGCACCGCCAGCGCCGGCACGTATTGCTGCAAGTGCGAGAGCAGGCGCAGCAGGTCCCGAGTGGAAATCGGCTGGGCGGGAGCGCTGGGTTCCAGGGTCGGCGCAACCGTGCCGCGCACGTGCAGCAGCAACTCCTGCAACGCGGTGAAGACCTCCTGCACGCCCGCATCGGCCTGGGTTTTGTCGATGCCTTCGAATTCGCTCCGCACGCTGGCCACAGCCTGATCGATGGCGCGACGGGCCGGTGCCGGTTTGAGCTCGGGCAACACGCCCGTGGCGCTCAGCAGTTGGTTGGCTTCGGCGTAAAGTTGATCTGTGTCGGCCAGCACATAGCGCTCGAACAGTTTGAGCAGGATCAGTTTGACCTTGATCTCCACCCCCAGATTGCGCCCGGCTTGCAGGAAGTATTCGCAAAGCATCGCCGGACCCAGAGGGTTGTATTGGTCGTCCAGAGTCTTGCCCAACAGCGCATTGAATCGCGCAGTCAGTTGGTCGAGGGCGAAACCGTCGCGATTCAGTACGCGGCCGACCATGGTCTCCACCGCGACTTTACGCTCCATGTCATCGGTGCGCAGGGTGGTTTCCTCATGCTGCAAGGCGTGAGAAAGGACGGTAGGCGCGGGATCGAATTGAGTGAGGCCGATAAAGGCTTCGAAGAACTGCTCGAGAAAACCGCGCTCGATGTGCTTGCGCTTGAGGCGCAGGTCACGCATGGCCTCGAAAAAGATGTTCTGTTCGACGTCATTACGTGCCCGGTCGGCCATTTCGAACAGGGTGTCGTCGGCGTTATCGAACAACTCCTGCAAACCGTTGCGCAGGCGCTGGGCAGCCTTGTCACGAACCTGAAGCAGAATCACAGGCAGGCGGGCGAGCGGCGAGTGAGTCGCCTGATCGGTAGTGGCCTTGTGCAGAGGCACTACATTCCCGTCGTTGTGCATCCAAGCCTCCTGAAACGGTGATTCGCCGACGTCAAAGTCATGGCGTCAAATGCAAGGCGGATTATCTTGCAAAAGATGTCCCCGGCGCCAGAGCCGTCAGGGTTTCCCCTATACGCCGACACCTTGCAGTGACCACGCCGAAATCCGGTTTGCTCAACAAAATCGACCGGATGCAGCGCTGCGTCGCCGTTCTCGCCTTGGGTTGGCCGACGCCATGCCCCTATAATCGGGCCACTTAGTTTGTGGAGCCCGTTATGCCGAATCTACGTCTCGCCGATTTGACCGCCGAAATCGAAGCCAACGTGCGCCGTGCGTTGCTCGAAGACATCGGCAGCGGCGACATCACCGCGCAACTGATCCCGGCCGAACGCCTGGCCAAAGCCACTATCATCACCCGCGACGCCGCCGTCATCAGTGGCACGGCCTGGGTCGATGCAGTGTTCCGCCAGCTCGATCCCCGGGTGGCGGTGCATTGGCAGGTGCGCGATGGGGAACGGGTTTCGCCAAATCAGCCGCTGTTTCATCTGGAAGGCCCTGCACGCTCGCTGCTGACCGGTGAGCGCAGCGCGCTGAACTTCCTGCAATTGCTGTCGGGCGTGGCGACCCGCGCGCAGTACCTGGCGGACTTCGTCGCCGAGACGTCAGTGAAACTGCTCGACACGCGCAAGACCCTGCCGGGCCTGCGTCTGGCGCAGAAATACGCGGTCACCTGCGGTGGCTGCCACAACCACCGCATCGGCCTCTACGATGCGTTCCTGATCAAGGAAAACCACATCGCCGCCAGCGGTGGCATCCCGCAGGCCATTGCCGCCGCGCACAAGATTGCACCGGGCAAACCGGTGGAAATCGAAGTGGAAAGTCTGGAGGAACTGAAAGAAGCGCTGGCCGCCGGTGCCGACATCATCATGCTCGACGAATTGAGCCTCGATGACATGCGCGAAGCCGTGCGCCTGAACGCTGGCAAGGCAAAACTGGAAGCCAGTGGCGGCATCAACGAAAGCACGTTGCTGCCGATCGCACAGACCGGGGTGGATTACATCTCGATCGGCGCGATGACCAAGGATGTGAAGGCCGTGGACCTGTCGATGCGCCTGAGCATCTGAGGCAGTCGGGCAATAAAAAACGCCAGCCGTTTCGAGGCTGGCGTTTTTGTTTCAGACCACCAGATTGTTCATCTCGCAGTACTCTTCCCAATCGACACCCAATACTTCGGCCGCCTCCTTGTGCAGTTCCAGGCGCTTGGCATCGAACTCCTCAGGCGTACTGGTGTACTTGAGGGTCAACTCCCAAGGCTGCAGACCCTGGGCTTCGGCTTCGTCTTCGAACGCCCACTGGATCTGGTCCTTCTGTTCATCGGGACTCAGGTCCTTGATCTCTTCCTTCAGATCCGGAACATCCAGGATGTATTTTCTAAGCGCTTCTTCGTGACGTTGCTCTTGAGTTAATTCGGTCATGGCGTTCTCGCTGATCATGGGAATGGAGGATGGATCTGGATCATCAAGGATCTCTCTGACGCGGACTGTCCGGCCTTCGGAACCATTCGGGATCATCTGAAAACTGCTGGGCGATGCTCATGCAGGCACCGAATATAGGACGTTTGCATGACGAATTACACGGCTCTTTACATCTCTCCCACAAAAAGTTGACCTGTGGAACATAAATGCCGGTTTAAAAGGATAACGGAGAGGTGGTGCCCGAGACAGGAATCGAACCTGCGACCTTCGCGTTACGAGTGCGCTGCTCTACCGGCTGAGCTACACGGGCGGTGGGCTAAACCTAGCACTGGTCTTGCAGGTCGGCAACTTTGCCGAATGACTCGATATTTCACGGACAAAAAAATGCCCCGCCGTTTTCACGGCGGGGCATTTTCATTGCGCTAGGGCTGCGGGGTGATTAAACGCCCGAAGCCTTGGCAGCTGCCACGTCTTTGATGGACAGCTTGATACGGCCGCGGTTGTCCACGTCCAGTACCAGCACTTCCACTTCCTGGCCTTCTTTCAGGATGTCGGTCACTTTCTCTACGCGAGCGTCGCTCAGCATCGAGATGTGAACCAGACCGTCCTTGCCTGGCAGGATGTTGACGAATGCGCCGAAGTCGACGATGCGCTCAACCTTGCCGACGTAGATCTTGCCGATCTCGGCCTCAGCGGTGATACCCAGAACGCGCTGACGTGCTGCTTCAGCCGCTTCCTTGGTTTCGCCGAAGATCTTGATCGAACCGTCGTCTTCGATGTCGATCGAAGCCTTGGTTTCTTCGCAGATCGCACGGATGGTCGCGCCACCTTTACCGATAACGTCACGGATCTTGTCGGTGTCGATCTTCATCGCGATCATGGTCGGAGCGTTGGCCGACAGTTCGGTACGCGACTGGCCGATGATCTGGTTCATCTGGCCGAGGATGTTCAGGCGCGCTTCCAGGGCTTGGCCCAGAGCGATTTCCATGATCTCTTCGGTGATGCCCTTGATCTTGATGTCCATCTGCAGCGCGGTCACACCTTTGGCGGTACCGGCTACCTTGAAGTCCATGTCGCCCAGGTGGTCTTCGTCACCCAGGATGTCGGTCAGGACGGCGAACTTCTCGCCTTCTTTAACCAGACCCATGGCGATACCGGCAACCGGTGCCTTCATCGGAACACCAGCATCCATCAGGGCCAGGGAAGCGCCGCAAACGGAAGCCATCGAGCTCGAACCGTTGGATTCGGTGATTTCCGAAACCACACGGATGGTGTAAGGGAACACGTCAGCGGCTGGCAGCATGGCCGAAACCGAGCGACGGGCCAGACGGCCGTGACCGATTTCACGACGACCGGCGCCACCCATGCGACCACACTCGCCCACCGAGAACGGAGGGAAGTTGTAGTGCAGCATGAACGGGTCTTTTTTCTCGCCTTCCAGAGTGTCCAGCAGCTGCGCGTCACGGGCAGTGCCCAGCGTCGCGACGACCAGAGCCTGGGTTTCGCCACGGGTGAACAGTGCCGAACCGTGAGTCTTCGGCAGAACGCCGACTTCGATGTTCAGCGGGCGTACGGTGCGGGTGTCGCGACCGTCGATACGTGGCTTGCCGTTTACGATGTTTTCGCGAACGGTGCGGTATTCGATTTCGCCGAAAGCAGCTTTGACGTCGGCAGCCGAAGGCTGGCCTTCTTCGCCGGACAGCTTGGCGACGACCTGGTCACGCAGCTCGCCCAGACGCGCGTAACGGTCGGCCTTGATGGTGATGGTGTAAGCCTGGGAGATCGCTTCGCCGAACTCGGAACGGATAGCGGCCAGCAGCTCGGTGGCTTCTGGGGCAGGTGCCCATGTCCAGGTTGGCTTGGCCGCTTCGGCAGCCAGTTCTTTAACGGCGTTGATTACGACCTGGAACTCGTCGTGAGCAAACAGTACTGCGCCCAGCATCTGGTCTTCGGTCAGCTCTTTGGCTTCCGATTCAACCATCAGCACGGCGTCCGAAGTACCGGCAACGACCATGTCCAGGCTCGAAGCAGCTTGCTGCTCGTAGGTCGGGTTCAGCAGGTAGCCGGTGCTTTCGTGGAAAGCAACGCGAGCGGCGCCGATCGGGCCGTCGAACGGAATGCCGGAGATCGCCAGGGCAGCCGAGGTACCGATCATCGCAGCGATGTCCGGATCGGTTTTCTTGCTGGTGGAAACGACGGTGCAGACAACCTGCACTTCGTTCATGAAACCTTCAGGGAACAGCGGACGGATCGGACGGTCGATCAGTCGGGAAGTCAGGGTTTCTTTCTCGGAAGGACGGCCTTCACGCTTGAAGAAACCGCCAGGAATCTTACCGGCAGCGTAAGTCTTTTCCTGGTAGTGAACGGACAGAGGGAAGAAGCCCTTGCCCGGATCAGCTTGCTTGGCACCGACTACGGTCACCAATACGCTGACGTCGTCGTCAACGGTGACCAATACTGCGCCGGAGGCCTGACGGGCGATACGGCCAGTCTCGAGGGTAACGGTCGACTGACCGAACTGGAATTTTTTGATTACCGGGTTCACGGTGTCCTACCTTCTTTGTGGCTCTTGGGGGAACTGGTTTCTTGCGAAATTCTTGGGCAACGTCGGGAATCGGCCCGCGGATTGTCCGGGTAAAACGGTAGTTCAGATAAAACTTGAGGCTGGGAGCCTGCCGGACGCCGGCGGAAACCCGCTGACGTCTGACAGACAACCAACCTCATAGCGCAATCGCTGATTAGCGACGCAGACCCAGGCGAGCGATCAGAGCGCTGTAACGGCTCAGGTCCTTGCCTTTCAGGTAGTCCAGCAGCTTGCGACGCTGGTTAACCATGCGGATCAGACCACGACGGGAGTGGTGGTCTTTACCGTTGGCCTTGAAGTGACCTTGCAGTTTGTTGATGTTGGCGGTCAGCAGTGCAACTTGCACTTCTGGCGAACCAGTATCACCAACAGCTTGCTGGTAGTCGGCAACGATTTGAGCTTTTTCTTGAACGTCGAGAGCCATGAGGCAATCCTTTTATCAGGAAACTGTTTAAAAAACAGTTTCAACAGGCCAGGGACAAATCCCTGTATCTATAAATGAGTAGTGACCGTGCCTGTTGACAGCCACACTCGCCGGCCTGCTGTTACACAGACCGGTTTCCGGTCATTCTGACCGAATCAGTCGACGCGGCGCGATACGCCCGTCTTCGCTCACTTCACCGATACCGATGAAGCGACCGTTGTGATCCTGTACCCGCACCATGCCGAACTTCGGAGCATCCGGGGCACGTACCGGCTGGCCGTTGAGCCAGTAGAACGCGCTCGCTTCCGAGAACTGCAGCAACGGCCAATCCTGCAGGCCGCTGTCCGATGGCATCAGGAAGCGGTCGACCGCTTCGTTGCCGCCTTCGGCATGTACCGCTTCCAGCTCTTCGAGGGTCACGGTCTGCGCCAGGGTGAAAGGCCCGGCCTGGGTACGACGCAGTTCAGCGACGTACGCACCACAACCGAGTTGCTCACCGATATCCTCCACCAGAGTGCGAATATAGGTGCCCTTGCTGCAATCCACCGCGAGTCGCGCAGTATCGCCTTCGAAGGCCAGCAATTCCAAGCGCGCAATAGTAACAGAACGCGGTTCGCGCTCCACTACTTCGCCTGCACGGGCCAGCTTGTACAGCGGCTGGCCATCACGCTTGAGAGCCGAGTACATCGGCGGTATCTGGCTGATTTGACCGCGAAATTTCGGCAGGACCGCTTCAATGTCGGCCTGACCAACGGTCACCGCACGCTCCTGCAAAACCTCGCCTTCGGCGTCTGCCGTGGTGGTGGTCTTGCCCAGTTGCGCCAGGGTTTCGTAACCCTTGTCGGAATCGAGCAGGTATTGCGAGAACTTGGTCGCCTCGCCAAAGCACAGTGGCAGAACGCCGGTGGCCAGGGGATCGAGACTGCCGGTGTGACCGGCCTTCTCGGCGTTGAGCAACCAGCGAACCTTCTGCAACGCGGCATTGGAGGTGAACCCCAACGGCTTGTCGAGCAGGATGATGCCGCTGACGTTACGACGGATACGTTTGACCTGAGCCACCGAGTTACTCCTTGGTGTCTTCGGGTGCAGCAGTTTCGTGCTGACTGTCTTCGGCCACCGCGCGCTCGATCAGAGCGGAAAGGTGCGCACCACGGGCGACACTTTCGTCGTAGTGGAAATGCAATTGAGGCACGCTGCGCAGCTTCATTTCACGGGCCAGCTGCATGCGCAGGAAACCGGCGGCAGCATTGAGCACCTTGATGCTTTGCGCGATGTCTTCGGCGTTGTCCTGCCCCATCACGGTGATGAAGATCTTCGCGTGACCAACATCACGGCTGACATCTACAGCGGTAATGGTGACCAGGCCGACACGCGGATCTTTGACTTCACGACGGATCAGTTGGGCCAGCTCACGCTGCATCTGATCGCCGATACGTTGGGTACGGCTGTATTCTTTTGCCATGATTTTGTTACCTGTTACTGCCCCGCGGTGAAACCCGCAAGGTCTGAAAGCGGCAAACGCCCGGCCTGACTAAAAGCCAGACCGGGCGTTGCGTTTAGAGTCCTGACGCCGTGCCGCGCATTTTCATGCGACGGCCCGACGTGGCCCTTGAAGTGCGCGAGTCAGAGGCTGCGAGCAACCTGAACCTTCTCGAAGACTTCGATCTTGTCGCCGACCTTGACGTCGTTGTAGCTCTTCACGCCGATACCGCATTCCATGCCGGCACGTACTTCGGAAGCGTCATCCTTGAAGCGGCGCAGGGATTCCAGCTCGCCTTCGAAGATCACGATGTCTTCACGCAGTACACGGATCGGACGGTTACGGTGCACAACACCTTCAATCACCATGCAACCAGCGATCGCGCCAAACTTCGGCGAACGGAACACGTCACGGACTTCGGCCACACCGAGGATGTTCTCGCGAACATCGCTGCCAAGCATACCGGTCAGGGCTTTCTTGACGTCTTCGATGATGTCGTAGATCACGTTGTAGTAACGCATGTCCAGACCTTCCTGCTCGACGATCTTCCGTGCACCGGCATCGGCACGCACGTTGAAGCCGAACAGTACAGCGTTGGAAGCCAGTGCCAGGTTGGCATCGGACTCGGTGATACCACCGACGCCGCCACCGACCACGCGCACTTGCACTTCGTCGTTGCCCAGGCCGTTCAGAGCGCCCTGCAAGGCTTCCAGCGAACCACGGACGTCGGATTTGAGGACGATGTTGAGCGTCTTCTTCTCTTCCTGACCCATGCTCTCGAAGATGTTTTCCAGCTTGCCGGCGTGAGCGCGAGCCAGTTTGACTTCGCGGAACTTGCCTTGACGGAACAGAGCCACTTCACGGGCTTTCTTCTCGTCGGCAACCACGCTCATCTCGTCGCCCGCATCAGGCGTACCGTCCAGGCCGAGGATCTCAACCGGAATGGCCGGGCCCGCTTCCTTGATCGGCTTGCCGTTCTCGTCGAGCATGGCGCGCACGCGACCATAGTTCGAGCCAACCAGCACCATGTCGCCTTGACGCAGCGTACCGTCCTGAACCAGAACAGTCGCTACCGGGCCACGGCCCTTGTCCAGACGCGATTCAACCACGACACCACGGCCAGGAGCCGATGGAGTGGCGGTCAGCTCGAGAACTTCGGCTTGCAGCAATACCGCTTCAAGCAGTTCGTCGACGCCGGTACCCATTTTCGCCGAGACCGGAACGAATGGAGTGTCGCCACCCCAGTCTTCGGAGGTCACACCGTGGACCGACAGCTCGCTGCGGATGCGATCGAGATCAGCGCCCGGCTTGTCGATCTTGTTCACTGCGACTACCAGCGGAACGCCAGCCGCCTGAGCATGCTGAACAGCTTCGATGGTTTGTGGCATCACGCCGTCGTCCGCCGCAACCACCAGGATCACGATGTCGGTCGCCTTCGCACCACGAGCACGCATTGCGGTAAACGCGGCGTGACCCGGGGTGTCGAGGAAGGTGACCATGCCGCGTTCGGTTTCAACGTGGTATGCACCGATGTGCTGGGTGATACCGCCGGCTTCGCCAGCAGCTACCTTGGCACGACGGATGTAGTCGAGCAGCGAGGTCTTACCGTGGTCAACGTGACCCATTACGGTTACGACCGGCGCACGCGGAACCGCTTCACCTTCGAACTTCAGGGACTCGGCCAGGGAGTCTTCCAGGGCAGTGTCGCTGACCAGGGTCACTTTGTGGCCCAGTTCTTCGGCTACCAGTTGAGCAGTTTCCTGATCAAGCACCTGGTTGATGGTCGCTGGAGTACCCAGTTTGAACATGAACTTGATGATTTCGGCAGCCTTGACCGACATCTGCTGAGCGAGATCGCCAACAGTGATGGTTTCGCCGATCTTCACCTCACGCACGACAGGGCCGGTAGGGCTCTGGAAACCGTGAGCGTTGCGTTTTTTCAGCTTGGACTTGCCGCGACCGCCGCGACGGAAGCCATCGCTTTCTTCGTCGGTAGTACGTGGCGCCACGCGTGGAGCCGGCGCCTTTTCCTTGACCGATGCGCGATGCGGAGCGTTCTTGCGCTCGCCATCACCACCGCCACGACGATTGTTGTCGTCGGCGCGTGGCTTGTCCGGACGGCGCTGTTCGTCACGCTTGCGAGTGTCGGCAGCTGGCGCAGCAGCCACAACCGGCGCAGCTTCGCGCACTGGTTCGGCCACTGGCGCAGGTGCAGCGACGGCTTCAGCAGGAGCGGACGGCGCAGCAGGCTGGCGACGCGCTTCTTCTTCGGCGCGCACACGGGCTTCTTCTTCAGCCTTCTGACGGGCAGCATTCTCTACCGCGCGACGTTCATCCAGTTCACGCTTGCGCTCGGCTTCGATTTCTTCCGCGCTACGCTGTACGAAAACTTTCTTCTTGCGGACTTCAACGCTGATGCTTTTGCTGCCAGCCACACGCAGGGTGCTGGTGGTTTTACGCTGCAGCGTGATCTTGCGTGGTTCTTCCACTTTCGCCTTGTGGCTGCTCTTCAAGTGGGTCAGCAGGGATTGCTTCTCACTGTCAGTCACATTTTCTTCGGCGGCGGTGTGCGGCAGACCTGCCTCACGCATCTGCTGCAACAGGCGCTCTACCGGTGTTTTGACCTCATCGGCCAGTTGTTTCACCGTGACTTGCGTCATGCACTTCTCTCCTCAGGCCGCGCCTAATTACTCGAACCAGTGGGCTCGGGCGGCCATGATCAACTTGCCGGCACGATCATCGTCAATGCCGTCGATGTCGAGCAGATCGTCAATAGACTGCTCGGCCAGGTCTTCGCGGGTAATTACGCCGCGCACCGCCAGTTCCATCGCCAAATCCTTGTCCATACCCTCAAGCGAGAGCAGGTCTTCGGCCGGATGGGCGTCTGCCAGCTTTTCCTCAGTAGCGATGGCTTTGGTCAACAAGCGATCCTTGGCACGAGCGCGAAGCTCGTTGACGATGTCTTCGTCAAAGCCGTCGATGTTGAGCATTTCTTCCAACGGTACGTAGGCAATCTCTTCCAGGCTGGTGAAGCCTTCGTCTACCAGCACCTGAGCCAGCTCTTCGTCGACTTCCAGCTCGTCGATGAAGTTGCGCAGGATGTCGCCGGTTTCTGCTTGTTGCTTAGCCTGGATGTCCGATTCGGTCATCACGTTCAGGGTCCAGCCAGTCAGCTGGCTCGCCAGACGCACGTTCTGACCACCACGACCGATGGCCTGAGCCAGATTGTCTGCGCCAACAGCGATGTCCATGGCATGGGCATCTTCGTCAACGATGATGGCCGCCACTTCTGCCGGCGACATGGCATTGATCACGAACTGGGCCGGGTTGTCGTCCCACAGGACGATGTCGACACGCTCGCCACCCAACTCGCCCGACACGGCCTGGACGCGCGAACCGCGCATACCGATGCACGCGCCTTGCGGATCGATGCGCTTGTCCTTGGAGCGGACAGCGATCTTGGCACGCGAACCCGGATCACGGGATGCGGCCATGACTTCGATCAGGCCTTCAGCGATTTCCGGCACTTCGATACGGAACAGTTCGATCAGCATTTCCGGCGCGGTACGCGACAGGATCAGCTGAGGGCCGCGGTTCTCGGTGCGGATTTCCTTGAGCAGCGCACGCAGACGCACGCCGACCCGGAAGGTTTCGCGAGAAATGATGTCTTCACGGGCCAGCAACGCTTCAGCGTTATTACCCAGGTCGACGATCACGTTGTCGCGGGTCACTTTTTTCACGGTGCCGGAGATGATTTCTCCCAGGCGCTCGCGATAAGCGTCAACCACTTGAGCGCGCTCGGCTTCACGAACTTTCTGCACGATGACCTGCTTGGCAGTCTGTGCAGCGATGCGGCCGAACTCGATGGACTCGATCTTTTCTTCAACGACGTCGCCAACCTTGGCGCCAGGGTGCGTTTCAGCAACCTTGCTCGGCCAGGTTTCGATGGCCGGATCATCGAGATCATCCTCTTCGACGACCGTCCAGCGACGGAAAGTTTCGTAAGAACCGGTGTGGCGGTTGATTTCCACACGCAGATCAACTTCGTCTTCAAAACGCTTTTTGGTAGCAGTGGCCAGAGCCAGCTCCAGCGCTTCAAAAATTACGCTTGCCGGTACACCCTTTTCATTGGATACCGACTCAACAACCAGCAGTACTTCTTTGCTCATCGTACGCCTCGCCTTTCGCAAGCCATTGGATCCGCGGGATCCGCGTCTCAGTCAAAACTGGGAATAATGTTGGCCTTGTCGATCATATCGATCGGCAACAGGAATTCATGGTCATCTACCTGCACCACGACGTCCTGTTCTTCTACACCGCGCAGAAGGCCCTGAAAGTTGCGTCGACCTTCAAAAGGCGAGCGCAGCTTGATCTTCACTTGTTCACCGACATATTTGGCAAACTGCTCAAGAGTGAACAGTGGGCGTTCCATGCCTGGCGAGGAAACTTCAAGGGTGTATTCAACGGAGATCGGATCTTCAACATCCAGCACACCGCTGATCTGACGGCTGACGATGGCGCAATCGTCCACCAGTACGCCGCCTTCCTTATCGATATAAACGCGCAACATTGAGTGGCGACCTTGAGCCGAAAACTCAATACCCCAGCATTCATAGCCTAGGGCCACGACCACCGGGGCCAGCAAGGCCTGCAACTCTTCTAGCTTGCTCGACACCTGAACCCCCTCGTGCATGTATGTGCATGCTATGCAAAATAAAAAAATGGGCGAAACGCCCATCCTTGAAACGCCGTCGAACAGCGGCGTTGAAAGTGTCCAGCTAACAAAAAGCCCCTTAAAAGGGGCTCCTTAAACTGGTTGCGGGGGCCGGATTTGAACCGACGACCTTCGGGTTATGAGCCCGACGAGCTACCAGACTGCTCCACCCCGCGACAAAGCTGGGGCGGAAGTATACGACCGATCCCTTTTAGGGTCAATGTAACCTTCCACCTGCAAGAAAGCCCGCAACAGCGGGCTCTCCTGACTAATTGGTACCGAGAAGGGGACTCGAACCCCTACACCCTATGGGCACAACCACCTCAAGGTTGCGTGTCTACCAATTCCACCACCTCGGCAATACTACGTTTGAAACCCTTCTTACTTCTGCTCTTGAGCTGGAGGTACGTCAGTCGCTGGGGTAGCCGACTTTTGCTCTTGAAGCACCGGGACATCATCAGAAGCCGGTTGCTGCTTTGGAACTTCCAATACTGCCGGGTTTGGCAAACCTGCTTGAGTCAGCTGATGAGCCTTCTCTTTAGCAAAGTAACCTAACCCCAAGCTGGTTATGAAGAAACCGGCGGCAAGTATAGCAGTAAACTTACTAAGAAAGGTAGAGGAACCTTGGCTTCCGAACACAGTATTTGAAGCACCTGCTCCGAAAGACGCGCCAGCGTCCGCACCTTTACCCTGCTGCAGCAAAACCAGAGCAACTACGCCCAACGCACCCAGCAGATGAAAAACGACTACGACTGTTTCCAGCATTTTTTCAGTTTCCCGCGGCGCGACAGATCGCACCGAACTCATCTGCATTCAGGGAAGCTCCACCAATGAGCCCCCCATCGATATCCGGCATGCCGAACAGTTCGACCGCATTGGCCGCCTTCACGCTGCCGCCGTATAGAAGCCGCACACCTCGTGCCACTTCAGAATTCTCTGCCGCCAACTGCTCACGAATGGCTTTATGCACATCTTGAGCCTGTTGCGGCGTCGCAGTCAGCCCGGTACCAATCGCCCAGACCGGCTCGTAAGCGATCACTGCGTTGGCAAAAGCACCGACACCCAGCTCTTCTATGATACTGCCCAGCTGACGCCCGACAATCTCAAGAGTTTTTCCGGCCTCACGCTGCTCCAGGGTCTCCCCCACACACAATACCGGAATCAAGCCACATGCCTGTGCCGCTGCGAACTTGCGATTCAGCATTCCGTCTCGCTCGCCCATTATCTGGCGGCGTTCGGAGTGCCCGACAAGCACCAGGGAACAACCTGCATCCACCAACTGACTCGGCGCAATCTCGCCTGTCAACGCACCTTGCATGGATTCCACCGCAGAGTTCTGCGCACCGACCGAAATCGATTTGCCTTTCAAGCCATCAATCACCTGATTGATATGCAAGCAAGGCGGGAACACCGCGACATCAACACCGCTTGGCAAGGCCAGATGACGAAGGCCGTTGATCAGCTCAGCGACGCTGGCGCGGGTACCGTGCATCTTCCAGTTACCAGCTACCATAGGGCGACGCATGCTGTACCTCGTCGGTCAAAGTGGGCGCAGATGTTACCCAACACAATCATGGCTGGCAAGCCGAATCAGGCAGAAACTTCAGTTACCAGTTTTGCCAGCTCTTCGGCATAGCCACGAACCTGAGTTTCGTCCTCGCCTTCGACCATCACCCGCACCAGAGGCTCTGTTCCGGACTTGCGCAAAAGCACGCGACCACGACCCGCCATCGCCTGGGTCACGCGCGCACTCGCTTCCTTGACAGCCGGGTGCTCCAACGGGCTTTCGCCCCCACCGAAACGCACGTTGATCAGCACCTGCGGACATTTGCGCAATGCCTGGCGAGTTTGAGCAAGCCCCTCGTTACGCGTCTTCAGCGCCATCAGCACTTGCAAGGCCGCGATGATCGCATCACCCGTGGTGGTGTGGTTGAAGCACACGACATGCCCCGAGTTTTCTCCACCGACCAGCCAGTTACGCTCCAGCAGTTCGGCGATCACATAGCGGTCACCGACATTGGCGCGCACAAAAGGAATACCCAAATCCGCGAGCGCGAGCTCAAGTCCAAGGTTACTCATCAAGGTACCGACTACACCGCCTTGCAACTTGTCGCGCTCATGAAGATCGCGCGCAATGATGTACAACAGTTCGTCACCATCAACAATCGCACCCGTGTGGTCGACCATCAGCACCCGGTCACCATCGCCATCGAAGGCGATACCCAGATCCGCATGTTCGGACAACACCGCCGCCTGCAATTGCCCCATATGCGTGGAGCCGCAGTTGTCATTGATGTTCAGGCCGTTAGGCTGCGCCGACAAAACGACGACCTCGGCGCCCAACTCACGAAAAACACTCGGCGCCACTTTATAGGTAGCACCGTGTGCGCAGTCGATGACGATCTTCAGCCCGGAAAAACTGGTACCAGTCGGCACGGAGCTCTTGCAGAATTCGATATAGCGGCCGGACGCATCATTGATTCGCGACACCTTGCCGATCTTGCTCGACTCGACAACGGTCATTGGTGTATCGAGCAACTCTTCAATCATCAACTCCAGCTCATCGGGCAGCTTGGTGCCCTTGCCGGAGAAGAACTTGATGCCGTTATCGTCATGCGGATTGTGCGATGCACTGATCACGATCCCGGCCTCAGCCTGGAATGTACGCGACAAATAGGCGATGGCCGGAGTCGGCATCGGGCCGAGCAGCATGACATCGGCGCCCGCAGAAGTCAGGCCAGCCTCAAGGGCCGATTCAAACATGTAGCCGGAAATCCGCGTGTCCTTGCCGACCAGCACCTTGCAGGCACCCATCTTGCGAAATGCCATACCGGCAGCCCAGCCGAGCTTGAGCATGAAGTCAGGAGTGATCGGGTATTCCCCGACACGACCACGAATACCGTCAGTACCAAAGTATTTCTTGCTCATAAGTGCTCCATCATTCTTATTCGGCTGATTCCACGGCCGCGAGCATTCGCACCACGTCCACCGTTTCCGCCACATCATGGACGCGCAATATACGCGCACCTTTCACCATTGCCAGTGCGGCCAAAGCCAGACCACCGAAAAGACGCTCACCCACAGGGCGACTCAATGCATGACCGATCATGCTTTTGCGTGAAACACCCACCAACAGAGGCCGCCCCAGCGCATGCAGGGCCTCCATATGCTTGAACAAGCTTAGATTGTGCTGCAGGGTTTTGGCGAAGCCGAAGCCCGGGTCGAGAATGATCCGCTCGGCGGGAATTCCTGCCCTCTCACACTGAACCATGCGCTCAGCAAGAAACTCACCTACCTCACGGGTGACATCCTGATAACGCGGATCGTCCTGCATATCACCAGGCTCGCCAAGCATATGCATCAGGCACACGGGCAATCCCGTGGCGGCCGCCGCATCAAGTGCGCCATCGCGCCGTAGCGAACGAACATCGTTGATCAAGCCGGCACCCAAGCGAGCCGTTTCGCGCATGACCGCCGGAGTAGATGTATCGACGGATATGACCACATCCAGTTCGCGATTGATAAGCTCGACAACGGGAGCGACACGCTCCAGCTCCTCCAAGGGAGAAACCGCCCGCGCGCCTGGCCGGGTCGACTCGCCGCCCACATCGATCAGCGTCGCACCCGCCGCAACCATGGCTTCGGCATGACGCAAGGCCGCGTCGAGCTGGCTGTATCGGCCACCGTCGGAAAAGGAATCGGGAGTGACATTGAGAATGCCCATGACATGAGTCCGGGCCAAATCAAGAACCCGGTTGCCGCAAGGCAACCGGGTCAGGGACTGTACAGAAGTCATTTCAAACCTTAAACGTCGGCAGCAGGACCGCCAATCGGTGTTTCCGGACGCTCACCCTGAATGACAGGAGGCGTGCCAGTTCCGGTGCCGCCCGACCAGTCGCGAGGCTCGCGAGGTGTACGTCCGGCCATGATGTCGTCGATCTGTTCGGCATCGATCGTTTCGTACTTCATCAGGGCATCCGCCATGGCATCGAGCTTGTCGCGGTTGTCCGTGAGAATTTGCTTGGCCGTGCCGTAGCACTGGTCGATGATGCTGCGCACTTCGGAGTCGATCAGCTTGGCTGTCTCACCGGAGAAGCTGGCATTCTGACCCCCACCACCGCGACCGAGGAATACTTCACCCTCTTCTTCGGCATACATCAACGGACCGAGCTTTTCCGACAGCCCCCATTTAGTCACCATGTTCCGCGCAATCTGACTCGCGCGCATGATGTCGTTGGAAGCACCCGTGGTCACACCATCGAAGCCCAAAGTCATTTCTTCGGCAATTCGGCCGCCGTACAACGAGCAGATCTGACTGATCAGCGCACGCTTGGACAGGCTGTAACGATCTTCTTCCGGCAGGAACATGGTCACACCCAGCGCACGACCGCGCGGGATGATCGATACCTTGTAGACCGGATCATGCTCGGGCACGACACGACCAACAATGGCATGGCCTGCCTCGTGATAAGCAGTGTTCTGCTTTTCCTTCTCGGACATGACCATGGATTTGCGCTCGGCGCCCATCATGATTTTGTCTTTGGCCAGTTCGAATTCTTTCATCTCGACGATGCGCTTGCCGGCGCGAGCAGCAAACAGCGAAGCCTCGTTGACCAGATTCGCCAGATCGGCACCGGAGAAGCCCGGAGTACCACGCGCAATAACGGCCGGAGCGACATCGTCACCCATTGGCACTTTACGCATGTGAACCTTGAGGATCTGCTCACGACCACGTATGTCCGGCAGACCGACCACAACTTGACGGTCGAAACGACCAGGACGCAGCAATGCAGGGTCGAGCACGTCAGGACGGTTGGTCGCAGCGATGACGATAATGCCGTCATTCATTTCGAAGCCATCCATCTCCACCAGCAACTGGTTGAGAGTCTGCTCGCGCTCATCGTGACCGCCGCCCATGCCGGCGCCACGATGGCGACCAACGGCGTCGATCTCGTCGATGAAGATAATGCACGGAGCGTGTTTCTTGGCCTGCTCGAACATGTCACGAACACGGCTGGCACCAACACCGACGAACATTTCGACGAAGTCGGAACCGGAAATGGTAAAGAACGGCACTTTGGCTTCGCCGGCAATCGCCTTGGCCAGCAAGGTTTTACCGGTACCCGGAGGACCGACCATCAGCACGCCACGAGGAATGCGGCCGCCCAGACGCTGGAACTTGCCCGGATCACGAAGAAATTCAACCAGCTCACCAACTTCTTCCTTCGCTTCGTCGCAACCGGCAACGTCAGCCAGAGTGGTTTTCACCTGATCTTCGGACAGCAGACGCGCCTTGCTCTTGCCAAAGCTCATCGGCCCGCCCTTGCCGCCCGCGCCGCCCTGCATCTGGCGCATGAAGAACATGAACACCGCGATGATCACCAGGATCGGGAAGCTGGCTACCAGGAGCTGGGTCCAGATACTTTGCTGCTCAGGCTGCTTGCCTTCGACCACAACGTGGTTGTCGACGAGATCGCCGATCAGGCCATTGTCCTGGATTGCCGGACGAATGGTCTTGAAGCTATCGCCATCGTTGCGTTTGCCGGTAATCACGTAGCCGTCGACGGCCACGCGCTCGACCTTGCCATCCTTGACCTGCTGGATGAAGTCGGAATAGTTGAGGGTCTGCGGCTCGTTAGGGCTGGAGAAGTTGTTCATCACCGTCACCAGGACAGCCGCGATGATCAACCACAGGATCAGATTCTTTGCCATATCGTTCAATTAACTACCCTCTGAAGCAAGCTCCGCTACTGGCGCGCGCTTCGCATGATATTCACCGGCCTAACTTACTACATTACCTACAGCTCTGGCAGGCGCCGTCTGTAACCCTTTGTGAAACACTTTCTACACAATATTCGCTTATGCACGCGGGGCGAAATACGAAAAACCTATCACCCCGGCAAAAAACCTCGTTTTACTCACTGTGACCGCGATAGCCCCAAGCCAGCATATATTGCTCGCGGGAACTGTCGCGGGAAGAGTCCGGTTTAATCATCTGGACCTTGTCGAATTTCCGACGAACGTCCTTCAGATAAGTATCGAACCCTTCGCCCTGAAAAATCTTGATCAGGAAATTACCGCCCGGCTTGAGAATCCGCTCCGCCAGGTCAAGCGCCAGTTCGCAAAGAAACATGGCTTTCGGCATATCTACGGCGGGCGTACCACTCATATTGGGGGCCATATCGGAAATCACAAGGTCCACCTGTGAATTACCCACCGCCTCAAGGATTTGAGCAAGGACTTCATCCTGAGTGAAATCCCCCTGAATGAAGGTCACATCCGGAATGCTGTCCATTTCCAGGATGTCCGAAGCGATCAGACGCCCCTGACCACCGATCAACCGACTGGTGACCTGCGACCAGCCGCCGGGCGCGGCGCCCAGGTCGACAACGCTCATGCCGGGCCGGATCAGTTTGTATTTTTCCTGGACCTCCAGAAGCTTGTAACTCGCACGCGAACGGTAACCGTCCTTCTGCGCCTGCTTCACATAGGGGTCATTGACATGTCTTTTCAGCCAACCAAGGCTTGTCTTGGAACGCGCCATTGGGCACCTCGTTGATTAGGGTCGTGATTAATTGGGCGGATCCACGAGCCCTCGGGTAAAATGGCCGCCATTTTACAGAATCCAGACGAAAGGGTCAGATTATGCCGCTCACTCCCGAGCAGAAGAAACAGTACAAATCCATTGGCCACCACCTGAAACCAGTTCTGACTGTGGCTGACAACGGTTTGACTGAGGGTGTTTTAGCCGAACTCGAACGCGCATTGGCGGATCACGAGCTGATCAAGATCAAGCTCAACATCCTCGATCGTGAGGCGCGCCTGGCGTCCATTGCAGAGCTGTGCAAGGTCGGCAAAGCCGATCTGGTTCAAGTCATCGGCAAGATGGCACTGATTTACCGCAAGAACTTCAGCGTCAACAAGCAGCTGTCGAACGTCCATCGCTTCAAGTGATGGCCAGGGTCAAGGGTGTGCTTCGCGCACCCTGCCACTCCATCCCGGCACCGACTGCAAAACCAGCACCAACCCGGAGAAACCCAGTACAAGAAAGCTGAACTCCTGCCAGCGCTGCGCATCCGGCCAGCCGACACGCACTGCGACAAACATCGCACACGCATACAACGCCATCAGCAACACCTGTCCGCGAAAATCCCGCCATAGACTGGCAAGGCCTTCGGCCTGTACCAGCACCAAGGCCTGAAATATCACGCACGCGACGGCGAAACCCACCACCGCCACTTCAAACGTACTTGCAACTTCATCGATCAACAGCGGTGCCAGGCCGATTTGACCCAGCACCGGTCGCAGACCGAGATGAACCAGCCACAAGCCACCAACCCACAACATCTGGGCCAGTTGCCAGAGCATCGCGCCCGCATGCAGCGGGCGCCCACTCTCAGATGTGACGGACTTCGACAATCTCGTACTCGATATCGCCGCCCGGCGTTTTCACGACGACCGTGTCGCCCTCTTCCTTGGCAATCAAGGCGCGAGCGATCGGAGAGCCGACGGAAATCTTGCCGAGTTTGATGTCCGCTTCATCCTCACCCACGATCTGGTAAGTGACGCTTTCATCAGTTTCGACGTTGGCGATTTCGACGGTGGTGCCGAAAATCACTTTGCCGGTGTGCGGAATGGTCGTCACGTCGATGATCACCGCGTTCTGCAGGCGACCTTCGATGTCACGGATCCGCGCCTCGACCATGCCTTGCTGTTCGCGCGCGGCATGGTATTCAGCGTTTTCTTTCAAGTCACCCAACTCGCGGGCCGTACCGATGTCCTGGCTGAGCTTCGGACGAACGACCTTGGTCAGGTGAGCATGCTCTTCTTCCAGGGCTTTGGAGCCCTGGACGGTCATTGGGTATTTATTCATGCCTTCAATCCTGCGTGTAGATCCTGCAAGCGGCGTACGGTCTTCTCAGGACCGAACTTCAGCGCTTCACAGATAGCTTCGCCAGCAGCAATGGTGGTGGTGCAGTAGATTTTGTGCTGCAAGGCGTTACGACGAATGGAATAGGAATCGGCGATCGACTGACGCCCTTCGGTGGTGTTGATGATCAGGGTGACTTCGTCATTCTTGATCATGTCGACCACGTGTGGACGACCCTCGGTCACCTTGTTCACGCGACGCACTTTCAGACCTGCGGCTTCGATCAGCTTGGCAGTGCCGGCAGTGGCTACGACTTCGAAGCCCAAGTTGATCAGATCACGGGCCACGCCTGCAACCAGTGGCTTGTCATCGTCGCGCACGCTGATGAATGCGGTACCGCCGGTCGGCAGCACTTCGCTGGCACCCATCTGGGCTTTGGCAAAGGCTTCGCCGAAGGTGTCACCGACGCCCATCACTTCACCGGTGGATTTCATCTCAGGGCCGAGGATCGGGTCAACGCCAGGGAACTTGGCGAACGGGAACACCGCCTCTTTCACACTGTAGAAGTTCGGAATGATTTCCTTGGTGAAACCGATTTCCTTCAGGGTTTTACCAGCCATCACGCGAGCCGCGATCATCGCCAGGGAAACACCGATGCACTTCGAAACGAACGGTACGGTACGGGAAGCCCGCGGGTTGACTTCGATGACGTAGATGTCTTCGCCTTGCAGCGCCAACTGAACGTTCATCAGGCCGACCACGCCCAGCTCCAGGGCCATTTTCTTGACCTGCTCGCGCATCTCGTCCTGGATGTGCGCCGGCAGCGAGTACGGCGGCAGCGAGCACGCGGAGTCACCGGAGTGAACGCCCGCCTGTTCGATGTGCTGCATGATCGCGCCGATCACTACGTCCTTGCCGTCACAGACCGCATCCACGTCCATCTCGATGGCGCAGTTGAGGAAGTGGTCGAGCAGCACCGGGCTGTCGTTCGACACTTGCACCGCGTCACGCAGGTAACGCTTGAGTTCTTCTTCCTTGTAGACGATTTCCATCGCCCGGCCGCCCAGCACATAGGACGGACGCACCACCAGCGGGTAACCGATTTTCGCAGCAGCACGAACAGCTTCGTCTTCGCTGCGCACGGTGGCGTTTGGCGGCTGACGCAGGTTCAGACGCTCGACCATTTGCTGGAAGCGCTCACGGTCTTCGGCACGGTCGATGGCGTCAGGGCTGGTGCCGATGATCGGCACGCCGGCCGCTTCCAGGGCGCGAGCCAGTTTCAGAGGCGTCTGGCCGCCGTACTGGACGATCACGCCTTTCGGCTTCTCGACGCGGCAGATTTCCAGCACGTCTTCCAGAGTGACCGGTTCGAAGTACAGACGATCGGAAGTGTCGTAGTCAGTGGAAACGGTTTCCGGGTTGCAGTTGACCATGATGGTCTCATAACCGTCATCGCGCAGCGCCAGTGCCGCGTGTACGCAGCAGTAGTCGAACTCGATGCCCTGACCGATACGGTTCGGGCCACCGCCAAGGATGATGATCTTGTCGCGACCGGACGGCGCGGCTTCGCACTCTTCCTCGTAGGTCGAGTACAGGTAGGCGGTGTCGGTGGCGAACTCGGCCGCGCAGGTGTCGACGCGCTTGTAGACCGGGAACACTTCCAGCTTGTGGCGGTGAGTACGCAGGTTCTTCTCGGTGACGCCCAACAGCTTGGCCAGACGCTGGTCGGAGAAACCTTTGCGCTTGAGCTTGAACATCAGGTCGCGGTCGATAGCGGACAGACCAAGGGTCTTGACCTTCTCTTCGTCCTTGATCAGATCTTCGATCTGTACCAGGAACCACGGATCGATCATGTTCATGCCGAAGATTTCTTCGACGGTCATGCCGGCGCGGAAGGCGTCCGCCACGTACCAGATACGCTCGGCGCCAGGCACGGTCAGTTCGCGCTTGAGCACGCTCATGCTTTCCGGGTTGCTCAGGTCGACTTTCTCGTCCAGACCGCAAACACCCACTTCCAGACCGCGCAGGGCTTTCTGCAGGGATTCCTGGAAGGTACGGCCGATGGCCATGACTTCGCCTACGGACTTCATTTGGGTGGTCAGACGCGCATCAGCGTTGGAGAACTTCTCGAAAGCGAAGCGCGGCATCTTGGTGACGACGTAGTCGATGGACGGTTCGAACGACGCCGGGGTCTTGCCGCCGGTGATGTCGTTCGACAGCTCGTCGAGGGTGTAGCCGACTGCCAGTTTGGCCGCAACCTTGGCGATCGGGAAACCGGTGGCTTTCGAAGCCAGGGCCGAAGAGCGCGATACACGCGGGTTCATTTCGATCACGACCATGCGGCCGGTGTCCGGGCAGATACCGAACTGAACGTTGGAACCGCCGGTCTCGACGCCGATCTCGCGCAGTACCGCCAGCGAGGCGTTACGCAGGATCTGATATTCCTTGTCGGTCAGGGTCTGGGCCGGGGCAACAGTGATCGAGTCACCAGTGTGCACGCCCATCGGGTCGAAGTTTTCGATCGAGCAGACGATGATGCAGTTGTCCTTCTTGTCGCGGACAACTTCCATTTCATACTCTTTCCAGCCGATCAGCGATTCGTCGATCAGCAGCTCCTTGGTCGGCGACAGGTCCAGACCGCGGGCGCAGATTTCTTCGAACTCTTCACGGTTGTAAGCGATACCGCCACCGGTGCCGCCCATGGTGAAGGACGGACGGATAATGCACGGGAAGCCCAGGCGCTCAAGCACTGCGTTGGCTTCTTCCATGCTGTGGGCGATACCGGAACGCGGGCATTCCAGGCCGATGGCTTTCATCGCCTTATCGAAACGCGAACGGTCTTCAGCCTTGTCGATGGTGTCGGCGTTGGCCCCGATCATCTCTACGCCGAACTTCTCCAGAACGCCTTCGCGCTCCAGATCCAGGGCGCAGTTCAGAGCAGTCTGGCCGCCCATGGTTGGCAACACGGCATCCGGACGCTCTTTTTCGATGATCTTGGCAACGGTCTGCCATTTGATCGGCTCGATGTAGGTGGCGTCGGCCATGTCCGGATCGGTCATGATGGTGGCCGGGTTGGAGTTCACCAGGATGACGCGGTAACCCTCTTCGCGCAGGGCTTTGCAAGCCTGGGCGCCGGAGTAGTCGAATTCGCAAGCCTGGCCGATAACGATCGGGCCAGCGCCGAGAATCAGGATGCTTTTAATGTCTGTACGTTTTGGCATGGGTTTGTCACTCAAATCCGCAGGTCAGTCGGCAAGCCGTCTTGATCGATTTCTGAAGTCCCGAGGGGGCCGCCGGTTCCGGGGCCGCCCTCAAGAGGCTTCTCGCTACAGTCTCAAGGCGAGCGCTTAGCGTCGCTTGGCCATCTCGTTGATGAAGCGGTCAAACAGAGGGGCCACATCGTTCGGGCCCGGGCTCGCCTCAGGGTGACCCTGGAAGCTGAACGCGCTCTTGTCGGTGCGCTCGATACCTTGCAAGGTGCCGTCGAACAGCGATTTGTGGATCGCGCGGACGTTGGCTGGCAGGGTTTCTTCGTCAACCGCGAAACCGTGGTTCTGGCTGGTGATCATCACGACGCCCGTGTCCAGATCCTGAACCGGGTGGTTGGCACCGTGGTGGCCGTGACCCATTTTCAGGGTCTTGGCGCCAGAGGCCAGGGCCAGGAGTTGGTGACCGAGGCAGATGCCGAAGACCGGAATTTCGGTTTCCAGCACTTCCTTGATTGCCTTGATCGCGTAGTCGCAAGGCTCCGGATCGCCAGGGCCGTTGGACAGGAACACGCCGTCCGGTTTCAGGGCGAGTACGTCGGCAGCCGGGGTTTGCGCCGGCACAACGGTCACGCGGCAGCCGCGCTCGACCAGCATGCGCAGGATGTTGACCTTGACGCCGTAGTCGTAGGCAACCACGTGATAAGGGAGTTCGGAGGCTTCGATGGTCGCGTGGCTGTCGGTTTTCAGATCCCAGACAGTGGAGCGCCATTCGTATTGGGTCTTGGTGCTGACGACTTTCGCCAGGTCCATGCCCTTCAGGCCCGGGAAGCCTTGCGCCGCGGCGATGGCCGCTTCTTCGGAAATGTTGTCGCCGGCCATGATGCAGCCGTTCTGTGCGCCTTTTTCACGCAGAATGCGGGTCAGGCGGCGGGTGTCGATACCAGCGATTGCCACAACATTGTTGGCTTTCAGGTAATCGGACAGGGACATCGTGTTACGCCAGTTGCTCGCTACCAGAGGCAGGTCACGGATGACCAGGCCAGCGGACCAGACGCGGTCGGACTCGGCGTCTTCCGGCGTGGTACCGGTGTTGCCGATGTGCGGGTAAGTCAGGGTAACGATCTGTTGGGCGTAGGAAGGATCGGTAAGGATTTCCTGATAGCCGGTCATTGCGGTGTTGAACACCACCTCACCAACGGTCTGACCGTCGGCTCCAATGGCTTCGCCGCGAAAAATGCTGCCATCAGCAAGGGCGAGTATGGCTGGCTTAGTCAAGAAGACCTCCCGTAAATAACGCATGAAAGGGCAATCGCAGGTTGTAAAAAAGCGGAGTGACGTATGGACACGTCACCCCGCTTCTTCACTGAATTATTCTGCGCGCTTTTAGTGGACACACTAAAGCTGTAGCTTACAGAAAAAGGGATTTTTGGTCTACCGCCAATGAGCCCGAAAGGCCGGAGAATGCGACAGGGCGTCGCCGGGCGGAGCAAAACCGGCACAAACAGGGCGTTTGCGCCGGCTTCAGAACATCTCAATGCAGGTCAAGCACGTCCTGCATGTCGTACAAACCAGGCTCGCGAGCATCCAGCCACAACGCTGCACGCACCGCGCCTTTGGCGAAGGTCATGCGACTCGAAGCCTTGTGCGTGATTTCCAGGCGCTCGCCCTCACAGGCAAACAGCACCGTGTGATCACCCACCACATCACCACCTCGAACAGTGGCGAAACCGATGGTTTCACGCGCACGGGCACCGGTGTGACCTTCACGACCATAGACCGCGACCTTCTGCAGATCACGGTCCAGCGCACTGGCAATCACCTCACCCATGCGCAAGGCCGTACCCGACGGCGCATCGATCTTGTGGCGGTGATGGGCTTCGATGATTTCGATGTCCGCATCTTCCGCCAATACCCGCGCTGCCATGTCGAGCAGCTTCAACGACAGGTTGACGCCAACACTGAAATTGGCAGCGAAGACAATCGGAATATCCTTGCCCGCCTCGGCCAGCAACTGCTTCTGCGCAGCATCCAGCCCGGTCGTGCCGATCACCATCGCCTTGCCGGCCTTGCGGCAGAAGGCCAGGTTTTTCAGCATGACTTCCGGCAGGGTGAAGTCGATCAACACATCGAACTCTTCCGCCACCGACTCCAGATTCCCGGAGAGCGGCACGCCGATTCGACCGAGCGAAGCCAGCTCACCGGCATCCACACCGATCAGCGTACTGCCAGGGCGGACAATCGCAGCCGTCAGACCGGTCAGCGGCGCGCGCTGCTGCACCGCCTCGACCAGAATCTTGCCCATCCGCCCGGCAGCGCCCATCACAGCTATACGTCGCATGCCGACTCCTTACAGATCGCCGAAGAAGCGTTTCACACCGTCGAACCAACCGGTGGTTTTCGGGGAGTGACTGTTGTCGTCCGCCAGGGAACTGCGGAACTCTTCCAGCAGTTCACGCTGACGACGATTCAGATTGACCGGCGTTTCGACTGCCACACGGCACATCAGATCGCCCGCACCACCGCCACGTACCGGCGCAACACCCTTGCCGCGTACACGGAACTGCTTGCCGGTCTGAGTCCCTTCCGGAATCTTCAGTTTGACGCGACCGTCGAGGGTCGGAATTTCCAGCTCGCCACCCAGGGCTGCATCGACGAAGCTGATCGGCACTTCGCAGAACAGGTGCTTGCCGTCACGCTGGAAGATGTCGTGTTCGCGGACGTTGATCACGACGTACAGGTCGCCGGTCGGACCACCCTGAGTACCTGCCTCGCCTTCGCCGGACAGACGGATGCGGTCACCCGTGTCGACACCGGCCGGCACTTTGACGGAGAGGGTTTTGTATTCTTCGACGCGACCGTCGCCGTGGCAGGAATCGCACGGGTCGGAAATGATCTTGCCCTGGCCATGGCAGCGCGGGCAGGTCTGCTGCACCGAGAAGAAGCCTTGCTGCATGCGCACCTGGCCGATGCCGCCGCAAGTCGGACAAGTCGACGGCGACGAGCCTTTCTTGGCGCCCGAACCATCGCATGGCTTGCAGTTGACCAATGTCGGAACGCGGATATTCACGGTCGTGCCGCGCACCGCTTCTTCCAGGTTCAGCTCCAGGGTGTAGCGCAAATCGCTGCCACGCTGTGCGCCACCGCGGGAACCGCCGCGACCGCCACCGAAGAAATCACTGAAGACATCACCGAAGATGTCGGAGAAGTTCTGACCGCCGAAGCCTGCACCACCGCCGCCCATGCTTGAGTCGACGCCGGCATGACCGTACTGGTCGTACGCTGCACGCTTGCTTGAATCGGAGAGCACTTCGTAGGCTTCGTTGGCCTCTTTGAACAGATCTTCCGACGCTTTGTCACCGGGATTACGGTCCGGGTGGTGCTTCATTGCCAAACGGCGATAGGCCTTTTTCAGGTCTGCTTCGCTTGAGCTGCGCTCAACACCCAACACTTCGTAATAGTCACGCTTTGCCATAAGTTCTTCATACTCTTGAGGACGTTCGGCAAACCCCTCCTGAGCTTCGCCAAACTCGTTGAGCCCCAATACAGGCCCGGACCCAACTCACGTCAATTCAACGATCCTGGTCTTTGGTTCATGCGGTATTTGCAGCGCGAAAAGCAGGAGCATTCCCGGCCATACCGCCAACACACGAAGCTTGTCGCATGCTGTAAAAATTCGCGTATTCCAGATACGCCAACGCGGGAGCAAGCTCCCGCGCGGCGACATCCTACCAGTCACCGCCGCAAGGCAGTCAACCGGGCGACCAACAACTTACTTGTGGTCTTTTACTTCTTCGAACTCGGCATCGACGACATCGTCAGCCTTTTCAGCTTTCTCGTCGTGCTGCGCCGCGCCTTCGGCAGGCTGAGCCTGTTCGGCGTACATCTTCTGGGCAACCGGCGCGGAGACTTTCGACAGCTCTTCAACCTTGGCGTCGATGGCAGCCTTGTCGTCGCCTTTTACGGCAGCTTCCAGGGCAACCACGGCTGCTTCGATTGCAGTCTTCTCTTCTGCAGTCACTTTGTCGCCAGCATCAGCGATCATCTTGCGAGTCGAGTGAACCAGTGCATCACCCTGGTTACGGGCAGCGGCCAGCTCTTCGAACTTGCGGTCTTCCTCGGCGTTGGCCTCGGCATCACGCACCATGCGCTCGATTTCTTCGTCGGACAGACCGGAGTTGGCCTTGATCACGATCGACTGGGTCTTGCCGGTAGCCTTGTCCTTCGCACCTACGTGCAGGATGCCGTTGGCGTCAATGTCGAAGGTCACTTCGATCTGCGGCACGCCACGTGGAGCTGGTGGAATGTCGGCCAGGTCGAACTTGCCCAGAGACTTGTTCTGTGCGGCTTGCTTGCGCTCGCCCTGCAGGACGTGAATGGTCACAGCGCCCTGGTTGTCGTCGGCAGTCGAGAACACTTGCGATTTCTTGGTAGGAATCGTGGTGTTTTTCTCGATCAGCGCGGTCATCACGCCACCCATGGTTTCGATACCCAGGGTCAGCGGGCTGACGTCGAGCAGCAGAACGTCTTTCACGTCACCGGCCAGAACGGCGCCCTGGATGGCTGCACCCATGGCAACGGCTTCGTCCGGGTTCACGTCTTTACGTGCTTCCTTACCGAAGAAATCGGTAACTGCCTTCTGCACCAGTGGCATACGAGTCTGACCACCGACCAGAATCACGTCGTCAATTTTGCTGGCGTCGATACCGGCATCCTTCAGAGCGATGCGGCATGGCTCGATGGTACGGTTCACCAGATCTTCGACCAGCGACTCGAGCTTGGCACGAGAGATCTTCACGTTCAGGTGCTTAGGACCAGTCGCATCTGCTGTGATGTACGGCAGGTTGACGTCGGTCGACTGAGAAGAAGACAGCTCGATCTTGGCTTTCTCAGCGGCTTCTTTCAGACGCTGCAGCGCCAGAGGATCGTTCTTCAGATCCATGCCGGACTCTTTCTTGAACTCGTCGACGAGGTAGTCGATCAGACGCATGTCGAAGTCTTCACCACCCAGGAAGGTATCACCGTTGGTGGCCAGTACTTCGAACTGGTGCTCGCCGTCAACTTCAGCGATTTCGATCACGGAAACGTCGAAGGTACCACCACCCAGGTCATAAACGATCACGGTGTGATCGCCCTTGGCCTTGTCCATGCCGTAAGCCAGAGCAGCTGCGGTTGGTTCGTTGATGATACGTTTTACGTCCAGACCGGCGATGCGACCAGCATCTTTGGTCGCCTGACGCTGGCTGTCGTTGAAGTAGGCCGGAACGGTAATCACCGCCTCGGTCACAGCTTCGCCGAGGTAGTCTTCGGCGGTCTTCTTCATCTTCTTCAGGACTTCGGCGCTGATTTGCGGCGGAGCCATCTGCTTGCCAGAGGCCTCAACCCAAGCGTCACCATTGTTGGCCTTGACGATCTTGTAAGGCACCAGCTTGATGTCTTTCTGCACGACTTCTTCGTCGAAGCGGCGGCCGATCAGGCGCTTCACCGCGAACAGTGTGTTGTGCGGGTTGGTCACAGCCTGACGCTTGGCGGACTGACCCACCAGGATTTCACCGTCGTTGGCGTAAGCGATGATCGACGGCGTGGTACGCGCGCCTTCGGCGTTTTCAATAACTTTGGCTACGCCGTTTTCCAGCACGGAGACGCAGGAGTTGGTAGTCCCCAGGTCGATACCGATAATTTTGCCCATGTTCACTCTCCCGAAACTTTGGATTTGGTTGCCGCAGCAGTGGTGGCTAACTGCGGTAATACTTAAACGCTTGACTTCTAAATGGGGGCCTTGCGGCTAATTTCAAGCCTTCTCGTCAATCGAAGGCGAAACTGGTGCCGGCGCCTTGCTGACCACAACCATCGCCGGACGCAGCAGGCGGCCATTGAGCTGGTAGCCCTTCTGGAACACTTTCAGAACGCTGTTCGGTTCCAGGTCAGCACTTTCCTGCATGGCCATTGCCTGATGTTCCACGGCGTTGAACGGCTCGCCTTCCTGCGGGCTGACGGCTACAAGCTGATAGCGCTTGAGGGTGTCCTGGAACATTTTCAGGGTCAGCTCGATGCCTTCGCGCATCGGACGGATGCTTTCGTCGTCCGGGCTCGACAGCTCGAGGCCGCGCTCCAGGCTGTCGACGATCGGCAGCAGGTCGCCGGCGAATTTTTCCAGCGCAAACTTGTGCGCCTTTTCTACATCCTGCTCGGCACGGCGGCGGACGTTCTGCAGATCGGCAGCTACGCGCAGCGATTGATCCTGCGCGGCGGCCAATTGCTCTTCGAGCACTTGTACACGGGTCGCCAGGTCATCACCCGAAGCCTCGGGCGCCTGATTGGCTTCTGGATTTTGCGTATCTACTGTCTGTTCGTCAGCCATAGAATTCTCCTTTCAATATCGTCCGCGAGTTCGATTCGCGCTTCTGCCTCGGTATATGGGGCCGCAAAATCAGGCTTCAAGGGCTGACAACGATTAACCCTACAAAAAAGTGCTGCATTGTCATTCCCGGGCGCTGTAGGCATTTGATCGGATCATTCCCATCGAACCGAGTGAGGGCATTGTCAGCCCGAAACAAAACACTGTATAAATAACCAGACCTGAAGCCTGGGAGCGGCCTTTATGCTGGTGCACCTGTCCGTACACAACTACGCCATCGTTGAACATCTCGATCTCGAACTCGATCGCGGCATGAGCGTGATTACCGGGGAAACCGGCGCCGGCAAGTCGATCATGCTCGATGCCCTGGGCCTGACGCTCGGCGATCGCGCCGACAGCGGCGTGGTTCGACCGGGCGCCGACAAGGCCGATATTCTGGCGACCTTCGATCTGGCCGACATCCCCGAGGCCAGCGCCTGGCTGGCGGAGCGCGACCTGGAAATCGACGGCCCGTGCATCCTGCGCCGGGTCATCACCTGCGAAGGTCGCTCACGCGGCTATATAAATGGCACGCCCTGCCCGCTCGGCGATCTCAAGGCGCTCGGCGAGTTGCTGATCGATATCCACAGCCAGCACGAACACCAATCCCTGCTCAAGACCGACACCCACCGACGTCTGCTCGACGAGTACGCCGGGGCCACCGATCTGGCGCGCCAGGTGCATCTGGCCGCCCAGCGCTGGCGTCAGACTCGCCAGGAGCTGGAACGCCTTTCCAACTCCGGCGACGAACAGCGTGCACGCCATCAGTTGCTCAGCTACCAGCTCGAAGAACTGGAAAACCTCGGCCTCGGTGAAAATGAGCTGGAAGAACTGGAGCAGGAACACAAGAACCTGACCAACGCCGAAACCCTGCTTGGCATCTGCCGACAAGTGGTCGAACAATGCAGCGAAAGCGATTCTGGCAATGTGCTGAATGCCCTGACGGCCAGTCTCAATCGCCTGTCGAGCGTGAACAACTCGGTCGGCGCACTGGGTGAGGCGAGCAGCCTGCTGACCAGTGCACAGATCCAGGTCGAAGAAGCCGTCGGCGAACTCAATCGCTTTCTCGACAATTTCGATGCCGATCCGGCGCGCCTGCAATATCTGGAAGAACGTCTGGATTCCATCTACACGCTGGCACGCAAACACCGCATACAGCCGACGGAAGTAGCGGAGATGCAGCAGAAGCTGCTCGATGAAATTGAAGCCCTGGACGCCAACGATGAATCCATCGAGCGTCTCTCCGAAGAACTCGCATCCTATGCCCGCCACTATCAGGAAAAGGCTCGGGAACTGAGCGAGCTGCGCCATCAGGCGGCCGGCAGCCTGGCCAGCGCTGTGGAGCAGGAGATTCAGCGCTTGGGCATGCCCGGAGGTCGCTTCACTATAGAGTTGCGCGCCAACAACAGCAGCGAACTGCAACCCAATGGCCTGGAGCAAGTCGAGCTGCTGGTCAGCGCCAACCCGGGCCAGCCTTTGAAGGCCCTGGCCAAAGTGGCGTCCGGCGGTGAGCTGTCACGGATCAGCCTGGCCATCCAGGTGATTACCGCCCAGACCTCTCGCGTACCGACGCTGGTGTTCGACGAAGTGGACGTGGGCATTGGCGGTCCGACGGCCGAAATCGTCGGCCAGTTGTTGCGCCGCCTCGGGGATCGCGGGCAGGTATTGACGGTCACGCACTTGCCGCAGGTCGCGGCTCAGGGGCATCAGCATTTGTTCGTCCACAAGGTGCGTGGTGAACAGGCCACTCACACGGCCGTTTCGAAGCTGAGCAAGAATGACCGTATAGAAGAAGTCGCGCGAATGCTTGGCGGCATCGATCTAACCAAAGAGTCCTTGGCGCACGCGAAAAAGATGGTCGTTACCGCAAAGGTTTAAGCACCGCAGAAAGCACGAAGGCGACCCTCGGGTCGCCTTCGTTCGTTTCGCGAACCTGAAATTCGCGCGACATGCTTACTTTTTCTTGCGTACGTACAGCACCAGGTTGTGATCCACCAGATCAAAACCATGCTCCTCGGCGATTGCCTTCTGAAGCTTCTCGATTTCCGGGCTGACGAATTCGACAACCTCGCCGGAGTCCACGTTGACCATATGGTCGTGGTGGCCACTGTCGGCCAATTCGAATACCGCGTGACCGCCGTCGAAGTTGTGACGGACCACGAGGCCAGCCGCTTCGAACTGGGTCAGTACACGGTAAACCGTGGCCAGACCGACGTCCTCGCCAGCTTCCATCAACGCCTTGTAGACGTCCTCGGCACTCATGTGACGCTGCTCGGTAGAGTCGAGCATTTGCAGGATCTTGACCCGTGGCAGGGTCACTTTGAGGCCGGCTTTGCGTAGTTCGCTATTTTCAACCATGGTCAGCTTTCTCGCGATGCTGCTTCGCAGCTTCTCTTAATGCGGGTATGATCGGCGTTTACGTTGTCCCAGCCAAGATAGTGGAAGTCGCCCACCGATGCAAAACACCAAGCTCTTGCTAACCAGTTTCACCTTTGTGGGACTGCTCGCACTCGCCGGTTGTTCATTCCCCGGGGTTTACAAAATCGACATCCAGCAGGGCAATGTCGTCACGCAGGACATGATAGACCAGTTACGCCCGGGAATGACCCGGCCGCAAGTACGGTTTATCATGGGCAACCCTCTGCTTGCCGACACGTTCCATGCCAACCGCTGGGATTATCTGTACAGCCTGCAACCGGGTGGCGGTGAACGCCAGCAGGAACGCGTGAGTGTCATTTTCGACTCGAATGACCGCCTTGCCGCCCTGTCCGGTGACTTCATGCCAGGCGTCAGCCGTGACGAAGCCATTCTCGGCAAGGACAGTGGAACCAGCGTGACCGCTCCTGCCGAGAACGTCGAGCAGCCAAAACCGGAAAAACCAGCCAAGCCAGGCTCCCTGCTGGATCAGATCCAGAAGGACGTCGATGGTGTGGAAACCGTTCCGGTTCCAACGCCAGAACCGCTGGATACCTCGCCGCAATAATTTGCGACGCAATAAAAAAACCCGGAAATTCCGGGTTTTTTTATTGCCTGCCGTTTGGCCAGCCTACTGATTTCGCGCCTTGGCCTCGGCGGCTTTCGCGGCACGCAGACGGCGCACTTCTTTCGGATCAGCCAACAGCGGTCGATAGATCTCGATGCGATCGCCCTCCTGAACCTGTCGAGTATCCGGATCAGCGATCACTTTGCCGAAGATCCCCAAGGGGCAGCTCTGCAGATCCAGCTCCGGAAATTCAGCATCAATCCCGGAAGCCATCAGGGCCGCCCGCACCGTCGCACCTTCGACGACGCTGACCACCCGCAAAACCTGACGATCAACGGCGGCATACACCACTTCGATTTCGATCACCGGCTCAACCATGCATCTGCTTGGCGCGCTGGCAAAACGCATCCACCAATGTATTGGCCGCCTGATTGAACAACGGACCGAGCGTCGCCCGGACCAACGGGCCGGCATAGTCGAAGGACAGATCCAGACTGATCTTGCAGGCCTTCTCGTTCAGCGCCTTGAACACCCAGACGCCATGCAGCTGATTGAACGGCCCCTCCTCCAGGTTCATCTCAATCGACTGCCCCGGCACCAGCGTATTGCGCGTCACGAAATGCTGACTGAGACCACCCTTGGCCACGCCGACACTGGCGCGCATATGCTCAGGCGAGCTTTCCAGAACCTCAGCAGACGAGCACCACGGTAAAAACTCGGGGTAACGCGCCACGTCATTGACCAGGTCGTAGAGAAATTGCGCCGGGTAAGGCAGCAGTGCCGATCGTTGAATATGTGTCGTCATGTAAGCGTCACTTCCAGAGCTGGGTGGCAAACACTACAAGAATGCCGATGGGCGCCACATAGCGCATCAAGAACAGAGACAGGGCGAACAGCACCGGGCTGCGAATCGACAACTCGTCACGCACCGCTTCACGCCCCATCACCCAACCGGCAAACAGCACGAAGCACAGCCCGCCGAGCGGCAACATGATCCGCGAGGTGAAGAAGTCGATCACCCCAAAGAAGTCCAGACCACCGGCCGCACCCCATTGGTAGAGATGGAACACCCCGCCATCGTTCACGAAAAATTTGGCTTCCTTCCAGATATTGAAGGAAAACACCGTACCCAGGCCGACGAACCAGCAAATGAATGCCAACCAGAACGTCACCCAGGCACGACTGATTTTAGTCCGCTCGACCAGATAGGCGACCATTGGCTCCAGCAGGGAAATCGCCGAGCTCCAGGCCGCAATGGCCACCAGAACGAAGAACACCACGCCCATCAACTGGCCGAAAAGCACGTTACCGAAAGCAAATGGCAGGCTGACGAACATCAGCCCCGGGCCTTCGCTCGGGTTCAAACCACCGGCGAACACAATCGGAAACAAGGCCAGGCCGGCCACCAGCGAAACAAAAGTATCGAGCAGCGCCACACCCACGACCGTGCCGGACAGCGAGGCTTCCTTGGTCATGTAGGCGCCGTAGATCATGATCGAGCCCACGCCCACGCTCAGCGAGAAAAACGCGTGCCCCATGGCCGGCAGCAAGCCGTCGAGGACTTTCTCCGGATGGAAGTCGAACATGAAATGCACGCCCTCCATGAAATGCCCGGTGGTCATGCTGTAACCCAGCAGCACCAGCACCATCACGAACAGCAGCGGCATCATGATCCGCAGGCTGCGCTCAAGCCCTGCGACCACGCCCTTGGCGATGACCACGGCCGAAAGCAGCATGAAGGCCGTGTGCCAGAGAGTCAGGCGCCACGGATCGGCGATGACATTACCGAAGTACGCCCCGACTTGATCGGCCGTCGCGCCCTGGAAGTCGCCGCGTCCCATATCAATGATGTAATCCAGCGACCAGCCGCCGACCACACTGTAGAAAGACAGGATCAGCAACGCCGTGATCATCCCGGCGAATGCGCCCCACGACCATTTGCCCGAGTGACCGGCTTCCAGCGCCAGCGCCTTCAGGGCATTCGCCGGACTCTGGCGCGCACGTCGGCCGATCAGGGTCTCGGCGAGCATGACCGGGATGCCGATCAGCGCGATACACGCCAGAAACATCAGCACGAAGGCGCCGCCACCGTAGACCCCGACCATGTAGGGGAATTTCCAGATGCTGCCCAGTCCCACGGCCGAGCCGGTCGCGGCGAAAATGAAAACCCAGCGGCTAGCCCAACTGCCGTGGACAGAAACCTTGTCTGTCGACATCGTTTATCACGCCCAAGCGTTAGAAAAAGAGGCCGCATTGTCCGGGATTCACACAACCTGCTCAAGCACGCAGCATCACCGTAGCCGACAGCCGTTTATCTCCATATAATGCCGCCCCTATGGCTAAACAGAAGAAACACCCAACAGGGACCATCGCGCAAAACAAAAAGGCGCGACACGATTACTTCATCGAGCACAAGTTCGAGGCTGGTCTGGTCCTGGCCGGCTGGGAAGTAAAAAGTCTGCGGGCAAGCAAACTGCAACTGGTCGACAGTTACGTGTTGCTCAAGGATGGCGAAGCCTGGTTGCTCGGCAGCCACATCACGCCTCTGATGACCGCCAGCACCCACGTCATTGCCGACCCGGTGCGTACCCGCAAGTTGCTGCTCAACCGTCGCGAGCTGGACAAGCTCGCCGCCGCCGTGCAGCAAAAGGGTTACGCCTGCGTGTGCCTGTCCTGGTACTGGAGCAAGCACATGGTCAAGTGCGAGATCGCACTGGGCAAGGGCAAGAAGGAATACGACAAGCGTGATACCGAACGCGAACGCGATGCTGGTCGCGAGTTGCAGCGTGCGGTGCGCAACAAGGGCAAGGAAGACTGATTCCTCTGCCTGAATGACCGTTCCCGCGCCCGCCGCGAGAACGGTCATGCCTACATTCCCTTGCGTCGTTCGGCGCGAGCCATGCGCTGTACTTCCTGTCGCACCTCTTCCAGCACTTCCTGTACATAAAGAATGTGTCGGCTGGATACCTCACGCGCCTGTTCCGCGCGCCCCTCGATAATCGCCAGATACAATTCCCGATGCTGTGTGATCAGCATGTCGCGGGTTTCCGCACGCTGTTTGTACATGCCACCGATGTTGGTCACCACGTTGCGCTTGAGCAGGTCGAACAGCCCGCGAATGGTGTGCAGCAACACCGCGTTGTGACTGGCCTCGGCAATCGCAAGATGGAATTTCGCATCCGCCGCGCCCTCTTCCGCCCGGCTCACTTCGTCATGCCGCGAATAGCAGTCCTGTAATTCTTCGAACGCAGTCGTCAACCGCTCACGATCCACATCCGTGGCGCGCAATGCCGCGTAATAGGCGCACGATGCCTCCAGCGTGTGGCGAAATTCCAGCAGATCGCGCTGCGCCTCGGGATTGCTTTCCAGCAATTGCAGCAGCGGATCGCTGAAGGTTGAACCGAGACTTTCCACGACATAGTTGCCGCCGCCCTGCTTGCTCACCAGCAAACCCTTGGCCGCCAGTTTCTGAATCGCCTCGCGCAACGAGGGCCGGGAAACGCCGAACTGTTCCGCCAAAGTCCGCTCGGCCGGCAGACGTTCGCCGGACTTCAGCGTGCCCTCGAGAATCATCCCTTCCAGTCGCTCGACAATGTCGTCAGACAAACGGCGCTGACGTATCTGATCAAACCCCATCACTCAACTCTCCACCATCCCGACCGCTCGCCGGGCTCTCTATTCTGGCCTATCGACGCTGCGCCGACACCTGCCAGATGACGCCAATTCAACCGGTGCACTCCGACTTGCCGTCCGGTTGTTCGACAAAAGTTTTAGGGCGGCAAATTGACACACCGATATCAAGGCTTTTACCCTAGCCGACAGCACTTGTAAATTGGTCTTACCAATTACCCAAGTACGCTGACAGTGCCTGACCAACAACAATTAGGGGCCACCCCATATGCAAACCTGGCAACAGCTCTACAGCCCGCTCGGCAGTCTCGGCGTGTCCGCACTCGCGGCCGTCATCCCCATCGTTTTCTTCTTCCTCGCCCTGGCGGTGTTCCGCCTCAAAGGTCATGTGGCCGGCAGCATCACGCTCGCCCTGGCCATCGCCGTGGCGATCTTCGCGTTCCAGATGCCGGTCGACATGGCGTTCGCCGCCGCCGGTTACGGCTTCGCTTATGGTCTGTGGCCGATTGCCTGGATCATTGTGGCGGCGGTGTTTCTGTACAAACTCACGGTCAAGAGCGGTCAGTTCGAGGTCATCCGCAGCTCGGTACTGTCGATCACTGACGACCAGCGTCTGCAGGTGCTGCTGATCGGTTTCTGCTTCGGAGCATTCCTGGAAGGTGCCGCCGGTTTCGGTGCGCCAGTGGCGATTACCGCTGCGCTGCTGGTGGGACTCGGCTTCAATCCGCTGTACGCCGCCGGCCTGTGCCTGATTGCCAACACCGCACCGGTGGCGTTCGGCGCATTGGGGATTCCGATCATCGTGGCCGGGCAAGTCACCGGTATCGACGCGTTCAAGATCGGCGCAATGACCGGCCGCCAGTTGCCACTGCTGTCGTTGTTCGTGCCGTTCTGGCTGGTGTTCATGATGGATGGCCTGCGCGGTGTGCGTGAAACCTGGCCGGCGGCGCTGGTTGCAGGCTTGAGCTTTGCCGTCACCCAGTACTTCACTTCGAACTTCATCGGCCCGGAACTGCCGGACATCACGTCAGCCCTGGCCAGCCTGATTTCGCTGACCCTGTTCCTCAAGGTCTGGCAGCCAAAACGTGCCGCCGGCCAGCACATTGCCGGTGCCGTTTCCGCTTCGGTGGTAATCGCCAGCGCCGGCGGTTTCGGCCAGAAGCGCACCACCGTCGCTTCGCCTTACAGCCTCGGGGAAATTTTCAAGGCGTGGTCGCCGTTCCTGATCCTCACCGTGCTGGTGACCATCTGGACCCTCAAGCCTTTCAAGGCCATGTTCGCCGCCGGCGGTTCGATGTACGCCTGGGTGTTCAACTTCGCGATCCCGCACCTTGATCAACTGGTGATCAAAACCGCACCGATCGTTGCCGCCCCGACGGCGATTCCGGCCGTGTTCAAACTCGACCCGATTTCCGCGACCGGTACAGCGATTTTCTTCTCCGCACTGATCTCGATGCTGGTGCTGAAGATCAATATCAAAACTGGTCTGACCACTTTGAAAGAGACCTTCTACGAACTGCGCTGGCCAATCCTGTCCATCGGCATGGTGCTGGCGTTTGCCTTCGTCACCAACTATTCCGGCATGTCTTCGACCATGGCTCTGGTGCTGGCGGCAACCGGCGCGGCATTCCCGTTCTTCTCGCCGTTCCTCGGCTGGCTGGGAGTGTTCCTGACCGGTTCCGATACCTCGTCCAACGCCCTGTTCAGTTCGCTGCAAGCGACCACCGCACACCAGATCGGCGTCAACGACACCTTGCTGGTAGCGGCCAATACCAGCGGCGGCGTGACCGGCAAGATGATTTCGCCACAATCGATCGCCGTGGCTTGCGCAGCGACCGGTCTGGTGGGCAAGGAATCCGATCTGTTCCGCTTCACCCTCAAGCACAGCCTATTCTTTGCCACGATCGTCGGCCTGATCACCCTGGCCCAGGCCTACTGGTTCACCGGCATGCTGGTGCACTGATAACTGCAAGAAACCTACAAGAAGCATGGAAATAACCGACGCCGGTTCGTGATTCCGGCGTCAGCAATTCACAACCCGGTCTGTAAGGCTGCTGAAAGCAACGCGCTCTATATTCGGCAGCCTCAACAGACGGATAACCGGGCCCACCCGGAGACACGCCTGATGAGCGAGCTTTTTTACAACGCTGTGCCCAACGCCACTCGCGTCGCACCGCCACTGCCCGAACCCCGGCAATACCCCAGCGAGAAACCGTCGCGGGTCTACCTGTTCGGCACCTGCGTGGTCGACCTGTTCTACCCGGAAGCCGGGATGGACGCGATCCACTTGCTGGAACGCGAAGGCATCCGGGTCGACTACCCGCAAGGGCAGAGCTGCTGCGGACAACCGGCCTACACCTCGGGTTACACCGAGCAGGCACGCACGGTGGCGCGCTCGCAACTGGCGCTGTTTGCCGGGGATTTTCCGGTGGTGGTGCCATCGGGTTCGTGCGCCGGGATGATCCGCGAGCATTACGCCGACTTGTTCAAGGACGAGCCGCAAACGCTGAAACAGGTTCAGGCCCTCGCGGCCCGCACCTATGAATTGGCCGAGTTCCTGCTGTTCGTCTGCAAGGTGCAGCTCAAGGACAGCGGCGAGCCGGTCAAAGTGGCGCTGCACACCTCGTGTTCGGCGCGGCGGGAAATGAACACCCACCTGCACGGCCGCGAGTTGTTGGCGCAGTTGAGCAACGTGGAACGGGTCAACCACGACCATGAAAGCGAATGCTGTGGCTTCGGTGGGACATTCAGCGTCCGTATGCCAGATATTTCCGGCGCGATGGTGGCTGACAAGACCCGGGCGTTGAAGGAATCCGGCGCACATCAGGTACTCAGTGCCGACTGCGGCTGTCTGATGAACATCAACGGCTCGCTGGAAAAACAGAAGGAAGCGCTGCGCGGGCAACACCTGGCGAGCTTCCTCTGGCAACGAACCGGAGGTGCGCGATGAGCACTTCCACGATTATTCCTACTGTTGCCGTAGAAGAAGATTTCCGCACCCGGGCACACAACGCCCTGGGCGATTCGCAGTTACGGAACAACTTCCGCACCGCGATGGATTCACTGATGACCAAGCGGGCAGCGGCTTTCAGCGATGCCCACGAAAGAGAACACCTGCGTGAACTGGGCAATGCGATCCGTGCCCGCGCGCTCTCCAAGTTGCCCGACCTGCTCGAGCAACTGGAACAGAACCTGACCCGCAACGGTGTGACAGTGCACTGGGCGGAAACGGTGGACGAGGCCAATGGCATCGTCCTTTCGATCATCCGCGCTCACGAGGCGCGGCAAGTGATCAAGGGCAAATCGATGGTCAGCGAAGAGATGGAGATGAACCATTTCCTCGAGGCTCGGGACATTGAATGTCTGGAGTCCGACATGGGGGAGTACATCGTCCAGCTCGACCACGAGAAGCCTTCACACATAATCATGCCGGCAATCCACAAGAATGCCGGTCAGGTCGCGTCCTTGTTCCACGACAAACTTGGCGTGGAATACACCAAGGACGTTGACCAACTCATACAGATCGGTCGCAGGGTTCTGCGGCAGAAATTCTTCGAAGCGGACATCGGCGTCTCCGGCGTCAACTTCGCCGTGGCCGAAACCGGCACTCTGCTGCTGGTGGAAAACGAAGGCAACGGCCGCATGACCACCACCGTGCCGCCGGTGCACATCGCCGTCACCGGCATCGAAAAAGTCGTGGAAAACCTGCGCGACGTGGTGCCGCTGCTGTCATTGCTGACCCGCTCGGCGCTCGGCATTCCGATCACCACCTACGTCAACATGATCTCCGGCCCGCGCAAGGAACATGAACTCGACGGCCCGCAGGAAGTGCATCTGGTACTGCTCGACAACGGTCGTAGCCAGGCCTTCGCCGACAGCGAACTGCGCCAGACGTTGAACTGCATCCGCTGCGGCGCCTGCATGAATCATTGCCCGGTCTACACCCGCGTTGGCGGCCACACCTACGGCGAGGTCTACCCCGGCCCGATCGGCAAAATCATCACCCCGCACATGGTCGGTCTGGCGAAAGTCCCGGATCACCCAAGCGCGTCTTCGCTGTGCGGCGCCTGCGGTGAAGTATGTCCGGTAAAAATTCCTATCCCCGCACTGCTGCGCCGCCTGCGCGAAGAGAACGTCAAAGCCCCCGACAGTCCTCATCAAGTGATGCGCGGCCAGGGCAGCAAGTATTCGCGCAAGGAACGCTTCATCTGGAACGCCTGGGCGAAGCTCAATAGCTCGCCGACTTTGTATCGACTGTTTGCGTTTTTCGCCACGCGCCTGCGCGCACTGGCGCCGAACAACGTCGGGCCGTGGACGCAGAATCACAGCGCTCCGAAACCTGCCCCCCGCTCACTGCATGACATGGCTCGCGAACACCTGGCCAAACAAGGAGACCGTTGATGAGCGCCAAGCAAAACATCCTCGGCAAGTTAAGGAACAGTCTGACCGGCACCACACCGATTGCCGACAACTTCGATGTCGATCTGGTAACCCGGCCTTACACCTACAGCGCCGAACAACGGATCCCGCAACTGCGCAAACTGATGGAAGCGGTGCACACCGAAATCCACCTGACGTCTGCTGAAGCGTGGCCGGCGCTGCTGGCGCAATTACTGCGCGACCGCCAGTTGCCGAGTCTGCTGATCGCACCGACTACGCCTCACGGGCAGCGCATCTCACAGCACTGGGCGAACAATCCTGATCTGCCGACGCTGAAGTCCTACGACCGGCCAATGGAAGAGTGGAAAGCCGAGCTGTTCAACGACACGCCGGCCAGCCTGACCGGCACCCTCGGCGCCATCGCCGCCACCGGCAGCCTGATTCTCTGGCCAACCCGCGAAGAACCAAGGCTGATGAGCCTGGTGCCGCCGGTGCATTTCGCCCTGCTCAAGGCCAGCCAGATCCGCGACAACTTCTATCAGGTGCAGCAGGAATTCGAGTGGGCGCAAGGCATGCCGACCAATGCGCTGCTGGTGTCCGGCCCGTCAAAAACCGCCGACATCGAACAAGTCCTGGCTTACGGCGCCCACGGCCCGAAAGACCTGGTGTTGTTGATCCTGGAGGACCAATGACCTTACCGGCGACTTTCCTGCGCGATGCGCAGCAACTGATTCCGGCCGAACGGCGCTTCGACGATCCGCTGTCGACCCTGGCCTTCGGCACCGATGCCAGCTTCTACCGGTTGATTCCGCAACTGGTGATCCGCGTCGAGTCCGAAGATGAAGTGGTGGCGCTACTGAAACTGGCCCAGCGCGATCAGGTTCCGGTGACCTTCCGCGCCGCCGGCACCAGCCTGTCCGGCCAGGCGATCAGCGATTCGGTGTTGATCGTGCTCGGGGATAACTGGAACGCGCGCGAGATCCGAGGGCAAGGTGCGCAAATCCGCTTGCAACCGGGTGTGATCGGCGCCCAGGCCAACGCATGGCTCGCGCCATTCGGGCGCAAGATCGGTCCGGACCCAGCGTCGATCAACGCCTGCAAGATCGGCGGCATCGTCGCCAACAACGCCAGCGGCATGTGCTGCGGCACTGCGCAAAATACCTATCACACGCTGGCCGGGATTCGTCTGGTGCTGGCCGACGGCACCCGACTCGACACCGAAGATGCCGCCAGCGTCGAGGCGTTTCGAGTCAGCCACAGTGAATTGCTGGAACGTCTGGCGACTTTGGGCCGCGAGACCCGCGCCAATGCCGAACTGGCCGCGCGAATCCGCCACAAATACCGTCTGAAAAATACCACCGGCCTGTCGCTCAACGCCCTGGTGGATTTCGATGAGCCTGTGGATATCTTGAGCCACTTGCTGGTCGGCTCCGAAGGCACCCTCGGTTTCATCAGCGCGGTGACTTACGACACCGTGATCGACCACCCGAACAAGGCCTCGGCACTGATCGTTTTCCCGGACGTGGAAACCTGCTGCAACGCGGTCACCGTGCTGAAAAGCCAACCGGTGTCCGCCGTGGAACTGCTTGATCGCCGCAGCCTGCGCTCGGTGCAGGACAAACCCGGGATGCCGGATTTCGTACAGCACCTGTCGAACAATGCCTGCGCGCTGCTGATCGAATCCCGCGCCGCTTCTTCCACGTTGCTGCAGGAACAACTGGCGCAGATCATGGCGTCGCTCGGCGATTTCCCGGTGGAAAAACAGGTCGACTTCACCGAAGACCCGGTCGAAAACGCCCGCCTCTGGGCGATCCGCAAGGACACCTTCCCCGCCGTCGGCGCCGTGCGCAAGACCGGCACTACGGTGATCATCGAAGACGTGACCTTTCCGGTGGAACAACTGGCGATCGGCGTGAACCGTCTGATCGAGCTGTTCGACAAACATCACTACGACGAAGCGATCCTTTTCGGACACGCGCTGGAAGGCAATCTGCACTTCGTCTTCACCCAAGGCTTCAACAGCGCGGAAGAAGTCGCACGCTATCAGGCGTTCATGGACGACGTGGCGCAATTGGTGGCCGTGGAGTTCGGCGGCTCGCTGAAAGCGGAACACGGCACCGGACGCAACATGGCGCCCTTCGTTGAACTGGAATGGGGCAGCGACGCCTATCAGTTGATGTGGCAGCTCAAACGCCTGCTCGACCCCAACGGCATTCTCAATCCGGACGTGGTGCTCAGCGAAGACCCGCAGATCCACCTCAAGCACCTGAAACCGCTGCCGGCGGCCGACGAGATTGTGGATAAATGCATCGAGTGCGGTTTCTGCGAGCCGGTCTGCCCCTCGAAAGGCCTGACCCTGAGCCCGCGCCAGCGCATCGTGATCTGGCGCGATATTCAAGCGCGAAAGCGCGCCGGGATCGACACCACCGAACTGGAAAAAGCCTACGAGTACCAAGGCATCGATACCTGCGCCGCGACCGGTTTGTGTGCGCAACGCTGTCCTGTAGGCATCAATACCGGTGAGCTGGTGAAAAAGCTTCGCGGCCATCACGCAACCCATACGAAAACCGCCAACCTGATCGAAGGAAATTTCGCCACCACCCTGCAAGGTGCGCGCTTCACCCTGCATGTGGCCAACGGTGCGCGAATGTTGTTGGGTGCACCACGCCTGGCGAAGCTTTCAGCGACCCTGACGCGGCTGTCCAAAGGTCAGGTGCCGCTGTGGACCAACGCGATGCCACAGCCGGAAAAAGCCATCCGCTTCAGCCCTGCCGTGTCGGACGAGCGTCCGCGCGTCGTGTATCTGGCAGCCTGCGTCTCGCGGGTAATGGGGCCGGCGGCGGGCGACAAAGAGCAGATGTCGCTGTACGACAAAACCCGTGGTCTGCTGGAGAAGGCCGGTTATCAGGTGGTGTTCCCGGACAATCTGGACAACCTCTGCTGCGGTCAGCCTTTCGCGTCCAAGGGCTATGCCGAGCAGGCCGAACACAAGCGTCAGGAACTGATCGGTGCATTGCTTCAGGCCAGTCGCGGCGGGCTTGATCCGATCTACTGCGACACCAGCCCCTGCACGTTGCGGCTGGCGCAGGATGTGGGAAATGTTCGCCTGGATCTGTACGACCCCGTGCGATTCATCCGTACGCATCTGATGGACCGGCTCGACTTCACGCCGCAGGAAGCACCGATTGCCGTTCACGTGACCTGCAGCACTCAGCACCTTGGGGAAAGCCAGGCGCTGATCGAACTGGCGCGCAAATGCAGTAAGAACGTGGTGATCCCGGAAGGCATTCACTGCTGTGGTTTCGCCGGCGACAAGGGTTTCACCACGCCGGAACTCAACAGCCATTCCCTGCGAACGCTCAAGGATGCGGTGCAACAGTGCAGCGAGGGGATTTCCACCAGCCGCACCTGTGAGATCGGCCTGACGCAACACGGCGGAATCGACTACCACGGCCTGGTGTATCTGGTGGATCGGGTGACCCGGGCCAAAGCCCCCGCAACCGCCATGTGAAGAAAAATAGAACCCTTGCGAGTGAGCGCAGTCCACAGAACAGGCCCCGAACAATCGGGGCTTTTCCTCCATTCGGTCGCCCGTCCTGACGGCCAGCGAAGTCTGGATCCCTCAGTTCAAGGAGATACACATGAAACGTTCTGTACTGTTAGGTCTGTTCGTTACTGCCTCGATGATGGCTTCCACGTCCTTTGCTGCTGACAAGCCTGCTGACTTGTGCGATGCCAATCTGCAAACCATCAACAACGCCAAGGCCCAAGCCATGTCGTCGCCTGACCTGAGTCAAAGGGTAGAGGCCAGTGTGCAGAAGGCCCAGGCACTCAAAGCCCAGGGCAAGATCGACGAATGTGTGGCTGAAACCCAGCAAACCATTCTGGAAATCCGCAAAACCAGCGGAACCAACAACTGATCGAAGCTGAGGCCAACCTTCGGGTTGGCCTTGCGGGCCGTTTGGCGTACACTGCGCGTGCTTGTTGCTCGAACAGATATACCGGGCAATGAGTTCGGGGCCGTTCAGGATTCGACGCCGGTTGCGAAACTCTAGGTGCATGCCGACTTGGTAACAGAAGTCGTAAATCCACTGTTGCAACTACTTATAGTTGCCAATGACGACCAATACGGTGCTGCTCTCGCTGCTTAATTGCAGCTGACATGCACTCCTGGTACCTTCGGGTCCAGCAATCATCAGGGGATGTCTGTAAACCCAAAATGATTGTCATATAGAACAGAATCGCCGTGCAGTACGTTGTGGACGAAGCGGCTAAAACTTACACAACTCGCCCAAAGCACCCTGCCCGTCGGGTCGCTGAGGGTTAACTTAATAGACACGGCTACGCATGTAGTACCGACAGCGGAGTACTGGCGGACGGGGGTTCAAATCCCCCCGGCTCCACCAACTCTCAACGACAAGGCCCGCCAAGTGCGGGCCTTGTCGCATCTGCAGTTCCCCATCCGGACAACGTCTCCACCCAACGTCCTAGGAAATTTCCCGCAACCCGCGTCGACTTCCATGAACTGGTTCAAGATGCTTCCAAACGCTAGTCTTCGCGCTCCGCTGCAACCCGGCAGATGGTTTACCAAAGGGATTCGCCGGGAGACTGAAACCATGGAGCCTCGTCATGAAAAAAGACAACCCAAGCCTGCCTGATCAAACACCGCCTCACGAGACCGAATCGAAAGAACCGGCTGTGCTTGCCCAGCCTCAGGAATACGTGAGAAAGCCGCGTCGCACCCTGCCGTTCAACGAGATTTTCTCCGTGCGCACCGACGTGGACACGGCCACTCTGCTGACCCATGCCTGTGAGACCCTGGCGGCGCTGAACATGATGACGGCCAACATCGCCGATGATTTCACTGGCTCTCAGCGCAGCCGGTTGCTGGCGATCCGGCAGCTGTCGATCATGACCGAAATGCTGGTCAATCGCGCCGTGGAGAACTTTGATCCGGTGAATCTGGTGCCTCGTACGACGGCACCGGTCGTTCACTGAAAAACGACCGCTCGTCGATGACGCAAGTCGTTCATCGACATGAACTTTTCTTCACCCCGGCGGCGGTGATGGCCGTGTACATTGGCCTCGCTCATTCAAGAAACTACGGTTCGCCCGCGCTCCTGCGGGCTTTTTTTCGCCCGGAATCTGGCGGCGATTTGTATTTTCCTGATCACCGGGCAATTCTGGTGATCAATCCCGAGACCCGGAGCACCCGATGCCGCTGCTGACCCTGCCCTGTCAACGCCTGACGCTCGCGGTACTCGACCCGGATCAGGCGCCGCTGGAAAGCGCGTTCTACCAGCGCAATCAACGCCACCTCGCGCCGTGGTCGCCGATTCGCACCACCGACTATTTTTCCACTGAACAGATCCGCCGACGTCTAGAGATACAGGCCAGCGCCTTCGACGCCGGGCTGGCGGTGCATATGGCGTTGCTGACTCCGGATGGCGGGCAGATGATCGGCGCCTGCAATTTCAGCGGGATCATCCGCGGTGCGTTTCAGGCCTGTTATCTGGGGTATCACATCGACGAAGCGCATCAGGGCAAGGGTTTGATGCAGGAAGCGCTGGAGGCGGCCATCGCTTACATGTTCGACACCCAGAACCTGCACCGGATCATGGCCAATTACATTCCCGGCAATGAGCGCAGCGAACGGTTGCTGGAGCGCCTTGGATTCGAACGGGAAGGCTACGCCAAGGCCTACCTGAACATTGCCGGGCGCTGGCAGGATCATGTGCTGACGGCGCGGGTCAATCCGCGTTTCGAAACGCCGGATCAGCGCTGGTCACGACCGCTGTCGTGACGTTCACAAATTGTTAAGGATTGGCCGCGTAAGCTCGGGTTTCCGTTCACTTCCGGTTGCCTGAACCCATGTCGCGTGCCGCCTCTTCCCTGCTTCTGCTTGCCGCCCTGCTGTTCTTTTTCGCCCTTGGCAACCATCAACTGCAAGGCTCCACCGAGGCCCGGGTGGCGGGCATTGCGATGGAAATGCATCTGGACAACGACTGGGTGACGCCGCGTCTGTTCGGTGAACCCTTCCTGGAAAAACCGCCCCTGAGCCTCTGGCTGGACGCCGGCGCCCTGCGCGTTTTCGGCGTCTCGCCCTGGGCGGTGCGACTGGCGTCGGCGGTGGCCGGGTTGCTCAGCGTGATGCTGCTGTACGCCATGTTGCGCCGCTTCGACCGCCCGAAGGCCATCGCCTGGACGGCGGGGATTCTGCTGGCGACCATGGCCAGTTACTGGAGCAACGTGCGCGGGGTCGGCGAGGATGCGTTGCTCGCCCTCGGTGTGACTGCGGCATTGCTGGCGTTCTTCCAGGCGCAGCGAGCACCGACCCCAGGCAATTCGTCGCTGTTTATCGCCGGGATCGCCATCGCCACGTTGAGCAAAGGCGTGCTCGGACTGGCGATGCCGGGCGTGGTGATTTTCGCTTTTCTGCTGGCCGACAATCTGATGGACAAGCGTTTCAAACTGACGGACTGGCTGCGTCCGGGCTTGCTGACCCTTGTCGGTCTGATCCCGCTGATGATCTGGCTCGCCGTGCTCTATCAGCGCGGCGGCGTCCAGGCGGTCAACGAAGTGTTGCTGACCAACAGCGTAGGACGTTTCAGCGGATCGTTCGTTGAAGCCGGCCACTACGAGCCGTTCTACTACTACCTCGCCAAGCTGCCGCAGGCGTTTCTGCCGTGGAACATTCTGGTGTACCTGGGCCTGTGGCATTTTCGCAAGGAACTGAAGGCCAATCGTTACCTGCTGTTTTTCAGCCTGTGGATCATTGCGCAATTCATCCTGCTGACCCTGGCCTCGAGCAAACGCACGGTTTACCTGATGTCGATGACACCCGCAGCGGCAGTGATTGCCGCCGAATATGCGGGCGTGCTGTTCGACAAGTTGAAGGATCACAGGAAGGGTTTTGTCGGACGAATCGCCCGTCATCGTCAGCCACTGGCGGCGGGGATACTGACGGTGGTCATCGCCAGCTACCTTGGCGCCGCGCAATGGGCACTGCCAAATGCCGACAAACGCCTGTCGTTCCTGCCGTTGACCGAACACATCCAGTCGCTGCAAGCGAGCGGCAATCAGGTCGCGCTGTTTCAAGCCAACGAACGGGTCGGCGGTGCCAGCGTGTTCTATACCCGAAGTGTACTCAAGGGCCTGGACACCGATGCGCAGCTACGGGAGTTTCTCAGTGCATCGCCATCGAACATCGCCGTGATCTCGGGAGACAGCGAACCCGCCGCCCCGCTGAAAGTCCACAAGACCATGATGGTCGGACGCCAGGCGTATTACTTCGTGGGCTATTGAAACCACCACAGCACCAACGAAAAACCCGCCGGCGATGGCGGTTTTTTCATTTCAGCGGCGAGGACTCAGAGCGAAGCCTCAGGCTGTGCAGCGAACACCTTACGTTCACGTTTGCTCAACACCGGCAATTCCAGACGAGCCCGCCCGTAGAACGCCAGCGCCGTCAGCAAACACGCCAGCCACACGAAGATCCCGGCCCAGAACGTGTGGGACATGTAGTGCCAGCCCTGTAGGACTCGCGTAGTGCCGTAGACAAAACCGAGCAGCAGCGAGCCCCACAACAACGCGCTGGAAAAGCGCCATTGATAACGACGCCCGACGAAATACAGCGCCAGCATGGTGAAGCCACCGGAAGCATGACCGCCCGGCCAGCAACGCCCTTCACCCGCTTCGTGGAACAGCTGGAAATTGTTGTACCACTCGATATGCGGCATCTTTCCGCCGTACAGCGTGGTCTCGATCGGGCAGTAAACGCTGGTGTGCGCCTTGAGGAAATGGATGACCCCGGTGCAGACCGCGAAAGCCACCACGATAAACAGAAAATCCCTACGGTGATCAGCGGCAAAGCGCAGCACCGGCGCGACTTTGCAACGCTCGAGAAAACCGCCCAGGCGCGGATGCTTTTGCGGCTTCACCAGTGGCCAGACAAACGACAGCATGGCGCCGATCAAGGCAATTTCGGCAGTCCAGTTCGGAATGATCCGCGCCCACTTGTGGGTCAGCTTTTCGAAGAAATGAATCTTGTCGAGCGGGAATGTGTGGGTCAGTGGATCGAACAGCAGGTTGCTGAAGGCGATGTCGATATTGGTCATGTCGAACATCAGAAAAACCACGGCTGCGCAGAGCAGCGGGATGCCGAAGTTGTAAGCGTAAAAGCGGGATTTCATTGGGTGGTCACCGTGCGCCAGTCTGAGGCTTCAATGAAGCCGAGCATCCGTGGGGCCGCCGGGCTGGCGGCGGAAACAAACAGCGAAGCGCCGTACCCGAGGGTCGAGGCCGGCACCTTGAGGTCTTTTTCCAGCTGCGCCATGCATTCGCTGTGGGTCACCAGAATCAGGTTGCGTCCCAGGACTTTGTGCGCCAGCGCGTCCTGCAGCATCCGGCCCTTGCAACTGATTAGCCAGTCTTCGCCGGTCGCCGCCTGGTTGAACATGTAGCCGGCCGTCTGCACGGTGCGCATCATCGGGCTGTTGTAGACGTCGGCCGTGTCCAGGCCCAACTGCTCGAACTGCGCGCCGACGCTCACCGCGACACTGCGCGAACGGTCGGTGATGCCATCGTGGCCGCTCAGGCACGCCGCTTTCGAGTGATCGCAGCGCTCGACATGGCGCACCAGCACGATGATTTCGCCTTTGCTCCAGCCTTCCTTCAGCGCCTTGGCCCCGGCCACGTTGCCGTGGGCAAGGTCCGGCACCGCCGCCGGGGCGAGCAGCCAGAGGGTCAGCGGAATCACCAGCACCGAAGCTGCCAATACCACCCAGGTGTTTCGAAAACGGGCCAGACCGCTCAGATCAATCGAGCGCTTGACGCCGAACAGACTCAGTCGCAATTCCACAAAAAGCCGCCATCACTTGTCATTCGATGCGGCGAGGTTAAAGAGCACGGCGTGGGCAGCCAGTGAAACCCATGTGAAAAAAATCTTGGGATCCCTTGTTACAAAATCCGTCGGACAAAATCCTTTCAGCTCTCGGATTTGCGGCCGATACAGTCCTGCTTACACCCTTGCTGGCGCAAAAAAACAACAATCTTCCAGCCTGACCGACGATCAAGTAGCACAACGTTTTTCTGGAGGATTTTTGTGATGAATAGCTGGTTCGGCAACATCAGCGTGAACCTGAAACTGGGGCTCGGATTCGGCCTCGTCCTGGCCCTGACCTGCATCCTGGCGCTCACCGGCTGGACCAGCCTGGGCGGCCTGATTGACCGCAGCAACTGGATGAGCGACATCACCCAGCTCAACGCTGGCCTGACCAAACTGCGCGTGGTGCGCCTGCAATACATGCTGACCAACGGCGACGAAACCGCCGCGCAGAACGTGCAGACCACCCTCGACGGTTTTGCCGCGCAGCAGCAGAAGCTGATCAGCAGCTTCAAGAGCCCGGAAAACCTCAAGCTGCTCAAGCAGCAGGCGGCGACCATCGCCGAGTACCAGACGTCCCTGAACAAGATGCGTAACGCCTACCGCACCGGCAACACGGCGCGCGACTCGATGGCCACCAGTGCCGCGACGGCTTACGGCCTGATCGAAGCGCTGAGCAACCGGGTCCAGCAAATGCCGCTGAGCGATGAGCGTTTCGAGCAGTTCCAGGCTGTCACCGCCGCCAAGGAAGCGTTCATCCTGGCGCGCTACGAAGTGCGCGGCTACACCGCCACTGCCAACGCCGAGACCGAGCAGAAAGCCGTCGGCCAGCTGGACGTAGCCATCGCCAGCCTCAAGCCGCTGAACATGCATTTCGCCAGCAGCCAACAAGACGCCCTGCGTCAGCTGGAAACCGCACTGACCAACTACCGCAGCGCCTTGCAGGCCTTCAAAAACGCCAACAGCGATGCGGTGCAGGCGCGCAAGGAAATGACCGATCAGGGCGCGACCATCGTCAGCCTGAGTGAGCAGCTGTATCAGATCCAGCTCGACCGTCGTGACGCCGAAAGCGCCCAGGCTCGCACCCTGCAATTGATCAGCACCCTGCTGGCCTTGCTGGTAGGTGTTATCGCCGCGTTCATCATCACCCGTCAGATCACCCGTCCGCTGCAGGAAACCATGGCCGTGGTCGACCGCATCGCCAGCGGCGACCTGAGCCACAACGTGATCGTCACCCGCCGCGACGAACTCGGCGTGCTGCAACAAGGCATCGCGCGCATGGGCGTGACCCTGCGCGACCTGATCAGCGGCATCCGCGACGGGGTGACCCAGATCGCCAGCGCCGCCGAAGAACTGTCGGCCGTGACCGAACAGACCAGCGCCGGCGTGAACAGCCAGAAGGTCGAGACCGATCAGGTGGCCACCGCCATGCACGAGATGACCGCCACCGTGCAGGAAGTCGCGCGCAACGCCGAAGAAGCCTCGCAAGCCGCAGCCGCCGCTGACGGCGAAGCCCGCGAAGGTGACAAGGTGGTGAACGAAGCCATCGCCCAGATCGAGCGTCTGGCCAGCGAAGTGGTGCGTTCCACCGAAGCCATGAGCGTGCTGCAACAGGAAAGCGACAAGATCGGCAGCGTCATGGACGTGATCAAGGCCGTGGCCGAACAGACCAACCTGCTGGCCCTCAACGCCGCCATCGAAGCCGCCCGTGCCGGTGAAGCCGGTCGTGGTTTTGCCGTGGTTGCCGACGAAGTCCGTGGCCTGGCCCAGCGTACCCAGAAATCCACCGAGGAAATCGAAGGCCTGGTGGCCGGTCTGCAGAACGGCACGCAACAGGTGTCCGCCGTGATGAACAACAGCCGCGCCCTGACCGACAGCAGCGTCGCCCTGACCCGCAAGGCCGGCGACTCGCTGGAAAACATCACCCGCACGGTGTCGAATATCCAGTCGATGAACCAGCAGATCGCCGCTGCCGCCGAACAGCAGAGCGCCGTGGCCGAAGAAATCAGCCGCAGCATCATCAACGTCCGCGACGTGTCGGAACAGACCGCGGCGGCGAGTGATGAGACGGCCAAGTCCAGCGTTGAACTGGCGCGTTTGGGTGGGCAATTGCAGCAGATGGTGAGTCATTTCCGCGTGTAAACCCTGCACACGAAAGCCGATGTACAAAGAAGGGCAGCTGAGAAGCTGCCCTTCTTTTTTGCCCTGAAATTGCCATTTTCAGGAATTGGATGACGCGTTCTGAAACGTGATTACACGCGTTTGGCGATTGGTGTTTAAGGACACGCGGTGATACGTCCCGAAGCCCACAAAACCTTGCGCCGTTGCCTACGGCTACGCCAGAATCCGCCGGCTTGTGCGCCTTGGGCTGGCTGCGTAATTTGATTGCGTCATTGATTTCCAGTGATCGAACTTAGCGGTTCGGAATGTCCCCTACGGTTGCACATGTCGAATCCAGTCAGGCGCCAGCCTGCACTTGATGGTGGCTGTGCGCATGGCACCTTCGGGTGCGCCGGGTTGAGGGTGACTACCGGTCCGCTAACTTGCGCACAGCTGCCACCCTTTTGCTTAGCGGCGAAAAGGTGCAGCCTCAACCAGAGGTTAGTCACCCATGTTCAAGGTAACGCCAAACCCACCGCTCACCGAACCCACAATCATCCCGGATCCGGCATCTCCCTACGAATGCCCCGGCTCGAAACGCTTCAACGAAGCCGCCGAACGCGCCCTCGATTATCACCTGGGCCCCCTCAGCGCCCAGATCATGGCCGCGCCCTACAAACCCAACACCCTCTATCAGGCTCACCCCGAAGCCGACACCGAATCCCTGCTGGTAGACGCCAGCGAATCCCTCGGCTCCGCCACCGTCATGCTCAACAATCATGTGGCATTGGTCGAGGGCAGCCACCGCAAGACTCTGCAAGGCATCGCCCAGATCGTGATGATCGCCGAACTGGCCGTTAACCGGGCGCTGGACAAGGTCGTGCCGACGGATTGATGCGGGAGGTGGCGAGTGCGGTGCACTCGCCATTTTTTTGCACCCTGTAAAAAGCCCGCCGCCACACTGGTTTTAGTGTGGCGGCGGGCTTTTTGTGAGCGGTGTTTATCAGCCGCTGAGGTTTTCTGAACGTGATGGCAGATCGAGCTCGACGCCACCCATGGCGCCGAATCGATTGTGTATCCGAGTACCTAACCCGCCAGCTCGATCAACCGTAGCCAATGCGTTTTCCAGAATCTGCCGCGCTTCGTCCTCCATGGAATGGCCATTTTGGGCGGCAGCGATACGCAGTTGCTCTGTCATCTGCTCATCGAGTCGAATAGTGATGCTGGTCATAAGGCTTCCTGCAATCCGTGAAATGAGTGATCGCAGACTAACAAACCAGCTCGAAGACCTCTGCATGGTCCCAAGGCCAGCCATTTACTTTATTCGCGGATTCAAATTACCTTTCAGAGCGCTCCTCCGCCCACGGCGGCCTCGATCAAGAGGATTCGGTCATGCAATCGCTCGGCTTCACCTCCGTCCCACCGCTGCTCAAGTACCTGCGCCATGCCGAACATCTGGGCATGGCCATCGAGCCTGCGTTGGCGGCGGCCGGGTTGCAGGCGCAGCAGTTGAGCGACAACAGCCTGCGCTTGCCGGGTGAAGCCCATGAGCGGTTGCTCGATTATTTCTGCGAACACTCGGGCGATCCGCTGTTCGGCCTCAACGCGGCCAATTTCGTCCTGCCCAACTCGTGGAGCGTGCTGGGTTACATCACCATGAACTGCGCGACACTGGGCGACGCCATGAGCCGCATCATGCCGTTCGAAAAACTGGTGGGTGACATGGGTGTCAGCCGCGCCGAGGTTCACGAAAACCACGTGCACCTGATCTGGAGCTGCCGCTTTGAGCGCCCGCGAATTCGCCGGCATCTGGTGGAAAACGTGCTCGGCTCCTGGCTGCAATACGCGCGCTGGATCGCCGATACCCGACTGTCACCGGCCGCGGTGTGGCTGGAACACTCACTCCCGGCGGGCACGACGCTGGCGCAGTACGAACAGTTTTTCGACTGCCCGGTGCTGTTCGATCAACCGTATTCCGCGCTGATCGTGCCGTTGCCGTATTTGCAGTTGCCGTTGCGCCAGGCCGATGCGCATTTGCTGCGCACCCTGGAAGAACACGCGCAGAGTCTGATGGCGACACTGGAGGATGCGTCGCTGGAACAGCGGGTCAAAAGCATCCTGCGCCAGTTGCTCAAGGAAGGTCTGCCGCGCGAGGAGCAGGTGGCCGAACATCTCGCCGTGTCGGTGCGCACGCTGCAACGCCAGTTGCATCAGGCCGGCACGTCGTATCAGCAGACTCTCGATGAACTGCGCCAGGAACTGGCCGAGCATTACCTGCTCAACAGCACCCTGCCGATTCAGGACATCGCCCAGTATCTGGGCTTCAGCGAATCACGCTCGTTTCACCGCGCCTTCAAGAGCCGACGCGGGATGCCGCCCGGTGAATTTCGCCAGACTCACCGGGTATCGAACGACGGCTAGAGGCTGATCGCGTTGGTGAACACCAAACGGTTGCCGAACGGATCGGCGATGGTCATGTCCTGGCTGCCCCACGGCATGGCCTGAATCTGTGGATGCGAAAACTTGTATTCCTTGGCCAGCAACTGCTGCTGAAACGCCTCCAGCTCATCGGTCTCGATCCGCAGGGCTGAACCGGGAGTCGCATCGCCGTGGTGTTCAGACAAATGCAGCACGCACTCGCCACGGGAGATTTGCAGGTACAACGGGAAACCAGACTCGAAACGATGCTGCCAATCGATCTTGAAGCCGAGGAAGTCGACGTAGAACTCCACGGCTTTGGCTTCATCGAAAATCCGCAGGATCGGGGTGGTTTTGCCGAAGCTCATGGGTTGCTCCCTGACTGATTGGCCCCGGCGTGTAGCCGGGGTGAATGTCAGCAATTCGGCCTGGTGATGGCTTTCTTTAATTGCAATGTGCCATCACCGTGACGCAGTCAGCAAAATTCAACGAAAGCCGTCGCGCAGATCGCCCTGGCGCGCCAGGAACCGCCCTGCTGTTTGCCCGCTGGCCTGGCCGTCGCGATAACTCAACACACCATTGATCCACACCCCTTCGATGCCTTGCGCGGCGCGTTGCGGGTCATTGAAATCCGCCACGTCACGCACGGTTGCCGGGTCGAACAACACCAGATCCGCCCAGTGCCCTTCTCGAATCTCGCCCCTTTCCTTCAGGCCAAAACGCGCCGCCGACAGACCGGTCATCTTGTGCACCGCGGTGTGCAGTGGAAACAACCCGACATCGCGACTGAAATGTCCGAGCACCCGTGGGAAAGCGCCCCACAGACGCGGATGCGGGAACGGGTCTTCCGGCAGGCCATCCGAACCGACCATCGACAGCGGATGGGCGAGGATCCGGCGCACGTCGTTCTCGTCCATCCCGTAATACACCGCGCCCGCTGGTTGCAGGCGTTTGGCGGCGTCAAGCAGCGACAGGTTCCATTCGGCGGCGATGTCCATCAAGTCGCGACCGCCCATGTCCGGATGCGGCGTCGACCAGGTGATGGTGATGCGGTGGGCATCGGTGACCTGCTTCAGATCCAGGGTCGAAGAACTCGCCGCATACGGATAGCAATCGCAGCCGACCGGGTGGGTTTTCGCCGCTTCTTCCAACGAGGCGAGCAACTGCGGACTGCGGCCCCAGTTACCGGCGCCAGCACATTTGAGGTGGGAAATGATCACCGGCGACTGTGCGTGGCGTCCGATACGGAAGGCCTCATCCATCGCCTCCAGCACCGGTTCGAATTCACTGCGCAGGTGGGTGGTGTACACCGCGCCAAACGCATTCAGTTCTTCGGTCAGTTGCATGACTTCATCGGTGGAAGCCGAGAACGCACTGGCATACGCCAGACCTGTGGATAAACCGAGGGCGCCCGCCTCCAGGCTTTCACGCAACTGCTCGCGCATCGCACTGATTTCATCGTCGGTCGCGGTGCGAAACAGATCATCAAGATGATTGCTGCGCAGCGCCGTATGCCCGACCAGCGCCGCGACGTTCAGCGTGGTATTGGCCGCTTCCACCGCTGCGCGGTAATCGCTGAAGCGTGGATAAACGAACGCGGCTGCCGAGCCGAGCAGGTTCATCGGATCCGGCGGATCGCCGCGCAAACTGACCGGCGCCGCACTGATTCCGCAGTTGCCGACAATCACCGTGGTCACGCCCTGGCTGAGCTTGGGCAGCATCTGCGGCTGGCGGATTACCACGGTGTCGTCGTGGGTGTGCACGTCGATGAAACCCGGCGCCAGCACACGGCCGGCGGCGTCGATTTCATCGTTGGCGCGGGCCTCGCGCAAGTCGCCGATCTGCGCGATGCGGCCATCGAGGATCGCCACGTCGGCGGTATAACCGGGGCTGTTGCTGCCGTCGATGACCAGGGCGTTGCGAATCAGGGTGTCGTACAGCATGTCAGTCTCCCAGCGGCAGGTGATCGTCGCCGCCACGGTATTCGTCGAGGGCGAGTTTGATCCGCCGCAGACGTTCTTGATTGTCTTCAGGGTTGGCCAGCGCCAGCTCGGTGGCCAGCACGTCGATGGCGAGCAGCATGCCGTAGCGCGCCGCCGTCGGTTTGTAGATGAACGAGGTCTCGGCGCCTTGAAGCGGCAGGACGATATCGGCCAGTTCCGCCAGCGGCGAGTCGGCGCGGGTGATGGCGAGAATCCGGGCGCCGTAGTTGCGCGCCAGCGCCACGGTCTCCAGCAATTCCGGGGTGATGCCGGTCAGCGAACAGACGATCACCACCTGCTCGGCGCTGAGGCTGGCGGCGGTGACGCGCATCATCACCGCGTCGTGGCACACCGCAATCGGATAGCCGAGACGCACCAGCCGCACTTGCAACTCATCGCTGCACAGGGTCGAGCAACCGCCGATGCCGAAGGCGTGGATCATCCGCGCCTGGCCCAGCAGTTTCACCGCATCGGCGAAGCGCGATTCGTCGAACGCCGCCAGATGCTGGCGCAGGGTGGTTTCGATATCGCCGACGATCTGCCCGTAAAACGCCGACTGCTCGGGCATGCCCGCCGGGTCGAGGAAACGGCTGCCGACGCCGCTGGCCTGGGCCAGTTGCAGACGCAGATCGCGCAGGTCGCGGCAGCCGACGGTGCGGGCAAAGCGCGACAGTGTGGCGGTGCTGACTTCGGCCCGCTGCGCCAGCTCTTCGAGGCTGGCGGAGGCGGCAAATCCTACGTCGTCGAGCATCAGACGGGCGATGCGTCCTTCACCGGCGCTGAAGGAATCCTGACGGGCGCGGATCTGATAAAGGATGTCCATGGCGGAAAACTCCGACTACAGCAGGTAAGAAAGACCGACGGTCAGGGCGAAAGCGACTACCGAGATCAGGGTTTCCAGCACCGTCCAGGTCTTGAACGTCTGGGCCACCGTCATGTTGAAGTATTCCTTGATCAACCAGAAGCCGCCGTCGTTGACGTGGGAAAAGATAACCGAGCCCGCACCGGTCGCCAGCACCAGCAGTTCCGGGTGTGGATAACCCAGACCGATGGCCACTGGCGCGACCACGCCGGAAGCCGTGGTCATCGCCACGGTGGCCGAACCGGTGGCGATGCGCATCAACACGGCGAACAACCAGCCCATGATCAGCGGCGACAGGTGAAATTCGTGAGCCAGGCCGACGATCTGATCGGTGACGCCGGCGTCCACGAGAATCCGGTTCAGACCGCCACCGGCGCCCACCAGCAAGGTGATGCTGGCGGTCGGTGCCAGGCATTCGTTGGTGAATTTGAGGATCGATTCCCGGTTGAAGCCCTGTGCAATGCCGAGCGTCCAGAAACTCAACAGCGTCGCCAGCAACAGCGCGATCACCGAGTTGCCGATGAACAGCAGGAACTGATTGAAGCCGCTGCCCGGCGTGGAAATCAGGTTGGCCCAGCCGCCGATCAGCATCAGCACCACCGGCAACAGAATGGTCGCCATGGTGATGCCGAAACCCGGCAGGCTGTCGCGGGGCTCGCGTTCGAGGAATTGTTTTTCCAGCGGGTTATCCGCCGGCAACTGAATGCGCGGCACGATGAATTTGGCGTACAGGGGACCGGCAATGATCGCCGTCGGAATGCCGATGGCAATCGCGTACAGCAAGGTCTGCCCGACCGACGCCTGATAGGCCTGCACCGCCAGCATCGCCGCCGGGTGCGGCGGCACCAGCGCATGCACCACGGAAAGACCGGCAACCATCGGCAAACCGACCATCAGGATCGACACGCCGACCCGCCGCGCCACAGTAAAGGCAATCGGCACCAGCAACACGAAACCGACTTCGAAAAACAGCGGCAGCCCCACCAGAAACGCGATACACACCATCGCCCAGTGCGCGTTCTTTTCGCCAAAGCGTTCGATCAACGTGCGCGCCATCTGCTCGGCGCCACCGGACTCGGCCATCATCTTGCCGAGCATCGTCCCCAGCGCCACCACCAGCGCAATATGCCCCAGCGTCTTGCCCACCCCGGCCTCATACGCCCCCACCACGCCGGACGGCGGCATCCCCGCCACCAGCGCCAGGCCGATGGAAATCAGGGTGATGACAATGAACGGATTGAGCCGGTAACGGGCGATCAGAACGATCAGGGCGATGATGGCAACGGCGGCGTACACCAGCAGCCAATAGCCGAAGGACGGTGTCATGCGGTACTCCTCGAAAGGGTCACGTTCGAATGGGTTGTGAAACTCATAAATCATTTCGAGATCGAGTTTTCAAACGAAGTGAAAGTAATTTTCGTGGAGGGATAAGGGTTGTCGCTTTTGGATATGTCTTGTCGTGAATAATGAAAATCGCGGGGTAGGATTTTCATGACCCGGCTGAAGGTTTTGCCCAGACCACAAGGTTTTCAACATCAATCCAGGCGCTATACTCGGCAGACGCTTTCTATCGAGTTCCTGCCATGACTGCTTCGCGCCGCCGCCCCAAAAAGCTCACTGCCGAAGCGTTGATACGCGCGATTGCCAGTTCGACAGCCATCGAAACGGGTCAGAGCGTTGAATCGATTGAACGCAAGCTGAAGCTCAAGGACAGCAAGTTTCTGCATCTTTCTCTGGCCAAATGAGATCGTCACTCAAGTCCACAATGCCTGCCGAACCCAATACTCCATGGGTTCGTAATTGCAATTCAGCCCTTGGTTGATTGCCTCAACCATCCTTGCCCCTCCTGATGCCACTGAACATTGAAAAGCGCCGGGGATTTGCCCCGATGCCAGGACAAATCAAAAAACACAAACGGCTGCCCAAAGGCAGCCGTTCACAGGTTAGTCGCAAAGCCCTCTCGGGTTTAATCAACCCTCACACCATTTCGTTACGAATCCATTCAACCACCGACGTGCGCTTCGGCACCCAGCCGAGCAGTTCGCGGGCGTGTTTGCCGCGTACGCGGCTGTTGGAGCCGAGGCCGTAGTTGGCCATTTCATAGCCCCACTCGGCTTCAGCGTCTTTGAGCGGCCAGTCTTGTGGCTGGCCCAGATTCAAGGCTTCGGCCATGGCGGTGGTCATGTCGATGAACGACGCTTCGCCGCTTTCGACGAAGTAGAAGGTGCCCGGGACGTTTTTGGTCAGGGCCAGCAGGTACAGCGACACCACGTCTTCGATGTGCACGTTGGACCAGATGTTCTGACCGCTGCCGACGTGACGCACCACGCCGCTTTTGCGTGCCTGTTTCAGCAGACGCGGCAGTTGCACGCTGTCGCGATTGACGCCCAGGCTGTGGCCGTAGATCAGAGTGTTGCAGATGACGGCCGAGTTCACGCCGTCCTTCGCTGCCGCGAGGATCAGGTTGTCGATGGCCACCCGTGCGGCCTTGTCGACGGTCGGCTCCGGCAGGTTGTCTTCGAAGTAGATGACGTCGCTGGATTTGCCGCCCGAGGCATCGCCGACGATGCTGGAACCGCTGGTGTGCAGGAACACTTTGTTCGAACCGCGCAGGGCATCGAGCAAGGCTTCGACCGCGCCGCGATGGTCGCTGCTGGCGGCGTTGATCACGGCGTCGGCGGCGCGGGCCTGTTCGGCCAGCAGTGCCTTGTCGTCGAGGGTGCCGATCACCGGGGTGATGCCCAGTGCCTTCAGCTCATTGGCCTGTTCGGCGCTGCGCACAAGACCGGTGACGCTGTGGCCGGCCTGGACCAGACCGGTGGCGATGGAGCCGCCGATAAAACCGGCAGCGCCGGTGACGAATACGTTCATGGGGAAACTCCCTGCGTGAGTAAGTGATGCAACGAGTATCGATCGGCAGGTCCTGTGGAAAAACCCGCCCTCAACCAATTCACTCTTGCGCAGGGGTCACGAATCAGCCTTTGAAATCGGCGCTGGCGTAAGCCGCCAGTTTGCTCTGGATAAAATCCAGGAAGCACTGGATGCGCAGCGCCAATTGCGAGTTGCGGTAGTACACCGCGTTGATCGGCTGGCGATAACCGCTGTTGAATTCCGCCAGCAACATCTTGAGGCGCCCGGCGCGGATGTCGTCGATGGTCATGTAATGCGAGAGGCAGGCAATGCCCTGGCCCTCCAGCGCCAGATGCCGAACCGTCTCGCCGCTGGAGGCGCTGATCGCCGGGGTAATCGGCCAGCGATCGCCGTGCACGTAACGCAACGGCCACTGGTTGAGGCCTTCGTTCTGGGTGAAACCGAGCAAGGTGTGGTCGCTCAGGTCAGCCACTTCCCGCGGCGCGCCGTGTTTTTCCAGATACGCGGGACTGGCGACGATCAACAGCGGACTGCAACCCAACGACCGCGCATGCAACGTCGAATCGGCGAGGGGGCCGATGCGGATGGCGACGTCGGTGCTTTGTTCCAGCAGGTCAATGATCAGGTCATTGCTGTTGAGTTCGAGCTGGATGTCCGGGTACAACCGACGGAATTCGTCGATGTACGGCACGATGGCGTGGAGCATGAACGGCGACGCCGCGTTGATGCGCAGTCGTCCTGACGGGGTTTGCTGGCGCGAAGAAAGACGTTCTTCGAGTTGATCCATCTGGTCGAGGATCAGCTTGGCCTGTTCGAAGAAATACTTGCCCTCCTCGGTCAGGTCCATGCGCCGTGTAGTGCGGTTGATCAGCGTGGTGTCGAGCTTGGCTTCCAGCCGCGACAGCGTGCGGCTGACCGCCGACGGTGTCTGCCCGACCTGCTCGGCGGCGGCGGAGATCGAACCGCATTCGATCACGCAGACGAAAATCTGCAACTCATCGGATCTGGCTTTCACGGGTGTCCTCGAATCGAAAGGCCTGCTGCGCAAGCTCAGGCCTTCGATAGTAGCCGAGCGTCAGGCCTTGAGGCCAAACACCTCGGTCAGATGCTGCTCGTAACGCGCCACATCCGCTTCAATATTCGGGCGTTTCATCACGTCCACGCAGAGAAAGGTCGGCAGGCCGGTCATGCCAAGAAACTCGTTGGCCTTGTGGAACGGGAAGTACACGGCGTCCACGCCTTTGGCTTCGAAGAAGTCGGTCGGGTCATCGAACGCCTGCTGCGGTGCGTTCCAGGTCAGCGACAGCATGTACTGCTTGCCCTGGATCAGACCGCCGCTGCCGTACTTCTGCGACGCGTCGGAACGGGTGCGACCATCGCTGGCGTAGAGGCTGCCGTGACCTTCGGTGAAGACTTCGTCGATGTACTTTTTCACGGTCCACGGCGCGCCCATCCACCAGCCCGGCATCTGATAAATGATCACGTCGGCCCAGAGGAATTTGGCGACTTCTTCAGCGATGTCGTAACCCTCGTCGATGAAGGTGGTCTTGACGTCGACACCGCCGCGATCCAGCACGCTCAGCGCCGCTTCGTGCAGGGTGGTGTTGTAGCGACCGTCGGAGTGAGCAAATTTTTTACCGCCATTGAGCAACAGCACTTTTTTCATGGGAGAGCCTCGATCGGATTCCGATGCGCAGCGCAGAGCGCTGGATGGAGAAGGGGAAAAATTGAATGGCGGCAGATTAGCGATCCGCCCCGCGCGGAATAAGCATCGGTTGCGCAAAATTCATTTGATTAAAACGCACGAATCGAATGCCGATTGTTGCCGTAGGATTGGCCGCCATCTGAATCTGAGGAGTTTTTTGCCATGAGCGAACGCCAGGGTTTCATCCTGCACGCCAAGACCCGCCCGGAAAAAGCCGAGGCCTTCGAAGCGTTTTTCCGCGCTTACGTCGAGCCGAGCCGCGCCGAACCTGGCTGCATCGAGTACCACATGCTGCGCGACAAGGAAGACCCGAGCCTGTTCATCTTCTACGAGATCTGGGAGAGCCAGGCGCATCTGGACGTGCACTCGAACCTGCCGCACATGCAGCAGTTTCTCGCCAATCGCATGGAGTATCTGGAGCGGGATTTCGATATCCGCCCGATTGAAATGCTCAGCGCGTCGTCCGCTAGCCGCTGATCAGCAGATGGGCGCCGAGCGCGCCCAGACCGATGAAGAACACCCGCTTGAACAGCACGGCACTGATGCGCTGGCGTAGCCATTGGCCGAGCAGCATACCGAGCATGGCAGGGAGCAGCGCCAGCAGCGAAGCGCTCAATTCCGCGCCGCCGAGCGACCCGCGCCAGAGTAATCCACCGGCCAGCGCCAGGGTCGAAACCGTGAAGGACAGGCCCAGCGCCTGCACCAGTTCATCGCGGCTCAAGCCCAGGGCCTGCATGTACGGCACGGCGGGAATCACGAACACGCCGGTGGCCGAAGTGATGACGCCAGTGATCACGCCACACAGCGTTCCCAGCCACGTTTCATGGCGGCGACTGACACTCAGCGTCGGCAGGAACAATCCGCTCAGCGCATAGAGCAACAACGCCGCGCCCAACCCGCGCACCACCCAATGCCCGCCGGCCATGCCGATCCACAAGGTGCCGATGGCCGTGCCGAGAGAGATCGCCAGCAGCATCGGCCACAAGCGTTTCACCAGCCCCTGCAAATGCCCGCCGAACGCCAGTTGCCAGACGTTGGTGAGGGTCGCCGGAATGATCAGCAACGCCGCAGCCTGCGCTGGCGCCATAGCCAGACCGAGCAGGCCCATGGCGACGGTGGGCAGGCCGAGACCGATCACACCCTTGATCATGCCGGCGACGACGAAGGTCGCCATCACCAGCAACGACAAGGCCAGACCGAGGTTCTGATAGAAATCTGCGAGTGCGTTCATGGCGATACTGTGCGCCTGCACGGATGAACTGAAAATCTGTCATACACTGAGGCAGCCTCTCTTTCAGCAAGAGTCACCACCGATGCACTTCGACCTCACCGACCTGCGCCTGTACCTGCACATTCTCGACAGCGGCAACATCACCGCCGGCGCCGCCCGCAGTCATCTGTCGCTGGCAGCGGCCAGTGCGCGGATCCGGGCGATGGAAGCTTCGTTGGGCACCGAGTTTCTCGAGCGCGGGCGGCGCGGAGTCACACCGACGCCGGCCGGCAAGGCCCTGGCGCAACATGCGCGACTCCTGTTGCAACAGGCCGAGCGCATGCAGCAGGACTTGAACGAATACGCCCGGGGTGTGAAAGGCCAGGTGCGTTTGCTGTGCAACACCACGGCCATCAGCGAATACCTGCCGGAAGTGCTGGCGGATTTCCTGCGCGAACATCCCAACCTCGACATCGACTTGCAGGAACTGCCCAGCGCCCGCATCACTCACGCCTTGCGCCAGGGAGCAGCAGACCTTGGCATTGTCTCCGACGCCGTGGACACCCACGACTTGCAGACCCGGGTCTTTCGCGACGACCCGCTGGTACTGCTCGTGCCGCCGGGTCATGCGCTGGCAGAGCGTCTCTCGCTGACCTTTGCCGAAACCCTGGCCCATGACTACGTGGCGCTGGGTGCCGACAGTGCCCTGGCGATTCATCTGGAAGAACAGGCGCTGCACATCGGCCAGCGCATGGCGATCCGTATCCGCGCCGATGGCTTCGATGGGCTCATGCGCATGGTCGTGCGCGGGGCAGGCCTGGCAATCGTGCCCAAAGTGGCGGTTGAGCGCTGGCCCCGGACGAACGCATTGGCCTGCGTGCCGCTGGACGATGCCTGGGCCAGACGGACACTGCATCTGTGTTCAAGAAACTTCGCCCATCTGCCGGCCTACACCCAAGCCTTGCTTGATGCTCTGACGCCTTGACTCTACCGCTAGGGGCAGACTCTATCCTGTGAGCTTCTTTTCAGGAGTACACACTATGGGCAAACGAATGCTCGTGATTCTGGGACACCCCTCCACCGACAGTTTTTGCGGAGCACTGAGTGAAACCTACGTTCAGGCGGCCAAGGACGCCGGGCATGAGGTGCGGTTGATGCGCCTGGATGCGCTGGATTTCGACCCGGTCCTGCACGAGGGTTACAACAAGATTCAGCCGCTGGAACCCGATCTGCTGCAGGCCCAGGCCGACATCACCTGGGCCGAGCACCTGACTTTCGTCTATCCGATCTGGTGGGGCGGGATTCCGGCGTTGATGAAAGGCTTTCTGGACCGCATCTTCCTGCCCGGTTTCGCGTTCAAGTACCGCGAAGGCAAAGCCTTCCCGGACAAACTGCTCAAAGGCCGCACCGCCCATTTGCTGGTGACCATGGACACGCCGTACTGGTACTACAAATGGTTCTACCGCATGCCGGGCCTGCACCAGGTGCGCAAGACCACGCTGGAGTTCTGCGGAGTCAAACCGATCAAGACCCTGACGTTCGGCCCCATGCTCGGCTCCAAACCGGAGCAGCGCGACGTGTGGCTGCAACAGGCGCGATCCAGCGCCGCGTTCTGAATCTGACGCGACTGTCCAACTGACGGCGCCGCCGACGCCGTCAGCCTTCCACGGGCTCTCCCACGAGCCCGTCCGTCAGCTGTGCGCGTCATTTACGCACAGTTGCAACCTGCCGATGGTATTCACCCTATAATCGCCCGCCGATCAGGCTCGAGCCTGGTCACGCTACGCCCCGTTTTATCATCGAGATGGATCTTTATGTATATCGGCAAAGCCGCCCAGCTGTCGGGCACCACAGTCAAAAGCATTCGCCATTACGAAGAAATCGGCCTGTTGCCCGAGCCCAAGCGTGAAGGCAAATACCGTATCTACAGTCAGGAAAGCGTCGAGGTCCTGACGTTCATCAAATGCGCTCAGCAACTGGGCTTCAAGCTCAAGGAGCTGCAGGTCATCCTGAACAACTACCGCGGCGAGGAATTCCCCTGGGACATGGCACAGAATGCCATCGCCCGGAAAAAAGCCGAGCTGGTGACCCAGATCGGCGATTTGCAGCAGTTGTACGATGGGCTTGAAGCGTTTGAAAACAACCTCCACGAGGCTCGACAGGAATGTCAGTTCGAGCGCATCGCCCGGCAGGGGGAAAAAACCCCGGCCGCTACGCTGAACTGAAAACCCTTCTGCGGCGCATGGGCCGGTTCGCCTGTCGGATCAGGGCAGGCGGAACCGGCTCGGGCTTCAGCCCGGTACTGCCTCTGCGTCGAGGCGTTGCGCCCGAGCGGGCTGGGCAATCGGCTCAATCGCGCCGAAGAACCACGGCGAAACCAGCGTCACCAGAATGATGGTCATGACCCCGCTGGAGAACAGCGCCATGGCCACCAGCGCCCCCAGGTCGACAATCGGCTTGAAGTCAGAAAACAGCAGCGCCATGAAGCCCACGGAGAAAATCACCACGTTGATCACCGTCGAGCGACCGACGCTGTGCATCGCCTGCAGAATCGCCGCGTCGACTTCAATGCCCTGCTGCACCAGCCATTTGATGCGCGACAGCAGGTGCACCGCGTAATCGACCACGCCCACCACCAGGAAAGTCACCAGCGTCGTGCCGATGTTCAGCTCGATCTTGAACAGAAACATGAAGCCGTAGACCGTGACCGAGGTGGTCAGCAGGGTCAACATGCCGAGAATGCCCAGCCGCACCGACTTGAGCCAGTACATCATCATCAGCGTGACGACCAGCAACGCCAGGGAAAAACTCAGTACCTGGCCCTGGGTGATTTCCTGCAACACACCGGTCCAGATCAACGGCGTGCCGGCATGCGTCACCTCCAGATTGGCCGGTTTGTTCACCAGCAGCCAGGCGTCGAGGCGATCGAGCATGCCCTGATAATCACTGGCGACCGACGAGGTCATGGTGTACAGCGTCAAGGCCTTGGAGAAGTCGGCGTTGAGCACGTTGTTCAAGTCCGAGCCGCCACCGTTTTCGAACAGCATCACGTGCTGCTCGATCAGCGAATTGCCTGGCACTTCGAATTGCTCGACCTGCCCGTCATCATTGACTGAGCTCACCTTTTCCATGGCGTTGGGAACGCGCAGGTAATCAGGGTTCATGTCGTTGAGCACCAGGTTCATGCGCTTGACGTAAGTGGCCAGGGAGTAGCCGTAACTCACGTTCGGCTGCTGCTTGATGAAGTGGTCGAGCTTGTCGATGAACTGCACCACCTCCGTGGTCAGCACCCCGCGAGGCTCCTTGCTGTCGATGGCAATCCAGCCCGGCGCCGTACCCGCGACGTTGGCGTGGTTGATGAACTGGTCCGAAATGCGGATATGGCTTTCGGGTTTGAAATAGGCAATGCCCGAGTCTTCGATATCGACGCGGAAGGTGAACACGGTGGCCAGCGCCAGCAACGGCAGCATGACCATGAGAATCGGTTTGCGAAAGCGGATCATCCAGGCGCAGAACGCCACCAGATAACGCGAGATGATCGATTCCTTGTGCGCAGCGACCCTGGCTTGCGCTGGTTGATCCTTGCCCCAGATGGAGATCCAGGCCGGAATCAGCAGCAACGAAATGATCAGCGCCGCCGTCAGGCCGATGGACATGAACACGCCGAAGTTACGGATGCTGACGATGTTGTTGGTGGTGGAAATCATGAACGTGGCGATGGTCGTCACTGTGGTCAACACCACCGGCACGACCATCAGCCGCTGGGTCTCGCGGTTGGCGTCACGGTTGCTCTTGCCGGCGTTTTTCTGCTCGTAGTATTCGGCCATCACATGGATGGCGTCCGAGCAGCAGATGGTGAACAGAAACACCGGCAACACGCTGGTCAACAGGTCGAACGGCACCCGCAGCAGCGCCATCAGGCCCAGCGTCCAGATGGTGCAGAACAGAATGTTGAACAGCGGCAACAACACGCCCAGCGGTTTGCGGAAGAAGAAAATCAGCAGCAGGGTGATCAGCAGAAACACGATCGGAAACAGCACCGCCAGGTCATGGTCGATGATTTCCTGTTGGGCCGCGATGAAGATCGGCATGCCGGCAATGAAAATCTCGTCCTTGTACTCCGGATGATCTGCCTGATACTTCGCGACGATGCCCCGCACGATCTGATAGGCGCGCAATTGCGCCTGGGCGTCATCCTGCTTGGTACCGAGTTCGGCCACCAGCATCGCGACTTTCTTGTCCTTCGACACCACGCCGTCGACCATCAGTTCGTTGCCCATGATCTGTGACTCGACCACGGCCGGATCCATGTCATAGGCGTTGAGGGTCTTGTGGATCAACAACTCGCCATCGTCGGTCAACACGATGTTTTCCAGGTCGCCCATCGACGCCATTTCGCGAATCGGGTTGATTCGCTCGGCGAGGAAGGTCAGGAACAACTGATCATGAGCATCCCAGTTCTGACTCTGGGCATGATCGCGCAGGGCCTTGGCCTGAGCGTAATCATTCTGGGAAAAACCGTCCTCCAGAATGTCCCGGGTCAATAGCTGCGCGCGGCTGTCATTCGGGTAGCGAGCGACGATTTGCGTCAGTTGCTCCTTGTCGGCGTCGTTGGCCAGGATCATCTTGCGCACCGACTGCGACATCGAAAACAACGCATTGAGCGTCTGTTTGTTGAAGACCGTCTGCGGGTTGTTCAACGCCACCATCACCGAGTCGAAGGTGCCGGTGAACTCACCCTGCAAATCGATGATGGTCTTGCGCGCCGGATGGCTGTCCTTGAGCAGATAAGGGTTGGTGTCCGAGATCAGCGCGCCCAGCGTATAAGTGAAATACGCGGTGATCGCCACCAGCAGGAAAACGATCGCCCGCGCATGGCGCTCGACGAAGTTCAGGTATCTTTCCATGATCATGTGTTCCAGGGTCGTCGGGAGCGGCGCTTAGCGGGCAGTCACGGAAAATTCCGGCAGGTCACCGGTTTTCAGCCCGCGCTTGATGGCGGTCTGGGTAAACAGCCGGTCTTCCAGCGGGACGTTGTACTGCAACTGGTTGAAGCGCATTTCCGAGCGCGTGCCGTCGATGAAGTGCTCGGTTTCACTGAGCACGATGCTGTCGATCCCGTCGATGGTCTCGACCTTCTGGGTGCGCATCTGCTTGATCAGCACACCTTTGACGTCGAAGAAGTCCTGACGCATGACCAGGAAATTCTGCTTGTCGATCCACACCTTGAGTTTGTTGTAACCGGTCTTGGCCAGCACTTCCGGGGACGCCGGTTCACGTTCGATCACGTAGCAGTCGCGGCCCTTGATCTGCTCTTCTCCCAGCAATGTCTGCGAGTAATCCTTGACCCGGATCTTGTCCAGGTCGGCATAGGAGTATTCGCTGCCCATGAACGAACCGCGCTTGTCGGTGGTGGAGATCCGGCGAGTCTGGCGGCTGACCGGCAGGTACATCCACTGGCTGTCTTCCAGCCCCAGCGTCTCGTGCGGGTTTTCGATGTGGAACGCGACGTCGCGCACATCGGTCGGCGCCGAGAAATACATGCTGAATTTGTCGCTGTCCGGGTAGTCCTTCTGCAGGTAGGTGAATTCACGAACCCGGGTATTGCCCTTCTTGTCGTGAAGGATCAACGACACCTGGGACATGAAGCTTTTACCGTCATTGCGATCGCGCACCTGGCGAATGATTTCATCGGCATTGCTGCCGTCGGCAGCGCTGGCGCAGACGCCACTGAGGATCAACGCGGTGGCGGTCAGACTTTTCAAAAGCGGCAACATCGGAATTTCCCTTTTCGTCGGATGAGTACATGCGGGCCTGCGCCATCGGTGGCAGGCAGGCGTCACGGGGTTAAAACAGATAGCCGGCGGACAGGCGCACTTGATCGCGCTTGCTGTACTCGCCGAAGGCCCTGTCGGGTTTGCCGAAGAACACGTCCACTTCCAGTCCCAGCTTGATGTAGTCCACCGGTTTGTAGGTGAAGATGCCCTGCAGCAAAGCGTTGTCCTTGAGCGGCGGCGAGGCCGCGGCCACCAGTCGGCTCTTGAGCCGGTCCTGCCAGTGAGTGCCCTCGGCCGAGAGGGTGAACAGCGGCTCGCGCTTGTCCTGCAGCATCCCGTCCTGCCAGTCGAGCAACACCTGTTCCTGCCATTGCGCCGAAATCAGCCAGTCGCGCCACAGATAGTCGACGCCCAACAGCGACTTGACCATCGACGTGCTGTCGGCACCGTAGGCGCGGGTCGGATTGGTCACGCGCCAATTGTCGAACCAGGCAATCTCACTGCGCACCACGATGCTGTGGCCGGCGTCGATCGCCAGACCTGCTCCGCCCATGGTGTAACGGGGAAACTGGCGTTCAAGAAGCGTACGACCGTCATCGGCCAGGCCTTCGACGGCATACACCGGGTCCTGCTGACGTGCGCTCAGCGCCACAAAACTGGTGTCCACCGCCCCGATCCGGCCATTGGCGCTCAGACCATAGGCATAGCCCTTGTCACCGTCATAACCGGGTTTGGAATCAAGCAGGAAATACTCCGGATCGGGCGCCGCGAACAGCGGCGCGGCGAACTCGCTGCCCGCCACCGGCGGCCGGTTCTTGACGAAGTCGGTGATCCACAGCGCTTCCAGCTCCCACTCGCCCACAGGCTGCGTCACGCGCACCATCGGCACGGCGATGCGGCTGTCTTCGAGCAACGGGGTCAGGCCATCGCGATAGTCCAGCGGGTTGATCTGGTCCAGCACACGCAGCTCATCCGCACGCCCCCAGACCACCTGCTGCCAGCCGACCGTCACTTCACCGTCGCCCAGCGCATGACCGACATATAGATGCCGCCAGTCAGCATCGAAGCGGTACTTTTCCCGGGCGCGTTCGCTGTACGGGTTGCTGCCGTCGTAGCGGGCGTCATACCGTACGCGACCCTTGGCCTTGTAATAACCGCCGTCCCAGTTGTCCTCCAGGTTGGCTTTGAAATACACGGCCTTCTGTGTGACCTGATCGTCACCGTGCAGGCGCAGTGCCGTGGCCACGCCGATTTCGGCGTCGGCGTAATCGGGCTTGAGATCGTCGACTTCCAGGGCCGCGACAGCCGCCGGAGCGGCCACGCACGCCCACATCGCCCAGGCGATGCGGTTGATAGATCCTGGCATCGCTACATTCCCAACCCGACGCCGCCATCGATCACCAGGCTCTGGGCCGTGACCCCGCCGGCTTCAGGACTGGCCAGGTAACGCACCATTGCCGCCACTTCTTCGCTCTGGATGAAGCGGCGCATCGGCAGTTTTTTCTTCGCGTTGCGCACGATCTGTTCCTGGGTCAGACCGGCGATCGCCGCTTGCGTCGCAAGTTCGCCCTGGAGCATCGGCGTATCGATCCAGGCCGGCAGAATCGCGTTGACCGTGATCTGCCGCGACGCCAGGTCCAGTGCCAGAGCCTTGGTCATGCCGACGATGCCGTGCTTGGAAGCGCAGTACGCAGTGTTGCGCACCTTGCCGGCCCGGCCGAGGATCGACGACATGTTGATGATCCGTCCCCGATCCGGCATCAGCGCCAGGCACAGCGAGGTCACGTAAAACGTACCGTTGAGGTTGACCGAAATCACCTTGTGCCAGTTGTGCAGATCTTCGGGCTCGTTTTCATTGCAGATACCGGCACTGTTGACCAGCACGTCGACCTGCTTGATCCGGGCGCCGAGCTGCTTGAAAAACGCTTCCATGGCAGGCAGGTCGGCGATGTTCGCCGCGTGGGTCTCGACCCGCGCCTTGATCCGCTCCTGCTGCTCGTCGACCCAGCCCTGCAACTGCGGCAAGTCCAGGTCCAGCAGGATCAGGTGATTGTCGCCATTGGCCGCGAAGTCCTCGGCCACCGCGCGCCCGATGCCTTTGGCTGCACCGGTAATCAGAATGGTGCGGCTCATGGCATTTTCAACCCGCCGTTCACCGGCAGGACCTCCCCGGTCAGGTACAGGCCACGGTCAGCGAGGTACAGCACCGCCTCGGCAATTTCCTCGGGTTCGGCGTAACGCTTGATCAGCAACCGCGACTGGATCTGCTCCTCCTGACTGCCGATCAGTGCGGTGCTCATCTCGGTCTTGACGATCCCCGGCGCCACCGCATTGACCCGGATATTGCGCGGCGCCAGCTCGACCGCCAGCGCACGGGTCATGGCCTCGACCCCGCCCTTGGCCGCGGCATAGTTGCTCTGGCCCTTGCCGGGCTTTTGCGCGGCGACCGAACTGATATTGACGATGCAGCCACTGCGCTGGCGCAGCATGCCCGGCAGCACCTGCTGACAGCAGAGCAAGGTCCCGACCAGGTTGGTCTGGATCACCTCCAGGATGTCGCTCGCCGGCATCGTCGCCAGCAAGCCGTCACGGGTAATGCCGGCGTTGTTGACCAGCAGATCGACGCGCTGGAAATGCGCCTCGACCCGTTCGAAAAATGACGCGATGCTGTCGCCACGGCTGATGTCGCATTGCAGCGCCAGGCAATCCACGCCCGACGCCTGCACTTCATCACGCAAGGCCATCGCCGCTACTTCATCACGCACATAACTGAACGCCACTTGATAACCGGCACCTGCCAGCGCCAGGACGATGGCGCGGCCGATGCCACGGCTGCCGCCGGTCACTACTGCTACTTTGTTCGGCATGACCGTTCCTTACAGCGAGTTATCGGTTTTGAACTGCGCGAGGCTGAACCCGTGGGTGGCGGCCAGTGCACGGATCTGCTGCACTTGCTCACGGCTGATGTCGCCGTAGGAGTAGTGCTGTTTCATGCCCGACAGCCCCATCAGTACCGACTCCGCCATGCAGGCATACAACTGACCTTGCTTGAGGTAGGCGCGAACGTTGGGAGCCAGGCCATCGCCCAGCGGCGTCTGGACAATCCCGCCGTGCATGTACAGCACGTCGGAGCGCTGACCGGCGAGGTTCTGGTCCACGTTCAGCGGTACGGCGATGTCGCAGATCACGCTGTTCTCGGCAAAGTGTCCGGCACCGAGAAACGCCTGCGGTGCATTTGCCGCACACAGCACGATGCGCGCTTGCTTCAAGGTATCCAGGTCGTTGCTGACGGTGATGAACGCGTCGCTTCCCAGTTGCTCATCGACCAGTTGCGCCACACGCTGCCCGAGATCGGCACTGTTGCCATGGGCTTGCAGCAGGGCGTCGATACCCCGCAGCTGCTGCAGGCGACTGGCGAGACGATCATGCTCGGCAACCCCCTTGAGAATGGCCCGGGCGGCTTCGGCGTAAATCTGCTGAGCGGTTTTCTCCAGGCGTCGCAGCGAGCCGTCGCGACCACTGCCGATCAGGATCAGGTGCTCGACACGGGTCGACAACAGCGAAGCGTAGGTCGAAGCAATGTTGCCGGCAGCACCGACCACCGCAGCGGTCTGCCGGCTCAGTTCCAGACCTTGCTGTTTGCAGCCCTGCTCGATCGCTTCCAGGCCCATGCCGATGGTCAGCGCGTTGCCCGAGGTCAGCGCCATGTCAGGGATTTTCAGCGCCTGACAGTTGTTGGTGACGATCGAGGTGTACATGCCCAGGCCGGCCACGCCATAGCCGTCGGCGCGGGCATCCTTGATGCGATTGCCGACTTCCTCGCGGATGGTTTCCAGATCGCCGCTGGCGATGTAAGCCGCCATCGCATCGGAATCCATGCACAGCGGATAGAGGGTGAACTCCACCGCCGTGCCGAGTTTCGAGCGGATCTGCACCGGGCCGATAGGCGCCGCGCGGCGCTCGGGGGCCATGCGTTTGATGAACTCGCGCTTCTGCTCCGGGCTCAGGGTCGACAGCGATGGGTCGACATCACTGAGCATGTCCGCATCGATCAGGTGGTTGATGAACGCCACGCGTGCTACCACGCGCACGTTCTCGTCAGGCTTTGGGAGGCTTTCGGTCTCCGTGAAGCTGACATCGCGCGCCGGAACCTGGGCAATGCTGTCGGCACACACACCGGCGGCCAGCGGGAAGGCATCGCGGCGACGCAGCATGTCGCAGACTTTTTGCAGCGAAGCGATCAGGCCATCGATTTCCTGGAAGGTGATGCACACCGGGGGTTCCAGGCGAATCACATTGGCGTTGCTGCCCGACGGCGCCACACGCAACGACTCGAACTGCAACAGATAGCCGGCAATGATGTAGCCCAGCGCTTCGTTGTACTGCGCCGACGCCTGGACCAGCGAACTGGTACCGGTCAGGTCATGCAGTTCGAAGCCCAGCAGCAGGCCGCGTCCGCGCACATCGGCGATCACGTCCGGATAGGCCGCCTTGAGCTCCAGCAGCGAAGTCTTGAGGTACTCGCCCTTCTTGCTCACATCCTTGAGCATGGCACTGTCGTTCTCGAACAAGCGGCGCAGGGCCGACAGCGCGATGTGGCACGACGCATCGTCTTCAGCGAAGGTCGAGCTGTGGATGTAGCTGAAATCGTTTTCGTAATGACTGGCGCGAATCACGGTGGCGGCGATTTTCATCAAGCCGCCGCCCAGTGCCTTGGACAGGCAGTAGTAGTCGCCCTGCAGGTTGAAATGGGTGGCGCCGAGCAAGGTGCCGGTGCGGCCGAAACCCGACTGCACTTCGTCGATGACCAGCGGGCATTGCTGCTCGTTGCACAGACGACGCAGGCCCAGGTAGAACTCTTTGGCAAACTCGTTGATCCCGCCCTCGCCTTGAATCGGCTCCAGCAGCACGGCAGTGATTGCGCTGAACGCTTCACGGCGCACGTGCAGGGTTTCGCCACTCCACGCCAGACTCAGCCAGTGATGCTGATGGCGGGCCGGCAGCTCTTGCAACTGCTGCGGTTGATCCGGGTCGATGAATTCGACGTTGAGCCCGAAACGGGCAAACGGCTTGCGGTATTGCTTGCCGTAAGTCAGTTGAACGGTGTTCACCAGTTTGCCGTGGAAGCTGCCTCGCACCGCGAGGAAGACCGGCTCGACATGCAGTAGCGCGAGGTTGTGCTGACGCACCGCCTCGGCCACCTGACGCACGGTCACGCTGGTCAGGTGCGGCGGCAACAGACCGGCCGGCAGATCGAGATCGTCGATTTCCAACTCGACATAGGCCTTGTCACTGGCCACCAGATTCGCCAGTTCGAAATCATGTTCGTCGAACTGCTTCTGCAGGTTTTTCTGACGACGGTACTCGGCATGCTTGACGGCGATTTCCACCGACTCGGCGCCACTGTTGGAGAACGTGGAAATGTAGCGCTCGGTGTTGTTCAGCTCACGGTTGAACGCTTCGCTGAGTTCGCGCCCCAACTGCCCCGCCGCGCCACGCACCGACATTTGCGCGTTGAACGGCACATCGGCGCGCAGCAGGCCGCACAGCTGATCGACGAATTGCGGATCGTTGTGACCGTACAGCGCGGCACCGTAGCCACCGAGAAAATCGGTCACGGTCACTTCGTCACCCTGCTTGTCGCGGTAGAACAGTTTGCTGCCCTGCGCCCGATGGAACTGGCACTCCAGGCCCAGGGCCTGCATCAGTTCAACGAATTTTGGCCGAACGTAATCGCGGTAATCCATGACAGTCATATCCCTTGAGTAAAAATTCAGAAGCGATGTATTGCCTTGAAGCGGTCAGTCGTCCGCCTGCAAGTCGAGTTGGTAACAGGCGCTGAAGCCGTTGTCGTCGCGGTTGATCACCAGGCAATCGTGCAGAACGGCATCTCGTGGTTCGCCCGACACAAACGGCAGATGTGTAGCCACCGGCTGCGTCAGCCCGGCAATCGGCGCGATGCTTTGGGCCTGCAGCATCTGGCGGGCGAGGATCAGGTCGACCAGGCTCGGCGCACCGCTGAGGATGCCGGTCAGCGCCGTGCCGCTGGTGATGTGTGCAGCGCCGGTACGGGCCAGGGTGCGGGCCAGATCGGCGTCCTGTTGCGCAGTGCCGGTGGCGCTGCTGATCAGCAGATCGACCTGTTTGTCCGGCAGGCTCAGAGCGTCCAGACGCGGGTGCGCGAACAGCGCCGTCAGGCAGGTCTGCGGTTCCGGCGGCAGATCCGCGGCCCGCCGCAGCACCAGCGCAGCGGCGCCTTCGCCGGCAATGCCGCCCGAACCCTTTCGGTCGAAGGCGAGCATCTGCCGGGAACCGTCGGTACCGATCACACCGGCCTCGGCGAGCGCGGCCAGCGCCAGCGGGTCAAGTTCACTGCCGGCCCCGACCACGATGGCCACGTCGATGCACCCACTCTGCAAGGCACTGTGCGCCTGACGCAATGCCGCCAGATTGCCGGCCACGCCTTGCATATAGGCGTTGCACTCGCACTCCAGCTTCAAGGCCAGACTGACCACGCCGAGCAAGCCGTTACTCAGACTCTTGAGCACCAAAAACGGATCGAGCGCACGCTCCTGCAACACTTGACGGGCGAGGCGGTTCATGTCGGCTGCGCTGTCGGTGCGGCACTCCTGAAGCAGTTCCCCATAGGAAGCCACCGACGGATGGGTATACCCGCCCTGACAGCAATAGAGGCCATAACGCAAACCGTCCTGACCGGGTTCGACGCCGGCCTCGGCCAGCGCCTGACGCACTGCGCTGACGCCCCAGATCACCGCCGGCGGGCAGTAACGCTGCAGGTTTTGCGCAACGTCCTGGCGACTGCGTTGGTGCGTGGCGTCATCGATCTGTCCGAATGCGGCGATGCGTTCACTGTGAAACAGCGTTGTTTGCAGCGCTGTGATCGCACTGCGACCTTCCCGGGCCGCCGCCCAGAAACACTCGACGCCCCAACCCGTGGGCAACACACAACCGCTGCCAGCGATGGCAATGCGTGCAGTAGCGCTAGTCATTGTCCGTGCTCCCGATATTTGCCAAGGGCCAGCGAGGTGTTCAGGCCGCCGAAGCCAAAGGAGTTGCTGAGGGCGTAATCGACACGACGGCTGACGGCCTGACCGGCGCAATAATCCAGATCACAGCGTTCATCGGCCTCGTGCAGGTTCACGGTGGGTGTGACCAGATCGTTCAGACAGGCCAGCGCAGTGACAATGCACTCCGGCGCCCCGGCCGCCGCGATCAGGTGACCGAATTGCGACTTGTTGGCACTGACCGCCAGCGTCTGATAATGCTTGTGCTGAGCAAACACCTGCTTGATGGCCAGGGTCTCGGCAACATCATTGAGGGGCGTCGAGGTGCCGTGGGCATTGATCAGGTCAATCTGCTGCGGCTGCAACCCCGCATCGTCCAGCGCCGCTTGCATTGCCAGCGCGGCGCCCCGGCCCTCTGGCTGCGGTGCGGTGACCTTGTAGGCATCCAGGCTGCTGCCGTAACCGAGCACTTCGGCATACGGGGTCGCCCCTCGCGCCAGGGCATGCTCAAGACTTTCCAATACGACAAACCCGCCGCCTTCGCCGGCGATCAGACCGCTGCGGTCACGATCGAACGGCCGGCACAGATCAGCGCCCCAGCGCTGCTCGCCCGAGGCTGCGCCCAGCAGGTACAAAGCGGCCATGGTGTCGAGGTTGAGCACCGAGTCGGCACCACCGGCCACGGCAACATTCACTTCGCCGCGACGAATCATCTGGAACGCATTGCCGATCGCCTGGGATGCGCCGGCACAGGCGCTACTGATATTGATCACCGGGCCTTCACAACCGAGGTCGTCGGCAATCACTCGCGCCAGACGGTCGTTGGCCTGACGCAAGGAACCCTCGGCGCTGACTTCTGTTGCCCGCGCCATCAGGTGTCGCCAGTCCGCTGCATCGCCGTCCGGCGCCTGGGTCAGGAGCATGTCGGCGAGCATGTGTTGCGGTGCCCCGGAGGCACACAGCACGGCAGCCTCGCGCAACTGCTCGGGGTTCAACCCGCTGTCGGCGACGGCCTGGGTGGCAGCCACCCAGCCAAAGCGACTGCGTTTTTCCAGGGGCAGCGTCCAGGCCGGGTGGTCCTGCAAATGCCCGGGTAACAACGTCATGTCAACGGGCGCCGCGTAGCGAACCGGAAACTCATTGTCCTGCAGGTCTTGCGGCTGCCAGGGGCGCACGCAGTGTTCGGCGCCGAGCATTTTTTCCCAGAGGGTCTGCCATTCGAAACCGAATCCGGTTACCGCGCCCATTCCGGTGATCACAATCCGTGTCGCACTCATGCGTACTTCTCCAGGGTTTCACTGGCCAACAGCAATGCGCCCCAGTGACCGGCGCGACCATGACTGACGAGCAAGGTGTAACCAGGCACAGCGCCTGCTCCGCGACTGTGGTGCAAAGCCATGGCGACCTCGGTCAGCAATCCGCTGGCGCCCAGTTCGCCGGTCATTGCACTGACATTGCGCAGGTGTTGTGGCGTCGATTCAAACAGGCTCATCAGTTGCCGGTCGGCGGGATTGGCCACCACCTTGGCAACGTCACCCATACACAGTTTTTCCTCGCTCAGGGCGCGTTCGATCACGCGTTTGCCGACGGCCAGCGCGCGCTGCGGATCGGCGCTGTAACCTCGGGCAAACCCGGCGACACGCAAGATCTGCGTAGCGTCCTGCGCCGGTGTCGAACTGAGCAACAGCGCCGCAGCGCCTTCACCGTAAACCGGCTCGTCCGCCAAAGCGGGCTCGCGCAGGTACAGGGCCGGTGTCAGGTTCGGACTGCTGCTGACCACCAGCGCCGCATCGGCGTGTTGTTCGGCAATTTGCTGGCAGGCCTCGATCAACGCATCGAGCCCGGCATTGTCCTGGGAGCAGAAGCCGCCCATCGGACCATGGCAATTCAGCGCCTCGGCCACGTAAGCCATCACACTGCTGTTGAGCAGCGTCAACGCATGCAATGGCGGGGTGTTGGCCAACAGTTGCGACAGCTGTTTGTGCGGCTGTTCGAGGATCGCCTGCACTGCATCCCAGCACGGACTAGGCGCGTCCACTTCCGGAATGGCGGCGGTCAGGGCAATGCGCGCAGCAGGCAGTTGCAGCGACGCCAGCGCGGGCGCCAGGCGTGCGGCGCAATGCAGCAGACGCAGCCCCTGCGGCTCGACGCTGCGTTGGATCTTGCGATCGAACAGATCGCTGGCCAGGCGCGGCGCGGGCAACACCAGGGCGTTACGTTGCGGGTCGAAGGCCAGCGGTTGTGGCACCGGCGGTGTCGCGAGCAGGTCGGCGCATTCGCTGCCGGCGGCATTGAGCACGGCAGCCGCGTTGATGTAGAGGGCTCTGTTCATGTCATGCCCTCCCCAGAACCAGCGAACTGTTGACGCCGCCGAATCCGAAGGAGTTGGACATCACCACGTTGATCGGCTGGCGCACAGGCTCGCTGAGGAACTTCAATGAAGGATACTCGGCGCGCTCAGGCTCATAGTTCAAGGTCGGCAACAGCACACCGTCGCGCAACGTCATCAGCGACAGTACGGCTTCAATGGCGCCGCTGCCCGCCAGAGAGTGACCCATGGCCGACTTGTTGGCGGTGAAGGTCATGAAGTCCTGACATTCGCCAAACAGCCGTTGCAGGGCCAGGGCCTCGCAACTGTCGTTGGCCTGGGTGGAAGTCCCGTGGGTATTGACGTGTTGCACGGCACTGCGCAGCAGCCCGGCATCTTCGATTGCAGCGTCCATGCATTCCTCGTACTTGCTGCCATCCCGGCTGCTGGAGGTCATCTTCTGGGCTTCGCAGACATTGGCGTAGCCCAACACTCGTCCCAATGGCCTGGCCTTGCGTCGTCGGGCATGCTCGGCGGATTCGAGAATCACCAGGGCCGCGCCTTCGCTGAGCACAAAACCACTGCGATCCGGCATGAAGGGACGGCTCTGCTCGCCTGCCGGCAGGTCGGCCTGGCACAGCGCGCCAAGGCTGTTGAACATGTAATAAGGCAGCTCGTTGGCCATCAGCTCCACGGCACCGCAAATCGCCAGATCCACCTCACCGCGCTCGATCGCCCGGTAGGCGCTGCCGATGGCCATGGTGCCGGCGGCACAAGCGTCGGAATGGGTCGAGATGCAGTCGCGTATACCGAGCCAGTCCGCCAGGTGCTGGGTCTGTTGATCAACCCGACGCACGAACGCAGCGCTCGGCGGTGCCGGATGGTCGAGCAGGCGATCCAGATCGACTCGCCCCGCGTCATCCATGCATCGACTGACCCGCTGCAGATCGTGACTGTCGGCACAGTATTTATTGGCCCCCAGGAACAGGCCGCTGCGGCTGTGGGCAAAGTCGGCCGGAGTCAGACCGGCGTGCTGCAACGCCTGACGCGCGACGTACTCGGCCAGCACGCTCTGACGTGGGTGCAGCGCTGCATTGCCACCGAATCCAGCCGCGATCTTCTGCCACTGCACGTCATCGATAAACCCGGCCGCACTGTTGCGAAACCCCAACGCCTGGAACCGGGGATGTTCGCGGACACAGGATTGTTTCCGGCAGATGCGCTCGAACAACGTGGCAGCGTCCAGCGCCATGGGCGCCACCAGGCCGAACCCGCTCACATAGACTTCTCGTGCCCGCATGTGAGCTCCTACACCGTCTCTTTGACGTGAGTGGCCACAAACTGCTCGACCAGTTGACGGGAGACTTCGTCGCCATCGGCCGGCACCAGGCGTGCGCTGCAGGCACCGCAGACCACTTGCTGACGCTCGTTGAGCACGGCTTGATGGGCGTTGCAGTCAGGGCAGCTCGATGGCAGGTAATTGAACAGATTGCGACATTGCTGCGCCCAGTTGAGAACTGTGGTGGCCGCGAACACCTGCGCCGGCTGCATGCCGGCCTTGAGCTGGTCCGGTGCGTAGGCGCTCAGGCTCTGCTCCAGCAGGGCCTTGCCGTTTTCAGTGATCCGGCCGTTGGCCAGAAACTCACTGGCATCCCCGCAGACAGCCACCGCATGGTCCAGCACGCTGGTCTTGGGCAAGGTGCAACCATACTGGCGGCCCAGCTGGAAGCTGAGGTCGACGATGTCCAGCGAATCCGCCCCCAGATCTTCGACGATGCTGCTGTGCTCATCGATTTCATCGGCGCTCATTACTAGCAACTGCGCGAGAATGGCGCGGGTGCTGCCAATGACCTGTTCCAAGTCCAATGGATTGTTCATTTCTATCTCCCTATATGTCGTGGCTGACTCATATTTTCCGCATACGAGAAGTAACTTTTCCTACAGCAACTTCTCGCGCGGCGGAAATCTAAACTCTGCCCTTAAGGGGAGAGTCAACGAGCTGTTCAAAGTTTTTTATTTGATCTGAGACGGACATGCACACGCCCGTAAATGCTGCACTCGATTGGTGCGGACGATGGGTCGGAGCGACATATTTACTTAACAATGTCCGGGTAGGATGGAGCGCCCCGCCGCGCTCAGCCCAACTATGGAAAGCAACTTAGCGATGACTTCGCTGGCGTATCACCTGCGAAATTAAAGCAAGTAATTTTGTTATAAGTTCATAACCCTTGTTCCAGATCAGTACATTGCTTTGATTAATGTTCCAAGGGTTATTGATTAACCGTTCAGTGCAAATCGTTGTTGCGTTTATGAGCAACTGAATGTCGAGCCCAGACAATTGGCAAAGTACCCGGCGCTATAGGGTGCAGATTCCGTACAAAGGCCCATTCTGGAACTCACCAATGACCGCACCTATCACCGTTTTGCGCGACACCCACCCGCTGCCCGTACTCGACGCCTGCAAATGGGAAAAGCTCGAAGGCGACCCGCACACCGTCAACCTCAACGCCTACACCAGCGAAGACGGCAGCAAGATCATGGGCACCTGGATCTGCACGCCGGGCAAGTGGCGGGTCGATTACGTGAAGTGGGAGTACTGCCATTTCCAGGAAGGCTACTGCGTGATTACCCCGGACGGCATGGAGCCAATCCACCTGCGCGCCGGCGACATCTTCGTGGTCGAGCCGGGCATGAAAGGCACTTGGGAAGTGGTCGAGACCGTGCGCAAATATTTCGTGTTCGCCTGATACAAAAAGGCCGGGAAACCACCCGACGTGATTTCCCGGCAACACCTACTGCATTGGATCTGACGACGATTACTGCGGCTTGCGATAGCTGTTGATGATCGCCGAGAAGTCCTTGCCCCCTTCCCCGCGCTGACTCATCGCCTGATACAACTGCTGCGCCACCGCGCCCAGCATGACTGGCTGATGGGCCTGACGTGCCGCCTCGGTGGCCAGCCCCAGATCCTTGAGCATCAGCTCGGCGCCGAAGCCACCGGTATAGCCGCGCGAGGCCGGCGCCGTTTCGACGATGCCCGGCCACGGGTTGTACATTTCCGAACTCCAGCAACGACCGGTCGAGCTGTTGATGATTCCGGCGAGCACCGTGGTGTCGATCCCCAGCGCATCGCCCAGCGCCATCGCTTCGCTGACGCCGACCATCGAAATGGCGAGCAACAGGTTGTTGCAGATCTTGGCGATCTGGCCGGTACCGACTTCACCGCAATGCACGATGTTGCGGCCCATCTGCGCCAGCACCGGTTGCAGGGTGGCGAACAGTTCAGCAGTGGCGCCGACCATGAAGGTCAGCGTCCCCGCCGTGGCGCCGCCGGTACCACCGGACACCGGTGCATCGGCCATGGCCACGCCTTGTTTGGCAGCCGCGGCCGCCACATCGCGCGCAGTCTGCGGATCGATGGTGCTGCAATCCACTGCCGGCACGCCTTTGCCGATACCCGCGAGAACACCGTCTTCACCAAGCCAGACGCTACGGACATGCACCGCAGCGGGCAGCATGGTGATCACCAGTTCTGCATCTTCAGCAGCTTCGCGAGCCGAAGCGCGAATGGTGCCGCCCAGTTGCTCGAGTTCCGCCAGCACGGTCTTGTTCAGGTCCACCAGATTCAGCGAATGCCCGGCCTTGATCAGGTTGCGCGCCATCGGCGCGCCCATGTTGCCCAAACCGATAAATGCGATTTTCATGGCCATTCCTCAGCGCAGGTTGATGGTGGTGTTCACGCCGTCGTTGACGCTGTCGTCATCGAACCAGCGCGCCGTAACCGTTTTGGTCTGGGTGTAGAACTGCACCACTTGCTTGCCGTACGGGCCGAGGTCGCCGAGTTTCGAACCGCGTGAACCGGTGAAGCTGAAGAACGGTACCGGCACCGGAATCGGGATGTTGATGCCGACCTGGCCGACGTCGATTTCAGTCTGGAATTTACGCGCCGCCGCGCCGCTCTGGGTGAACAGGCCGGTGCCGTTGCCGAACGGGTTGGCGTTGACCAGCGCAATGGCCTGATCGAGGGTGTCGACTTCCAGCACCACCAGCACCGGGCCGAAGATTTCCTGGGTGTAGATCTGCATGTCGGTGGTCACCCCGGAGAACAGGGTCGGGCCGACGAAGTTGCCGTTCTCGTAGCCCGGCACGCTGATGTCGCGACCGTCCAGCTCGAGTTTGGCGCCTTCTTTGATACCGCTTTCGATCAGATCGAGAATCCGCGCCTTGGCCTTTTTCGAAATGACCGGACCGACATCGGTGCCCGGCTCGCTGCCGGCGTTGACCTTGAGTTTCTGCGCCAGCGCTTTCAGATCCGGCAGCCACTGTTTGGCCGCCCCCACCAGCACCACCACCGAGGTGGCCATGCAACGCTGACCGGCCGCACCGAAACCGGCGCCGACCAGTGCATTGAGCGCTTGCTCGCGATTGGCATCCGGCAGCACCACCGCGTGGTTCTTCGCGCCCATCATCGATTGCACGCGCTTGCCATGTTTACCGGCCAGGTCATAAACGTGGGTGCCGACGGCGGTCGAACCGACGAACGAAACGGCCTTGATGTCTTTGTGGGTGCACAGGCCATCGACCACGTCCTTGCCACCGTGCACGACGTTCAATACACCGGCCGGAATGCCGGCTTCGATCGCCAGCTCCACCAGCAGCATGGTCGACAGAGGATCCTGTTCGGATGGCTTGAGTACAAAGGTGTTGCCGCAGGCGATGGCCATCGGGAACATCCACAGCGGAATCATCGCCGGGAAGTTGAACGGCGTAATCCCGGCGCAGACGCCGATCGGCTGGCGCAGGGTGTAGGTGTCGACGCCGCCGGCGACGTTCTCGGCGAACTCGCCCATTTGCAGGCTGCCGATGGAGCAGGCGTGTTCGACCACTTCCAGGCCACGGAAAATATCGCCCTCGGCGTCGGCAATGGTCTTGCCCTGCTCGGCGCTCAGCACCACGGCGATGCGTTTGGAATGCTCGCGGATCAACGCTTGCAGCTTGAGCATGATGCGCATGCGCGCGCCGATCGGGGTCAGCTTCCAGGTCTGGAAGGCGCGCTGGGCGGCGCTGACGGCGGCGTCGACTTCAGCGGCGGTGGCGAACGGAACCCTGGCCAGAACCTGCTGGGTCGCCGGGTTGACGATGTCGTGCCACTCAGTGGACTGCGACTCGACCCACTCGCCGTCGATCAGCAGCTTGACCTTTTGGATCGTGGTTTCGTTGGGCGTAAGCGATGCGTTCATGCTGGTCTCCGGAAATTGTTTTTATCTTGGGAGCCAAGGCGAAAGATCCGCCTTGAGATGAGGCGTGTGTCACGAATTGGTTGTCGGACTGTTTTTGGAGTATAGATGTGCAAACTTCTAATAAGAACGCACATATAAGCCCGTCCATCATGCAAAAAAACATCACCTCTCTAGGCTCGCTGAACTGGGACGACCTCAAGTTTTTCCTCGAAGTCGCCCGTACCCGCAAGGCCAGCACGGCAGCCAAACGCCTGGCGGTGGACTACACCACCGTGTCGCGGCGGATCAGTTCGCTGGAAGCGGCGCTCGGCACTTTGCTGTTCGAAAAGTCGCGCACCAGCGGTTTCGTGCTGACTGCCGAAGGCCAGCGTCTGTTGAGTTATGCCGAGTCGATTGAAAGCACGCTGCACATGGCCTGCGAGCAGGTGTCCGGCTCCGGCGTCGCGCTGTCCGGGCATGTGCGGATGGGCTGCACGGAAGGATTCGGCAGCTTCTTCATCACCCCGCAACTGAGCCACTTTGTCGACGCTTACCCGGCAATCTCCGTGGACATCCTGCCGCTGCCGCACTTCATCAGCCTGTCCAAGCGCGAGGCCGACATTGTCATCGCCCTCGAACGCCCGGAACACGGACCGTACGTGTGCTGCAAACTCTGCGACTACCGCTTGCAGCTCTACGCGACCCAGGATTACCTGGACAAACACCCACCGATCCGCCGCCCCGCCGATCTGGGCAAGCATCAATTCATCAGTTACGTGGATGACCTGGCGTTCAGCTCGGAGCTGCTGTATCTGGCGAACGTGTTGCCCGGCGCCAGCGCCCATTTGCGCAGCACCAGCGTGATCGCCCAATTCGTGGCGGCGCAGCAAGGAAGGTCGCTGGCGATTCTGCCGTGCTTCCTCGCGGCTCAGGATCCGCGTCTGCTGCCGGTGTTGCCGGAGGAAATCGACATCACCCGGCAGTTCTGGATGTACTGCCGGGAGGATCTGCGAAAGCTCAAGCGGATTACCCTGTTGTGGGATTACATCCGCGAGGTGACCGAGCGCAATCAGGGTCTGTTGATGGGTGAGACACGTGAAATGCAGTTCGCCGATTAATCGGCGCTGACCACGATCGACACCCGGCGGTTTTCGGTGCGGCCGGCTGCAGTGTCGTTGGAAGCGACCGGTTCGCGGCTGCCGAGGCCTTGCAGCTGGATGTTCTCTTCCTTCATGCCGACCGAGGTCAGCACTTTGCCGACGCTTTTCGCGCGACGCAGTGACAGTTGCTGGTTATAAGTTTCCTTGCCCGAAGCGTCGGTGTGACCATCGACCCGCACCCGTTCGATACCGACACCCAGCAGCGCCTTGCCGATACGCTCGACGATTTCGGTACTTTGCTGGTTCAGGCTTTCGACATCGCTGCCAAACAACACTTTGCCCGACAGGCCGAACTCCCAGCCGTCATCGGTCAACTCGAAGCCTTGTTGCTTGAGGACAGCGACCTGAGCCGGCGTCAGGCCTTTTTGTGGGGCGGTCTGGCAACCGGTCAAGGCCAGCATGGCCGTCAGCAACAGGGTGGAAAACAGTCGAATGGAAAGTGAGAACACGGCATCAGCTCCTGGTTTGAACGGGATCGACCGGGTGCTCCGACCCGGCCGTGAATTGGGCGCCGCGCGACAAGCGCTTGGCTTGATACATCGCGGCATCTGCCGCATCGAGCAAGGTGCCGGGCGTGGCGCCATGATCGGGGTAAACGGCGATGCCGATACTGAGCGACGTCACGACACTGCTGTCGCCCGGAAGCGCAATCGGGGTGTCCATGCTGGCGAGGATCTTGTCGGCAATGCGCTCGGCGTCTTCGGTCTTGTGCAAGGGCGTCAGCAGGACTGCAAACTCATCACCGCCCAGACGCGCGACAAGATCTTCCTCACGCAGCTGCGCCCGCACCCGATTGGCCACCGCCACCAGCACTGCGTCGCCGGCGGCATGACCGAAGCTGTCGTTGATGTTCTTGAATCGGTCGCTGTCGAGAAACAGCACCGCCACGCGCTCGTTCAGTTTGTGAGCGTTGCGTAGCGCACGGATCAGGCGGCCTTCGAAAAAGGCCCGGTTCGGCAATCCGGTGAGGCTGTCGTGGCTGGCCTGGTGGGCGAGGGTTTCGTTCTCGCTTTGCAGGTGGGTTTGCCAGTCTTCGAGCTCATCGAGCAAGGCATTGAAGTCATTGCCGAGGTTATCCAGTTCGGCAATCTTCGCCCGAGGTACGCGTCGGTCCAGCGCCCGCTCACTTCGGGCGGCATGCGCCACTGCCGCCAGGCTGTGCAACGGGCCGATGATCCTGCGCAACTGCAGTCGCGCCAGAAAGAGCGCGACCCAGGCACTGATCGCCGTGCAGAGAATGATCCCCGCCAGCCCGCTCAACAGAAAGCGCATCAGGCTGCCGCCGTGGCCGATCAACAAGATGCGACCGATCTCTCGATCCTGGTGCAGGATCGGCAGGCTAATGGGTTTTTCCAGAATGGCCCGCGCGACCTGCATCTCCAATTCGGAAAACAGGCCGTTCTCCGGACGCTGCCAGCGCGCGATCAATTGACCCTGAGTGTCCAGCACCTGGGCATCGGCCACTTCTTCGGTCGAGGCGATCAATGCCAGCGCTTCGGTCGCGGCGGCCTTGTCGTTGAACACCACGGCGGCTTCCACCGTGTAACTGATCGAGCGGGCGATCAAATGCAGGTTGTGATCGGCGTAGACCCGCAGTGCCAGCACCCCAAGCAGCGTCAGCGACACACTGGCCATTGCCACGGCAACCAGCGCCACAATCAGGTTGCCACGGCCGATGACCGAGCCCAGGGTCGGACGCTCTGTGGATTTGTCGCGTCTCATGGCACCGCCGGTTTGCGGCGCGACAACTGCAGCACGCTGGGATGGATGCGCACGCCACTGCGGGCGACGGAGTCGAGATTGACCTCGAACGACACTTGTTCATCGCCGACCCGCAGGCAGAACAGGCTGCCGACCGTGCACTGATCACCGCCTTCGCTGATGCTCAGCACCGGATGGCCGATCAGAGACGCGAACAGCCGGCTGCGTTCGTCGGTCGTGAGTTTGCCGATGTAGACCGCGTCGCACTCGCTGACGAGGGCCGGGTTGTCGGCCAACAGTCGACGCACGATGACCGGACGCCCCGTGGCCTGAGTCGTGCCCTTGACCAAGTCGTCGGTGTACTCGGTCGGGCCGACGATGCACAGACGCAACTGCGCCGGCTCTACCGGCCAGCGCGCATAACTGAGGATGCCGAGGACAACCTGGGTGACGGATTTGGCCCGCTGTTCGGCCATGCCCACCGGGGTCTGAGTCTGGGCAGCGGCCACACCCGTGAACCAAAAGAGCACACCGGCAAGCAATGCCCACTTGCAGCCAACTACGCGCTCTGTCGCCCAGACAGCCACCTTCATGCAAGGATTCTCTTGGATCGTTACGAAATGATGCCGCAACGATAGCACAGCGTTGGAACGCCAGCGATACAGCGCCCCTGACCGGCCGGTCAAAGATCGGCAGTAATCGAAAGCCCCTTCATCCTCGAGGCGTAGTCCCTTCTTCCAGTTCCAGCATCAGCCCGCTCAAACGCTTCACCTTACGTTGTACTGCCTCCTCGAATACGCCACTGCGGGGTTCAATCAAGGTGAACCAGTCCTTGGCCCGGGTAATTCCGGTGTAGATCAGTTCCTTGGTCAACACGGGATTCAGGGCGTCCGGCAGTATCAGCGCGGTATGGGCGAACTCCGAGCCCTGAGACTTGTGCACAGTCATCGCAAAGACGGTCTCGACATCGTTGAGCCGGCTCGGCAGCACGAAGCGAACACCGCCGCGCCCGTCATTACGCGGGAACGCCACTCGCAACACGGACTTACCGGCATCCGGTCCATCGCGCTCGGGCAATTTCAGGGCGATGCCGATATCACCGTTCATCAGCCCCAGACCGTAGTCGTTTCGAGTCATCAGCACCGGCCGACCTTCGTACCATTGCTGGTCGCTCTCGATCAGCCGCGCCTTGAGCAACGCGTCAGTGATGCGCTGGTTCAGCCCCTCGACACCCCACGGCCCTTTGCGCACTGCGCACAACAACTGGAAGGTATCGAAGGCCTGCAGGACGTCACGCGCCCAATCGACCCAGCCTGGATGCTCAAGCGGCGTACCACTCGCAGGGCGTCGATCGCGCAAAACGCTCAGATAGTGTCGATAACCGTGGGGGCCTTCGCCGTGACCATCGAGTACCAGGTGCTCGAGTTTCCGGTCGTGTTCGTTTTGAAGCGGCAACGAAAACACATCGCCATGAGCATTGGCTTCCAGCAACTGCCGAGCCTCAATCGGAAGTTGCTGATTCACCCGTCGCGCCAGCTGGCCGATGCCGCTGCCCTCGCCGAAACGCCGCGAGTGACGCAGCATCACCACCTGCTGGGCCAGCGGGTGCGAACCGTCAGAGCCTTCGTGCAAGCCGCTTTCCTGCAGGGATTCGCCGCTTACACTTTCCAACCACTGGAGGGTCTGCGGACTGTACCAACCCGCTTCGGCATCGCGACACAAATCCCCCAGCACTGCACCAGCCTCCACCGAGGCCAGTTGATCCTTGTCGCCCAACAACACCAACCGGGCATGAGGCGGCAAGGCATCGAGCAGGTTGGCCATCATTTCCAGGTCGATCATCGACGCTTCATCGACCACCAGCACGTCCAGGGGCAGACGGTTAGCGGCATGATGGCGAAAATGCCGAGTGCCGGGACGGCTGCCCAGCAGGCGGTGCACCGTGGTCACCTCGGTCGGGATTTTTTCCCGGACGCTGTCAGCGACCTTCAGCGATTGCACCTGCTGACTGATGGACTCGGTCAACCGCGCCGCGGCTTTCCCGGTAGGCGCCGCGAGCCGAATTCGCAATGGTTGACGCGCCTCGACCGCAGGTGCCTGGAGCAGCGCCAGTAGACGGACCACCGTTGTCGTTTTGCCGGTGCCCGGACCGCCGGTGATGATGCTGAAGGCACTTCGGGTGGCCAGGGCGCAGGCGAGTTTCTGCCAGTCGATGACATCTGCGCGCTGGGCCGGATCGAACAGTGTGTCCAGCCGGCGTGCGAGATCGGGTGGTGTCGCTTCCTGCTCCGCGAGGCGCTGACGCAATGCGTTGTCGATACGCCGCTCGTAGGCCCAATAGCGCCGCAAGTACAAGCGTTTGCCGGACAACACCAGCGGGCGCTCCCGAGCCGACGCGCCTTCGTCGGCGCCCAGCGCCACCAGAGAACTGCCCGCCAGCACCTTGCACCAGTGCGCTCCGTCGAGGGTATCCAGCAGTTGCGATGGCAGCAGCAACACGCCGAGTTGTGCATCACCCTCCGGCGGCAGGGACAGAGCAAAATCCGGCGCCTTGAGGGTTTCGAACAGATCCAGGCAGACATGACCATGGCCGAGCTGGTGACTGGTCAATGCGGCGGCGAGCAATACCAGCGGATCGATATCGGGTGCCAACTCATGAAGAAAGGCCACGAAGGCTTTGTCCAGTGCCCGCAACCAGCCACGCTCGACCCATTGGGTCAGCAACAGCAGTAGATCATCGGCACGCGTCAGGGGCGTCAGTTGCGCGAGTTTTTCGGCGGTCAGTGGCGTTGGCAGCAGGTCGGTGAATGTCCGGCTCATAGCAGTACTCCCTGTTCCCACGCGGGCTCGGCCTTGGGTTGCGGTTTGCCCTGGAACATGAAGTCCAGGCGCTCGATCAGCTCCCGTGGTGGTCGCGCGAAGTAGACGCCACCGCCAGGGGCGCGCGTCCCGCGCAGGAACAGATACAACGCGCCGCCGATATGCCGGTCGTAGTCGTAGTCGACAAGCCGCGCCTTGAGCTGACGATGCAGAGCCAACAGATACAGCACGTATTGCAGGTCGTACCGGTTGTCGAGAATCGACTGTTCCATGGCGCGTTCGGTATACGCAGCGTCATCGACACCCAGCCAGTTGGATTTGTAATCGGCCACGTAGTAACGACCTTCATGCTCGAACGTCAGGTCGATAAAGCCTTTGAACATGCCATTGAGCTGCACCGCCTCCGCACCGACCCGGGCAACACCGTTGTGGGTGAACTGTCGCACCTGCTCGTCAAGCTTGAGCACGTCGACTTTGTGGCTGGCGAACCAGAATTCCATCTCGACCCGATATTGCTTCAATTGCTCGAGCACCACTGGCGGTTGGTCGAGGCCCACAGGCAGTGGCAGTTTGAGCAAGTGTTGCAACCAGTCACCGAGGGTGGTGATCCAGCCTTCCCAGCCCCGCCGATTGCAACGCCTGGCAATCGCGTCGTCCAGCGACTCGCGAGTCACCGCGAACCCTTCCTCCCCCGCCCACTCCAGCAAACCGTGAAGAAACGTTCCAGGATTCGGTCCACGGGGGAAACGGTGAATGTCAGCCCCGCCGGCGATGATCTCGCGTGGAGCTTCGGGATCGAGGCGTTCGTCGTCAAACAGCTTTTGCGCTTGCGGACTGTCGGGAGCTTCATCGTTGCCGACGCTCAGCACATCACTGATGCGCAAGGCGCTGTACGAAGCGATCCACCAGTTCTCGCTGGCCTTGCGAGCCGGTAAAAGGGTGGCACGTAGCGTGGCCTCGTTACGCGGGGGCTGATACTCCTCGCCGGTAGCCTCCGGCATTTCAACAACGCTCAGCGCCGGACAATCCTGTTGAAGATCGCTCAGCCAACGAGCCAATCCGCTGGACTCATTCAACATTGCGCCGCCACCCAACAGATAGCCCAGCGCAGAAAGGTGCAACACCGAACTGCTGTGATTGCCGCGTTTGAGATCCGTCACTCCGAGCCAGCACGCATGTTGTGCGCGGGTCAGCGCGACGTAGAGCAACCGAAGGTCCTCTGCCAGGCGCTCGTTGTCCGCCAGGGCGATCAGTTCGGCGTCGGGTTTCAGACTGATGCGGGCCTCGCCGGACTCATCGTGATAATGCAGCGGCAACCGACTGCCATCCACAGGTTTGGCCGAACAGATGAAAGGCAGAAACACCAACGGGTATTCAAGCCCCTTGGACTTGTGAATGGTCACGACCTTGACCAGTTGTTCGTCGCTCTCAAGACGCAGGATCTGTTCTTCGCCTGCCTGGCCGGACAGCGCCAGATGCTCGGCCAGATGACGGATCAGTGCCTGCTCGCCATCGAGCTCCGACGCAGCCTGTTGCAACAACTCCGACAGGTGCAAAAGGTTGGTCAGCACCCGCTCGCCATCACTGCGGGCGATGAGCATCTGCGGTAATTGAAAGTCGTGCAGCAGGCGCCGCAGCATCGGCAGCACCCCTTGCTTGCGCCAGAGCTCACGATAACCACGGAACTGCATGACCCGGGTTTCCCAGGCCAGTTCGTCCTGATTAAGACGCTCCAGCTCAGCCAGTGGCAGATTCAGGGTGATGCACGCCAGCGCGGCTTTCAGGGAGCGTTCGACATCCGGCTCGGCGCATGCCTTGAGCCATGACAGCAGATCATGGGCTTCCTGAGCGGCAAACACCGAGTCCTTGTCCGACAGATAAACGCTGCGGACTCCGCGCGCTGCAAGTTCACCGCGTATCGCCTGCGCCTCTTTACCATCGCGCACCAGGATCGCTATGTCCGCTGGTCGCAGCCCGCGCCAATCCTTGCCCTCCTGCACAAACCCGGTGCGACCGGTTTGGCCGCCATTGAGCAGGGTCGTGATCTCACTGGCGCAGGCTGCCGCCAACTGCTGGCGATAGACCGCCCCGGACAGTGGCTTGTCCGTGGATAAATGCCAGATGTTCAGCGCCGGTACGTCCTGCCCGGATACTTGCAAATGTTCTTTACGCCCCTGAGCCTGCACAGGCTGGAACGGCACCGGGTTAACGCCGTTTTTCTCTCGGAACAGAAATGCTCCGCGCCCTTGCTCACGGGACTCCGCACGTTCGAACACATGGTTGACCGCACTGACCATCCCGTGACTGGAACGGAAATTGGTGCCCAGTGTATGCAGGCGCCCGGTTGTGGCCTGCCGGGCTCGCAGATAGGTGTAGATGTCCGCGCCACGGAAGGCATAGATCGCCTGCTTCGGATCGCCGATCAGGAATAGCCCGGTCTCGGGGTTATCCTCTTCAATGCGATAAATACTTTCGAAGATCCGGTACTGCACCGGGTCCGTGTCCTGGAACTCATCGATCAGGGCGACCGGGAACTGCTCGCGGATGAGCGTGGCGAGACGTTCCCCACCGTCGGACTGCAAGGCCGCATCCAGACGCAACAGCATGTCGTCGAAACCCATTTCGGCCCGACGGCGCTTCTCGTCTTCAAAGCGGGCACCGACCCATTTGGCAGCATGCTGCAGCACAGCCGCATCGGGCGTCGGCAAATTGTCCAGGCTCGACTTGAGCACCGGCATTGCATCCAGGCCCGGGTGACTCGGCGGCTCGCCTTTCCAGGCTTCAGCCATGCCATCCGGCGTGAGCCGGGCGAACCCGGTACCGATATCCAGTTGTTCGAGCGCCTCGTCCTCGGCCCAGGCCTTGAGCTTTTCGAACCAGGGCTCGAAATAGCGGGCCTGCATCTTGCGCCCGTCCACGGTTTTGTTGGCGACGCCCTGATGGCAGATGGCGAGTAGCTCATCGGCCCACTGCCGCCATGGTCCCTTCAACTCAACCAATGCCGCACGGCGTTCCTGCAGGCATTCTTCGATCAGTTCGGATGGTGTCTTGTCTGAATCCCCTTCGCGCTCGGTGCCAAACAGCCCACGCACACGCGGCAACAAGGCCGCCGGGCCTGCCCAATGACTGCGAACCCAGTTCAAGGCATCGCCCTGCATCGGATAGCAGAACAGCCGCCAGTAATCGCGCAAGACTTCGCCGAGCAGGTCGCTGTGATCGGTTTCCAGGGTCTGGGTAAACAGACTGCCGCTGTCGAATGCATGCTCGCGCAGCATTCGCTGACACCAGCTGTGGATCGTCGAAACAGCGGCTTCGTCCATCCATTGCGCGGCGATATCCAGGCGATTGGCGCAACCGGGCCATTGTTGCGGATCGAACTGTGCACGCAATTCATCGATCAGCGCATCAGGGGGAGGCGTCTCGTCACGGAAGAAACGGGCGGCCTCGGCCAGACGTGTACGTATACGTTCGCGCAGTTCTTTGGTCGCCGCGTCGGTGAAGGTCACCACGAGAATCTGCGGGGGTAACAGCTCACGACCGAAACCACTCCCCTCGCCTCCGTGGCCGAGGATCAATCGCAGATATAAAGCCGAAATGGTGAACGTCTTGCCAGTGCCCGCACTGGCCTCAATCAGTTGACTGCCCCTTAACGGGAATGCCAGCGCGAGAGGCTGTTGGTTGCTCATGCGCCTGCCTCCTCATGAGTCCATGAGCGCCACGGCGCCTCAAGCAAAGGGCGATACAGTGCATCACACCAACCGGAGAAGGTTTCATCCGCCTGCAGTGCATCGAAGTCGGCGAATTGTCGGGTCAGAGCCGGACTTTCGCGACGTTCGCCTTCGTTGGTCTGACCATCACCCTCATAGGCTTTGCGGGCAGCCGCTTCAGCCTTGACCGGATCTGTCTGCCCCAGCCATGCGAAAGCTGTTTTCACCGCGACCGGCAGTGGCTGGCGCATGCCCGTCTGCCAAGCGAGGAGCAGATCCTCAAGAATTCGTCCCGCTCGAGTCTGTTCCAGAGGTTCCAGAAGGAGCGTGTCATCGCTGGCTACCATTGCGGTCGTCAGGGAAAGGCCACTGGCACACGCGACAAGATGGCTGACCCAGGGCTTGATCAGTCGATGCCATTTGCGGTTCTTGATCGAGCCAATGCTGTTGGGGATTGTTGTGACCGAGAGTACGCCGCCATCGGCGCGTCGGTGCAAACCTCCCAGCCATCCTTCAAGGCGCAGTTCCTGCCATTCAAAATTGATCGGTAGCGCGTTGGTCAGGGGTGTTGGCCATAATGCCAACAGTTGTTGATAGCGTTGCAACAAGTCAGGCAAAGGCTCGATCAGCTCTCGCTGAAGGCATTCACCGAATCCGGCCATGGGCAACAGTCCGCTGTTTTGGAGGCGTCGGGCCTGAGACTCGAGCGCCTGATCTACGTTGTCCGGGAGCCTCATGGCTGCCCCGAGCAAGCTGTCGCTGAGCATGTATCGCTGCAATGCATCCAGCACAAAAGGCTCCTCGTCAGCCTGAGGTACCTGCGCCGCTTCGAAGTAAACCTTGAGTCGCTGAGTGAAAAAATGTCGGACCGGATTGCGCAGAAAGTCCTGCAGCAGTTCCAGACTCAACGGTTCTTCCTGGGTATGGGGCGCAAGCATTGTAGCTACGTCGTTCTGTTCGTGAGGTTGATGCAGCACCTGCCACTCGCTGGCGTAGCTGAACAGCTTGTCTTCCTCATGGAAGTAGCGCGAACTGAATGGCTGCAATGGATGCTCTTGAGTCATGGCAATCAGAAGATCCTCATTGTCATCAGCCGATCGCCATCCATTGGCGAGATGATCGCGCAACTGGCCGATCAACACTGAGGCTGGCCGCTCACTGTTGTCGCGAATGCTTCGGCCCACCCAACTGATGTAGAGCTGATGACGGGCGGACAAGAGCGCTTCGAGCAGAAGATAGCGATCATCCTCCCGACGGGAACGATCCCCCGGCCGGTAGTCGCTGCCCATAAGATCGAAGTCCAGCGGCGGTTGAGCGCGTGGATAATCGCCGTCGTTCATACCCAACAGGCAAACCAGCTTGAACGGGATCGCGCGCATTGGCATCAGCGTACAAAAGTTCACAGCTCCGGCCAGGAAGCGCTGCGACAGACGCCCCTGATCCAGCCCCGCCAGCCAGGCCTCACGGACGACGGTCAGTGGCAGCTCCTCCAGCAGACCGACGGCCTCGCAGGTTTCCAGCCAGGTTTCACGCAACTCCTCGAGCTGAGCCAACAGGTAGTCGTCATGCTCATCTTCGGGCTTGAAAAACAGCTGCATCAACGCCTGAAGCCGATGTCCCCACTCCTGTGGTTGCGCGGGTTTCATCAGTTGCTGATGCGAGAGTTCCAGTGCATCCAGCAACGCCACCAACGGACCGATCAATGCAGCATCGAGACCACCGATCTCATCGTAAGGCTCGATATCTCCACAGGCACCGGAACTGCCAACGGCATAACCGAGCAGCATCCGACGCAAGCCGAAGCGCCAACTGTTTTGCTCCAGTTGGTCGGGCAATCCCAGTCCGGCACGTTGTCCGGCATCGATGCCCCAACGTACGCCGGCCCCTTCAATCCACCGATGCAGGGTCGGCAAGTCTCGCTCCTGCACACCAAACCTGGCGCGTAACGCAGGAACGTCGAGCAAGTCGAGGATCTCACTGACGGGAAAACGGCTGTCCGGCAGTTTGAGCAGATGTTCGACAGCGATCAGCAATGGATCCCGCCCTCGCTGCCCCTGATCGGCCATGGTGAAAGGAATGAAACGTGGGTCCTGACGGTCGAGCTGCCCGAATACGGCTCGGATATGCGGCGCATAACTATCGATGTCAGGCACCATCACGATTACATCGCGAGGGCGTAATTGGGGGTTGGCATTGAAACGGGCCAGGAGCTGGTCGTGAAGAATTTCCACTTCGCGCTGGGCGCTATGGGCAATGTGAAAGCGGATCGAGTTGTCTTGAGTCAGATCGACTGCCGGCCAAAGTGCTCGAGTCTCGCTGAGCGGCCGCAGTTCCAGAATGTCGTCCTGTAATTGGTTGAGCATGTTGTTCGGCTGGGTTTCGCTGAACAGATCGATGCGTCCGTTGCGAAATGCTGCACGATAGCTGTCAGGCTCGTCGTAGCTGTCGAGAAGGCTGATGTAATCACGACCTTGCTTGCCCCACGCTGCGAGTAGCGGGTGAGCATGTTGGTGGAGCGTTTCCGAATCCAGCACTACAGGCATGCCGTTTTTTCGAGCCTGCCGCTTGTACTGGTGACGCAAGAGATCCTTGTCGGCAACGATATCGGCCCAGTGATAACGACAGGGGTTATGGACGCACAACAAAACCTGGCTGAAACGGGATAGCCCGGCCAATGCCTCCAGTACCTGAGCAGGCAGCGACGAAATTCCGAATACGATGACCCGCTGGGGAAGACCGACAGGTGCGTGCTCAAGACTGTTGATGCGCTCCATGAATCGCTGGTGCACGCCCGCCCGACTTTGGGCCATGCCTTGCTCGCCTACGTCGTCCAGCAGGGCACGCCACAACTCTGCCTGCCAGCAACTGGACGGTGAGAGTGGTTTCGCTTCACCTCTTACATTGCGGAGTTGATGATGCCCCTCTGCCCAGTCCTCAAGCCAATCTGCGCGGTAAACCTGGTATTGGTCGAAGAGGTCTGCCAGACGTTCGGACAACTGGTAGCGCTTGCGCAGATCGGTGTCATGGGTGAGGAAGCGTTGCAGCGGTTCGAAATGTTGACGGTTGATAACCTGTGGCAACAGGCGCATCAGACGCCAGGTCAGCGGCGCCTTGTCGAGCAACGACTTCGCTGGAATTTCCTCTCGCCCCAGAACCATCCGGTACAGCTGCCACATGAAACTGCCCGGCAATTGCACTTCGATAGCGGCGGCGATACCACAGCCGCCTGAATCGTCTTCTTCAGGATCCTCAGCCAGTGCCAACTTGAGCCATTGAGCGATGCCGTTGCTCTGCACGAGCGCGATTTCGTTCTCCAGGGGGGCCAATGGATAGCGCCGCATGATGCTGATCACAAGGCTGCGCAGTTCATCCAGGCTGTTGCTCTGAACGACCATGAATGCAGCGTTGAGGGACTGAGTGTCCGGCATGAAGGCTTCCTTGGAAAAGTACTAAAGCTAGGGCTGAACCTTAGCATTGTCGGCCGGCGAGGACAGCCGCAGGACGGCTGAGAATGCTGTAAGAACTTTCCTGCGGGCAAAACAAAACCCCAACTGCTTTCGCAATTGGGGTTTCGGAATTTAATCTTGACGATGACCTA
>NZ_JAKUMP010000001.1:0-737883 GCF_026341415.1 Pseudomonas sp. MCal1
GGGCATCACATCGTGATCAATTCGGGCGGGATCTTCAGCAGCGTGGCGATTGTCGAGGGTGGTGCGCCGGTGGCGGGTATCGCGGCGTTATCAGCAACGCCATCAACCGAAAAAAAACCTCCGGCCCCCGTATTGCTCCAGTCACAGCGTTTGGCCCTGATGGCCAGAAGGCCGATCTGCTCGGTGTGCGAAGCCACCCAACCACGTGGAGAGGCCGATGCTTGAACTCCCTTCGTTACCCCATGACTTGCCTTGGTCCGTGCCGGCTTACTTGCTGCTGGACGGTGTGAGCACCCCCGATCTGCCGCAATGCCTGCAACGTTGGAACAACCCGGCGTATTGCCTCTATCAAGGCACGCGCTGGCAGGAACTGGCAGATATATCGCCGTACCTGATCACCCTCAACGGCGCAGACGATCCGTTGCTGACGTACTTTCAGGAAAGCGCCGCATTGGAATGGGGATTTTTGCTGTTCAGCGATGCTGATACAGCAACGCTCTGCAAGCACTGGCGTCGTCTGCTCGCCGTCAAACATCCGAGCACGGTGGAGGTCATGCTGCGCATCGGCGATCCCGCTGTCATGCATCAATTGCTCGACCTTGCGCAGCAGGCCAACAGCACACGCTGGTTTGGCCCCGTCCAGCATCTGTGCCTGCCTGATGGGCTTCGGGCCACCTGGCTACAACATCAACGTGTGGATCATGCCGCGCCCGACACCCCCGAGATCTATCAGTTGACCGAAGGGGAACTCACGGCGCTGGGAGAGGCACAGTTTCATCAGTCGGTGATTGGCCTCAACGATCACTTGCGGCGGTATTTCCCCGGATTCATGGCGTCCTGCGCAGATCGGGAACGCCTTCGATTTGCCGAAAAAACAGCGCAACAGGCCTATGAACAAGGCTTCACCTCAGAACAGGAAATCACGCTCTACGCCAACGTGTTGGGCTATCTGGCCGGGCAGCCATTGGAGAGTCACCCGGACATTGTCGAGCTGCTGACCGTGCCTTCACAGCAGTCCCCGCTGAAACGCGTGCAACGCGCTGCCGAGCTGGCGCATGAACGTTCGACCCGTCTGCCGGGAGATTTGTCATGACAGCCGCCAATATCGCCGCCCTGGCCAAAAGCGCCCAAGACATCCGCTCACCTATGGGGCAGTGCTTCTTGATGAGCGAAAAAGTGCAGTTGCTGCCCCTGCGCTACGGTCTGGTGGAAAACCTCGATCCTTCAGCCGAACTGAGCATACCGCTCAAGCTGAACAGCCAACCGTTGGGCATTCGTCTGCTGCGTGACGGCTACCTGTACATCATTGATAACGGCACCGGTTACCTGCACGAATACCGCATTGAGCAAGGCCAGATCAGCAAACTGGTCTGGAAGGGCCGGGAAGTCGCCAGCGACATGCGCACCACGTCGATTGGCGAGCCGCAATTGGTGTTCTCCCGGCAGCACACGTTGTTCGCCAGCTATTCGGAAATCCAGTGGACGGCCTACAAATGTTCGCAAGTGCTCAAGGACGTCGCTGAGCGTGAGCACTGGATGCAACGTATCGAACTGGCGAGTGCCTGTCCGGACAAGGGCGGCATGCACCTGCTGAGCCGACGTCAGGCGGATACCTGGCTGGCCGAGGTTGCGGAAAAAACCGCGCCAATGGATCTGCCCGAGGGTGCCAACCCGCAGCAACGCCAGTCTTACGCTTGGGAAGACACATCACTGTTCAAGAACACGTCGATAGAAACCCTCACCAGCCAAGTGCTTGGGGCGCATCAGAACGATTACCTGTTTCTGGTTTTGCGTGACGACTTTGGTGTGATGCGCGACCTGGCCAGCGCCCAACTGAAGGTCGCGGACTGGCTCGATCACTGGAGTAGCGATGAGGCCGCCCAGCGTCGCTACCTCACCGGCGCCTACATCCAGTCGTTGTACGAAGTGACCCCGGCACGCCTTGATGCACTGGCCAGCACCGACCCCGCCGCCAAAGCCCTGAGGGACGAAACCAACGCTGAGCAACAGGCAGTCATTGAGGACTACTTGCGTACCAAACGCGACCACGCCGGGCGGCCAATATTTGGCGATGAAGACCATTGGCGAAAAGTGGCCGCGACCGATCCTTATGCGCGCGCGACCGTCAACCTGCTGGACGCCCTGGGTCAGGTGCTTTGGCAAAAACACCGAGACACTATCGCGGCACTGCACTTGCAGACATGGCAGGCGCTGTTCGGAAAGGAGCTCGGCCAGCGCGGCATCGATCACCTGATCAACCGCGCCGACATGCAAGCGTTCGTCAGCCAGCAGCAGACGCTGCTGAGCCATTGGCACACGCGCTTGCAGGCCATTCGCGAAGATCGCCTGGACATGATCGTCGCCGGTCACTTTCACCGGGCGGCCTGGTATTACGACTTTCGCAACGACGAACATATCCGCCATCGCCTTGAAACCGAGTTCCTCTGCGTCGCAGCCCTGTGCTGGAACAGTGAGGCCACGGAAAAACTGGCGGCCTATCTGGAAAGCAACCTGCTGACCGTCGTGCCAGGGCTGGACACCTTGACCCTGGCCGATCAGCGGGACGTGAGCAAGAAACTCATGGACCTGAGCAGCTTCTCGATCAAGGCCGCGGCGGCGCAGGAAAGTCTTGATGCGGTTAACGTGCTGACCAATCAGTTCAGAAGCTTGATGAATGAGCGGTTACCCAACTTTGCGGATCTGAATGGGCGGTTTAGTGGGCTGCAGAGTTTGTTGGATGGGGCTTACGTGCCGGCGCATCAACTGATCGCAGCGGATCAGTTGAATCGGGCACACTCAGAATTCAAACGCCAACAACCAGTCGACCCAGCCAGCTTCATCCGTAGTCTCGGTATCTCAACGCGACTGCAGCTGCTGCGCGAGTTTTCCCGTAGCGGCTTGACCTTGCGGGCAGCGTCGGCGTCCGAGTTTCAGGCCTTCAACAAGAGCCGCGATGCCGCGCTCGACCTGCGTCGCCAGCTCAGTGAGACCTACAAACTGCGTCATCGCGAATTGTCGCGGCAGATCTACGGCCTCGCCGCCCCAGGCAGTGAGCAGGTGCACAACCAGCGGATCAACCAGCTCAAGGCCGCGCTCCTGCCGCTGGAAGACAACCTCAGTCGCGCCCTGACCGTCGGTTCAAGCGGGCCGGGCCAGATCGGCACGGTGATCGACGGCATGGCCCCGGGGTTACGGGAAGAAATGCAGCGTACCGTGCGTGATTTCCGCGCGACGGGAACGTTTGGCAAACCGATGGCGAGTGCGTTGAAGTCCAAGGGCGACGGGATTGCGTTGTTGCTGTTTGTTTATCAGGGGCAGAAGTTTTTTGAGATGCTGAGTTCATTGAGCAAAAAGGAAACGTCGTCTTCACCTGATTTATGGGCACTCCTTGAGTCATCGGTAGGAATGTCGGCTGCAGGCTTCGCTGCAGTGCAAGGGCTGTCAGTGACGGTCCTCCAAGCGCATATCGAACAAATGTTTAGTGCCGCTGGAAAACTCAACACCATGAGCCGCTTAGGGCGTTGGAGTGGTATTGCAGGGAACGCTGCATTCGGGTTCGGCGCGTTGGCAGCCGCTTTTGATTTAGGTAAACACTCCATGCAATGGACCAGAGCATTGGCCGAAGGCAATCCTCAGGTTTTAGCGGCCACGACCCTGCAAATTGCCGGCGACGTCACTCTTGTCGGGACCAATACCTGGGGCACCAAGCACACGACTTCGATCATCAGCCAGGTCATGAAGAACCCCGTCGAACTACGAGCCCTTGCCTGGGCTGAAGCCAGTCCCCGACTGCTGGGCATCGCCGCCCAGGCCAACCTTGTGGGTTTGATCGGTACGGCTCTGCAACTGCTGGGCGAGGGCTTGTACAACTACTTCAATCTGGACGCCTTGCAAAAGTGGCTGCAAGCGAGTGCCTGGGGCACCGCCGACCTGCAACGCAGCCTGCCGGAAGACTGGAGCGCATTGGCAAGGGTGGTGCAACAGCCAACCTGCGAACTGATCCGCGAGGGCAAGCGCACCTGTTTGCAGCTCAGACTGCCCGGTGTGCGCACCCGGGAAATGGACAGCCGTCAATTGCAACTGTTGGCCCATCAACAGACCCGTGCCGTACCGATTCCCGGTCCCTACAACAGTCAGCTGCCACCCCGGCGCTGGCAGGAAAGCAGCGCCGCGTGGGCCGCAGTTGCCGTAGTCGTGAGTCAGGAGGACGAAGCCTTGACCCTGCAGTTCCCGGTCTCCGATACCCTGCAAACATCGGATTTCGCCCTGGCGCTCAACATCGGTTACCAACTGGAAACCGGGCGTGACCTGATACACCGCACCTGTTTCGTCCTGCGCGATCTGCGCATCGCCACGGAACGTGGTGTACGTTTGCCGGCCCAGGGCCGGTTCACCCTCGACCCCGTCGAAACCTTGCCTGATGGCTTGAGCAAGGCGCCGTACTGGTTGTTCACCCGCGAAGAAATGGCGACTGTTGATGTTCAGCAAACTGTTCAAGCGTAAAAGCAAGCCCGAAACCAAAGACCCGGCACCGGACATTCGCAGCCAACGACCGAGCGCCGGGGAGTTGCGGGTCCGCGGGCTGAATGAAACCCTGTTTCTGGCGCCGCTGCCGGTTTACACCGGACAGGCCCAGGTGTCTCGGCGTAGTTTTTCGGCGATGAACGAAACCTATCTGGAGTTGGGGGGGAGCAACTTCGGGATGGTTGAATTGGGCAAAAGATTGGCTATCCAGATATGGTTGGCTTTCGCTTTGGCTTTTATTGCACCTGTACTCATTTGTTTGTGGCTCGTGATTGCAAGCCCTCCAGAGATTGACCGCAAGTTTCTCGACATTATCGGGAATGTAGTTCAAGTGTTCGCGACGGGGGCATCTTTGTTCATTATTCCCATCGGCGCCTTCATCTACGGCATGCTCTCCAACGTCCGAACCCTCGCCAAAAGCTACCCCGTGCGCTTCAACCGCCAACGCCGCGAAGTCTGCTACATCGACGACACCACTCATCGCGTACTGATCGTGCCGTGGGAAAGTGTGGTGGCCTGGGTCGCGCGCAGTCAGGGTGTCACCGGTTACGGCGCCCTGCGTGATTACACCTTCGGCATGGGGCTGGAGGACGAAGAGCACGACACCGTGCAATTTATCCTGATGGCCCAGCCCAGCGACGTGCATGCGCTGGGTATGTGGGCGTCGATTCGCAATTACATGGAGGAAGGGGAGTTGGTGGATACGCCCAATCCCATGCTCGTTCTGCTGGGGCTGACTCCGACCGAAGACGAGCTCAAACCTTATGAAGGGCTGCATACGTTTGAAATTGAACGTAAAGGAGCGCGCTTCATGGGCTCGTTAGACGATGGCGCCGAAGACCTGACCGCCGAACAGCGCCACCGTTACGGTTACGGTAAACGCACCCGATGGCCCCTGCGCTGGTGGTACGTCCGCCGCGTCCTGACCTTCTGGAAAATGCCCTACCTGATCGCCGAATGGGCCCACCGCAAAGGTCGTCCGACCCTGCCGGACAGCGTGCAAGCCTGGTCGCAACCCCTGCCTCCCGAGCAATGGGCCAAACCCAGCCCCGCGCTGCAAAAAGCCAACGCGCTGGTCAAACACGCCATGGACAAAAAAGGCACCAACTTCGTCGATGCCTGCAAAGCGGCGGGGCTGCATTGAGCAAGGCGCCGTACTGGTTGTTCACCCGCGAAGAAATGGCGACTGTCGATGTTCAGTAAACTGTTCAAGCGTAAACGCGAGCCTGAATCCGCAGAATGGAGTTAATGATTCAGCCTGCCAGCGATAGCGGTCTTTTTGACGACTACAGTCTCTCGGTCAGCCGAGACCAAAAACACGGAATGATTCCCGAACCCCGCAGTCGGAGTTCAGGTATCACACATCTGAAGGAGGTTCACCGATGAACAACAAGACCCTAATCGCCAGCCTGGCCCTCGTCGCCGGCATCGCCGGGATCACCCCACTCGTTCAAGCGGCGCAAACCTCGAACGATACTGTCGAACAATCACCGACCGGCAAACGCGAACTGAACGTCAACGACCGCGCCCCGGATATCTACCAGCGCAGCGAAAAAGCCATCAAAAACTGGAAACAGAAAGGCCTCAAGCAACCAGAGCCGCAGGCGCAGTGGGTGCAGATCAACGATAAATACGTGATGGTGATGATTACCAACGGGACGATTGTGGCGATTCAGCCGGTCGAGAAATAGCCTGGGGACTCAATCAACCCGGCCATGACTCAGCAACTGTCCGCCACCCAACCGATACTGATTGTTCCCGCTGCGCTTGGCCTCATACATCGCCAGATCGGCAATGTGCAGCAAGCGATCCATGGTCGGCGCGTGGTCGGGGAATACGGCGACGCCGAGGCTGGTGCCGATGTGGCGTTGGTCGTTGCCGATCGGAATGGGTGGGGACAATTCGATGAAGATTTTCTGGCAGATGCTGCGAGCTTCGTCCTGCAGGTTCAGGCCGGGGGCGAGGCCTTGCAGGATGACCACGAATTCATCGCCGCCGATCCGCGCGACGGTGTCGCTGACTCGCAGGATGCGTTTCAGGCGAGTGGCGGAAGTGATCAAAACGCGGTCGCCGGCGGCGTGACCGTAGCGGTCGTTGATTGCTTTGAAGCCGTTGAGATCGATGAACACCAGCGCCACCCGCGTCTCGGTCACGCGGGCATGTTCGAGTGCTTCCGATAGCCGTTCTTCCAGCACCAGCCGATTCGGCAGACCGGTCAGCGGATCGAAATGGGCCAGATGCTGGAGATAGCTGGCCGAAGCCTTTTCTTCGGTAATGTCGCGCACCACGCCCATCATCTTGATCACCGCATCGTGATCGTTGCGTACCACGTTGCCGGTTTCCCGCAGCCAGCGAATCGTGCCGTCGGGCCAGACCACGCGGTATTCCTCATCGTGGTTTTCACCGGTTTCCAGACAGCGCAATTCTCCGGCGCGCACCTTGGCGCGATCGTCGGGGTGCACGCAGGAGCAAAACAGGGCGTAGGAGGGTGTCACCTCGCCGATCTTGAACCCGAACATGCCGAAGATCGCATCCGACCAGTAGAGCCGGTCGGTGTCGACCTCCCAGTCCCAGGTGCCGATCCGGGCGAAATACTGGCTGCGTTTGAAGCGGTCGGCGTCGCCATCCTGGTGAATGTTCTGTCCTTCGGCCGCTCGGGTGAGCAGTTCGCGATACTCGGCGAGTTGCTGACGAAGCTCGCGCACTCGGCGGATCAGAACGGCGATCACGACCATCAGCACAACGACAATGGCAAAGCCGATCCAGAGTTGAGTCATTCAAACATCGCTGACATGGCGTATCGATTCGGGATGGGTGGCGGGTGGCCATCATCCATCACGGCCAACACGGGGTCAAACGGTTGCCAAGGGCCGGTATTTCTGGGAAAACGGCCGCCAGCGGAACAATAGAGTGAAAGTCATGAATGATGAACTGCAGATAATCGATCTTCAGCCCGGCGACGGAAAAGCCGCCGTCAAAGGCGCGTTGATCACCACCCAGTACACCGGTTGGCTGGAAGACGGCACCGAATTCGATTCGTCCTGGAGCCGGGGCAAGCCGTTTCAGTGTGTGATCGGTACGGGCCGGGTCATCAAGGGTTGGGATCAAGGGATCATGGGCATGCAGGTGGGCGGCAAGCGCAAGCTGCTGGTGCCGGCGCATCTGGGTTATGGCGAGCGGACGATGGGCAAGATTCCGCCTAATTCGAATCTGGTGTTTGAGATTGAGTTGCTGGAGGTTTTGACGCGGGAGGATTGATTGCCCGTTTCACTGCTGAGGTCATAAAACCCGCTGTCTCCTTTCACGGAGCCAGCGGGTTTTTTCTTGCCTTTTTACCTGGGGCGTTACGCGGCAATCGCCATCTCATCCAGCGTCGCGGCAACCGTGCCGGTCAGGCTTGGAAATCGGCGCTTTACGCTGGTGAGTGCGGGCAGCAGTCGATTGCGGTCCAGTTCGCCATGGTCACGGGCGAGTTGGGTGAGGGCGTTGAGTGCGGCAGTGACGATGGATTTTCGTTCGCTCTCGAGCAGTAGCAGACAGACTTTCTGGGCCCACTGGCTGTCTTTTTCGTTGAGGCCGATGGAGATCAGAGCGGCGACGATGTGTGCATCGGATTTGCTTTCCATGGGTGTTCCTCAGGTCGTGGCATCGAGAGTGTCCAGCGCCCGATTGACCGCCAGTTCGCCACACATCACCACTTGGGCGATGCCCAGCACGGTGCTGCGGTAGGGCGGGTCCAGCAGCGCGGCGAAGTCGCTGAGCATCACGCTGGCCGAAGTCATCGATTCGCAGGCGTGGGCCAGCAGGGCATGTTGATCCTGGTTGGGGGCTATGAGGAACATGCGGCTAGGGCAGTGTTGTTTCGGGGCGGTGGGTTTCAGGTAATGATCGAGGGCGCGCTCGGCGGCTTCGTGGAGTTTTTTTGAGTCGGTGGAAGAGTAGGGCGAAGTCGGGTCGGACTCGTTGGGTACGTCTGTTTCGGGTGGATCGGGAACGTATTTGAACATTCGGGAAAGCCTCAAAGTGATGCCGACACCACCTCGCGACTAAACGAATAGGTGGCAGCTGTACGCAGGTTAGTCGACCGGCGACTTCCCAAAACCGGCGCACCCGAGGGTGCCCTGCACACAGCCGCCATAGAGTGCAGATGAAGGTCACCTGACTTGTCTGGAGCACATGTAAAGTTTTGAGAAATCATCGAGCGACTAAACCCGTTCACTGACCATTCAGTGATGCGAATCAAGTTACCGACGCCCTCAAAACCGCACAAGCCGGCGGATTCTGGCGTAGTTGTAGGCAAAGGCGCAAGGCAATGTAGCCTCCCGGATGGGGGCAAAATGATGCGTCATTTTTCAGTCCGCCATCGCGAGCAAGCTCGCTCCCACAGGGGATCTGTGTGGGCTTAACAAGTGTGCCGACTCGCCAATTTCTGCTTTGTGATACCAAATGTCAGATAAGCCAATTCAAACTTGATTTATATCGGTTTCGATATAGTCTGCTGTATGTGATCGCTGCCATTCCTTGCAACACACCGCCGCGACACGATTCCGTCCGGGCTATTACGCTTTTCCTTCCAACACAGGAGAAGCCAATGCCAAGACACAAGGACGTGGTGTTTGTCGGGAGTGCGCTCAAGGATTTGAGAGCTTTTCCCCTCGATGCTCGCAGAGCTGCAGGATTCCAACTGGATCTGTTGCAACAGGGCGACGAACCCTTTGACTGGCGCCCCATGAAAACAGTCGGGCGGGGCGTCAATGAAATCAGAATCACCGAGGATTCAGGGGCGTTTCGAGTGTTTTATGTGGTCAACCGGCCTGACGCGATTTATGTGCTGCACGCCCTGCAAAAGACCACGCGCAAAACCGAGACGCGAGACATAGAACTGGCACGGGCCAGATACCAGGAAATAGGTTGAACCATGACGGATCATCAAAACTCTTCCCAGCGTTTCTCAAGCGTCTGGGATGCACTGGAAGACACGCCGCAGGAAGCGGCCAACATGCGCCTGCGGGCCAAGCTGATGCGCACGCTGTGCGAAACGATTCGTGCCTGGGAGCTTCCGCAGAAGGAGGCGGCCAAGCGTCTTGGCATCACCCAGCCGCGCCTCAACGACTTACTCAACGGCAAAATCGACAAGTTCTCTCTGGATGCGCTGGTCAACCTGTCGGCCGTAGCGCAACTGGACGTAGATCTCTGCTTCTCGTCGTCCCCGCCACTGCAATGGGCCTGACAGACGAGGGTTCCCAACGGCCCTGCCTCTGAAAGCCTTCCAGAGGCGGCGCCGTCTCATTCCTCCACATCAAAATCTCAAGCCGCGACGGACGGTCGAAAACAGGCCTTGCCCCTCTCGATCGGAACAGCGACTATGCTCGCCATATAGGGGTAGGGGGTATAGGTATGTCGCACACGCACGAACACAAAGGCGAGTTGCTTAACCGCGTCCGGCGTATTGCCGGGCAGGTTCAGGCCGTCGAAAAAGCGCTGGAGTCCGAGGCCGATTGCGCCAAGACGTTGCATTTGATGGCGGCGGTTCGCGGGGCGATCAACGGCCTGATGGAGCAGTTCATCGAGGCCCACGCCCGCGAGCATGTCGCCCGTCCCGACCTCAGCGACGAGGCCCGCGCCCAAGGCGTGGAAGAGTTGTTGCTGGCCATCCGCCGATATTCCAAGTGAGCGCCGATATCATGACCTTCAAGGTTGATGACTTTTCCCACGACCACCAGTTTCTCGGTGCTTCCCACGATGAAAATGCCCGCCGCACGCTGTGGGTGGTGGTTCTGACCTTCGTGATGATGATCGGCGAAGTTGCCGCCGGTTATCTCACCGGTTCGATGGCATTGCTGGCCGACGGTTTCCACATGGCGACTCACGCCGGCGCCTTGGGCATCGCGGCGGCGGCCTACGGTTTTGCCCGGCGCAACGCCAACAACCGGCGCTACAGTTTCGGCACCGGCAAGGTCGGCGATCTGGCGGGTTTTGCCTCGGCGATGGTGCTGGGGCTGGTGTCGCTGGGGATTGCCGGGGAATCGGTTTTCCGTCTGTTCCAGCCGACCAGCGTGGCGTTCGGCGAAGCCACCTTGATCGCCGTGGTCGGACTGGGCGTCAACCTGCTCAGTGCGTTTTTGCTGGCCGGCCATCACAGCCATCATGACCACGGCCATAGTCACGACCACAGCCACGATCACGGTCATCATCACCATCACGACAACAACCTGCGATCAGCCTACATGCACGTACTGGCAGACGCGTTGACCTCGGTGCTGGCGATTGCCGCGCTGCTGGCCGGTCGCTATCTGGGCTGGGTGTGGATGGATCCGGTGATGGGCATTGTCGGTTCCGTCGTCATCGCCAAATGGGCCTGGAACCTGATGCGCGACAGCGCCGCCGTGCTGCTCGATACCACCGATGAGCCGGTGGCCGAGGAGATCCGCGAACTGCTGGAAACCTCCGATGACGTACGCATCAGCGATTTGCACGTCTGGCAGGTCGGCCCGCAGGCGCGGGCGGCGATTGTCAGCGTAGTCGCGGCGGCTGGCGTGACTGCTGAAGCGATTCGCGAACGACTGGCACCGGTGCATGAGTTGTCGCACCTGACGATCGAATTACGCAACGCCTAAGCCCGTACTTCGCTGAACAGCGGAATTCGCCCGTTCAGCGAAGGGCGGTAATGCCAGGCGAACCGCTTCAGGTCGATGTCATGAGCAAGGATTTTACCTACGGTGGCGCTGGCAATCGTCATCGCCGGCCTTTGCCCCTGACATTGGTGCCGACGTGTCTGGACTGGAGCATGCGCCGGCCGCACTTAGGCGGTTCGCTCGGGGCGGCGTTATTGCAGGCTGCGTTGAAGCGCAAATGGGTGACGCAGGATCTGGACTGCCGGGCGCTGACGTTGACGGTGCAAGGGCGTCGAGAATTTGCGTCGCGTTGGGGTCTGGCTTTGCCCGAAGCCGGGCGGGACTCGTCAGGTCGCAAGCTGACGGATTCCACGCCCGGATCGGTGCATGCGCGTTAGCTCAGGGTATAACCGCTATCGACCACCCAATCCTGACCGATGACGCCGCGAGCACCATTGCCCAGTTGGAACAGAATGACGTCGGCCACTGCCGCAGGTTCGAGAAACTGCCCGCTCAAAAGCCGGTTGTTGACGCCTTGGGCCACGTCCCGGAGCGCTTCGTCACTCAGGCCCAATGTCGACCAGATCGGCGTTGCAGTCGGGCCGGGGGAGACGCAGTTGATGCGCACGCCGTGGGGCGCCAGCTCGACCGCGAGGGTCCTGGCATGGGCGATCAACGCTGCTTTTGATGCGATGTAGGCGGCCAGCCCCGCGAAACTGATTTGGGCCAGAAAAGTACCGATGAACACCACTGACGCCTTGTCTGCAAGGTGCGGGCGCAGGGCAGCCAACGTGTTCAGGGCTCCGGCGCCGTTCACCGCCCATTGGCGATCGAACGCCGAGCTGTCGAGCCCGTCGGCGAGTTCTGCGATACCGGCATTGGGCACCACGAAGCTTGCCGGGCCCAGACTCGCAGCCTGCTCGGCCAAGGAGGCAAGGTCAGAGGCTTGAGTGACATCGCCGGGATGCCAGACCAGTTGCTGTGGATACCGCTCAAGCAGTTCGGCCAGTGCTCCGGGCTTTCGCGACATGGCCAACACGCGTGCGCCTTGGTCGAGCAGGCGCTCGGTAGCGGCCAGGCCTATGCCCGAACTGGCGCCGGTGATGACCGCAAGCTTGCCCTGAAAAACATGATCCATGTTCAACTCCCGTTTTTGGTCTTCAGCCAAATGGCTACCGTGAGTCAGTCAATTTTCGGGCCATGCCGGACAGCCTTGAATATCAGGGGCTGCGCAGATTTGATAGTCATTATGACCTTCGTGATATCGAGTCAATCTGACTGCCATTGAGTCAAATTGACCTGACTGCTGCGGCGCGACAATCCGACGAAGAGCGGCATTGCACCTTGAATGAGCCAATTGCTCTCTATACTGTATATGCGAACAGTATCGAGTGCGTGCCATGCAAATTATCGACAAGCTCAGCATCCTCGCCGATGCCGCCAAGTACGACGCCTCCTGCGCCAGCAGTGGCGCGCCCAAGCGCAGCTCCGAGGGCAAGCGCGGGCTGGGATCGAGCGATGGCATGGGCATCTGCCACAGCTACACGCCGGACGGGCGTTGCGTGTCGCTGCTCAAGGTTCTGCTGACCAACTTCTGTCTCTACGACTGCCAATACTGTGTCAACCGCCGCTCCAGCGACGTGCCCCGCGCGCGGTTCACTCCAGAGGAGGTGGTGACGCTGACCCTGGATTTCTACCGGCGCAATTGCGTCAGCGGGTTGTTCCTCAGTTCAGGGATCATCCGCTCGGCGGACTACACCATGGAGCAACTGGTGCGTGTCGCGAAGCTGTTGCGCGAAGAGCATGAGTTTCGTGGCTACATTCATCTCAAGACCATTCCCGACGCGGATCCTGCCCTGATCGAAGAGGCCGGGCGTTATGCCGACCGCTTGAGCGTCAACATTGAATTGCCCACCGATGCCAGTTTGCAGACGCTGGCGCCGGAGAAGCACATCGGTTCGATCAAGCAGGCGATGAACACCATCTACACCGGCGTGCAGACCGTGCTTAACGAACCTCGCGCACCAAAGTTCGCCCCGGCCGGGCAGAGCACGCAGATGATCGTCGGCGCCGATGACACCGACGACAGCACAATTCTGCACAGCGCCCAGGCGCTCTACGGCAACTTCCGTCTGCGCCGGGTCTATTACTCGGCGTTCAGCCCGATTCCCGACAGCCCGAAAAGCGTACCGCTGGCCGCGCCGCCACTGATGCGCGAGCACCGCTTGTATCAGGCTGATTTTCTGTTGCGCGGTTATGGCTATACCGCCGGTGAGTTGCTTCAGGGGCCGGGCAATCTGGCGCTGGACATCGACCCGAAACTGGCCTGGGCGCTGCAGAACCGCGAGGTGTTTCCGCTGGACCTCAACCGCGCCGAACCGGCGTTGATCTCACGCATTCCCGGCATCGGCCTGCGCACCACCGAACGTCTGGTGGAGCTGCGTCGGCAGCGGCGCATTCGCTACGAAGACGTGGCGCGTATGCGTTGCGTGCTGGCCAAGGCCAAGCCGTTCATCATCACCAGCGATTACCACCCGCAGCAGGCAGAAGTCACCAGCCAGATGCTCTATCAGCAACTGCGCGACCGGCCGATGCCGCAACAGATGGGACTTTGGGGATGATCAATCTCGATTGCGACGACCTGTTCGACATCTGGCGCCAGCAGGCGCGCTGGCTGCTCAGCCATGAAATCGACCCGAGTCTGGTGAGCTGGGCGTCGGAAGGCGTGAGCGATCTGTTCGCCAGTGACGTGTCGGTGCCCGAAGGGCAGGGGCCGTTTCAGGCTCGGATTCCGCGTGCATTGCTTGACACCCTGGAACAAGCATCTCGATACCGGGGCGATCAACGCTGGAGTCTGCTGTATGAAGTGCTGTGGCGCGTCAGCCATGGCGATCGCACCGCAATGATGGCCGGTGACAAACTGGGCAGCGAGTTGCAGCGCCGGATCAAGCAGGTGCAGCGCGAAGCCCATCATCTGCATGCGTTCGTGCGTTTCATCGAGCGCTCGGCGGATCTGCCGGGGCCGCAATATGTAGCGTGGCACGAACCGGCCCACGACATCCTGCACAGCGCCAGCGAACATTTCGTCGGGCGCATGGGGCGGCATCGCTGGCTGATAGCTACGCCCCGCGACGGCGTTTATTACGATGGCGATCGACTGATCCATCAACGGCAATGCCCGGTGGAGTGGCAGCAACTGGCGCAGAACGTCGATGATCCCCACGGTGATTTATGGCTGACGTACTACAGCCACATCTTCAACCCGGCGCGGTTGAACGAGAAAGTCATGCAAGGGCATTTGCCGACGCGGTTCTGGAAGAACCTGCCGGAGGGGGAGCTGATTCCCGGATTGATTACCCAGGCGCGCATGGGCAAGCAGCAGAACGGACAGGCGAGCGGGATTGCCGGTCGCGCGGGCAAGCGGATTGCCATGAAGGTTCGCGAACGGGACGAATGAAAAAGCCCCCATCGATCACTCGATGGGGGCTTTTGTGCATCTGGCCGTCAGATCAAACCTTGACGATCCAGCCTGCTGGCGCTTCGATGTCGCCGGTCTGCACGCCGGTCAGCTCTTTGTAGAGCTTCTGGGTCACAGGGCCGACTTCGGTTTCGCTGTGGAACACGTGCAGGTGGTCGTTGTAGCTGATGCCGCCGATCGGGGTGATCACCGCAGCGGTACCGCAGGCACCGGCTTCCTTGAAGTCCGACAGCTTGTCGATGAACACGTCGCCTTCGACCACTTCCAGACCCAGGCGGGACTTGGCCAGTTCGATCAGCGACAGACGGGTAATACCCGGCAGTACCGACGGCGAGTTCGGGGTCACGAACTTGTTGTCGTGGGTAATCCCGAAGAAGTTGGCCGAACCGACTTCCTCGATCTTCTTGTGGGTCAGCGGATCCAGGTAGATGGCATCAGCGAAGTGCGCTTTCTTGGCCTGGGAGCCTGGCATCAGGCTGGCGGCATAGTTGCCACCGACCTTGGCGGCACCGGTGCCTTGTGGCGCGGCGCGGTCGAAGGTGGAGATCTGGAAGTTGTGCGGAGTCAGGCCGCCCTTGAAGTAGGCGCCAACCGGAATCGCGAACACCGAGAAGATGAACTCAGGTGCGGTACGCACGCCGATGTTGTCACCCACGCCGATCACGAAAGGACGCAGGTACAGCGCGCCGCCGGTGCCGTAAGGCGGGATGAAGCGCTCGTTGGCACGAACCACTTGCTTGCACGCTTCAATGAACTGCTCGGTGGACACATGTGGCATCAGCAGGCGGGCGCAGCTGCGTTGCATGCGTGCAGCGTTCTGGTCCGGACGGAACAGGTTGATCGAGCCGTCCTTGCAACGATAGGCCTTCAGGCCTTCGAAGCATTGCTGACCATAGTGAAGCGCAGTGGAGCCTTCGCTGATGTGCAGCACGTTGTCTTCGGTCAGGGTGCCTTTGTCCCACTCGCCGTTGCGAAAGTACGACAGATAGCGTTTGTCGGTCTTGATGTAGTCAAAACCCAGCTTGTCCCAGTTGATGCTTTCGTTACCCATGACACCCTCTATCACTGAACAACCGCCGAAGCGGTTCAAGGCTTCTGACGTTTTTTTGGATGGGCACAACAATACTTCATTCTTGAGCGGTTTCGCAGCCCGAAATCTCTGCCTTTGATCGTTCCCACGCTCTGCGTGGGAATGCTGTCCGGGACGCTCTGCGTCCCAACAGTCGAACGCGGAGCGTCCGTGGAGGCATTCCCACGCGGAGCATGGGAACGATCTGCGACCGAGAGTTACAGGTGCAACGCATGCCCGAGCGCACGCAGCGCCGCTTCCTGCACCGCTTCGCCCAGGGTCGGATGCGCATGGATGGTACCGCCGATGTCTTCCAGTCGTGCGCCCATTTCAAGGCTTTGCGCGAACGCGGTCGACAGCTCCGACACCCCGACACCCACTGCCTGCCAACCGACAATCACATGATTGTCCCGACGAGCGACCACCCGCACGAAGCCGGTTTTCGATTCCAGGGTCATCGCCCGGCCATTGGCCGCGAACGGGAAGTTCGACACGATGCAGTCCAGTCCCGCAGCTTTCGCTTCGTCCGGCGTCTTGCCGACGACCACCAGTTCCGGGTCGGTGAAGCAAACCGCAGCGATGGCGGTCGGGTTGAATTCGCGGGTCTTGCCGCTGATCAGCTCGGCCACCATCTCGCCCTGAGCCATGGCGCGGTGGGCCAGCATCGGCTCGCCGCTCAGGTCGCCGATGGCGTAGACGTTGCGCATGCTGGTCTGGCAACGGTTGTTGATCTTGATCGCGGAGCCGTTCATGTCCAGGTTCAGCGCTTCAAGGTTCCAGCCTAGGGTATTGGGTTTGCGACCGACGGCCACCAGCACCTGATCGGTTTCCAGATTCAGGGTGTCGCCGTTCGGATCGCGCACCTGCAACGTACCGTCGAAGCCCAGAACACTGTGTTTCAGATACAGCTTCACGCCCAGTTGCTTCAGCGCGTCGTGCACCGGTTGGGTCAGTTCTGCGTCGTAGGCCGGCAGGATGCGATCCTGCGCCTCGACCACGCTGACCTCGGCGCCGAGCTTGCGATAAGCAATGCCCAATTCCAGACCGATGTAACCGCCACCCACCACGATCAGACGCTTCGGAACCGACTTCGGCGCGAGCGCCTCGGTCGACGAAATGATCGGCCCGCCAATCGGCAGGATCGGCAGATTGACGCTTTTCGAACCGGTGGCCAGCACCAGATGTTCGCAGTGGATGCGGGTGTCGCCGACTTCCACGGTCTTGCCATCGATGACCCTGGCCCAGCCGTTGATGACCTGAACCTTGTTCTTCTTCAGCAACGCGGCGACGCCAGTGGTCAGGCGATCGACGATGCCGTCCTTCCACTCGACGCTTTTGCTGATGTCGAGGGTCGGCGCCGAAACGCTGATGCCGAGTGCCGAATGCTGATTGTGGTGTTGAGTCTGGTGAAACTGTTCGGCCACATGAATCAGCGCTTTCGACGGAATACAGCCGATGTTCAGGCAGGTGCCGCCCAGCGATTCGCCCTCGACCAGAATGGTCGGAACGCCCAGTTGCCCGGCACGAATGGCCGTCACGTAACCGCCGGGGCCGCCGCCGATGATCAGCAGCGTGGTGTTCAGAGTTTGCATGCCATCACTCCACAAACAGGGTCACGGGTTGTTCGAGCAGACCACGAATGGCCTGGATGAAGAGCGCCGCGTCCATGCCGTCGACCACGCGATGATCGAAGGAACTGGAGAGGTTCATCATCTTGCGGATCACCACCTGGCCTTTGACGACCACCGGGCGTTCGACGATTTTGTTGACGCCGACGATCGCCACTTCCGGCAGGTTCAGCACCGGGGTACTGACGATGCCGCCAAGGGCGCCGAGGCTGGTCAGGGTGATGGTCGAGCCGGACAGCTCATCGCGGCTGGCCTTGCCATTGCGGGCGGCAGTGGCAAGACGAGAAATTTCCGCCGCACTGTCCCACAGGCTGCGCGCTTCGGCGTGACGCACCACCGGTACCATCAGGCCGACGTCGCTTTGGGTGGCGACGCCGACATGCACCGCGCCGAGACGGGTGATGACCTGGGCTTCGTCGTCGTAACGGGCGTTCATCTGCGGGAAGTCGCGCAGGGCGACGACCAAGGCACGTACGAGGAACGGCAGCAAAGTCAGCTTGCCACGGCTGGCGCCATGTTTTTCGTTCAGGTGTGAACGCAGTTCTTCAAGCGCGGTGACGTCGATTTCCTCGACATAACTGAAGTGCGCAGCACGTTGGGTCGCTTCCTGCATGCGCTGGGCAATCTTGCGGCGCATACCGATCACTTGAATCTGTTCTTCATCGTGACGCTGGGCGTAAGCGGCGGCGACCGGTGCCGAAGCGTTCGACTGACCCTGTGCCAGGTAGGCGTCGAGGTCTTCGTGCAATACGCGACCGGCCGGGCCGGAACCGCGCACCAGACGCAATTGAATACCCAGATCCAGCGCGTGTTTGCGCACGGCCGGCGAGGCCAGAGGACGCTCATCGGCTTCACGGGCAACCATTGGGCCCTGGCAAACGGCAGCCGCCGGACGCGGCGCGGTGACAGCAGGTTTGCTTTCGACGACCGCTTCAACTTTGGGAGCGGCAGGTGCTTCTTTCGCCGCAACAGGCGCCGGCTTGTCCGACTCCTTCAGATTGCCGGCGCCTTCAACCTCGATGCTGATCAGGATACTGCCGACCGCCATCACTTCACCCGGCTGACCGCCCAACGCAATCACCTTGCCGTGGACTGGCGAGGGAATATCGACCATCGCCTTGTCGGTCATCACATCCGCCAGTACCTGATCTTCAACGACCAGATCGCCAACCTTGACGTGCCACTGCGACAGTTCTACTTCTGCGATGCCTTCGCCGATGTCCGGCATCTTGATAACGTGCGTGCCCATTCAGACCTCCATGACCCGTTTCAGCGCCGCGCCCACTCGGGACGGCCCAGGGAAATACGCCCACTCCTGCGCGTGCGGGTAGGGGGTGTCCCAACCGGTGACGCGCTCGATCGGCGCTTCCAGGTGGTGGAAGCAATGCTCTTGCACCAGCGACACCAGTTCGGCGCCGAAACCGCAGGTGCGGGTGGCTTCGTGCACCACCACGCAACGGCCGGTTTTCTTCACGGATTTGACGATGGTTTCCAGGTCCAGCGGCCACAGGCTGCGCAGGTCGATGACCTCTGCATCAACGCCGGATTCTTCGGCGGCAACTTGCGACACGTAAACGGTGGTGCCGTAGGTCAGCACGGTCACGTCCTTGCCCGGACGGGTGATCGCGGCGACATCCAGCGGTACGGTGTAGTAACCGTCCGGCACTTGCGCGGCCGGGTGTTTCGACCACGGGGTTACCGGACGGTCGTGGTGGCCGTCGAACGGGCCGTTGTACAGGCGTTTCGGCTCGAGGAAGATCACCGGGTCATCGTTTTCGATGGAGGCGATCAGCAAGCCTTTGGCGTCATACGGGTTGGACGGCATGACGGTGCGCAGACCGCAGACCTGAGTGAACATCGCCTCGATGCTCTGGCTGTGGGTCTGGCCGCCGTAGATGCCGCCGCCGCAAGGCATGCGCAGGGTCATCGGGGCGGTGAACTCGCCGGCCGAGCGATAACGCAGACGGGCGGCTTCGGAAATGATCTGGTCGGACGCCGGGTACACGTAGTCGGCGAACTGAATCTCGGCAACCGGACGCAAGCCATAAGCACCCATGCCCACGGCGACGCCGACGATGCCGCTCTCGGAGATCGGCGCATCGAACACCCGCGAGGTGCCGTACTTGGCCTGCAGGCCTTCGGTGCAACGGAACACGCCGCCGAAGTAGCCGACGTCCTGGCCGAACACCACAACGTTGTCGTCACGCTCAAGCATCACATCCATGGCCGAGCGCAGGGCCTGGATCATGGTCATGGTGGTCGTGGTCATGGCGGTTTCCAACTGAATATTGTTGTTGTGATCGTTCATGTCAGATCCCCAACTGCTGACGCTGGCGCTTCAAGTGCTCCGGCATCTCTTTGTAGACGTCTTCGAACATGGTCGCGGCGCTCGGAATCTGGCCGCCGGCGAGGGTGCCGTACTGCTCGGCCTGTTTCTGCGCGGCGATCACCTCGGCTTCGAGTTCGGCGCTGACGGCGGCGTGCTCTTCTTCCGACCAGTGACCGACCTTGATCAGGTGCTGTTTCAGGCGGGCAATCGGGTCGCCCAGCGGGAAGTGGCTCCAGTCGTCGGCAGGACGGTATTTGGACGGATCGTCGGAGGTCGAGTGTGGGCCGGCGCGGTAGGTGACCCATTCGATCATGGTCGGGCCGAGGTTGCGGCGGGCGCGTTCGGCGGCCCAGGCGGAGGCGGCGAAGACCGCGTAGAAATCGTTGCCGTCAACGCGCAGCGAGGCGATACCGCAACCGACGCCGCGTCCGGCGAAGGTGGTGGCTTCACCACCGGCGATGGCCTGGAAGGTCGAAATTGCCCACTGGTTATTAACCACGTTGAGGATCACCGGCGCCCGGTAAACGTGAGCGAAGGTGAGGGCGGTGTGGAAGTCCGATTCGGCGGTGGCGCCGTCGCCGATCCAGGCCGAGGCGATTTTGGTATCGCCCTTGATCGCCGAGGCCATGCCCCAGCCCACGCCCTGGATGAATTGAGTGGCGAGGTTGCCGGAAATGGTGAAGAAACCGGCGTCCTTGACCGAGTACATGATCGGCAACTGACGGCCCTTGAGCGGATCGCGCTCGTTGGACAGCAGTTGGCAGATCAGGTCGACCAGCGGTACGTCGCGGGCCATCAGAATGCTTTGCTGGCGGTAGGTCGGGAAGCACATGTCGTCGATGTTCAAGGCCAGGGCCTGGGCGCTGCCGATGGCTTCTTCGCCAAGGCTCTGCATGTAGAACGACATTTTTTTCTGACGTTGGGCGACCACCATGCGGTTGTCGTAGATCCGGGTCTTGAGCATGGCGCGCATGCCTTTGCGCAGGATCTCGACCGGCACGTTTTCGGCCCATGGGCCGAGGGCATTGCCCTGGTCGTCGAGCACGCGGATCAGGCCGCGGGCAAGGTCGGCGGTGTCGGCCGGTTCAACATCGATGGAAGGTTTGCGCACCGTCCCGGCATCGGTCAGATGCAGGTAGGAGAAATCGGTTTTGCAGCCTGGGCGACCCGAGGGTTCAGGGACGTGCAGACGCAGCGGTTCATACGCTTGGGTCATGGCTTCTACGCTCGATCTTGTGAATTTCTTGTAGTGAGCTGGCAGTCATTCTTCGATAAAAGAAATCTTGTCCTACAACAATCATAGGCCCGGCCAAGAAGAATATTTCTCTCTGTTTCGTTGCGCTGGCGATCATTTGCAGATAGAAATTCTGCATAAACATAAAAAACAGGTGGTTTTGTCTCATGCGCAAACTGGACCGTACCGACATCGGCATTCTCAACAGCCTTCAGGAGAACGCGCGCATCACCAACGCCGACCTCGCCCGTTCGGTCAATCTGTCGCCGACGCCGTGCTTCAACCGGGTCAAGGCGATGGAGGAACTGGGGCTGATCCGCGAGCAGGTGACACTGCTCGACGCCGACCTGCTGGGGCTGCACGTCAACGTGTTCATCCACGTCAGCCTCGAGAAGCAGGTAGAGGAAGCGCTGCAGCATTTCGAGGAAGCGATTTCCGACCGGCCGGAAGTCATGGAGTGCTACCTGATGGCCGGCGACCCGGACTATCTGATCCGGGTGCTGGTGCCGACCATTCAGGCGCTTGAACGCTTCATGATGGACTTTCTGACCAAAGTCCCTGGTGTGGCGAATATCCGCTCAAGCTTTGCGCTCAAGCAGGTGCGCTACAAGACAGCATTGCCGTTGCCGGCGAATGGCTTGACGCTCGGGGTTTGAGGATCATTCCCAGGCTCTGCGTGGGGGTGCCGCCTCGGGCGCTCCCGATCAATTGATTACAGTTTGTTGATCGGAATCTTCAGATACACCACGCCGTTATCTTCTGCCGCTGGAAAATTGCCCGCCCGCACATTGACCTGAATCGCCGGCAGCAACAGCGTCGGCATGCCCAACCCGGCATCGCGTTTGGTGCGCATCTCCACAAATGCGGCTTCGTCGACGCCGTCATGCACATGGATATTGCTTTTGCGTTGTTCGCCCACAGTGGTCTGGCACTGTGAGGCGCGACCTTGCGGCGGGTAGTCGTGGCAGACGTAGAGCTTCACGCTGGCGGGGAAGGCCAGCAGCTTGTGAATCGAATTGAACAGTTGATGGGCGTTGCCACCCGGGAAGTCGCAACGGGCGGTGCCGACGTCAGGCATGAACAGGGTGTCGCCGACCAGGATCTGTTCTCCATCGATCAGGTAAGCCATGTCCGCCGGAGTGTGGCCGGGAACGTGCAGGGCGGTGGCCTTGAGGTTGCCGATCCGGAACGACTCGTTGGGTGCGAACAGGTGATCGAACTGCGAGCCGTCGACGCGAAATTCCGGCTCCAGGTTGAACAGCGCCTTGAACACGTTCTGCACTTTGCTGATCGATTCGCCAATTGCGATTTTCCCGCCCAGTTCCCGGCGCAGGTACGGAGCGGCGGACAAGTGATCGGCGTGGGCATGGGTTTCCAGCAGCCACTGCACTTGCAGGTGATGGGCGCGAACGAAGGCGATGATCCTGTCGGCCTGAGCCGTACAGGTGCGACCGGCGGCGCCGTCGTAATCGAGCACCGGATCGACGATTGCGCACTGCCCGCCGTCGGCCTCGTAGACCACGTAGCTGTAGGTCGAAGAGGCGGGGTCGAGGAAAGCTTCAATCAGCGCGGGCATGAACACGGTCCTGTGCAGGAAGGTGGGAAGTCAGGGTTGCAACACTTTATGTAAACACATAATGTCCGCAGCTTAAGTGACGTTGAAGGCATCCTGCAAATGCAATCCAGTCTGACCGAATGTGAAGTCGCCCAACTGCGCGCCTCGGCCTCCAAGGCCTGTTCGCTGCTCAAGGCATTGGCCAACGAGGATCGGCTGTTGATCCTGTGCCAGTTGACCCAGGGCGAGCGCAACGTTGGCGAGCTGGAGAAAATGACCGGCGTGCGTCAGCCGACCCTGTCCCAGCAACTGGGCATCCTGCGCGATGAAGGGCTGGTCGCGACCCGTCGTGAAGGCAAGTACATTTTTTACGGTCTCGCCAGTCACGAAGTGATCCAGGTGATGAAAACCCTGTCCGGACTCTACTGCGGAGCCGTGCTCAAAAGCTGGGCGCAATAGACCCGGCTATCCTTGCGTGCAGCCATAAGGAACAAACAATGAACGATCAACACTGGGGCCCAACCATCAGTGCGGACATCGTGGTCATCGGCGGCGGCACTGCCGGCATCGGTTTTGTCGCAAGCCTGCTCAAGCGCGATCCCGGCCTGAACATCACGGTGATCGAGCCGAGTGCCCAGCATTACTACCAGCCGGCCTGGACGCTGGTCGGCGGCGGCGCCTATGACGCCAAAGACACCGCCCGACCGATGAACAAGGTGATGCCGCGCCAGGCCACCTGGATTCAGGCGGCGGTGACCGGCATCGATCCCGATCAGCGCCGTCTCACGCTTAACGATCAACGCACTGTCACCTATCAGAACCTGATCGTCTGCCCCGGCCTGCGCCTGGCGTGGGAGAAGATCGAAGGCCTGCAGGAAAGCCTCGGCCAGCACGGCGTCACCTCCAACTACAGCTATCAGCACGCGCAATACACCTGGGATCAGGTGCAGAAGCTGCGCGGCGGCAAAGCCCTGTTCACCCAGCCGCCGATCCCGATCAAATGCGCCGGCGCGCCGCAAAAGGCGCTTTACCTGTCCTGCGATCACTGGCTCAAGCGCAATGTGCTGGGCAAGGTCGACGTCGAGTTCAATCTTGCCGGCGCCGCGCTGTTCGGCGTCCCGACCTTCGTGCCGCCGCTGATGAAGTACATCGAAAAATACAACGCGCGGCTGGCGTTCAATTCCAATCTGGTAAAAGTCGACGGCCCAGCGAAAACCGCCTGGTTCGAGGTCAAGGATGCGGACGGCAACGTCACCCGTCAGGCGAAAACATTCGATCTGCTGCACGTCGTCCCGCCGCAGGTTTCGCCGGATTTCGTCGCCCAGAGCCCGTTGGCCGACGCTGCCGGATGGTGCGAGGTCAACCCGCACACACTGCAACACCCGCGCTATCCCGAAGTGTTTGCGCTGGGCGATATCTGCGGCACCACCAATGCGAAAACCGCGGCGGCAGTGCGCAAGCAGGTCGTGGTGGTGGCGCAAAACCTGTTGGCCCTGCGCAAGGCACTGGCACTGCCGCTGAAGTACGACGGCTACGGCTCCTGCCCGCTGACGGTGGAGAAGGGCAAGGTGATCCTCGCCGAGTTTGGCTACGCCGGAAAACTGCTGCCGACCTTTCCCCTCGACCCGACGGTGCCGCGCCGTTCCGCGTGGTGGCTGAAGGCGACGCTGCTGCCATGGTTCTACTGGAACGGCATGCTCAAGGGGCGCGAATGGCTGACGAGTCTGTCCAGGGTCGACTGAGAACACTCTATGTTGCTGGCAAGTCTGTTTGGTGTGGTGATGGGGTTGATCCTCAGTCTGACCGGAGCCGGTGGCGGAATTCTCGCCGTGCCGGCGCTGGTGCTGGGTCTTGGCTGGACGATGACGCAAGCAGCGCCGGTGGCGTTGTTCGCGGTGGGCAGCGCGGCGGCGGTCGGCGCGATTGATGGGTTGCGTCATGGTCTGGTGCGTTATCGCGCGGCGCTGCTGATTGCGGCGCTTGGCGCGGTGTTTTCGCCGGTGGGCATCTACTTCGCCCATCAGTTGCCGGAAAAGGTTCTGATGATCCTGTTCAGCCTGCTGATGGTGATGGTGGCGTGGCGCATGCTGCGCCGCGAACGCCAGCAGGAGGGGCCGAGCGACCATGGTCACGCCAGTTGGGGCCAGAAAAACTGCATGCTCAATGAGCAGACCGGCCGTTTCGACTGGACCGCCAAATGCACCGCGACCCTTGCGGTACTGGGCGCGGTCACTGGTGTGGTGTCCGGGTTGCTGGGGGTTGGCGGCGGGTTTCTGATCGTGCCGGCGTTCAAGCAACTGACGGATGTGCAGATGCGCGGTATCGTCGCCACTTCACTGATGGTCATCAGCCTGATTTCTGCCATCGGCGTGGTCGGCGCGTTTCATGCCGGGGTGCGGATCGATCATCTGGGCGCATCGTTTATCGTCGCCAGCATCGTCGGCATGATTGTCGGCCGCAAACTCTGCGCGCGGGTGCCGGCAAGGACGTTGCAGGTGGGGTTCGCCAGCGTGTGTCTGGTGGTCGCCGCTTACATGTTGCTGCGTGCGTGAGACAAAACCTGTGGCGAGGGAACGAACGCCCTCGCCACAGCAATCGCGTTACAACACCAGGTGCGGTAACCACAGCGACAGCGCCGGAACGTAGGTCACCAGCATCAGCACCAGGAACAGCACGGCGTAGAACGGCAGCAGCGCCTTCACCGTGCTTTCGATACTGACCTTGCCCACCGCCGAACCCACGAACAGCACCGCTCCCACGGGCGGCGTTATCAGGCCGATACCGAGGTTGACCAGCATGATCATGCCGAACTGCACCGGGTCGACGCCGATACCGAGAATCACCGGCATCAGGATCGGTGTGAGGATCAGAATCAGCGGTGCCATGTCCATCACGGTGCCGAGCAACAGCAGCATGACGTTGATGCACATCAGGATCACGTAGCGGTTATCGGACAGGGTCAGGAACAGCGTGGTGATCTTCGCCGGGATCTGCATCAGGGTCATGATGTAGCCGAAACTGGCGGCGAAACCGATCAGAATCATCACGATGGAAATGGTGCGTACCGTGCGGTGCATCAGTTTCGGCAGTTCACTCCATTTGTAGTCGCGGTAGATGAACATGGTGACGAAAAACGACCACAGCACGGCAATGGCCGCCGACTCGGTGGCCGTGAAGATCCCCGACAGAATCCCGCCGAGAATGATCACCATCGCCATCAGGCCCCACAACGCTTCGCCGCAGATTTTCAGGGCTTCGCGCAGCGGGATCACTTCGCCCTTGGGGTATTCGCGTTTGCGCGCAAAAATCAGGCACAACACCATCAGGCACGCGCTCATCAGCAGGCCCGGCACCACGCCGGCCATGAACAGCGAAGCAATGGAAACGGTGCCGCCGGCGGCCAGCGAGTAGAGCACCGAGTTGTGACTGGGCGGGGTCAGCAGAGCCTGTACCGAACCGCTGACGGTGACCGCTGTAGAGAATTCCCGAGGGTAGCCTTTGCGCTCCATTTCCGGGATCAGCACCGAACCCACCGATGCGGTGTCGGCCACCGACGAGCCGGAAATCGCGCCGAAAAAGGTCGAGGCCATGATGTTGACCAGCGACAGGCCACCACGCACGAAACCCACCAGGACCCCGGCAAACGCCACCAGCCGCCGCGACATGCCGCCCTCGGCCATGATCGCTCCGGCGAGCACGAAGAACGGAATCGCCAGCAGCGAGAATTTGTTCACCCCGCCCGCTACCTGAATCATCAAGGCCTGGAACGGAATGTCGATCCACCAAGCGCCGATCAGCGCCGATAACCCGAGCGCGTAGGCAACCGGCATGCCGATCAGGATCAGTGCGATAAAACTGCCCAGCAGAATCAATGCGTCCATCAGGCAGCCCCTTCGTTTTCTTCTACCAGGTCGAATCGCACCACGCGGCGGTTGCTTTGATCGCCGAGCAACAGTTTTTCCAGTACGAAAATCAGCGTCAGCGCACCGCCAATCGGGATCGGCATGTAGGTGATGCCGACCCGCAATGTCGGCAGGGCGCTCATGAACTGGTTCCAGGTCGACAGGCACAACTTCGTGCCCCAGATCGTCATGAACAGGCAGATGGTGCCCATGAGTACCTGTGAAACGATGCTCATGGTTCGGCGCATATTCGGTTGCAGGCGGTCGGTGACCATCGCCACCGCCATGTGTGCGCCGGCGCGATAGCTGGCGGCCGCGCCGATGAACGTGAAGACCATCATCAGCAGGATGGCGGCAGGCTCCGGCCAGCTCGAGCCGGTGCCGAGCACGTAACGGGCGAACACGCCCCAGGGGATGATCAGAGCAATGGTCAGCACCGACAGACCGGCGACCCAGATGCAGGCCATGTAGATCCGGTCATTGATGCGCAGCAGCAAATTCTTCATCGGGTTCCACCGTAACCGGGCACGCGCGGACATCAGGCGACGTCAGCGCTGCCGGGCCTTTTGCAGAGGGCTGGGAGGGTTACTGAACGGCTTCGATGCGCTTGATCAGGTCGGCGTAGGGCGCGCCGTATTTCTCGCGGATCGAGGCGGTGGCCTCGTAGAAGGGTTTCTTGTCGACGGTGATGAACTCGACGCCGGCCGCCTTGAGCTTTTCCTCACTGCTGACGGACTTGGCGTCCCACAGCGTGCGCTCCTGAGCCTGCGCAGCCTTGGCGGCTTTCTTCACCAGCGTCTGCTGATCCGGGGTGAGTTTGTCCCAGGTGATTTTTGACATCACGATGGGCTCGGGCAGGATCAGGTGCCCGGTCAGGCTGTAAAACTTGGCGTTCTGGTAGTGGTTGTGTTCGAGCAGGGTGGGTGGATTGTTTTCCGCGCCATCGATGACGCCGGTCTGCAGGGCACTGAAGATTTCGCCGGTGTCCATGGCGATCCCGTTGCCGCCCATGGCATTGATGGTTTCGATGAACATCGGATTGCCCTGCACGCGGATTTTCATGCCCTTGAGGTCTGCCAGGCTGCGCACCGGTTTCTTGGTGTAGATGTTGCGCGTGCCGCCGTCCATCCACGCCAGGGCGACGAGGTTGAATTCCGATTGAGTGATCTTGTCGAGGATCTCGTCACCGATTTCACCGTCGATGATCTTGCGCATGTGCGCCTGGTCACGGAACACGAACGGCATATTGAACACGTTTACGTCCGGTACCACCGGGCCGACGATGCCGAGGCTGACGCGGGCCATCTGGATGGCACCGACCTGGGCCTGTTCGACCACTTCCTTTTCCGAGCCGAGCACGCCGCCAGGGAACATCTTGAAGGTCAGCTTGCCGTCACTTTCGGCGACCAGGGTCTTGCCCAATTGTTCTTCGGCGACCACGGTCGGATAACCGGCGGGGTGGATGTCGGCGAATTTGATTTCCAGTGCCTGGGCCGCGCTGCCGAAGGTGAGCGCGAGGGGGAGGGCGGCGGCGAGCAACGTGCGTTTGAAGTCCATGAGGGGTTCTCCAGTCTTGTTGTTTTTGTGTTCAAGGCACAGCGATGCAGCGAGGGCGGTTACAGCAGGTCATCGAAGATTGGCTCCGGCAAGCCTTTGACGCCGGGGTTGAGGGCGAACACCCCGCCGGCCAGGGAGTGCGGATCCTGGTCGTCGCCGGGGCGGATCGAGGTCACGAACAAGGTATCCATCCGGCTGCCGCCAAAGGCGCACATGGTGGGTTTTTTCACCGGCACCTGCAGCGAGCGGTCGAGGCGACCTTCGGGGGTGAACCGGTGGATCAGGCCGACGTCGTTGGCGCAGATCCAGTAACAACCCTCGGCATCCACCGCCGCGCCGTCAGGGCGGCCGTAATAATGATGCATGTCCACGAACACCCGTCGATTGGAGGGGGTGCCTGTCTCGGTGTCGTAATCGAAAGCCCAGATCAGTTGCACGCTCGGGTGCGAATCCGACAGGTACAGGGTTTTGCCATCCGGGCTGAAACCCAGACCGTTGGGCACGATGAAGCCATCAAGTTGCGCCTTGATCGAGCCCGTCTGCCCGGCAGCGTAGCGATAGAGCCGGCCCTCGGGCAGATTCAGGCCCATGTTCAGCACCATGCTGCCGGCCCAGAACCGGCCCTGCCGGTCGCAGCGGCCGTCGTTCAGGCGCATGTCCTGGCGGCTGTGCTCGACCGGAGCGAGCAGGTCGCTGTCGAGGCTGCCATCGCCGTGCGGCTGCAAGTGGAAGAACCCGCTCTCCATGCCGGCCACCCAGCCGCCCCTGCTGTGTCGCGCGATGCAGGCGAGCATTTCGGGAGCCTTCCAAGCGTGGACGTGGCCCGTGTCGGCGCTCCAGCGTTGCAGTCCACCGTTGGGGATATCGACCCAGTAGAGCGCATTTTCCTGCGGCACCCACACCGGGCTTTCACCCACCGCGTTGCGGGCGTCGACGATCATTTCGGCTTGCATACTCATTCCCTTGGTTTTATTGGAGACGTCAATCGCGCCGGTCAGTCGCCAAACGGGCCGGCCGCAACGAAGGCTCCGCCCTGATAGATCCGCGCCGGGTCATCGTTGGCGGGCATCGGCTGCGCCTCGACTTTTTCGCGAAACACTTCGGACGTGTCTTTGGCCGCGAAACCGAGGTGGCTGGCGAAGCGGTTGTCCCACCACACCTCCTTGTTGTCGGACATGCCATAGACCACGGTGTGGCCGACGTCGGGGGTGTACAGCGAACGTTCGAGCAATTGGGTGAGGTCATCGAAGCTCAGCCAGGTGTGCATCATTCGGCGGTTCTGCGGTTCGGGAAACGACGAGCCGATGCGGATGCTGACGGTTTCGATGCCATAGCGATCGAAGTAGAAACTGGCCATGTCTTCGCCGTAGGACTTGGACAGACCGTAGTAGCCGTCGGGGCGGCGAGCAGAGCTGGCGTCGAGGCGCTCATCCTGTTTGTAAAAGCCGATGACATGGTTGGAGCTGGCGAAGATCACCCGTTTGACGCCGTGGCGGCGTGCCGCTTCATAGAGGTGGAACACGCCACAGATATTGGCACCGAGGATTTCTTCGAAGGGGCGCTCCACTGAAACGCCACCGAAATGCAGGATCGCATCCACGCCTTCGACCAGTTGATGCACGGCGGTTTTGTCGGCGAGGTCGCAGAGCACGATTTCTTCCCGGTCATCGATGGCCGGGGCGAGGGCGGCGATGTCCGACAGGCGCAGCACGTTGGCATACGGGCGCAGGCGTTCACGCAAGACTTTGCCCAGGCCACCGGCGGCGCCGGTCAGCAGCAGGCGATTGAACGGAGTTGGGGCGGTGGAGGTGGGCGTCATGGCAATCCCTTACGCGTTGTTATTAGGGTTGTTGTAGGTTGTCGTATGACTGCGCTGAAGTATCGGTAGGGTTTCCGGAACTTGTCAACGCGACTTTCGGTGTAAGTGACAGAAGGCGAATGCACCCTCCGTTCACGCCATGCCGCTGTTTACAACAACGAAATCGGGTAACTGATGAAGATCCGGTTCTCATCGAATTCATTGGTGCTGAAGTCCCGGCGAATCGTCGCGTTGCGCCATTTGACGTTGAGATTCTTCAGCGGACCGCTCTGAACGGTGTAGGCCAGTTCCGACTCGCGACCCCATTCCTTGCCATCGGTGATGGTGCCGGTGTGCACGTTGTCACCGCTGATGTAGCGGTTCATCAACGTCAGCCCGGGGACGCCGAGAACAACGAAGTTGTAGTCGTGGCGAATCTGCCAGGAGCGCTCCTTCGCGTTGTCGTAACTGGCGTTGTAGCTGTCGTTGGCCAGAGTGCCGCCACTGGTGCCGTTGACGCGCATCCAGGCATCGTCGCCACTGAGCTTTTGCAGGCCTATGTAGAACGTGTTGCCGCCGTACCTGGCCGAAAGCAGGGCGAACGCGGTTTTGTTGTCGAGATCGCCGGCCTGAGCACTGCCGTCTTCCTTGCCGGTGAAGAAACCGAGGTTGGCGCCCAGTGTCCAGTCGCCCAGGGGCTGGCTGTGGCTGAGGTTGAAATACTGCTGCTGGTAGATGTCGCTGAGTTCGGCGTACCACACACCGACAAGCGTGCGTTTGTCGTTGAAGGTGTATTCGCCGCCGCCGAAGTTGAAGCGGTCGGAGGTAAATGCGCCTCGGCCGTTCATCGACATGTCTTCCATGCTTGCATCGTTGCGCGGACTGTTGCCGCGGAACTGGCCGCCGTAAAGGGTCAAGCCATTGATTTCGGTAGACGTGACCTGGCCACCGCGAAAGGTCTGCGGCAGGGAGCGGCCATCGTCCGAGCGCAGGATGGGCAGCACCGGCATCCATTCACCGACCTTCAATTCGGTCTTCGACACTTTGGCCTTGAGTGCCACGCCCAGGCGCCCGAAATTGTCCGCCGGGCGGCCTTCATCGTGGATCGGCAATAACTGCGTATCTCCGGTACCTTTGCCGCCATCGAGTTTCTGCGAGTACAGCCCCAGTACATCCAGGCCAAAGCCGACAGTGCCCTGCGTGAAGCCGGATTTGGCGTCGAGAATGAAGTTCTGTGTCCACTCTTCAGCCTTGCCTTGCGGATAGTTCGGGTTGACGAAATTGCGATTGAAGTAGGCGTTACGCAGGTTCAGCGTGGCTTTGCTGTCTTCGATGAAGCCCTCGGCATCGGCGCTCATCGGCAAGATGAGGGCCAGACCGCTGCAGCCGATCAAACTCAGGGTGGAACGCGGGCGGGGGACAGAAAAACGGGACGTGCGGACGGAATTGCGGACGAGTGTGCTCACTGTGACGCTCCCTGTTTCGTTTGTTGTTTTTATTATTTGTTATACGTCGTCGTACAACATGGTTGCGGATATTTGCGAGGTTTTCCGGAAATGTCAACAGGGCGTTGTACGATGACTTTGCGTGAGCGGGCAGCCCTCCAAACGCTGTGAAGAGGGCTGCTTTCGACCGTTTTTACTGGTTGTAGAGCGCTTCAGTGTTATCGATCAGTGGGTTTTTTTCGGTCAGTACGATTTGCGCGATCTGATCCTTGCGCATGAAACTCACCTTCGGATGCGATTGGGCGTACCGGATAAAACGCTCCATGGCCTCAACCATCGCCGGCGTGCCGCCAATCCGGTCGTGCAGACTCACCGACATCATCCGCCGCTTGCTCGCGCCTTCGGCGTAGAGGCGATCGAATTCCAGTACCAATTGCTGGTAGAACTGCTCGGCGGAGAAGTGCCGACCTTCGACCAGCACGATGTCGTTGTTGCGCAGGGTGTACGGCACTACGGCGAATTTGCGCCCGCGAACCATCGTCACGAACGGCTCGTCACGGCTGACATCGTCGATGTGATAGGTGAAGTTCAGGTCCTGCAACACCTTCAGCGTATTGGGGCTGCGCCGTAGCCAGTTGGCGTTGTAGCCGACCGAGCGCTGGCCGGTGATTTTTTCCACCGCCGCGACACCGTCGCCGATGAATTGTTTTTCCTGGGCGTAATTCATGTTGTACGAATCGGCCCAGCGCATGCCGTGGGCCGCCAGCTCATGACCGCGCTCGGCGATCGCCTTGGCCAGTTCCGGGTGCTTGAGCGCCGCTTCGCCGACCACGTGGGAAGTGACTTTGATACCGGTGCGATCCCACAGATCGAGCATGCGCCACAGGCCTTCCTTGTAGCCGTAATCGAACCAGGTCTGGGCCGGCAGATCCGGGTAGCCTTTCGGCAGTGGTGTACCGGAGAACGGACTTTCAGCGCCTTCGGGCTGGCCGCCGGTTTCGAATTGCATCGACACCGAAATCACCAGTTGCGAGCCATCCGGCCATGGGCGTTCCTGAGCGAAGGCGAGGGCGGGCAGCAACAGCGCGGCGGCCAGCAGGTTTTTCAACAGACGGGGGGAGCGTTGCGAGCGGGGAGTGGTCATATCGGGCACCTTGCAGGTTGAGAAGTGCTGCAAGGTTGGCATCCGCTACGCTTGGGAAAAATCGGCTGCGGGCGAGATGTCTTTTAAACAGAATTTACGAATCCACCCAAAATCCCTTCGCGGCAGCGAGCTCCCACAGTGGATAGGTGTTTGGCCAGGATTTGCGGCACACTTAGGCGACTACCAGACAAGGCCTTTCAATGGATCAATACGCCCCGCGCAACTGGCAGCCTCACGAGAAGCCCAGTCTGCCCGGATCCCCCTCGACGCCGCTGCACTCCAACCCCAAGCGCCTGGCCTATGCGCTGGTCGGGTTGCTGGTGGCATTGACCGGCGGGTTGGGCAATTCGCTGGTGGTCGCCAACCTGCCTTATCTGCAAGGCGCGCTCGGGGCGACCACGGCGGAGATGGCCTGGCTGCCGGCGGCGTATGTGATGACCAACGTATCGATGAACCTGCTGCTGGTGAAGTTTCGCCAGCAGTTCGGTTTGCGGGCGTTCACCGAGGTGTTTCTGGTGCTGTACGCGCTGGTGACCTTCGGCCATCTGTTCGTCAATGACCTGAATTCGGCGGTCGCTGTGCGTGCGGCCCACGGCATGGTCGGTGCGGCGCTCAGTTCGCTGGGCCTGTATTACATGGTGCAGGCGTTCCCGGCCAAATGGCGGATGAAGGCGCTGGTGCTGGGGCTTGGCACTTCGCAACTGGCTTTGCCGCTGGCACGACTGTTTTCCGAGGATCTGTTGCAGATCGCCGAATGGCGTGGTCTGTACCTGTTCGAATTGGGCATGGCGCTGCTGTCGCTGGGTTGCGTGTTGATGCTCAAGCTGCCGCCGGGTGACCGGTTCAAGACCTTCGAGCCTCTCGATTTCCTCACCTTCGCGATCCTTGCCAGTGGCGTGGCGCTGCTGTGTGCCGTGTTGTCCCTGGGCAGGATCGACTGGTGGCTGGAAGCCGACTGGATCGGCATCGCCCTGGCCGCTTCAATTGTCCTGATTCTCGCGGGGCTGGCGATCGAACATAACCGCAGCAACCCGATGTTGATGACCCGCTGGCTCGGCAGTGGGGTGATGATCCGCCTGGCGCTGGCGGTGATCCTGATTCGCATGGTTATCTCGGAGCAGTCCACCGGCGCCGTGGGCTTCATGCAAAACCTGAACATGAGCAGCCAGCAGCTTCATAGCCTGTACGTGGTGATGCTGATCGGCAGCGTCGCCGGGCTGTTGACCAGCGCGCTGACCATCGACCCGAAACACCTGCTGATGCCGCTGATCGTCTCGCTGGCGTTGATGGCCACCGGCTCGATCATGGACAGCTCATCGAACAACCTGACCCGCCCCGGCAACCTGTATTTCAGCCAGTTCCTGCTGGCGTTCGGCAGTACGTTCTTCCTCGGCCCGACCATGGTGCTGGGTACGCGCAACGTGCTGACCAATCCGCGCAACCTCGTGAGTTTTTCGGTGTTGTTCGGGATCTGCAACAACCTCGGTGGCCTGATCGGCGCAGCGTTACTGGGGACGTTCCAGGTCGTGCGCGAGAAATTTCATTCCAGCCACATCGTCGAGCAACTGGTGATGTCCGACCCGCGCGTCGCCGCCCGGGTTCAGAGCGGCGGTTCGGCGGTCGGTTCCGTGATTGCCGACCCAAGCCTGCGCAACCTGCAAGGCATTCGCAGCCTGGCCAATGCGGCCACCCGCGAAGCCAACGTGCTGGCCTATAACGATGTGTTCATGCTGATCGCGGTGATCGCGATCCTGACCATGATCTGGATTTCCATCCGTGCGCTGTGGCTGATCAGCACCACCAGAACCGTCGCCCCGACACCTTCCGTACCTTCCAGCGGTGCCACTTCTTCATGACCGAACCGACTACCACGACCACCAATGCCATCGCCGCCACCCCTGAAGGCGTGGCGCCACCGTCATCACCGAACACCGAGCCGCGCTCGTTGCGGGTGCGGATCATCTCATCGCTGGGCTTTGCGGCGATTGCCATCGTCGGTGTGTTGATCGTGCTGTATGCCTGGCAGTTGCCGCCGTTCAGCAGCGCGGTCGAGACCACCGAAAACGCCCTGGTGCGCGGGCAGGTGACGATCATCGGGCCGCAGCTCAGTGGTTACGTGTTCGAGGTGCCGGTGCAGGACTTCCAGTTTGTGAAGGCGGGCGATTTGCTGGTGCGCCTCGATGACCGGATCTATCAGCAGCGTCTGGATCAGTCGCTGGCGCAGCTGGCGGTGCAAAAGGCCTCGCTGGCCAACGTGGTGCAGCAGCGCAACAGCGCCGAAGCCACGATCAAGCTGCGGCAGGCGGTGGTGGCCGATAGCGAGGCGCAGCTGCGTAAAAGCGAGGCGGATCTGCGGCGCAACAAGGCGTTGGTCAATGACGGCTCCGTGTCCAGGCGCGAGATGGACGTGGCGCTGGCCGCCAACGCGCAGAGCATTGCGGCGCTGGCGCAGGCCAAGGCCAATCTGGAAATCGCCCGGCAGGATCTGCAAACGGTGATCGTCAATCGCGGCTCTCTGGAAGCGGCGGTGGCCAGTGCCGAAGCGGCGGTGCAACTGGCGCGGATCGACTTGTCCAACACGCGGATCATCGCTCCGCGTGACGGTCAGCTCGGGCAGATTGGCGTGCGTCTGGGCGCTTACGTCAACTCCGGGGCGCAGTTGATGGCGCTGGTGCCGGATCAAAAATGGGTGATCGCCAACATGAAGGAAACCCAGATGGATAACGTGCGGGTCGGGCAACCGGTGAGCTTCACCGTCGATGCGCTGAACCACCGCAAATTCACCGGCCACGTGCAGCACATCTCGCCGGGCACCGGTTCCGAATTCGCGTTGTTGCAGGCCGATAACGCCACCGGCAACTTCGTGAAAATCGCCCAGCGGGTGCCGGTGCGCATCACCATCGATCCGGATCAGCAGGAGAGCGAACGCTTGCGGCCGGGGATGTCGGTGGTGGTCAGCATTGACACGGCGGCGGGCGACACCCAGAAACACTGACCTCAGGCGGCGATCATCGGCGGCAGGGTGCCAAGCACCGAAACCGCCGCCACGGCGCCGATCCCCAGCAGCCATTCGAGCATGACGCTGCGCTTGAGGGTGTCGATCCGCTGTTCGCAGTCAAGGATGCGCAAGCGATTGAACAGCGCCAGCCCCAACATCCCGAGCACCAGCAAGGCTTTGATCAGCAGGATCAGGGCAAATCCCGAGAACAGCGGCGTCGGCCACCACTGGCCGGTGAGGACGCGCACATTGATCAAACCGGTGATCAGCAGACCGGCAACCAACACGTAGCCGACCCCGCTGAAGCGCTGCAAGACGTAGCGCACCGTTTCGCCGGACTGGCGCAGGATCATCACCAGCATCAACAGCCCGCCGAGCCAGGCACCGACGCAGGTCAGATGGATCACTTGATTGAAGATCAACATCTGGCCGCTGAAACCGTCGAGCATCGCCCCGTGTCCGACCGGTGCCAGCGTAATCAGCAGCAGCGCACTCAGGCCCAGCGGCAACGGCCGGTTCGAACGCCACGGCGTAAACAGCACCGCCAGCAGCAAGGCATTGACCAACAGATGCCAGCGCCAGACCTGGCCGAAAAATGTATGACCGAGGACCAGCTCGACAGTGGCCGGATCAAACGCCGCAGCCGCCGAACCGGCCATGCTGGCGGTAATCAGCAACGCCCAGACAACGCCGCTAACCAGCGCGATCGCCACCAGCCAACGAGCCAGCCGCGCCAGATGCCGGTCCAGTGCCGGCGCTTCACCCTTGAGCAGCAGCGGCCTGAACAGCCAAGCCCCGAACAGCATCAACACCACGATGAAATGCAGGAACCGGCACAGCACCAGCGCTTCACTCATGAATTACTGGCCAACCTTGAACTGATAGGCGCCTTCACTCTTGTGCGTGTCGACCGACACCGCGTGCCATTCGACCTTGTATTCGCCCGCGGTCAGCGGTGCTTCGGGGGTGACGATCAGGGTTTTCTTGTCGCCTTCGGTGGTCAGCGGTTTGACCGCCACCGGCTTGCCGTCGTGGGTCACGGTGACTTTGGTGAAGCTGGCTTCGACGCCTTCGGAAAACACCAGACGCAGATCCGCCGGTGCCGCGACGGTGCTGTCGGCGGCCGGGGTCTGACTTTTCAGATGGGCGTGGGCGAAAGCCTGAGAAGTGACAATCAGCGAAGCCAGCAGCGCGCCAGCGGTGAACAGGTTTTTCATCGACATGGAAAGATTCCCTTCAGTGAAATGGCGGGCTGAGTATAGAACCTGGATCACAAGGCTTTCAGGCGCATGTGAATGACCGGAAACGGCCGGCCTTCGCCGTCGAGTGCCGAGCGGCCGATGTCTTCGAATCCGTAGTGCCGGTAAAAGCCGTGGGCCTGCGGGTTCTGTTCGTTGACATCGACCTTCAGCAGCGGGCGGCGGACATGGTCGAGCAAGCGCCGGCCGATCCCCTGACCACGCTGAGCCGGGTCGATGAACAGCATCTGCACGGTGTCGTCGTCGGTGGCGATGAAGCCTGCCGGGGAGTGGTCGGGGTTCTCGAAAACCTGCACGTCCAGGGCGGGCAGGTAGGTGTCACGCACCAGCGGGAACAGCCGGTGGATGTCGTCTTCCGGGAGGAAATCGTGGGTGGCGCGGACCGAGCGCTCCCACAGCGCGGCGAGTTGCGGATCATCCGCAGCGATGCGCTTTCGAATGGTCATGGGCAGGATCCTTCAGTGTCTGACGGGAAGAAGGAGGGCGATCCTAAACCAGAAAAAAGCCCAAGTGTGTGAAGAATCGTTCTCGGCTGTCGCCCCTTGCCCAGAGCGGATGCTAGTCTTCAACAACGTTGTCTTCAGGGAGCCCTTATGGGCAATCACAAGATCGAAATCCGCCGCACCAACGTCGACAAGATTCTGCTGGCGGCGGAAAAAGTCTTCGCCGAAAAAGGTTTCGGTGGCACCGCCATGGCGGACATCGCTGCTGAAGTGCAGCTGCCGCGATCCAACCTGCATTACTACTTTTCAACCAAGAGCGAGTTGTACAGCGCCGTGCTGTTCGACCTGCTGGAGGTGTGGAAGCAGGACGCGCTGTGCTTCGAGATGTTCGACGATCCGCGCGTGGTGCTCAGCAGCTACATCCGCGCCAAGATGAACCACTCGCGCAGCCGGCCCTACGGCTCGAAAGTCTGGGCCAACGAAATCATTCACGGCGCGCCGACCCTGGGCGAGGCGCTGGATGTCAGCCTGTATGACTGGGCAAAGATGAAAGAGGCGAAGATCCGGCAGTGGGTCGAGGACAAGCGGATTCTGCCGGTCGAGCCGTCGAGCCTGCTGTACATGATCTGGGCGTCGACCCAGCACTATGCCGACTTTGATCATCAGGTGAATATCCTGAATGAGCATCAGCCGTTGTCGGACATGCAGTTCGAGCGGGCGGTACAGACGGTGACCAGCGTGATTTTGCGGGGGATTGGATTAGAGCCTTGAGCCATGTGCTGATCGTTCCCACGCTCTGCGTGGGAATGCCTCAAGGGACGCTCCGCGTTCCAGTGGGACGCAGAGCGTCCCGGGCTGCATTCCCACGCGGAGCGTGGGAACGATCTTCCAGCGTGGGAACGATCATTCAAGGGCTGACGTGATACGGGTTCCTCGGATCATGATTCCAGTCCAGAAACGGTTTGCCCGTCTCCATCGGCACCATCTCGATGCAGTTCGCCACCGGGCAGGTGATCTGGCACAGATTGCACCCCACACACTCATCATCGATGACTTCATATTTATGCGTGCCATCGGCCTGTTTCAGACTGCTGATCGCCTGATGTGACGTGTCTTCGCAGGCGATGTGGCAACGCCCGCAACCGATGCACGCCTCCTGGTCGATCTTCGCGATGACCTGATAGTTGATGTCCAGGTACTTCCAATCAGTCGTGTTGCCCACCGCACGCCCGGAGAACTCGGCGATGCTGGCGTAACCCTGACTGTCCATCCACCGCGACAAGCCATCCTTCATTTCATCGACAATCCGGAAACCATGCAGCATCGCCGCCGTGCACACCTGCACCGCGCCGCTGCCCAAAGCGATGAACTCCGCTGCATCACGCCAGCTGCCAATTCCGCCGATGCCGCAGATCGGCAAGCCCTGGGTCTGCGGATCACGGGCGATTTCCGCGACCATGTTCAGCGCGATCGGCTTGACTGCCGAGCCGCAATAACCACCGTGAGTACTTTTGCTGCCGACGGTGGGCAGGGCGACCATGTGTTCGAGGTCGACGCTGGTGATCGAGTTGATGGTGTTGATCAACGACACCGCATCGGCGCCGCCCCGGTGCGCAGCGCGGGCGGCGACGCGGATGTCGGTGATGTTCGGTGTGAGTTTGACGATCACCGGCAGCGAGCAATAGGTCTTGCACCAGCGCGTGACTTGCTCGACGTACTCCGGCACCTGACCGACCGCCGCGCCCATCCCGCGTTCGGGCATGCCGTGGGGGCAACCGAAGTTCAGCTCGATGCCGTCGGCGCCGGTGGCTTCCACCAGTGGCAGGATGTGTTTCCACGACTCTTCGACGCAGGGCACCATCAGCGACACGATCAGCGCGCGATCCGGCCAGTCCTTTTTCACCTGAGTGATTTCCCGCAGGTTGATCTCCAGCGAGCGGTCGGTGATCAGTTCGATGTTGTTGATGCCCAGCACTTCGCGGTTGTTGCCGTAATGCGCCGAGTAGCGCGAGGACACGTTGACCGCCGCCGGGTCTTCACCCAGGGTTTTCCAGACCACGCCGCCCCAGCCCGCCTCGAAGGCGCGCACCACGTTGTAGGCCTTGTCGGTCGGCGGTGCGGAGGCCAGCCAGAACGGGTTGGGGGCTTTGATTCCGGCGAAGACAATCGAAAGATCGGCCATTTACGCAGCCTCCACGTTGAGCATCAGTTGAGCGTTGATCGCCTCGGCGGCGCGCTTGCCGTGTTGCACCGCTTGCACGGTCAGGTCCTGATCGAGGCTGGTGCAGTCGCCGCCGGCGTACACACCTGGAATGCTGGTGCGCAGGTTTTCATCGACCTGAATCCGTTCTCCCTGACGTTTCAGCTCACGGGCCAGCGGGTCGGCGAGGGCGCTGCCGTCGAAGGCCTGGCCGATGGCTTTGAAGATGGCATCGGCGGCCAGTTCGAAAGTCTCGCCGGTGGTTTGCAGGCGACCTTCCACCAGATGCGTGCGGGCGAAGCGCATGCCGCGCACCTTGCCTTGAGCATCGAGCAGCACTTCGTCCGGTTGCGCCCAGGTCAGCAACCGCACCTGATTGGCCTTGGCGATGTCCTGCTCATGGCCGGTGGCGCCCATGTCCGCCGCGCCACGGCGATAGACCAGATTGACGTCGCGCGCACCGAGACGGGCCATTTGCACGGCCATGTCGATGGCGGTGTTGCCGGCGCCGAGGACAATGCAGTGTTCGGCCAGCGGCAGTTGCGACAGGTCATCGGCCTGGCGCAGCTCGCGGATGTAGTCGGTGGCGGCGAGCAGGCCGGGGGCGTCTTCGTGGGCCAGGCCGAGTTGTTTGCTCGCATTGAGGCCAAGGCCGAGGAACACCGCGTCGAACTGTTGGTGCAGTTCGCTCAAGGTCAGGTTTTCACCGAGTTTCTGGCCATGGCGGATTTCGATGCCGCCGATTTGCAGGAGGAAATCCAGCTCCTTCTGCGCGTAGTCGTCGACCAGTTTGTACTTGGCGATCCCGTATTCGTTGAGGCCGCCGGCCTTCTCCCTGGCTTCGAAAATCACCACGTCATGCCCGTGCATGGCGCTGCGATGCGCGCAGGACAAACCCGCCGGGCCGGCACCGACCACCGCGATGCGTTTGCCGGTGGTAGCGGCGCGCTGGAACGGGTGCTCGGTGAAGTGCGCGTTGTCCACGGCATAGCGTTGCAGCAGGCCGATCAGCACCGGCGCGCATTCGTGGGCGTTGTTGCGCACGCAGGCTTGCTGGCAGAGGATTTCGGTCGGGCAGACCCGGGCGCAACTGCCGCCGAGGATGTTTGCCGAGAGGATTTTCTGCGCCGCACCCTGCACGTTGTCCTGATGGATATTGCGGATGAACGACGGGATGTCGATCTCGCTCGGGCATGCATTCACGCACGGTGCGTCGTAGCAATACAGGCAGCGCGAGGCTTCCAGATGCGCTTGACGGTCGTTGAGCGGCGGCGCCAGATCGCTGAAATGGCCGGCGAGTGCGGCCGCACTTTCGTGCGGATGCGGGAGATGGTTCAGGGTCTCGATCACGGTTTTTTGCCTCACGGTTAATTGAGGTTTCTGCCTCTGTCGGGCAGTGGTTTTTTGTGTTGTGTTTGATCGTTCCCACGCTCCGCGTGGGAATGCAGCCCGTGACGCTCCGCGTCACTGGACGCAGAGCGTCCCTTGAGGCATTCCCACGCAGAGCGTGGGAACGATCATCGGCAATCAGGGAATCAGCGCTTGACGGCCACAGGCCTATGCAACTCAGCCCGCTTGCTCAGCAAATCAAACACCGCCGGATACGCCGGACGCTCGATATACCGGCCCGCCCCGCGCTCGGCGCGCAGGTCGCCATCGGCCCAGACCACTTTCCCCTGGCTGACGGTATGGCTCGGCACGCCTGTTACGGTCTTGCCTTCGAAGATGTTGAAGTCCACCTGCTGATGGTGGGTCTTGGCGGAGATGGTGCGGGTGCCTTGCGGATCCCACAGCACCAGGTCGGCATCGGCGCCGACGCGGATCGCGCCTTTGCGCGGGTAGAGGTTGAAGATCTTGGCGGTGTGGGTGGAGGTGAGGGCGACGAAGTCCTGCATCGACAACCGCCCGGTGTTCACCCCTTCATCCCACAACACCGCCATGCGGTCTTCGATGCCGGCGGTACCGTTGGGGATCTTGCTGAAATCGTCGCGGCCGGCGGCTTTCTGCTCGGCGCAGAAACAGCAATGGTCGGTGGCGGTGGTGTGCAGATTGCCGCTCTGCAGCCCATGCCACAGTGCCTCTTGATGCCCGCGCGGACGGAACGGCGGGCTCATCACGTAACCGGCGGCGGTCTGCCAGTCCGGGTGCTGGTAGACGCTGTCGTCCAGCAGCAGGTGCCCGGCCAGCACCTCACCGTAGACCGGTTGACCCTTGCTGCGGGCATAGGTGATTTCGTCGAGGGCTTCTTTGGTCGAGACGTGCACCAGGTACAGCGGCGTGCCGATGGTTTCAGCAATTCGGATCGCGCGGCTCGCGGCTTCGCCTTCGACCTGCGACGGACGTGACAGTGGGTGCGCTTCCGGCCCGGTGATGCCCTGGGCCATCAACTTGCGTTGCAGGTGATAGACCAGCTCGCCGTTTTCCGCATGCACGGTCGGCACGGCGCCAAGTTCCAGGCAGCGCTCGAAGCTCGCCACCAGCGTGTCGTCGGCGGCCATGATCGCGTTCTTGTAGGCCATGAAATGCTTGAAGCTGTTGATCCCGTGATGGCTGACCAGCTCGGCCATTTCTTCACGCACCTGCTCGCTCCACCAAGTGATCGCGACGTGGAAGCCGTAGTCGGACGCGGATTTTTCCGCCCAGCCACGCCACTGGTGAAACGCTTCGAGCAGCGATTGCTGCGGATTGGGAATCACGAAATCGATGATTGAGGTGGTGCCACCGGCCAGTCCTGCGGCAGTGCCGCTGTAGAAGTCTTCGCTGGCCACGGTGCCCATGAACGGGAGTTGCATGTGGGTGTGCGGATCGATGCCGCCGGGCATCAGGAATTGACCGCTGCCATCGAGCACTTCGGCGCCGGCGGGAATATCCAGGTTTTCACCAATGGCTTTGATCACGCCGTCAGCGCAATAGACATCGGCGCGGTAACTTTCATCATGGGTAACAACGGTGGCGCCACGGATCAACAGAGACATTCCGAGTTCCTCGCAGGCATGACCGACTTTTGCCGGTTCTAGTGTTTTATTGTTTGCAGCGCCAAATGCGTAATCTTGTCAGCGCTGTCAGGAATAGACGCTAGTCGCAGTTCTGCAATTGATCAAGATTATTTTTTATAAGCTTATGTCTGTTTTAACTTGCTGAAAAATAACGATAAAAATGAAAAATCACCAAAATGGTGAGGCGCTTCACCATTTTGACGCACTTGACAGGTTGGAAATATGAGCAAGATTTCCTATGTGAAATCAGCCGCTTGAAGTTGAGCTGCGGTTGATCGCCCATGATTAAAAAAAGTGCGGTGCACCAGATTGAGTCCTGACAGTTCGGACAACTTGCCTGGCATTTGGCCTGAGTGTTCAGTCAAGTTTTCGCGGCCTGAACAGGTGAATAATTAAAACTGATAAACATCAGTCAGTTACAACAAGATCAAAGCACGGTCCTGGCGCCAGGCGGTTCCCCCGGCACGTTTATTGATGCCGCCGCTGACACCATGGCCGGTGCATGAAAGTTGTCAGTTCCTCCGGCCATCGTCCGGCTCGCACCTGCGTGTGCAGCCGCCTGATGAGCAAAAAATAATCAGAAGAACAGTGGAGCGGCCATGCAACAGAACAGATCGCAAGTGACCGAGCGCGACGGCTTGTTCGAACTCGAAGCCGGCAGCGACGTCCTCGACAGTCCCCGTTACAACCACGACATGGCACCGACCAGAGTGCGCGAACGAACCTGGAACAAATGGCACATCACCGCGCTGTGGGTCGGCATGTCGATCTGCGTGCCGACCTACACTTTGGGCGGCGTGCTCACCGCCTATTTCGGTTTGACCGTCGGCGAGGCGCTGCTGGCGATTCTGTTCGCCAACATCATCGTTCTCATCCCGCTGACGCTGAATGCGTTTCCCGGCACCAAATACGGCATTCCGTTTCCGGTGCTGCTGCGCTCGTCGTTCGGGATCCTCGGTTCCAACGTGCCGTGCCTGATCCGCGCGCTGGTGGCCTGCGGCTGGTTCGGCATCCAGACCATGTTCGGCGGGCTGGCGATTCATCTGTTTCTCGGCTCGGTGTTCGAGGGCTGGAAATCCCTCGGCGGGACCGGGGAGGTGATCGGTTTCATGATCTTCTGGACACTGAACCTCTGGGTGGTGATCCGTGGCGCTGAGTCGATCAAGTGGCTGGAAACCCTGTCGGCGCCGCTGCTGGTGGCAGTCGGTATCGGGTTGCTGGTGTGGGCCATGCCGAATGTGTCGATGACTGAACTGCTGGCAATTCCGCCGAAGCGTCCCGAAGGCGCGAGCGTGGTCAGTTACTTCGCTGCGGGACTGACGGCGATGGTCGGTTTCTGGGCCACATTGTCGTTGAACATTCCCGATTTCAGCCGCTATGCCCGCAGCCAGAAGGATCAGATCCTCGGGCAGATTTTCGGCCTGCCGCTGACCATGTTCCTGTTCGCCGCGCTGGGCGTGGTGATGACTGCGGCATCGGTGAAACTGGTGGGCGTCAGCGTTTCCGATCCGGTGACTCTGATCGGCCATATCCAGAGCCCGGTGTGGGTCGCGGTAGCCATGGCGCTGATCATCATCGCCACGCTGTCGACCAACACCGCCGCCAATATCGTTTCGCCGACCAACGACTTCCAGAACATTGCGCCCAAGGTCATCAACCGCACCAAAGCGGTGATCCTCACCGGGTTCGTCGGCCTGGCGTTGATGGGCCATGAACTGTTGAAGAAACTTGGATTGATCGTCTCCGATGTCAGCCTGGAAACCGTGTATTCGAACTGGCTGCTGGGCTATTCCAGCCTGCTCGGGCCGATTGCCGGGATCATGGTGGTGGACTATTTCCTGATCAAGAAACAGCAACTGGACCTGGCCGGCCTGTATCGCGACGACGTGTACCCGGCGTGGAACTGGTCCGGGTTCATCGCGTTCGGCGTGCCGGTGGTGCTGACCCTGCTGTCGCTGGGCAGCAGTGCATTCAGCTGGTTCTACAGCTACGGCTGGTTCACCGGCTCGGCGCTGGGCGGGTTGATCTATTACGGGTTGTGCGCGATGCGTACGACGCCTTCGGTAGTGAAATCACCGGTGTAGCAGATGATCGTTCCCACGCTCTGCGTGGGAATGCAGCCCGGGACGCTCTGCGTCCCCAAAGCGGACGCAGAGCGTCCATGGATGAATTCCCACGCAAACGGTTCGACGCCTGGACGTGGGAACTATCGATAAGAAAACTGCCTGAGGAGATCCCCATGAACGCAGCTGTAGACGTTCTGCAATCGACCCATCAGCACATCAACCGCGATCGCCTGTGGGCGTCGCTCATGGAGCTGGCGAAGCTCGGCGCCACGGTCAAGGGCGGGGTCTGTCGCCTGGCCCTGACCGACCTCGACCGCCAGGCCCGCGACCTGTTCGTGCAGTGGTGCAAGGACGCCGGTTGCAGCGTCACGGTGGATGAAGTCGGCAACATCTTCGCCCGTCGGCCCGGTCGCAATCCGAACCTGCCGCCGGTGATGACCGGCAGTCACATCGACACCCAGCCCACCGGCGGCAAGTTCGACGGTTGCTTCGGCGTGCTGGCGGGGGTCGAAGTGTTGCGCACCCTCAACGACCTTGGCGTGGAAACCGAGGCGCCGCTGGAAGTGGTGGTCTGGACCAACGAAGAAGGCTCACGTTTCGCCCCGTGCATGATGGGCTCCGGGGTGTTCGCGGAAAAATTCACCCTCGAAGAAACCCTGGCCAAAGTCGATGCCGACGGCGTCACGGTCGGCGAAGCGCTGAACGCCATCGGCTACGCCGGGCCGCGCAAGATCAGCGGACACAAGGTCGGCGCCTATTTCGAGGCGCATATCGAGCAAGGCCCGATTCTTGAGGACGAACAGAAAACCATCGGTGTGGTACTTGGCGCACTGGGGCAGAAGTGGTTCGACCTGAAACTGCGCGGCGTCGAAGCCCACGCCGGCCCGACCCCGATGCACCTGCGCAAGGATGCCCTGGTCGGTGCTTCGGTGATCGTCGGCGCAGTCAATCGCGCTGCCCTTGGCCATCAACCTCACGCCTGCGGCACGGTCGGTTGCCTGCAAGCCTATCCCGGCTCTCGCAACGTGATTCCCGGCGAAGTGCGCATGACCCTCGACTTCCGGCATCTTGAACCGGCGCGCCTCGACTCGATGATCGCCGAGGTCAAGCAAGTCATCGAAACCACCTGCGAAGAACACGGCCTGACCTATGAACTGACCCCGACCGCCGACTTCCCGCCGCTGTATTTCGAAAAAGGTTGCGTCGAAGCCGTGCGCGGCGCAGCCAAGGGGCTGGGCCTGTCGCACATGGACATCGTCAGCGGCGCCGGCCACGACGCGATTTTCCTCGCCGAACTCGGTCCGGCCGGGATGATCTTCGTGCCGTGCGAAGGCGGCATCAGCCACAACGAAATCGAAAACGCCGCGCCGGATGATCTGGCAGCCGGTTGTGCGGTGTTGTTGCGAGCGATGCTGGCGGCTTCGGCGGCAGTGGCAAAAGGACAACGGGCGGCGTAAACACAGGGCGCTGGATGAATCGGCACAACATTCAATAGCCAGGCAAGGTTTTACCTGTGGGAGCGATTTTGCTCCCACAGATTCCGTACACGATTACCCAGGCCTTTGGTTGTTGTTTGCCGAACCTCTGCGACGGTTACTGCCATTCGGATTGCCAACGTCCAGCAATCGTCTTTCCACCAGCACATTCTCAAGCGCCTGACGTTCGGCCGGCGCCATCTCGTGTTCGCGCTTTTTCAGCTCCAGCAGGATGGGGCTGGACCAGGTGCGATAGGTCTGTTCGATGAGGCGGTTGGATGTCATCAGTCTCTCCTTGATCAAGAGCCCGGTGTCGCTGGCAGTGGCTCAATCCGATGAGGTACTGACTTTAGTCGACAAAATCGCAGGGCGCTAATGCCGCCGGTGGGAGCTGACGAGGCGAATCGTCGCACCGCCGCTCCCATCGGTCATGCATCAATCATCGGCCTTCATCATCGCCTGCACACCCTCCCAGGCCTCGGCCCGCATCCGTTCGATATCCAGCCCCGGAATCACGCCGTTATCGACGACGATTCGCCCACCCACCAGGCTGTATTTCACAGCGATTGGCTCACCCGCGACGACTGGTGCGACGGCGCTGTCGTGGAAACCGTAGAAGCGCGGATGGTCGAGGCTGTAGATCACCAGATCAGCCGCTTGACCAACCTCCAGCGAACCGACCGCGCCGAGGCCGAGCACTTGTGCGCCGCCGGCCGTACCCCAGTGGATCACGTCTTCGGCGGTGGTGGCCGAGGCGCCTTGCTCGGCGCGGTGGATCAGCCATGCGGTGTTGGCTTCGCCGACCATGCTCCCGGATTCGTTGGAGGCGACGCCGTCGACTCCGAGGGAGATCGGCACGCCGGCCTCGTACATTTGCGGAATCGGCGCAACGCCGCTGCCCAGCCGTGCGTTGCTCACCGGGCAGTGGGAGACACCGGTGCCGGTCTGGGCAAGCATGCGGATTTCCCCCGGTTGCAGGTGTACAGCGTGGGCGAACCAGACGTCCGGGCCGAGCCATTCGTGTTCGGCGACGAATTCCACCGGCAGGCAGTTGTACTTGTCGCGGCAGAAATTCACGTAGTTCTGGGTTTCCGACAGGTGCGTGTGCAGACGCAGTCCCATGCCTCGCGCGGTATGCGCCAGTTCGCGCAGCAGGGTTGGCGGCAGCGAGAAGGTCGGCGTGGTTGGCGCCACGACCACCCGGCGCAGAGCATCCGGGGTGTCCTGGTGGTAGCGTGATTTCAGCCGTTCGATATCACCGACCATTTGCTCCAGGGATTCCGGTTGCAGCGCGGTTTTCGAGAAACCCGGATGCGCGCTGGCGGACTCCAGTGCGCCGCCACGGCAGAGCACGAAACGCAGGCCGAACTCTTCGGCGAGGTCGAACAGTAAGTCGCCGGTCTCGGTGCTGCCGTGGGCGTGGTAGAGGTAGTGGTGATCGGCGCAGGTGGTGACGCCAGACAGCAGCAACTCGACCATCCCGAGCCGTGCGGCGATCCGCGCCAGTTGCGGAGTGAAGCGGTTCAGGCGCGGATAAGGCACGCTCGCCAGCCAGCCTTGCAGGTCCTGATTCAAGCCTTCGGGCACGGCTTTGAGCAGGTTCTGGAACAGGTGATGGTGGGTGTTGATCCAGCCCGGATAGACCAACGAATTACGCGCGTCGATCACTCGTTCACCAGGTTGCGGCTCGAGGTTGGCGGCCATTTCCGCGATCCGGCCATTGACCACGCGGATGTCCAGGGCGCCGGCCCGTGCGCGGGGGCCGCGCAGGCCGCTCATCACCGCGACCGGTTGCTTGATCAGGATGTTTTGAAGTTGAGTCATGGGCAGCTCCAGTCAGAGGATATGCGAGGCGGATTTGCCGGGTGTGGTTTCTGGCACGCTGACGCCGTTGAGCGCCGCGTTGAGCAGCACCGACACCAGGCAGGCGATGACCACGCTGCTGTGCAGGAACGGCTGTGACCACTCGGGCAGTTGTTTGAACAGGGTCGGGGCGAGCACTGGCACCAGAGCGGCGGCGATGGTGAAACCGACGATCAGCACGTTGTAGCGATTGCGCTCGTAGTCGACTTTGGCCAGGGTCTGGATGCCGGCCGCCGCGACCACGCCGAACATGGCGATGCCGGCACCACCCAGCGCAGCGGTCGGCATCGAGGCGATAATCGCCCCGGCTTTCGGCACCAGTGCAATCGAGCACATCAGCAAACCGCTGATCGCCACCACCCAGCGGCTGCGTACACCGGTCAGGATCACCAGCCCGACGTTTTCCATGAAGGCGATGAACGGGAACGCGGCGAACATCCCGGCGATGGTGCTGGCCAGGCCATTGGCGCGCAGGCCGTTGATTACTTGTCTGTCGTCTACCGGTTTGTCGACGATGTCGCCGATGGCTACAAACAGCCCCATGGACTCGACCATCTGCACGATCATCACGACGACCATGGTGGCGATGGGTATCAGGCTGAAGGTCGGCAGGCCGAAATAGAACGGGTAGGGCACGGTCAGCCACGGTGCGTCTTCGACGCTGTGAAAGTTGCCCATCCCCAGACCGTAAGCCAGACCGGCGCCCACCAACATCCCCACCAGCACCGCCATGTTGCGCAGCAACGGGCTGCCATAACGGTTGACCAGCAGGATGGTCAGCAGCACCACCACGGCCACGGCGAGAAACGCCGGCGCGCCGAAATTGCTCGCGTTGCGCCCGCCGCCGACCCATTCATAGGCAATCGGGAACAGTTGCAAGCCGATCACCGTGACGATGCATCCAGTCACCACCGGCGGAAAGAAGCGTCGCAAGCGACCCACGAACGGCGCCATCAGCAGGGTGAAAATCCCCGCACCGATCACCGCCCCGCAGACCCCGGCAAATCCCACCTCCGGGTTGCTGCCGATGGCGATCACCGGGCCGACGCTGCTGAACGCCACGCCTTGCAGAATCGGCAGGCGTACACCGAACTTCCAGAAACCGACGGTCTGCAACAGCGTGGCGATGCCCGAGCAGAACAGCGTGGTGCTGATCAGTATCACCGTGTCGGCGTGGGACATCTTCAGGGCACTGGCGACAATCAACGGCACGGCGATGGCGCCAATGTACGAGACGGCCATGTGCTGCAGGCCGAGGGTGAGCATCTGTCGCACCGGTAAGACGCGGTCGACAGGGTGGACGGTGGAGGAGGAACTGGCTGACGACATGGGGAATCACCTCTAGCTGTTGTTATTCGGTACAGAGGGGTATTCGTCTGATGCGGCTTGGCTCGAGAACACTGTGGAACCTTGTGGGAGTGAGCTTGCTTGCGAAAGCGGCAGGTCAGTCAACTGAGGGGTTGAGTGTGCCGACCTCTTCGCGAGCAAGCTCGCTCCCACAGGGTTTTGTGTTATTCCCATCGCGTGCATCAGTCATTCGTTCTGTGTGCCCGGAACCGCCATCCACCGGTTCCGATGCCGGGCTTCAGCCGGCCAGGCAGGCGGCAAAGCCCTGGTTCAGCGCCACCCGATCCAGGTCGCGGCCGATGAACACGATCTTGCTTGAGCGCGGCTCGCTGCCCCATGCGGTCGAGGCGCGAAACTCCACCAGGCTGTGCACGCCTTGCAGCACGTAGCGCTGGTCTTCGTTGGCCACCGCCAGCACGCCTTTCATGCGGTACAGGTTGTCGGCCTGAGCGTTGCGCAACTCACTGATCCAGCGGTGGAACGCCATCAGGTTGACGGCGCCATCCACGGCGATGCCCACCGAGGACACGCTCGGATCGTGTTCGTGGTCGGGCTCTTCAGCGTGGTGGTCGTGGTGATCGTGATCGTGCTGATTCGCGCCGATTTCCATCAGCTTCTGCGTGCATTCGAAGGCGCCGATACCGAGGATTTTCGACAGGTCGATCTGCGCGTGGGTCGAGGTCACCAGATCCGCCGTGGCGTTCAAGCCACGGATCTTGCCGCGCAGGGTTTCCACCTCTTGAGGACTGACCAGATCGACCTTGTTGATGACGATACGGTCGGCGCAGACGATCTGATCCACCGCCTGATTGTCGACGCCGTCCAGTTGCAGGTCTTCCAGGTGTTGGGCGATGTGCTTGGCATCGACCATGGTCACAATGGCGTCGAGTTCGACTTCCTCGGCAATCGGGTCGTTGATAAAAAAACTCTGGGCCACCGGGTACGGGTCGGCCAGGCCGCTGGTCTCGATCAGGATATGGTCGAGCCGTACCGGGCGCGCCACCAGTTCGCGGACGATGCGCACCAGGTCTTCGCGGACTTCGGCGGTGCAGCAGACACAGCCGTTGACCATTTCGTAGATCTCTTCGGTCTCGGAGCTGAGCACCAGATCGCCGTCGATGCCGACCTCGCCGAACTCATTTTCGATCACCGCGATCTTGCGGCCGTGGTTCTCCCTGAGGATGTAATTGAGCAGGGTGGTTTTGCCGGCGCCGAGGAACCCGGTGAGGATGGTGACCGGGATTTTGGTGTTCGGGGTCGGGGCGTTGAAGGGGGTGTTCATGTGAGGCTCCTTGGTGATTACCGGTGCACGATGAATTGAGTGATGACGCTTTACTGTGGGAGCTAGCTTGCTAGCGATAGCGGTGTGTCATTTAGCGGTGATGGCGACTGATCGACCGCCATCGCGAGCAAGCTCGCTCCCACAGGGTTCTGTGTGTTCTCGCCAGCGGCGGGCGGTGCCGGCATCGAGGCCGAACAGGTCGAGGACGCGGCCGAGGCTGTGATCGACCATTTGCGCAAGGCTGTCGGGGCGGGCGTAGAAGGCCGGCACCGGCGGGGCGATGATGCCGCCCATTTCGGTGACGGCAGTCATGTTGCGCAGGTGCGCGAGGGTCAGCGGTGTTTCGCGGGCCATCAGTACCAGAGTGCGGCGTTCCTTTAGGGTGACGTCGGCGGCGCGGCCGATCAGACCCGATGACGTGCCGGTGGCGATCTCCGCCAGCGTCCTCATGGAACACGGCGCAACCACCATGCCCAGGCAGCGGAACGAACCGCTGGCGATCCCGGCGGCGACGTCATCGGCGCGGTGGTAATGGCTGGCGAGGGCGATGACGTCCGCCAGTTTGTAGTCGGTTTCGTGGGCCATGGTCAGCAGCGCGGCGCGGCTGATGATCAGGTGGCTTTCGATGTTCAGCTCGGCCAGCAGCTCCAGCAGACGTACGCCGTAAATGAAGCCGGACGCGCCGCTGATACCGACCACCATCCGCTGACGGTTCACGATGGCAGACCGTCGAGCAGTTGCCGCGCGCGTTCGAGCACGTCCTGATCGAGCTGCGCCTTGATCCCGTCAAACCCAGAGCCGCGCGTGGCATCCAGGCCCATCCGCGAGGTGGTGCCATTGACCGAGGATGACGGGTCCAGCGGGCTGCCGGGCAAACCGTCAATCGTGAAGATGTCGAGGTGCGGCTGGAAGTGCGTGGCCAGTGCCCACAGCACCTGGCTGTCGTCGGTGAGGTCGATATCGCTGTCCACCGCGATCACGGTTTTCAGATACGGATCCCAGCCGAGCAGGGCCAGCATGATCTGCCGGGCCTCGCCGTCGCGGCTCTGGTCCAGCGCTACGTAGCAATGAAAATGCGTGCCGGAGTTCGGGTAATGCACGGCGGTGACGGCGGGAAAGCGTGCCTTGAGCTTCTCGCTCATTTCCGCTTCACGGGGCAGCCGCGCCAGCGTCAGGTGCTCGGCGTAACGTCCGCCCATCACGTCCACCAGCCAGGCGTCCCTGCGCCGCAACAGGGTGTCGACGCGCAGCACGTTGTTGGTCGAGCGATCCGAGGAATAACCGCTGAATTCGCCGAACGGACCTTCTTCGGCATAGGCCGTCGGGTCTATCGCGCCTTCGAGCACGAACTCGGCGTAAGCCGGCACGCCGATGCCGTAGCGCGGGGTCTTGACCAGTTCCAGCGGCGCACCGAAAAGCCCGCCGGCCACCGCGCGTTCATCGCTGCCATAGGGCAGGCGGGCAGCGGCGGCGAGCATGAACAGCGGGTGCGCGCCGACCACCATGGCCACGCGCAATTCTTCGCCACGTTCGCGGGCGGTCTGCAACATCCGCCACAGATGCCCGCGCGAATGCAGGCTGGTGGCCAATGCCTGACGGGCGTGGCGCATCGAGCGGTGATAGCTCATGTTGGCGATGCCGGTGAGCGGGTCCTCGGCGATGATGATGGCGTTGGTGATGTACGGGCCGCGATCACTGTCGAAATGCTTGAGCATCGGCAGCAGTGCGAGGTCCAGCGCTTCACCTTCGAAGACCTCGTCGAGTACCGGGCCGGTTTCGACGTAGCGCGGCGCGATCGGCTGGTTGGCGCGGGTCTGGAAGGTTTCGTGTAACTGCGCGGCGCCGACGCCGAACAGTCGGGCGATACGCCGGCGGGAGGCGAACAGATTGGTTGCCACCGGCACACCGAGGTTGCCGACGTTTTCGCAGATCAGCAGTGGATCGCGACCCTGGGCGGCAAGGGCATCGACCAGGGCGGTGACGTCCTGATCGGCGCAAAGAGGGTGGGTGATGGTCAGCACATCGTCCGGGTACTGGCGGCGATAGGCGTCGATGAATACGTGAAAGTCCTGAGAGTCGCCGAGCGTCGAACGGGTCATGGTTTCACCTCGTAAAAAGCAGGCGCGCAGGGGTGAGGCCGGCGTTCGATCGACAAGCCGTTGGCCTGCCGGTCGAGCGAACGCCGGGTCATCTTCGCGCCTGTAAAGTCGCTGTGTACTGTTGTGACACTGATCCCTGTGGGAGCGAGCTTGGTCCGGGCGGCGATCCGACGATGGCGTCAGTTCAGTCACCGTCATTGTTGAATGACACACTGCTTTCGCGAGCAAGCTCGCTCCCACAGGTTTTGGGTTTAGAGGTAGGTCGTGGTCAGACGAATGTCCGCCTCGGCCAGGTCTTTGGGCGGCGGGGTCGGTTCGATTCCGCACAACCTTGCGATGTTGTTGCCCAGGTAATCCTCGAGGTGATCCTCGTCGATCCCCAGGCCTTGCGGCGCCGGCGAGCACAACACTTCCAGCTCGCGCAGCCACATGCCCGGCTCGTTCGGCGGCGAGTCGGTGCCGAACACGATCTTGTTGCGCGGCAGTTCCTTGGCGAACTCGACGATCCGCGACTGGAAGCACCAGCCGGACTCGCAGTACACGTTCGGCGTGTCCATCGCCATCCAGAACGCCTCGAACGAGTAGTTGCCACCGGTCTGGATGCCGAAGTGACCGATGATGAAATTGACCATCGGGAACTCGCGGATGATCGGGTAGAACATCGTTGGAATGGTGTACGGGCCGTCGCCGGTGTGAATCAGCACCACGATGTTGTACTTGGCGCAGACTTTCATCGCCGGGCGCAGCCAGTCGAGTGCGCGATCCGGGCGATAGCCGTGCATGTTGGCGTGCAGCTTGAGCATCTTGAAGCCGTATTCCTTGATGTGGAATTCCAGCTCCGCCGCACCGTTTTCCGGTCCCCAGCGCGGGTTGAAGTTGAAGTTGCCGATGAAGCGGTCGGGGTACTTCACGCAGAGCTCGGCGACGTACGACATGTAGTCACGCACACCCTCGCGGCCACGGCGGTTGCCGTCGCGATAACCGGTGTTGCCCGGTGGCGGCTGGATGAAACCCATGTCGATCCGGCGCGGCTTGCCGTTGATCATGTACGGGCCGTCCATGAGCTTGAGCATGCGCTCGCCGGTGAACGGTTCGCCGGTGTGGCGCCAGGCCTCGTCGACCAGGTTGGTGGGGTGCAGATGGGTGTCGATGATCATCGGTTCAGCTCCTGGCCAGTTGGGTGGTGACGGGGCGCTTGAGTTGCGCCTCTGCTTCGGAAACGGAACGCGGCGGCGGGGACGGCTCGAGGCCGATCATCCGTGCGGTGTTGTTGCCCAGGTAGTCTTCGAGGGTGTCCTCGTCGAGGTTCAGGCCCTGCGGCGGCTCGTGGCAGAGCACTTCGAGCAGGCGCAGCCACATGCCCGGTTCGTTCGGCGGGGTGTCGGTGCCGAACAGGATCTTGTGGGGCGGCAGGACTTTGGCGAACTCGACAATCCGCGATTGCAGGCACCAGCCGGATTCGCAATAGACGTTGGGCAACTCCATCGCCCACTGCATCGGTTCAAACACATAGACGCCGCCGGTCTGTACGCCGAAGTGGGCCATGATGAAATCGACGTTGGGGAATTCCTTGATCATCGGCACCCATTCCGACGGGATGCTGTAAGGCCCGTCGCCGGTGTGCAGCTTGACCGGAATGCCAAGCTCGGCGCATTTCTCGAAGGCCGGGCGCACCCAGTCCAGCGCACGGTCAGGACGGTAGGCGTGCATGTTGGCCTGCATCTGCACCATCTTGAAACCGTGCTCTTTCACGTAGCGCTCGATCGCCTCGACGCCGTTCTCCACGCCGCAGCGCGGGTTGTACACGAAGCAGCCGATGAAACGGTCCGGGTAGGTCTGGACCATTTTCAGGGTGTAGGCCATGTAGGCGTCGATGGATTCGCGGCCCGACAGTTCGCCGTCGGTCCAGGTGTAAATGGTGTTGCCCTGCGGCGGCTGGATGAAGGCTTTGTCGATGCGGCGAGGTTTGCCGTTGACCATGTACGGGCCATCCATCATCTCCAGCAGACGCTCGCCGGTGAACGGGTCACCGTCATGCCTCCAGGCGAGGTCCACGAGATCCGTGGGATAGCAGCTGATATCGATGATCATTGAAGTCGATCTCCTGATAGCGGGGAAGGGAGCCTTGCGGCTCACAGCATCCACGTCCCGGGCAATCGGCCGTTTCTATGCGCGGCAATCGCGCATTCCCTCGCCTGTTCGCATCCGGCCCGGGTGGGTGGTTGCTTGAGGCGAGTATTGGAAGGCGGGGGAGGGTTCGTACAATATTAATTGGGTGGGGTGGTGATACTTGTTCGATATGGTTTTGGTTTTTTGTGGTGATAGTGATGGCCTCATCGCGAGCAAGCTCGCTCCCACAATTTGACCGCATTCACCCCGTTGGAATGCCGCCACCCGTGGGAGCGAGCTTGCTCGCGAAGACGTCAGAATTGTGTATGCAAAGCCAGCTGTTTGATCGCATCAACCACCGGCGCCACCCGCTCGGCCTGCCCATGGGGCCACACCGCATACAGGTTGTAATGCGCCGCAATCTGCGCCTCGTTCAACGCCACCAGCCGTCCGCTGCGCAACGCATCGGCAGCCAATAACCCACGCACCAGCCCGGCACCGACACCGGCCTCCGCAGCCGCAATCAGATTCGCCGCATTATCAAAAATCACCCGCGCCGGCGGTTCGGTCGGCGTCATCCCGGCCGCATCCAGCCACGGAATCCAAGACCGCCGCGTATACCCCAACAACGGCAACTCAAGAATCTGCGCCGGGCTCAGCGGCACCTGCAAACCATGTCGCTCAAGCAACACCGGTGACGCCACCGCCAACACCCGATCCCCGCAGATCTGGGTCATCTCGCAATCCTCCCAGTCGCCATAGCCATAGCGCAGCGACAGGTCCACCCGTTCGAACGTGCTGCGATCACTGCGCGGCATCGACAGGATTGTCACTTCGTAGTCCGGCAAGCCGTCGAGCAATTGCGGCAGGCGCGGATTGAGCCAGCTCTGCGCCAGTTCGCTGTCGACGTCGAGGGTCAGTCGCTGGGCCACGCTGCGGTTCTTGACCGAAGACAACGCCCGATCAATCTGCGCCAGCCCATCCGACAGCACGCTGGCAAACAGCTGCCCGGCGTCGGTCAGGTTGCTGCCGCCGCCTTCGCGCACGAACAGCGGCTGGCCGATGAACTCTTCCAGGGCGCGGATCTGCTGGCTGATCGCGCTGTGGGTCAGGTCGAGCTTACGCGCGGCGCTGGAAAAACTGCCGCTGCGCGCCGCGTGAATGAACGCGCTCATGGACTGCACCGACGGGTATCGCTTGTACATGTTGTTAGTCCTGCTTACACCGGTTGGCAGAAATCGTCGCTGGCCGCGCGTTGCCAGGGTTTCCAATAATCGATCACCAGGCCCGCACGAAGACGGGCCGCTCTTCTGGAGCCTGACAATGATTGCATTCACGGTTAACGGCGAACGACGCGAGCTGGATGAAGCGTCCCCCTCCATGCCCTTGTTATGGGTATTGCGTGATCAGTTGAAACTCACCGGCACCAAGTTCGGCTGCGGCATGGGCCTGTGCGGTGCCTGCACCGTGCACTTGAACGGCGTCGCGGTGCGTTCCTGCCAGTTGCCGCTGGCCGCCGTCGCGGGCCACAGCATCACTACCATCGAGGGCCTGTCGCCCAGCGAAAACCATCCGCTGCAACTGGCCTGGGTCGCCGAAGATGTGCCGCAATGCGGCTACTGTCAATCCGGGCAGATCATGTCCGCCGCCGCGTTGCTCAACACTGGGGCAGCGATTAACGACGACTCGATCCGCAACGCCATGTCCGGGAATATCTGCCGCTGCGGCACTTACGGGCGGATCAACAAAGCGATCAAACGTGCGGCGAATGCGCCGAAGGAGGCGTGATGAGCCTCATCCACGGCAACGTTGATGAACCCTCGCGCCGGGTATTTCTCAAGCAGGCGGTGACGGTGGCGTCCGGTATGGCGGTTGCGTTGTATTTGCCTTCCGGTGCGGCGGTGACTGAAGTGAAAACCTCGGCCACCGAATTCGAACCCAACGCCTGGGTGCGGGTGCTGCCCGACGGCACGGTGAAGCTGGTGGTGCACAAGCACGATTCCGGCACCGGGACCCAGACCGCGCTGGCCGCGTGTGTCGCCGAGGAACTGGACGTGAACCCGATGACGGTGCAGGTCATCACCCCGGAAGATCCGTTTTTTGAAACCTACATTCATCCGGTCTGGAAAGTTTTCTCAACCGGTGGCAGCACCAGTGTGTCGCTGGAATACGATCGTCTGCGCATGGCCGGTGCCACGGCGCGGGCGCTGCTGATCAGTGCGGCGGCGCAGCAATGGAAGGTCAGCCCTGACAGCTGCTCCACCGAAGAGGGCCGGGTCGTTCATGCTTCGAGCAAACGCAGCCTCGGCTACGGCGAGCTGGCCGCTGCGGCAGCGCATCTGCCGGCGCCGGCCAACGTCACGCTGAAGGATCCGGCGCAGTTCAAGTACATCGGCAAATTGCGCCACAAACGCGATGCGGCGGCCAAGGTTTGCGGGCGCTTCAGGTACAGCATCGATGTGCAGTTGCCGGGAATGCTGGTGGCGGTAATTCAGCGTGCGCCGGTGGTGGGCGCGAAGGTTGTCGCAGTGGATTCGGCGGCCACGTTGCAAGTGCCGGGCGTGCGCAAGGTGATCGCGATTCCGGGCCGCCCGGACGTGCTCGGCGGCAACCTCGAAGGCGTCGCGGTGCTGGCCGAAACTTTCTGGGCCGCGCAGCAGGGGCGCAAGTTGCTGGAGATCAAATGGAGCGATTCCCCGCTGGCCGGTTTCAACAGCACCGAGCTGGTCAAGGCGCAGATCGCAGCCATCAGTGATCCCGTGACGCAAACCGTCAAAGCCATGGCCCAGGGCGATGTCGCCGGGCAATGGTCGGGCGCGGCGAAGCTGCTCGAAGCCGATTACACGATGCCCTACAAGGTGCAAAACCCGCTGGAGCCGATCTGCATCACCGCGCAGGTCAAGGACAAGGCGATCACCTATTGGGGCGGCGTGCAGGTGCCGTCGTCGGCACTGGAAGCGGCGCAGACCGTGTGCGGCATCGGCAAGGACAAGGTCACCATTCATGAGCTGGTGTCCGGCGGCAGCTTCGGTGCGCGGGAAGCCAAATACTGGCTGTTCGAAGTCGCGTATCTGGCGCAGCAGACCGGCGTGCCGGTGAAACTGCTCAACAGCCGCGAAGACGAAATGCAAGCGCTGTTCAATCACCCGGCCACGCTTCATCGGGCGAAAGGCGCACTGGATGCCCAAGGCAAACTCGCGGCGCTGCAACTGCATGCAGTGTCGCCAGCCTCGCCGGAACAGTGGGAACCGGGCTATTTCGAGCGCCCGGATCACATGGATTACAGCACCACCGAGGCGATCACCGCGTGGGACTTTGCCTACCGCCCGCCGCACCTGGAACTGAACTGGGTCAAACACGAAAGCAACGTGCCCAGCGGTTGGTATCGCTCGGTGAGCTTCATTCCCAACGTGTTCGCCGTGGAAAGCTTCATGGATGAACTGGCCCATGCCGCCGGAGAGGATCCGCTGGCGTTCAGACTGGCCAACATGCAGGAGCGGCCACGGCATGTGGCGGTGTTGAAGCAGGCCGCCGAACGCGCCGGTTGGGGTCAGAAACTGCCGCCGGACACGGCGCTGGGGATCGCCACCAATCAGGGCTACACCAGTTTCATCGCCGTGGTGGCGCGGGTCGCGAAGGTGGACGGCAAGGCCCGGGTCGAAAAGCTGACCTGTGTGGTCGATTGCGGTCTGGCGGTGTCGCCCGGCGGGGTCGAGGAGCAGATTTATGGCGGACTGATGTGGGGCCTCGGCCACGCATTGTTCGATCGCCTCGACATCCAACAGGGCCGGGTGGTGCAGAGCAACTTCCATGACTATCGCGTCACACGCATGTCCGACATGCCACCGGTGGACATCCTTGTGCTCGATGGTCAGTCGGATAAACCGGGCGGCGTGGGAGAACTGGGCAGCCCGTCGGTGGTCCCGGCGATTGCCAATGCGCTGTTCAGCCTGACCGGGGTGCGTCAGCGTTCCACGCCACTGAACCTGGGGTAAGCCGCCATGGACCTGCGTTTGCTGCGGTACTTCATGGCCCTGGCCGATGAGTTGCATTTCGGCCGCGCCGCCGAACGCCTGCACATCTGCCAGCCGCCGTTGAGCCAGCAGATCCGCTTGCTGGAGGAAGAACTCGGCACGCCGCTGTTCGAGCGCAGCCATCACCGGGTCGAGCTGACGGCGGCGGGGCAGATGCTCAAGGAGCAGGCGCCGCTGGTGTTCGAGCAACTCGAACGGGCGCTGGACCTGACCCGCCAGACCGGACGCGGGCAACTCGGCGAGCTGGAGATCGGCATGATCAGCTCGGTGATGGTCGGCGTGCTGCCCAAGGCCCTGCACCTGTTTCGCGAGCGCTATCCGCAGGTGACCTGGCGTTTGCATGAGATGACCCCGGCGGCTCAGGTCAAGGCGTTGAAGGAAAAACGCATCGACGCCTGCGTGTTCCGCGTGGGTTATGACGACCCGCAATTACGCAATGAATTGCTGATCCATGAGCCGATCCATGTGGTGATGCCGCAGGATCATCCGCTGGCGCGGCGTGAAGTGCTGGCGCCGGCAGATCTGGCGCAGGAACCGTTCGTTGCGCTGGAACTGAAGCAGTCGCGGTTCGCCAATTTTCTCTATCAGTGCTGCATTCAGGCCGGGTTCACCCCGCAGATCCGCCAGCAGGTGATCGAGGTGCAGACCTTGCTCAGTCTGGTCCGTGCCGGGTTTGGCGTGGCACTGTTGCCAGCCTCCATCGAGCAACTGGCCCCGGCCGGGCTGGTGTTTCGACGCCTCACGCCGGCGCTGCCGCAAGTGCCGTTGTATGCAACGTATCGGGCCGACGATGCCTCGCCGGTGCTCAAGCTGTTTCTCGATACGCTGCGCGAGCTGGTGGATCACAACTCTCGGTAATCAGGGGCAAAATTGCCCGGCACGATCACAACGGCCAGCGGTCGTAATCTTCACATGCGTTCACTTGTGGAGAGCCAATGAGCCGGGACGTCCTGACCACCGAAACCAATCGCCGTCAGTTGCAGCAGATCATTGCCGGTCTGTCCGACGGAGTGATTCTGCTGGAACTCGATCAGACCATTCTCTGGGCCAACGAAGCCGCGCTGGCGATGCATGGCGTCAGTCGCATCGGCGAGTTGGGCAACAATGCCGGGGAATATGCCGAGCGCTTCAACCTGCGTTATCGCAACAACCACACGCTGACACCGGAGCAGTACCCGATCAGCCGAGTGGCCGCCGGCGAAACCTTCAGCGACGTGCTGGTCGAAGTCACCCCGAACAGTGACGAGGAACGCACCTGGGTGCACAGCGTGCGCAGCATGGTGCTGACCGATCGAGACGGCGACATCGAATCGCTGGTGCTGATCATGAGCGACGTCACCGATTGGGCCAACGCCGAACAGCGCTTCGAAAAAACCTTCAATGCCAACCCGGCGCCCGCGGTGATCTGCCGTCTCAGTGACCTGCGTTACATCAAGGTCAATCCGGGCTTCCTGGAGATGACCGGTTACACCCGCGATCAGGTGATCGGCGCTTCCACTTATGAGCTGGACATTCTCGAACAGGCCGAGCGCAAGGATCTGGCGATCCAGCGACTGCGTGATGTCGCGACCATTCCGCAGATGCAGGCTGAGTTGCGTCTGCCGGATGGCGGCAGCAAGCAGGTGATCGTCGCCGGCCAGCCGCTGGTGCTCAACGACGAAGACTGCATGCTGTTTTCGTTCGTCGACATGGAGCTGCGACACAAGGCCGAGGTCGCCCTGCGTCAGAGTGAGGAGCGGTTCGCCAAGGCCTTTCGCCTGACCCCGGTGCCGATTTTGATTTGCAGCGCCGACGAACAGCGGTTGATCGATGTCAATCAAGCCTTCCTCGATACCCTGGCTTACGACAGCGACGAAGTGCTGGGCAACACCATCGCGCAACTGAACTTCATCGATGAACCGGCGGAACGCTCGCGCTTGCTGGCGGCGCTGGAGAAGACCGGCCGGGTCGATCGTGTCGACATGCGGATCCGCAGGAAAGACGCCGAGCTGCTGGAGTGTGCAGTGTCCGCTGACACCGTCAACATTCAGGACACGGTGTGCTATCTGCTGGTGCTGATGGACATTACCGAGCGCAAGCGTACCGAGCTTGAACTGGTGGCGGCGATTGAAGAGGTGATGAAGGATGCGTCGTGGTTCAGCCGTACGCTGATCGAAAAACTGGCCAATGTGAAGAAGGTCAATTCGCCGCAACTTCCAAGTGTGTCGTTTACCGACCTGACGGCTCGCGAGCGAGACGTGCTGGGGCTGATCTGTGAAGGGCTGGCGGACAAGGAGATTGCGGCCCGGTTGAAGCTGGCGCCGAACACCGTGCGCAATCATGTGGCGACGGTGTATTCCAAACTCGACGTGCACAGTCGCAGTGAGGCGATTGTCTGGGCTCGCGAGCGCGGACTGTTCTCGGGCGGCGGCAAGGGGCAACGATAAGGTGCAAATGCACTAGTCAATGAGGTGCAAATTAGGGTGTCTGGTGAGGCGGGCTGTTCTTAGTCTGGCGACATGCGATGCGTTTTCGTGATCGTGTCCCTTTCGTCGTAACTCAAGGATCAGCCCCATGAATGTATTGCTTGTCATTGAACCGGGCGTAGCGCGCCGTCTTCCGGAGCACGCGCGGTGATGTATCTGGCACAGTTGCGGGCTCAGCTTGAGCGCAGTTTTTCGCCGTTGGCCTGCGAGTGCGTGGTGGATGGGGATCATTCACTGACGGTGAAGCTGTATCACCGGGTTTCCGGGGAGGTTGATCTGGTCATCAGCGGATTGAGCCTAGATGCCTTGCGCACGCCGGAAGCGGTGGAGGCCTTGATTGATGAATTGCGGTATGAACTTGAGAGTAATTCCTTGCGCTCTCCGGGGTGAGCGTGGCGGCCTCCGGGCCGACCAGGTTCATGGTTTTTTTGGGTGAATATCCGTTAATGCCGGCCCAGCCAACAGGAACCAGAAGGTTTGTGCCCTGACGTTCGGTACCTCGCTTTGGCTCTGCGTCCCAATCTGACGGTCACCTGTGGGTACTGGTTTGTCAGCGGGGGCGGCCGATCGGTCGACTCATTGAATTGATAGCTACTCATCCCGAAAATCGACAGTAAATATCACCTGTTCTCCCCATTTCACTGGCACTCACCCCCCACTGGTCTATAAGGAATGAGTGGTTCGGTTTCCATAACCGGGTATTTGCACGCTCGGCGACGGGAGTTTGTCTTCCATTCATCGCGGGTCATCCTATGAAAAATCCTGGGAAACGCGTGTGTTCTTCGCTGTTGTCGGCTTTCGGTCTGGTGCTGCTGAGCGGCTGTGCCAGTCCTCCACCCCCTCCGCCGGCAGCGCCGCCTCCGCCACCGGAGCGCACTTGTCAGGTCATGGAAAATACCGAGGTTGCCGGTGATGCGTATGCCGACGGGCAAGTGACCCGACACATCACCAAGACCCGTTGCGTCACTCAATAGCCCTGGCGCCATCGAAGGCGCGGGTCGAGCGGATTGTGCTGGTGGCCGATCTGGTCGGCACCGCCGTGTTTGCCGTTGAAGGCGCCATTGCGGCGATGCACGCTCGACTCGATCTGCTCGGGGTGATGGTGATTGCGTTCATCGTTGCACTGGGCGGCGGGGTGACCCGTGACCTGTTGATCGGCGCTACGCCGCCCAAGGCTGTGGCTGACTGGCGTTATCCCGCGCTGGCGTTTGCCATGGGCGGGGTGGCGTTTGTTTTTCATGAGCGGGTGCTGGGCTGGTCCGGTTCGACCTTGATCGTGCTGGATGCGGCGGGGTTGGCGCTGTTTGCAGTGGCCGGGGCACAGAAGGCGTTGAATTTCGGGATTTCGCCGTTTGTGGCCATGTTGATGGGCACGATTACTGGTGTCGGTGGCGGGGTGCTGCGTGACATCGTGCTGGCGCGGGTGCCGCTGGTGTTGCAGGCGGACTTGTATGCCAGTTCGGCTTTTGTCGGTGCGGCGGTGTTGATCGTCGGGCGCAGGCTGGGCGTTTCGCCTGTGGCGGCCGCGTTGCTGGCAGGCGCGGCATGTTTGTTGCTGCGGTTGTTGTCGGTGCATTTGGGCTGGCAGTTGCCGAAGGTCCTGGAAGCATGAAAAAGGCAGCCCTTGGGCTGCCTTTTCGCTTGCGTCAGCGGCGGATCAGGACAGGAAACCACCGTCCACATTCAGCGACACGCCGGTGGTGTAGCTCGACGCATCGCTCGCCAAGTACAGCACGGCGCCGGCCATTTCGCTCGGGTCGGCTACGCGCTTGAGCGGGATCTGCGTCAGCGCTTGCTTCAGGATCGCGTCGTTCTTCACCAGGGCCGAAGCGAATTTGGTGTCGGTAAGGCCCGGCAGCAGGGCGTTGCAGCGGATGCCGAATTGCGCGCATTCCTTGGCGAAGACTTTGGTCATGTTGATCACCGCGGCCTTGGTTACCGAGTAGATGCCCTGGAAGATCCCCGGCGAAATGCCGTTGATCGAGGCCACGTTGATGATGCTGCCGCCGCCGTTTTCGCGCATCAGCTTGCCGGCTTCCACCGACATGAAGAAGTAGCCACGGATGTTCACGTCGACGGTTTTCTGGAAGGCGCCGAGGTCGGTGTCCAGCACGTTGCAGAATTGCGGGTTGGTCGCGGCGTTGTTGACCAGGATGTCCAGACGGCCGAACTGTTCCTTGATCCCGGCGAAGACCTGGCTGATCTGTTCCATTTCGCCGATATGGCAGGCGACCGCTGTGGCTTTGCCGCCAGCGGCGATGATGGCGTCGGCCACGTGTTGGCAGCCTTCGAGTTTACGGCTCGAAACGATGACGTGGGCGCCTTGCTGGGCCAGCAGTTTGGCGATGGCTTCACCGATGCCGCGGCTGGCGCCGGAGACGAAAGCGATCTTGCCGTCGAGGTCGAACAACTGAGTCTTGGACATGGGATTCCCTTGTAGTAAGCCTTGTTATAACGCCGTCATCAGAGGCTGGATTTGGCAATGACCTGCAGGCTCATCTGCTCCAGCAGTTTGTTCATGTGAATGAACTGCGCGAAGCGTTTGTCCTGGGTCTGGCCATGGAAGAAGCGGTAGTAGATCTGCTGCACGATGCCGGCCAGGCGGAACAGGCCGTAGGTGTAGTAGAAGTCGAAATTATTGATCTGGATGCCCGAGCGTTCGGCGTAGTAGTCGACGAATTCGCGGCGGGTGAGCATGCCCGGTGCGTGGCTTGGCTGGCGGCGCATCAGTTGCACCGGCGCCGGGTCGTCGGCCTGGATCCAGTAGGCGAGGGTGTTGCCCAGGTCCATCAGCGGATCGCCGAGGGTGGTCAGCTCCCAGTCCAGCACGCCGATGATCTGCATCGGGTTGTTCGGGTCGAGGATGACGTTGTCGAAGCGGTAGTCGTTGTGCACGATGCTGGAGGTCGGGTGGTCGGCCGGCATTTTGTCGTTGAGCCAGGCTTTGACCTGTTCCCAGTGCGGTGCGTCCGGGGTCAGGGCTTTTTCGTAGCGCTCGCTCCAGCCCTTGATCTGGCGGGCGACATAGCCTTCAGGCTTACCGAGGTCGCCGAGGCCGCAGGCGTTGTAATCGACCCGGTGCAGCTCGACGAAACGGTCGATGAAGCTCTTGCACAGGGCTTCGGTTTTGGCTGAGTCCAGGCCCAGTTCCGGCGGCAGGTCGGAGCGCAGGATGATCCCCTTGACCCGTTCCATCACGTAGAACTCGGCGCCGATCACCGAATCGTCGGTGCAGTGCACGTAGGCTTTCGGGCAATACGGGAAGCCGTCGCGCAACTGGTTGAGAATGCGGAATTCGCGGCCCATGTCGTGGGCGGACTTGGCCTTGTGGCCGAACGGTGGACGGCGCAGGACGAACTCCTGGTCCGGGTATTCAAGCAGGTAGGTCAGGTTCGACGCGCCGCCGGGAAACTGGCTGATCCGGGGCGTGCCGGTCAGGCCCGGAATGTGCGCCTTGAGGTACGGATCGATCAGGCTGGCATCGAGTTCTTCGCCAGAGCGGATACGGGTGGACTGGTCAGTAAGCGCCATGCTTATCCCTTCTGCTTATTTTGGAGGCCAGACATCATTGGCTAATCTAATGGCGCGCTCGGGTCGTCACAAGCGCGGCTCGGTCTTATAGGTTAGCGTGTTGGACGGTAATCAACTTTGGAAATGGACGTGGCGTGCCGCAGCCCGACGCCGGCACGTCCGGGATGATTTCGGCAGACGCCGAAGCCCGGCGTCTGTGGACTCTGCCCGGCGTGCTTTAGTGCACGCGCTGGTTGTTCAGCTTTGGCGGCAACTGGAGCGGTGTCAGCACCGGTTGGCCGGAGAAGAACGCCACCAGATTCTTGCCCACCAGCTCAACGGTGCCCTGGGTGGCTTCCGGTGACAGCCCGGCGACGTGCGGGGTCAGAAGTACATTGCTCAGGCTCTTCAGCGCATCGGGCACTTGCGGCTCGTGATCGAACACATCCAGCGCTGCGCCGGCGATTCGACGCTGTTCCAGCGCGCTGATCAGGTCGGCGGTGGCGATCACGCTGGCGCGGGCAATGTTGACGATAAAGCCGTTGGGCCCCAAGGCATCGAGCACCGGACGGGTCACCAGATGCTGGCTGCCGATGCCGCCAGGCGTGGCGACCACCAGAAAGTCCGAGGCCCGGGCCAGTTCGGTCGGGGTCGAGCAGAACGCGTAAGGCACGTCGCTGCGCACCTGACGGTTGTGGTAGCTGATCTCCATGTCAAAGCCCAGACCGGCGCGCTTGGCAATCGCCATCCCCACCGCGCCCAGGCCGAGAATTCCCAGGCGCTTGCCGGCCAGCGACGGGCGCATGATTTTCGGCCACTCGCCCCGACGTACTGCCGCATCGCAGCGCGGAATGTCCCGCACCAGCGCCAACAGCATGGCCATGGCGTGGTCGGCCACCGATGACGCGTTGACGCCGGCGCCGTTGGTCACGATCAGCCCACGGTCACTGGCGGCTTGCAGATCGACCTGCTCGTAACCGGCGCCGATCACGCAGATGATTTTCAGCGCGGGCAATGCGGCGATTTCTTCCGCGTACAAACCCAGCGGGCCACGGGTCAGCACCGCGTCGATCCGTGCCCCGTGAGTGGCGATGGCTTGCGCGCGTTCGGCAGGAGTCGGCGCGAGAATCAGGTGAAATCCCTGACGTTCGAGAATCGGCAAATAGTCATTGATGGTTTCAACCAGTACCAGAACGGTGGCGGGCATTGCTCGGCTCCTGTGATCGTCGGTCTTCGGGCGCAAAAGTCGATTCAGAGTGCTGATTCCAGAGCGGTTTGGCAACGGCTGGCGCGGCCCCGCATCAGGCAGTGTAGGAGCTGATACAGGGATCGCGCGGGTGCTTCGTCAGGTGATGTCGGCGCTGGTGGTCACAGGATCAGGTCACGTACTGGGCGATGCCGTTGCCGAACGACCAGTTCTCTTTTTTCACTTCCACCAGGTTGATGAACACGTCCTCCTGACGCACGGCCAGTTGCTGATTCAGATTGCGCGCGATGGTCTGGAACAACCGTTGTTTCATCTCCACGGTGCGGCCTTCGCTGATGGTCAACTGGATGAACACGATGCCGTCGCTGCGCTGGATCCCCAGGTATTGCGTGTCATAGACGAAATGTTGGTCGTCGTGCTCGGCCAGCACCTGGAAATTGTCGTGTTCCGGCACATTGATCTCGCTGCGCAGGGCGGCGTAGATCACTTCGCCAATGCGTTTGGCGAACGTCGGATCCGGGTTTTTCTTGATGTCGACGCGAACGAGGGGCATGGGAAGGCTCCATAGGCGAGGGGACTGGACGGGGATGTCAGTCGATTCGCCATTGGGTATAGCTGAAAAATGCCGGTCGATGAGGTTGTTTAAAAACGTTAGGAAATGGACGCGCCGTCCTGCGGGATTTACGGATGTTGCCTACGGTATCCGGCGGAATCGTCCGCTATACCGTGGGATTGGAAACGCGGAAACATACAGGGGCAACGCGGGATGCTCTCAGGATGGAGCGGCAGCCTGTGCGGGAATTGCCATCAGCCAAGGAAGGCCAATGCTTCAGAACGATCGTGAAAGTCTGGAGCTCGACAGGCTAATGAATGAATCACGCAAGCTGAGGGCTGAAAGGCAAAAGCTTTTGGCGGAGGTAAAGAAACTCAACAGGGAGACTAATCTGTACCCGCTCGCGGTATTGGGAGCGGTGGTAACCGCAATCACCGCAGTAGCAGGTGTCTATTTCAAGTTTTGAGCATGTGTGCGTCACACAGTCAGCCCCATGACCCCAAAAAGGACATCTACATGAGCACGTTCGACCGTAAAGCGATAATGGAAGAAGCAGATCGAGAGCACGAGGAGTGGGTCGAGAAAATGCGAATCCAGGATAAAAACGATATGTACCCAGTCTGGGGCATGCTGGGTTTCGGCATTTTTTGCATGTCCCTCGGCTTCATGTTGGGCCGATCGATTTGATCGGGTTTTGCCCTGTCACATCCGGCACCGAAACATGCCATAAAACGACATGTAGCGTATCCGTTGCCGACATGTTTTTTCCCAAAAGCGACAGGTCTTCGATCTGCTCCGCACAACCATTCCTCAGCTAAGTCTTTGCTTCTGCTCATTTATCGCGGAGAATCGCGCCCCTGTTTCGGCCGGGGCATGTCTGTCGGTTTTTTCCGACGCGTCCCGACCGAGTGGCAAGTGACCGGAATGCGGAGATCCGACCGGATGAATGATCAGGCCAATAGCGTCGAACAACGCTTTGAAGCGGCAGCACCAGCTGAACTGTCGAGCTGGAATCGCCATGACACTACCTGGATGTTGGGACTGTTTGGGACGGCCATCGGCGCCGGTACCCTGTTTTTGCCGATCAACGCAGGTCTGGGTGGTTTCTGGCCGCTGGTGATCCTCGCGCTGCTGGCCTTCCCGATGACGTTCTACGCACACCGCGGTCTGACCCGCTTCGTGCTTTCCGGTCGCGAAGGTGCCGACATCACGGACGTGGTGGAACAGCATTTCGGCATCAAGGCCGGTGCACTGATCACTCTGCTGTACTTCTTCGCGATCTTCCCGATCCTGCTGATCTACAGCGTCGGCCTGACCAACACGGTCGCCAGTTTCCTTGAACACCAATTGCACATCACGCCGCCACCACGCGCGGTGTTGTCGTTCGTGCTGATCCTCGGCCTGCTGGCCGTGGTGCGCTGCGGCGAGCAAGTGATCGTCAAGGCCATGAGCCTGATGGTGTATCCGTTCATCGTCGCGCTGCTGTTCCTGGCGGTGTACCTGATTCCGCACTGGAACGGCGGCATCCTGACCACCGCCTCGCAAGTGCCGGCACCGTCGGCGCTGCTGCACACGCTGTGGCTGGCGATTCCGGTGATGGTGTTCTCGTTCAACCACTCGCCGATCATCTCGGCGTTTGCGGTGGATCAGAAGCGTCGTTACGGCGTTCACGCCGACGAGCGCAGCTCGCAGATCCTGTCTCGCGCCCACCTGTTGATGGTGCTGATGGTGCTGTTCTTCGTGTTCAGCTGCGTACTGACCCTGTCGCCGGAACAACTGGCGCAAGCCAAGGCGCAGAACCTGTCGATCCTGTCGTACCTGGCCAACCACTTCAGCAACCCGACCATCGCGTTCGCCGCGCCGCTGATTGCGTTCGTGGCGATCTCCAAGTCGTTCCTCGGCCACTACATCGGAGCCAGCGAAGGCCTGAAGGGCTTGATCGTCAAAAGCGGCAAGCGTCCAGGTGCCAAGGCTCTGGATCGCATCGTGGCGGCGTTCATGCTGGTGGTGTGCTGGATCGTGGCGACCCTGAATCCGAGCATCCTCGGCATGATTGAAACCATCGGTGGCCCGGTCATCGCGGCGATCCTGTTCCTGATGCCGATGTACGCGATCCGCAAAGTGCCGGCGATGGCGCGTTATCGTGGGCAGATGTCGAACGTGTTTGTCACCGCAGTGGGTCTGGTGGCGATTTCGGCGTTGATCTATTCGCTGACTGCTTGAGGTTCAGCAGCAAGGTGGAATTTGACCTTGTGAAACAGAAAGGCCGACCTGCATCGCAGGTCGGCCTTTTTTGTGCCTGTATGGTTTGTAATTGATCGTTCCCACGTCGAGGCGTCGAACCGTCTGCGTGGGAATACCTCTTGTGACGCTCTGCGTCACGGTTCAGGACGCAGAGCGTCCTTGGCTGCATTCCCACGCGGAGCGAGGGAACGATCAGCACCAGCCGTCAGCAGGCATAAAAAAACGCCGCTCATCTCGCGATGGGCGGCGTTTTTCATTGCGTTGCAGCGTCAGGCTTGAACGACAGGGATCTTGGCGTTCGCAGCAGCTTCACGGAACTCGGCAATCTGGTCGAAGGACAGGTAGCGGTAAACGTCGGCCGCCATGCTGTCGATCTTGCCAGCGTATTCCATGTACTCCTCGACGGTCGGCAGGCGACCCAGGATCGAAGCAACGGACGCCAGCTCAGCCGAAGCCAGGTAGACGTTCGCGCCGTCGCCCAGACGGTTCGGGAAGTTACGGGTCGACGTCGACACCACGGTGCTGTTCGGCTCAACGCGTGCCTGGTTACCCATGCACAGCGAGCAGCCTGGCATTTCCATGCGGGCGCCGGCCTTGCCGTAGATGCCGTAGTAGCCTTCTTCGGTCAGCTGGTGAGCGTCCATCTTGGTCGGCGGCGACAGCCACAGACGGGTTGGCAGCTGACCCTTGACCTGATCCAGCAGCTTGCCGGCAGCGCGGAAGTGACCGATGTTGGTCATGCACGAACCGATGAACACTTCGTCGATCTTCTCGCCAGCAACGCTGGACAGCAGACGGGCGTCGTCCGGGTCGTTCGGCGCGCACAGTACAGGCTCGTTGATGTCGGCCAGATCGATTTCGATGACTTCGGCGTATTCGGCGTCGGCATCGGCTTCCATCAGTTGCGGGTTGGCGATCCAGGCTTCCATCGCTTGAGCACGACGTTCCAGGGTACGCGCATCGCCGTAGCCTTCGCCGATCATCCAGCGCAGCAGGGTGACGTTGGACTGCAGGTACTCGGTGATCGACTCTTTCGACAGCTTGATGGTGCAACCGGCAGCCGAACGTTCGGCCGAGGCGTCGGACAGTTCGAACGCCTGCTCCAGGGTCAGACCTTCCAGGCCTTCGATTTCCAGGATGCGGCCGGAGAAGGCGTTTTTCTTGCCTTTCTTCTCGACGGTCAGCAGACCGTTCTGGATGGCGAAGTAAGGAATGGCATGAACCAGGTCACGCAGGGTGATGCCAGGTTTCATTTTGCCTTTGAAACGCACCAGGATCGATTCCGGCATGTCCAGCGGCATGACGCCGGTGGCGGCGGCGAACGCGACCAGACCGGAACCGGCCGGGAACGAGATGCCCATCGGGAAACGGGTGTGCGAGTCGCCACCGGTACCGACGGTGTCCGGCAGCAGCATGCGGTTCAGCCACGAGTGGATGATGCCGTCGCCCGGACGCAGGGAAACACCGCCGCGGGTCATGATGAAGTCAGGCAGGGTGTGGTGGGTAGTCACGTCGATCGGCTTTGGATAAGCCGCGGTGTGGCAGAAGGACTGCATCACCAGATCAGCGGAGAAGCCCAGGCACGCCAGGTCTTTCAGTTCGTCACGGGTCATCGGACCGGTGGTGTCCTGAGAACCTACGGTGGTCATCTTCGGTTCGCAGTAGGTGCCAGGACGGATGCCTTTGCCTTCTGCCAGACCGCAGGCCTTGCCGACCATTTTCTGCGCCAGGGTGTAACCCTTGGTGCTTTCGGCCGGTGCTTCAGGTTTCTTGAACAGGTCGAATGCTGGCAGGCCCAGCTCGGCGCGAGCCTTCTCGGTCAGGCCACGGCCGATGATCAGCGGGATACGGCCGCCGGCGCGGACTTCGTCCAGCAGGACCGGGGTCTTCATTTCGAAGGTGGTGATGACTTCGTCGGTACCGTGCTTGCAGACTTTGCCAGCGTGCGGGTACAGGTCGATCACGTCGCCCATGTTCATGTTCGACACGTCGAACTCGATTGGCAGTGCGCCGGCATCTTCCATGGTGTTGTAGAAGATCGGAGCGATTTTGCTGCCGAAGCAGAAACCGCCAGCGCGCTTGTTCGGCACGTAAGGGATGTCGTCGCCGAAGAACCACAGAACCGAGTTGGTCGCCGATTTACGCGAGGAGCCGGTACCGACCACGTCACCGACGTAGGCGATAGGGAAGCCCTGGCCGCGCATTTCTTCGATCTGCTTCATCGGGCCGGTCTTGCCTTGCTCGTCCGGAACGATGCCGTCACGGGCCATTTTCAGCATGGCCAGAGCGTGCAGCGGGATGTCTGGACGCGACCAGGCGTCAGGAGCAGGGGACAGGTCGTCGGTGTTGGTTTCGCCGGTCACCTTGAAGACGCGCAGGCTGATCTTGTCGGCCAGCACAGGGCGCTTCTTGAACCACTCGCCGTCAGCCCAGGATTGCAGCACGGCCTTGGCGTGAACGTTGCCGTTCTTGGCTTTTTCAGCCACGTCGTGGAAGGCATCGAACATCAGCAGGGTGTGCTTGAGTTCTTGGGCGGCCACTGGCGCCAGTTCGGCGTTGTCCAGCAGTTCAACCAGAGTCACGATGTTGTAGCCGCCCTGCATGGTGCCGAGCAGTTCTACAGCGCGCTTTTTGTCCAGCAGAGGGGAGGAGACTTCGCCCTTGGCCAGTGCGGAGAGGAAACCGGCCTTGACGTAGGCGGCTTCGTCCACTCCTGGTGGTACGCGATTGGTGATCAGGTCAACGAGGAAAGCTTCTTCGCCAGCCGGAGGATTCTTCAGCAGCTCGACCAGGCCTGCAGTTTGTTCGGCGTTAAGCGGCTGGGGAACGATACCCAGGGCTGCACGCTCTTCGATATGTTTGCGGTAGGCTTCAAGCACAGTTATTACCCTCATCAGTGGTCCCAAATGGGTGTCCGGGACGCTCATCCCGAAATTGCCGTACTCATGCTCCTCACGACGTTGTGGGTCGTTCGGCCAGAATTACCGGCAATTCCTTACAGAAGCTGCTTTCAAAGTTTTACGCCTGCAGAACGGGGAGCTGATGAGGGTTGGCGTACGGCTTTTCCCCGCTGGAAAAACCTTACGCCAACACCGCTCTGAAGGAACGACTGTGCTCGTGACGCTTTGAAAACAGCTTCTAACGGACATTGGCGCCTAAAAAGGCTGGCTGATTCTACGGCAAAAAAAATTTAAAGGTAAGTCGCGCTCTATTGGACTTTGGTGGCGTTGTGCGCCATCGGGCCAAACCCCGATCCAGCGCTTGCCCCTGACGTTTGAGGGGTGATGAATGGCGGACAAAGGGCTAACATGCCGACCTGTTCCGCGTTTCAAGTGTTTTGCCCATTTATGCCCAATCAGACCATCAAGACCCCCTGCGTCGGCCTCTGCTCTACCGTTTACGGTGATCTGGTGTGCCGTGGCTGCAAGCGTTTCCACCACGAAGTGATCCACTGGAACGGTTACAACGAGGAAGAAAAGCGCGCGGTCTGGCTGCGTCTCGAGCAATTGCTGTCACAAGTGATGGCCAGCAAGGTCGAGGTCTTCGATCCGGCGCGCCTGCGCCATCAGCTGGAACAGCGCAAGATCCGCTTCGTGCCGCATCAGTCGGAATATTGCTGGGCTTATCAACTGATCGCCCGGGGCGCGCGGGTGATCATTAATCTGGAAGCCTACGGGATGGTATTGCTGCCGGAGTTTCGCGACTGGAACCTGCCGGAACTGCGCGATGCCATTGATCGGGAATTTTTCCTGCTGTCGGAAGCGCACTATCAGCGCTATATCGCGCCAGGTTTTCTCAAAGACGCCCTCGGCGACTGAAGTTCAAAAGCTTCGCGAGCAAGCTGCTCCCACATTGGATTAATGTCGTTCACAAAACCACTGTGGGAGCGACGGTGCGACGATTCGACTTGCTCGCGAAGGGGCCGGTTCAGGCACCGAAGGCCTTAATGCTTGACCGCCAACTCGACCAGATGGTCTTCAACCTCCTGCGGCTTGAGCACCAGTACATCACTCTCCAGCTGATCCAGCACCTGTTCGGCCGTGTTGCCGATCAACGCCCCGGATACCCCGCTGCGCGCCACGGTGCCAATCACGGTCACCGCCGCCTGCAGCTTGTGCGCCATGAACGGAATCAGCACATCCGCCGGGCCTTCCTCGATGTGCAGGTGAGCGTCATCAATGTCGAATTCAGCCTGAAACGCCCGGCATTGCTCTCGATAGCGCGCCTCGATGCTTTCCTTGAGCTGGAAGGTCGGGTCGGCCGCCGACAGCATCGGTGACGGATGGGCGGTAATCACGTGCAGATGCCCTTTGGCCAGACTGGCGATGTCATAACCGTGGTCGATGATGGTGGTGTGCAGGTGGCGGTGTTCGCCATCGGCATTGCCTACATCGACAGCGGCCAGAATCACTCGGTCTTTCCAGGAGGCGGAGGTTTTCACCAGCAGCACCGGAGTCGGGCAGTGGCGCAGGAGTTTCCAGTCTGCCGGGGTCAGCAGGGCCTTTTTCAGCGAACTGTCGGGGAAGTGCTGTTTGATCACCAGCCCGCAGCCTTCGGCCTGCTGCACGTCGATGATGGTTTCGTGCAGGCTCTCGTTCCACGCCTGCTCGGTGGTGACGCTGTAGCCGTCCGCCAACAGCGCGGCCTTGAGCACGCTGAGCATGCCGGCGTGATCGTGCTTCTTGTCGCAGACCAGCAGGTGCAGATGGGCCTGGGTCACCCCGGCGATCAGCTTGGCGCGCTTGAGCGCCAGGCTTTCCGCGTGTTCGGGTTCGATGACCACCAGAATGCTGCGAATGGCTTGCATGAGTGAGTCTCCAGCAATGAAAAGGCACGGCGTTGCACAACTATAGTTGCTGCGCATCCGTCTGCGACTTGATGCATATCAACGCAGGCCGCTGGTGGTCTGCGGGCAGGCCGGTATAATCGGCGCCCTTCGCTCGAACACCTTTTGACCGTGAGCCCCATGATCCTTCCCGAAATCCACGAATTCCTTGGTTGCCGCACGCCTGACGCCTGGGTCCAGGCCGCGCTGGCCGATCAGGAAACCCTGCTGATCGACCACAAGAACTGCGAGTTCAAGGCCGCCAGCACCGCGTTGAGCCTGATCGCCAAGTACCATTCCCATGTCGATCTGATCAACATGATGTCGCGTCTGGCCCGGGAAGAGCTGGTGCACCACGAGCAGGTGATGCGCATCATGAAGCGGCGCAAGATCGAACTGCGTCAGCTGCATGCCGGCCGTTATGCTTCCAGCCTGCGCAAAGTGGTGCGCAGCCACGAACCGGTCAAACTGGTCGACACCCTGGTGGTCGGCGCCTTCATCGAAGCGCGCAGTTGCGAGCGTTTCGAAGCGCTGGTGCCGCATCTGGACGAAGAACTCGGCAAGTTCTACTTCGGCCTGCTGAAAAGCGAGGCCCGGCATTTCCAGGGTTACCTGAAACTGGCCTACCAGTACGGCGACGCCAGGGACATCGCTCAAGTGATCGAAAAAGTCCGCGCCGCCGAGCAGGATCTGATCGAGTCCCCGGACGAAGAATTCCGTTTCCACAGCGGCGTACCCGTCGCGGCATGAATTGTTAAAAACTCTTAAGAGTATGAAACATCAACGAAAACCGGCCCCAGAGGCCGGTTTTTGCTGCCTGGCGTAAACGACTCGCCATTGAATGCCCGCATAATGTCGCCCACTTCACAAAGCGGTTGGCGGCGGTCGTTATGGATAACCTGGGTTTTGGCAGAGTCCTGCTGGTGGAAGACGATGAGCGGCTGGCCGCACTGATCGCCCACTTTCTCGAACAACACGGCTTTGATGTGCGCACGGTGCATCGCGGCGATCTGGCCGTGGCCGCGTTTCTTGAATTCAGGCCCAAAGTCGTGGTGCTCGACCTGATGCTGCCGGGGCAGAGTGGACTGCACGTGTGCCGGGAAATCCGCAGCGTGTCGGACACGCCGATCGTCATCCTGACCGCCAAGGAAGATGACGTCGACCATATTCTGGGCCTGGAGTCTGGCGCCGATGACTATGTGATCAAACCGATCAAACCGCCTGTTCTGCTCGCACGCCTGCGGGCCCTGCAACGCCGGCAAGTACCGGAAAGCGGTGTGGTCAGCTCGCTGGAGTTCGGCAACCTGATCATCGACCGCAGTTGCCGTGAAGTGCGTCTGGCGGGCGAGCCGATCGAACTGACCACCATGGAATTCGAACTGCTTTGGTTGCTGGCCAGTGCCGCCGGCAACATCCTGTCACGCGATGACATTCTCAACCGCATGCGCGGGATCGCCTTCGATGGCCTCAATCGCAGCGTCGACGTGTACATCAGCAAGTTGCGCAACAAACTCAAGGACAACCCGCGTGAGCCGGTGTGCATCAAGACCGTGTGGGGCAAGGGTTATCTGTTCAATCCATTCGCGTGGGAGTTGTAGATGCTGCGGTTATTTCTCGGGCTGTTTCTGGTGATGACCGTCGGGCTGGTGGCGGCGCTGCAAACCGTCGAGCACACCTTCAACGCGTTGCTCGACAACCAGATGCAGGCCTACAACCGCGAGGCGGTACGCGGTCAGGCATGGTCGCTGGTCGAACACATGCGCGACCAGCAGGGCGTGGCGCGCGAGGCGCAACTGGAGGCATTGCGGCCACACTATGGGCTGACGTTGAGTCTGGTCGAGGCTGACCAGTTGAACCTCAACGATCAGGAAAAAGCCGAGCTGGCCAAGGATCTGTTGGTGATTCGCGACGATTACACCCAGTTCATCAGCAACATCGACGGTGGTTCACAGCTGCTCAGCATCAAATTGCCGCCCGAGCCGAGCCTGATGCCGTTTTATATTGCCGGGGCCTACATGATGTTGGCGGTGCTGCTCGGTATCGTTTTGTACTTCTGGGTGCGCCCGCACTGGCGCGATCTGGAAAAACTGCGACTGGCCGCCGAGCGCTTCGGCGACAACGACCTCTCGGTACGGATCCAGCTGTCCAAACGCTCGAACATCCGCGACCTGGCCGGCCACTTCAACCTGATGGCGGCGCGTATCGAAGGCTTGATCGCCAATCAGCGCGAACTGACCAACGCGGTCTCCCACGAACTGCGCACGCCGATTGCCCGGTTGTCGTTCGAACTCGATCAGCTCAAGCAGCAACCGGACGCCAGCCAGAACCGCGAACTGATCGCCGACATGTACGCCGACCTTGGCGAGCTGGAGGAAATGGTCTCCGAACTGCTGACCTACGCCAGCCTCGAACGCGGAGCGACGGTAATCACTCGCGAGAATATTCAAGCGGCCAACTGGCTCGACAGCGTGGTCGGCAGTGTGGCGCTGGAAGCCGAGGCGGCCGGGGTTCAGCTGTTGATCGTTGATTGCCGGGTTGACGAAGTGCGGATCGAACCGCGCTTCATGGCGCGGGCGGTGATCAATCTGCTGCGCAACGCCATTCGTTATGCCGAGCAGCGGGTCGAGGTGTCGCTGGTGCGCGTCGGCGATCAATACGAAGTGCAGGTCAATGACGACGGACCGGGCGTGCCGCTGGCAGGTCGGGAGAAAATCTTCGAACCGTTCTCGCGCCTGGACGCCAGTCGCGACCGCCGCACGGGCGGCTTCGGCCTTGGTCTGGCGCTGGTGCGGCGAGTGTCGCAATCCCATGGCGGGCAGGTCGAGGTCGGCGATTCACCGTGGGGTGGCGCGTCGTTCCGCATGACCTGGGCGCATCTGGATTAACCAAAGGCCCTTTGAACACCCTCAATCCCACAGGATCGGAGTTCCGTCAGCTGAGTACATAGTCGACGGGCTTCAGCGCTGGCGGCAAAGGCTCCGTCCCGAGTTCCGCCAGAATATCGCGCTCGATGCTGCGCACCAGTGCATCGGTCGGCAAATCGTTTTCATCCCGGCCGAACGGGTCTTCCAGCTCATCGGCAATCGCATCCAGGCCGAAGAAGGTGTAGCTGACAATCGCCGTGAACAGCGGCGTCAGCCAGCCCAGTGGTTCGGCCATGGCGAACGGCAGCAGGATGCAGAACAGGTAAATCGTGCGGTGCAGCAGCAAGGTGTAGGGGAAGGGCAGCGGCGTGTTCTTGATCCGCTCGCACACCGCCTGCGCCTGGGTCAGGCTGGTCAGGTGATTGGCCAGCAGCATGTAGCGCCATTCGCTGAGATCGCCTGCTTGATGCAAATCGGAACATTGCTGGCCGACGGTTTGCAGGATGCGTCCGCTGTAGTCCGGCACCTGCGCATCGTGTTGCGGCGTGATCCATTCGGCACTGGCGGCAGCTTCGTTTTCCCGGCGCAGCCGAGCATTCAAGGCGTGGGCAAAACCGCAGAGGTTGAGCAACAGCAAGCGGCGTTGCGCCGACTCGCGGATCACATGGGTTTCGCGAATCACCGAGCGCACATGCACGATCACCTCGCCCCAGGCCTTGCGCGCTTCGTACCAGCGGTCGTAACAGGCGTTGTTGCGAAAGTTCATGAAGATCGACAGCGACAGACCGAGCAAGGTAAATGGCGTGGCGTTGACCTTGGTGAAGTTGCTCGGGTGGAGCATTTCCACCAGCACGATGGCCGACGCCAGCAGCGTGACCATCAGGGTGCGCAGGGCGATGCGCTTGGCGATCGAGCCTTTGAGGGTGAAGAGAATGGCGAATTGATTGACCTTGGGTCGGATGATCATGCGGCTCTCTGCCTTGAAAACGTGGCGGATCAGCCGCCGGTCATGTTCATGAAACGCACCACTTGCACGTCGTCGTTCACTTCAAAGTTGTGCCGATAAGGTTTGAGCTTCATCGCTTCGATGATGGCTTTCTCCAGCCGTTGCGGTTGACCCGGATGGGCCCGCAGCACCGCTTTCAAGTCCACCGAATGCTCGTTCCCCAGACACAGTAGCAAACGCCCCTCGACGGTCAGCCGCACCCGGTTGCAAGTGCCGCAGAAGTTGTGGCTGTGGGGCGAGATGAACCCCAGCCGGATGTGCGGCGCTTCGGCCAGCCGCCAGTAGCGCGACGGGCCCTGGGTCGACTCGGCGGAGTCGATCAGGGTGTAACGCTCGGCGATCTTTTCACGCACCTGGGTGCTGGAAAAGAACGACTCGGCACGGCTGTGTTCGCTGATGATGCCCAGCGGCATTTCCTCGATGAAGGAAATGTCCAGATCCCGCTCGATGGCGAACTGCACCAGGTCGTTGATCTCGTGATCGTTACGGCCCTGCATCACCACGCAGTTGAGTTTAGTGCGGGTAAAACCGGCGGCGCGCGCGGCGTCGATGCCGTCGATCACCTGGGCCAGGTCGCCGGTTCGGGTCATCTGCTTGAAGCGTTCGGCATCGAGGCTGTCGAGGCTGACGTTGAGGCGTTTGACCCCGGCGTCGAACAGCGGACTGGCGAGTTTGCCGAGCTGCGAACCGTTGGTGGTCAGGCACAGTTCGCGCAGGCCGGGCAGGGCGGCGATCTGCTTGCACAAACCGACGACGCCGGGACGAATCAGCGGCTCGCCCCCGGTCAGGCGAATCTTGCGGGTGCCCAACGTGACAAAGCTCTGCGCCAGTTGATAGATCTCCTCCAGCGTCAGCACCCGTTGGCGCGGCAGAAATTGCATGTCTTCAGCCATGCAGTACACGCAGCGAAAGTCGCAGCGGTCGGTGACGGACATGCGCAGGTAGTCGACGCGGCGGTTGTAACCATCGATCAAGACGCGCTCTGACATGACAGCCTCGCTTGGGTGAAATCCGCTATTGAAGGAATTGGGTCGGTGCAGGTTATGAGCAACTTGAGACAACGTCCAATCACTCTTAATGACCGGCCGATTGATACTGTCGATGATGAAATAATTCTTCCGGCTTTATCGCTCCATGTTTTTACAAGTGACTGTATTTAAAGGGTTTAAAGCCGTGATAGATGCTTTCGATAACGCGGTCATTAATAGCGATTAGACAAGTTTTTGCAGCGGTTTCTATCCTTGGCCCCGTCAAACGAAACGACCGCTTTTTTAACTTTAAGTCAGTCGTCGCTGTTTAAACCCGATCAGGTTTTTGCCTGTGTGCATCGTCATGGAGAAGTCCCATGTCACAAGTCGACCGTTACAAACCCTACAAGGGCGCCGCTGCGGGTTGGGGTGCTGTGATCAGCCTCACCAGGAACTGGCTGGGCAGTGAAAACGCCCTGAAAAACATCCGCGCCATGCTCAAGACCAACCAGAACGGCGGCTTTGACTGCCCCGGTTGCGCCTGGGGTGAAGCACCCGGCGCGAGCATGCTGAAGTTCTGCGAGAACGGCGCCAAAGCGGTGAACTGGGAAGCCACCGGCCGCCTGGTCGATCCGGCGTTCTTCAACAAGTACACAGTTTCGACCCTGGCCGAGCAAAGCGATTACTGGCTCGAGTATCAGGGGCGGATCACCCATCCGATGCGCTACGACGCGCGGGTCGACCGCTATGTGGAAACTACCTGGGACGACGCTTTCGCGCTGATCGCCAAACACCTCAAAGGCCTGAAATCGCCCCACGAGGCCGAGTTCTACACCTCGGGACGTGCCAGCAACGAAGCAGCGTTTCTCTACCAGTTGTTCGTCCGCGCCTACGGCACCAACAACTTCCCGGACTGCTCGAACATGTGCCACGAAGCCAGTGCGGTAAGCATGGGCGAGAGCCTGGGTGTCGGCAAAGGCACGGTGGTCTATGACGACCTGCACCACGCCGACGCGATTTTCGTGATCGGCCAGAACCCCGGCACCAACCACCCGCGCATGCTCGAACCGCTGCGTGAAGCGGTGAAGCGTGGCGCGCAAGTGGTGTGCATCAACCCGCTCAAGGAGCGAGGGCTGGAGCGTTTCCAGAACCCGCAAAACCCGATCGAAATGCTCAGCAACGGCTGGGAAGCGACCAATACTGCGTACTTCCGTCCAGCCTTGGGCGGCGACATGGCGATGATTCGCGGCATGGCCAAATTCCTGCTGGAGTGGGAGCGTGAAGCCCAGGCCACCGGCGGCGAACCGGTCTTCGATCACGCGTTCATTGCCGAACACACGTCGGGTCTCGACAGTTATCTGGCCGAAGTCGATGCCACCCGTTGGGAGCACATCGTCGAGCAATCCGGCGTGCCGCTGCATGACATCGAACTGGCCGCGCGCATGTATGCCCGCGCCAGGAGCGTGATCATGTGTTGGGCCATGGGCCTGACCCAGCACGTGCACTCGGTGCCGACCCTGCAGGAAGTCATCAATCTGCAACTGCTGCGCGGCAACGTCGGCCGTCCGGGCGCCGGGCTGTCGCCGGTGCGTGGCCACAGTAATGTGCAGGGCGACCGCACGATGGGCATCAACGAACTGGCCCCGACCGAACTGATGGACGCCCTGGAAAAACGCTTCAACTTCAAGGTGCCGCGCATGCACGGCCACAACACGGTGATGGCGATTGGTGCCATGGAACGTGGCGAAGCCAAGGTGTTTATCGGTCTGGGCGGCAATTTCGCCCAAGCCACGCCGGACACTCCGCGCACCCACGCGGCGATGCGCAAACTCGACCTGAGCGTGCACATCTCAACCAAGCTCAACCGCAGCCATCTGGTGACCGGGCGTGACGCGCTGATCCTGCCGTGCCTCGGCCGCACCGACATCGACCTCCAGGCCGAGGGCCCGCAAGGCGTGACGGTGGAAGACACCTTCAGCATGGTGCACTTGTCGTTTGGTCAGTTGAAACCGAAGTCAGCGCACCTGAAATCCGAGCCGGCGATCATTGCCGGGATCGCCGCCGCCACCTTGGGCAAGCATCCGATCGACTGGGAATGGGCAGTGGGCGACTACGGTCGCATCCGCAACCTGATCGCGGACGTGATTCCGGGCTTCGAAAATTTCAACGAGAAGTTGTTGATCCCCGGTGGTTTCCACCTTGGCAACAACGCGTCCGACCGGGTCTGGAAAACCGAAACCGGCAAGGCCCAGTTCACCCCGTGCGTGCTGCCGGAGCATCTGATCAGCGAAGGTGTGCGCAACCTGCCGGTCAAACCGCATCTAATTCTGCAAACCATGCGGTCCCACGATCAGTACAACACCACGCTGTACGGCCTCGACGACCGTTATCGCGGGGTCTACGGCATGCGCGACGTGGTGTTCGCCAACGAGCAGGACATCCGCCGGCTCGGTTTCGAACCGGGGCAAAAGGTCGATCTGGTAGCGCTGTGGGGCGATGAACGCGAGCGTCGGGTCAGCGGTTTCACATTGATCGCCTACGACATTCCAGCGGGTCAGGCTGCCGCGTACTACCCGGAAACCAACCCGCTGGTGCCGCTGGAAAGCTACGGTGATCGCACCTATACACCGACCTCCAAGTTCGTGGCGATCCGTCTCGAAGCCGCCGAGGCGAGCAACCTGATCCCGTCGTCGGTGGCGTAGCCGACCCACGCGATCCAACCCTTCTGCTTTTTGACTGGCTGCAGGCGTTCGCGCCTGGCGGTGGCCCGGCCGTGTGCTGCCGCTTTTCAGCCTGGATGAGGACATCATCATGTTCAACCTGGAGGCACTGGACCTGGCGCGAATTCAATTCGCGTTCACGGTTTCGTTCCACATCATTTTCCCGGCGATCACCATTGGCCTGGCGAGTTTCCTCGCGGTGCTTGAAGGCCTGTGGCTGAAAACCCGTAACGACACTTACCGCGATCTCTACCATTTCTGGTCGAAGATCTTCGCCGTCAACTTCGGCATGGGCGTGGTCTCCGGTCTGGTCATGGCGTACCAGTTCGGTACCAACTGGAGCGGGTTCTCTGATTTTGCCGGCAGCGTCACCGGGCCGTTGCTGACCTATGAGGTGCTGACCGCGTTCTTCCTCGAGGCCGGGTTCCTCGGGGTGATGCTGTTCGGCTGGAATCGCGTCGGCCGTGGCTTGCACTTCTTCGCCACGGTGATGGTCGCCATCGGTACGCTGATTTCGACCTTCTGGATTCTCGCCTCCAACAGCTGGATGCAGACTCCGCAAGGTTTCGAAATCGTCGACGGCCGGGTGATGCCGGTCGACTGGCTGGCCATCGTGTTCAACCCGTCGTTCCCGTTCCGGCTGGCGCACATGGCGATTGCCGCGTTCGTTGCCACGGCGTTCTTCGTCGGCGCTTCGGCAGCCTGGCATTTGCTGCGCGGCAACGACAGCAAACCGGTGCGCAAGATGTTTTCCATGGCGTTGTGGATGGCGCTTATCGTCGCGCCGATTCAAGCGGTGGTCGGTGACGCCCATGGATTGAACACGCTGGAGCACCAACCGGCAAAAATCGCCGCCATCGAGGGCCACTGGGAAAACGCTGACAACGAGCCGACCCCGCTGTTGTTGTTCGGCATCCCGGACATGCAGGCGGAGAAAACCAAGTACGCGATCGAGATTCCGTACCTCGGCAGCCTGATCCTCACCCACAGCCTCGACAAGCAGATCCCGGCGCTCAAGAGCTTCCCGAAAGAAGACCGGCCGAACTCGACCGTGATCTTCTGGAGCTTCCGCGTGATGGCAGGGCTGGGCATGTTGATGATTCTGGTCGGTGTGCTGGGCCTGGCGCTGCGGCGCAACGGCAAGGTCTACCGGCATCGCGGCTTCCAGCGGCTGGTGCTGCTGATGGGGCCGAGCGGTCTGATCGCGCTGCTGGCGGGCTGGATCACCACCGAAGTCGGGCGGCAGCCGTGGGTGGTGTATGGCCTGATGCGCACTCATGACGCCGCGTCCCACCACTCGGTAGCGCAGATGAGCACCTCGCTGGCGCTGTTCGTTGTCATCTACTGCTCGGTGTTCACCGTGGGCATCGGCTACATGATGAAACTGGTGAGCAAAGGCCCGCAGCCGCACCACGAACACCCGCCTGAGGGCACTCAGGTCCAGACCCCGCGCCGGCCACTTTCGGCGGTCACCGACAACCTCGAATCCGCGACCCGGATCCACTGAAAAAGGAGCGTTGAGTCATGGGTATCCAAGGTATCGATCTCTCGTTGATCTGGGGCGTGATCATTGCCTTCGGGGTGATGATGTACGTGATCATGGACGGCTTCGATCTGGGCCTCGGGATCCTGTTCCCGATGATCAGCGACGAGCAGGAACGCGACGTGATGATGAACACCGTCGCACCGGTGTGGGACGGCAATGAAACCTGGCTGGTGCTCGGCGGCGCGGCGTTGTACGGCGCGTTTCCGCTGGCTTACGGGGTGATTCTGGAGGCGCTGTATCTGCCGCTGATCTTCATGCTCGCGGGTTTGATTTTCCGCGGTGTGGCGTTCGAGTTTCGCTTCAAGGCACCGGCTGAAAAACGTCATCTGTGGGACCGGGCATTCATTGGCGGTTCGCTGTTGGCGACGTTCTCCCAAGGCGTGGTGATTGGCGCGTATGTGGCGGGAATTCCGGTCGTGGATCGGCAGTTTGCCGGTGGCGGTCTCGACTGGCTGGCGCCGTTCCCGCTGGTCTGCGGTGTCGGTCTGGTGGTCGCATATGCCTTGCTCGGCAGCACCTGGCTGCTGGTCAAGACCGAAGGCATGCTGGAGTCGCGGATGCGTCACTACAGCCGTCCGCTGGCGTGGCTGTTGCTGGCGATGGTGGTGGTGATCGGCGCGTGGACGCTGCAACTGCACCCGGAACTGGCCACTCGCTGGTTCAATCATGCGCACCTGACCGTGTTCGCCGGGCTGGTGGTGCTGGCGGTACTGGCGCTGTTCGGGCTGTTGCGTTCGCTACGGCAGCGACACACCCACTGGCCGTTCGTGTTCACCCTGGTGCTGATGTTCCTCGGTTACATCGGGCTGGCGCTGAGCATCTGGCCGAACATTATTCCGCCGTCGGTCAGCCTGTGGGCGGCGGCCTCACCGGCCACCAGTCAGCTGTTCGCCCTGATCGGCGCGCTGTTCATCCTGCCGGTGATCCTGATGTACACCTTCTGGAGCTACTACGTGTTCCGCGGCAAAGTGAGGATTGGCGATGGCTATCATTGATTCGCGTGAGGTGAAATCCAGCCCCTGGTACAAGCGCCTGGGCTGGCTGCTGCTGATCTGGTTTGGCAGCGTGGTATCGCTGGCGGTAGTGGCGAGTCTGTTGAAACTGGCGATGTATGCGGCGGGGATGAGGACTCACTGAGCATAAAAACCGGAGCCTGGCTCCGGTTTTTTATTGCCCAAATCTGAGTCCACCACTGAGTCCTGTGGTGGTTTTAATATTTACTCGCCACCAAACATCGCGGTCCAGTAAATGCCGGCGCTGCTCTTCGGATCGACTGCGTAAGCAGCACCCATTTCGCGGTACTGCGGGTTCATCAGGTTGGCGCAATGGCCGGGGCTGGCGAGCCAGCCGGCAACGACTTTCTGCACCGTGTCCTGCCCGGCGGCGATGTTCTCGCCGACCTGCTGGCCGCTGTAGCCGGCCAGTTCGGCGCGGTCGCCGGGAGTGCCGCCGTTGCGGTCCTTGTGGTCGAAATAATTGTTGTTGGCCATCTCGCGGCTGTGTTCCTGGGCGACGCCGCCGAGCACGGCATTCCATGCCAGCGGCGCAGTCGCTGCGAATGCCTGACCGCCGCACTGGCGCGGTTGGGCGCGGGCGGCGTTGAGTTGTTCGAGAAGTTTCTGGCCTTCAGCCTGACCGTCGCCGAGGCGGGCAGACAGCAGTGGCCGGGCCAGAGTGATGCGCCAGTCACGGTCGGCGCGGCTGACGCCGATATCGACGAACTGCGGATCCAGCACCACCTGACAGAAGCTCTCCTGAATCGCCTTCATCGCCGACGCCGCATCCCGTGGCCCGTTCAGGGTGATCGCCTGCACGTTGACCATCGGGTAGCGAGCGCTGGACATCGCCTGCTGCAAATCCACTACGCCGCTTGCCGGCAGAATCAGGCGCGGATCGGCCGACAGTGGCGGCAATTCGCTGGACGCCTGGCTGCCACAACGCTGCGGCTGGCTGCGGTAGCTGTTGATCGATTCGATCAATTGCGACTCGTCGGCGGCCATGGCCGAAGTGGCCAACGCCAGGCCCACGGACAACGCGGCGAGTCGCAGAACGGATGGCATGAAGCGCATGGAAATCTCCCTTGGGCTGAGTGCGCACATCATGCGCGAAAGGGCCCCGGTTCGTGCAATGTCTTTTTCTTCATCGCGCGGAATTTTCTACCGAACGATTCCGTGCAATTTGCCGTCTACACTCTGCGAAGACCCCGCAAACCGGGCGTCTCAACCACGTAACAGTTTGCCCGCGACGGGCGCTTTCGGAAGAATCGATCATGCGATTGAACGGGTTGCTTTGCTGTCTTGCGTTGACCCTCCTGAGCGGCGCGGCACTGGCCACTGATCAGGCGCCGATCAAGGAAAAGGCCGAAGCGAAAGCCGAGGTACTGGAAGAGAAGGCCGCCGACAAACCCGACGCGCCCCCGGCACCCAAATCCGAAGCCATCACCCCGACCGAGGCTCAGGCGGTCGACCCCGCCGGAGCCGCACCGCTGGACGACCCGATCACCTGTCTGGCACGCAGCATCTATTGGGAAGCCAAGGGCAAGGACAATGCCGACATGGAAGGCGTGGCGAGCGTGGTGATGAATCGCCTCGGGCATGACGGCTTTCCAGGCACGGTGTGCGAGGTGGTCAAGCAGGGCTCGGAAAGCAAGAGTTGCCAGTTCTCCTGGTGGTGCGACGGGCGTCCGGATCAGGTCAAGGAAGATGCCGAGTATGCGCTGGCCAAGGAAATCGCCGGCAAGGCCCTGAACCGTCAGCTCACCGACCGCACCCACGGCGCGCTGTATTTCCACGATCGCAACGTTCATCCGGGCTGGGCCAAGGAATACATCAGGACCGCCGAGACCAGGAAATTCCTGTTTTATAAACCCAATGGCGGGGATGCGCGTTAGGCGCAGACTTCGCGCACACAATTGCGCAGCCAGCGGTGCGCCGGGTCGGCGTCCATGCGCGGATGCCAGAGCATCGACACGCTGATGTCCGGCATCCGGAATGGCAGGGCGAAACTGTGCAGGCCCGTTCGCAGTTTGCTGGTGTGACGTTCCGGGACGGTGGCGATCAGGTCTGATTCACGGACCAGCGTCAGCGCCGCTGAAAACCCGCCGAACGAGGTGACGATATCCCGCGTCAGGCCGAAAGCGAGCAATGCTTCGTCCACCGGGCCGCCGCTGCGCCCGCGTCGCGACACCAGAATGTGCTGGCCTGCGGCAAAACGTCTGGCGCTGACCTTGCCGATGCTCAACGGATGCCCCTCACGCACCACACCGATCCACTGATCGCGGAACAGGATCCGGCTGTGCAGCGTCGGGTCGGTGCTGTCGTCGACCACGCCGGTTTCCAGGTCCACCCGGCCTGCGCGCAATAGCGTGCTGTCCTTGTCGGCCTTTTGCACAAAGCGCAGACGCACGTTGGGTGCCTCTTCGGCGATGCGGGCGAGCAGGGCGGCGGCAAAGGTTTCGACAAAACCGTCGGTGTTGCGCAGGGTGAACGTGCGCCGCAATTGGCCGGGATCGAGCACTTCTGCCGGCCGCAAAACCGCTTCGGCTTCCTGCACCAGATAACTGACCCGGTCGCGCAGCTCCAGTGCGCGTGGGGTCGGCACCAGTCCTCGGCCGGCGCGCACCAGCAGCGGATCTCCGGTAGTTTCGCGCAGCCGGGCCAGCGCGCGGCTCATGGCTGACGGACTCAAACGCAGGCGCTCGGCGGCGCGGGCGACGCTGCCTTCGCTCAGCAACACGTCGAGGGTGATCAACAGGTTCAGATCCGGTGCATTCATGACATGGCGTTCCATGCAGGTATCAAGTGCAAAGCATGCGTCTTGCGCCTTGTATTGTCGAGGCTCAGGCTATGCCGCATGACTTCTGCCCTGTGAGCCTCCCATGCACCGAGAACCCCTGAACCCCTCAGCCCGCTGGGCGCTGACCAGTCTGGCGCTGTCGATGTTGATGCCGTCACTCGACACCAGCATCGCCAACGCCGGACTGCCCACGCTGGCGGCAGCGTTCGATGCGACCTTTCAGCAAGTGCAATGGATCGTGCTGGCCTATCTGCTGGCGGTCACCACGTTGATTGTCAGCGTCGGGCGACTGGGGGACGGCTTCGGGCGGCGACGCTTGCTGTTGATCGGTATCGGCATCTTTACCGCCGCCTCGCTGGCCTGCGCACTGGCACCGAGCCTCGCATGGCTGATCGGTGCGCGGGCGATGCAAGGCCTTGGCGCGGCGATCATGTTCGCGCTGACGGTGGCGCTGGTGGCCGATGCGGTGCCCAAGTCCCGGGCCGGCAGTGCGATGGGGTTGCTGGCCACGATGTCCGCCACCGGCACCACCCTCGGACCGTCGCTCGGTGGGCTGTTGATGGCGCATGTCGGCTGGCAGTCGATCTTCGTGATCAACGTACCGCTGGGCTTGCTCAACGCATGGTTGGTGTATCGCTATTTGCCGAAGGACCGGATCGTGCGCTCGGGAGTTGCATTTGATTATCCCGGCACCGCCGTACTGATGCTGACGCTGGCGGCCTATGCACTGGCGATGACGATTGAAGGCCTCACCCCGACGTTGCTGTTGCTCAGTCTGTCGGGCGTGGGGTTGTTCATCCTGGTCGAGAAGCGGAGCAAGGCGCCGCTGATTCACCTGTCATTGTTCACCGACACGCGAATCAGCAGCAGTCTGGCGCTGACGTTGCTGGTCACGACAGTGATGATGACCACGCTGGTGGTCGGGCCGTTTTACCTGAGCCGAGGGCTGGGTCTTTCCAGCACTCAGGTCGGTCTGGTGTTGTCGATCGGGCCGTTGCTGGCGGCGTTCAGCGGCGTACCGGCGGGGCGGCTGGTGGATCGTTTCGGGGCGCGGCGGATGGTGCCGGGTGCGTTGCTCGGAATGGCCTGTGGATGTGGTCTGTTGGCGCTGTTGCCGATGAGTTTCGGGGTGTTTGCCTATGTGCTGCCGATCACGGTGGTGGCGTTGAGTTATGCGCTGTTCCAGGCCGCCAACAACACCGGGTTGATGTCCGGGGTTGCTCAGGATCAGCGCGGCGTGGTCTCGGCCATGCTAGGACTGTCGCGCAATCTGGGCTTGATCACCGGGGCGGCAGCGATGGGCGCGGTGTTCGCCCTGGCCACGGATGATCCGACCCAGGCGCCGGCCGCGGTCATCGCGGGCGGCTTGCACATGACCTTCGGTGTGGCCACGGCGTTGATGTTCGCGGCGCTTGTCCTTGGCGCCTTCACACACTTGCGTCTCGCGTCTCCCGTGCCGGAAAGAACAGTTCAAAGCAGGTGACGCCATCAGCGCTGCTGACGCTGTAGCGGCCCTGATGCAACTGCATGATGGTCGCCACGATCGACAGGCCCAGTCCGTTGGATTGGGCCGAGCGTTCGCGGGACGGATCGACGCGGTAGAAGCGTTCGAACAGTCGCGACAGGTGTTCGGGAGCAATGGTCGCGCCCTGATTGCGCACTCGCAGATAGCTGCCGTCCGCTTCGGCGATGGCTTCGACTTGCAACGTCGAGTCCGCCGCGCCGTACTTGATCGCGTTGGCGCACAGATTGGCCAGGGCCCGACGCAGCAGCATCGGCTCGGCCCAGATCACGCCGCTGCCACGGGCCTCGATGGTGACACCGACATCGGCGGCCAGGCCTTCGAAGTAATCGGCGATGCGCTGCATCTCGTCGCAGGCGTCCAGCTCCTGACGCTGGCTCAGCGCGCTGGCCGGGTCGGTGCGGGCGAGAAACAGCATGTTGTCGAGCATCCGCGCCAGCCGTTCGAGTTCCTCGACGTTGGAGGCGAGCAACTGCTGATAGGCGTCCACGCTGCGGTTCTGTTGCAGGGCGACCTGGGTTTCTCCGAGCAGGTTGTTGATCGGCGTGCGCAGTTCGTGGGCCATGTCGGTGGAAACCTGACTGAGTTGCGCAACCCCTCGGTCGAGCCGGTCCAGCATCGCATTGAAAGACTCGATCATTGGCTGCAATTCCCGGGGCGTGCCTTGGCGGTCGAGGCGTTCGCCGAGGTTGGCGATGCCGATCCCGTGGGCATGCCGGGCAATCCGCCGCAACGGCAGCAAGCCGCGATACACCAGCAGGCAACCGACCAGCGCCAGCACAATCGCCGCCAGTGAGGCGAGGCCGTACACGCTGAGCCGGTAATTGGCGAGCATCGCCGTACGTTCGCTCATCACCTTGGCGATGAGCACCTGCAGATTGCCCTGGTCGCCGGAGTCGATACTGGCCGCCACCGCCGAGAACGGCACGCCGTTGATGCTCGGCAGATGCTGCACGTCGTTGAGCGCCATGACATGGTCGATCGGTACGGCGGGCACGCTTGGCAGTGCCAGGTCGCCGGGGTTGACCACGAACAAGGGCGGTTGCCCCGGCGCACCGATGGTCAGCAGCGCTTCGCGGTTGCCCAGCATGTTCTGGAACAGCGCCGGTTTGGTCTTGATCAGCTCGAGCGTGTTGCTGTCGTTGAGGATGGTGCGCAACTGATCGATGCGGCTGACCAACTGGATGTCGTCGCGGCGAGTCAGTTGCTCTTCGAGCTGGTTGTACAGCGCCGCGCCGAGGCCCGCCAGCGCGGCGAAGGCGAGCACCGCGAAGACCAGCGCCAGGCGTAACGTCAACGAATACGTGCCGGCGATTTTCATGGCTGGGTATCGAAGCGGTAGCCGATGCCGCGCACGCTGTGGATCAGCTTGAGCGGGAACGGATCGTCGATCTTCGCCCGCAGGCGGCGCACGGCGACATCGACCACATTGGTGTCGCTGTCGAAATTCATGTCCCATACCCGCGAGGCAATCAGCGAGCGCGACAGCACTTGCCCGGTGTGGGTGGCGAACAGTTGCAGCAAGGCGAATTCCTTGTTGGTCAGGGTGATCCGGTTGCCGGCACGGCTGACTCGGCGTTTGAGTACGTCGATCTGCAGATCGGCCACCTGCAAATGCTCTTCTTCATGGATCGGCCCGCGTCGGGTCAGGGTACGCAGGCGCGCCACCAGTTCGGCGAAGGAAAACGGCTTGATCAGGTAATCGTCAGCGCCCAGTTCCAGGCCTTTGACCCGGTCGGCGATGTCGTCGCGGGCGGTCAGGAACAGCACCGGCGTGTCGGCTTCCTTGCGCAGTCGGCGCAGGACTTCCCAGCCATCCATTTTCGGCATCATCACGTCCAGCACGATCACGTCGAAGTCGAACTCCAGCGCCAGGTGCAGACCGTCGGCGCCGTCCCGGGCCAGGCTCACGCTGTAGCCCAGTTCCTGCAGGCCGTTGAGCAAGTAATTGCCGGCCTTGGGTTCGTCTTCGACAACAAGGATATTCATCGGCACTGTGCCTCAATGGTCGTTGGTGCAGCCGCTGCCCTGCACTTGATAGTCCAGCACATGTTCACGGCCCTGGTGGTCGAGGTATTTGAGTTGCGCGGGGATCACGCCGCAAGCCTGGGAAATATCGGTGCTGGAGATGACTTTGTCGACATCCAGGTGCACGAAGAAACCGGTTTTGTCATGAATGACGGCGGCGTCCGGTGCAGGCGCGGCGAACACGGAGCCGGTGGCGAGGAGGGCGGTGAAGGCGAGGATCAGGGTTTTCATGATGGGTCACTCGAGTCGTTGAAGTTGATCGGCGTTCTGGCCGGGACAACTTCAAGCTACCGGGCGATCCGCTCGGCAAACCGACAACTCGATGACAAATCTGTAATAAAACGAACCTGTGGGAGCCAGCGCACTCCCACAGAGTATTCAGCTGGCGTGGGTGCTGAGAATGCTCGCGATCTGTTGCGGCTGGCAGTTGAGATACGGCGAGGATTTCAGCCACTGCTGATCCGGGTACCAGGAGAACATGAATTGGCCATTCTTCAGACTGTCGATCACCCGTTTGGCGACTTGCGGTCGCACGGCCGGACAACCCTGGCTGCGGCCCAGACGACCGGTGCGTTTGCTCCAGAACGGGTTCACATAGTCGGCGGCGTGGATCACGATGGCGCGGTCGCGGGCCATGTCGTTGATGCCCGGCTCCAGACCGTCCATGCGCAGCGAGTAACCGTGAGTGCCCTGGTAACTTTCCTGGGTACGGAACAGGCCGAGGCTGGACTGAAAGCTGCCTTCACGGTTGGAAAACCGGGTGGCAAAGTTTTCCCCGGAATTCGAGCCGTGGGCGACCAGATCACGCAGCACCAGTTTTTTCCGGGTCAGGTCGAAGATCCACAACCGGCGCTCGGTGGACGGCTGCGAATAATCGATGATCGCCAGGTGACGGGACTGCTTCGCGCCGTTGTTGATCGCACATTGCATGGCGTTCAAGGCACCTTTGAGCGCCTGGGGATTGAGTTCCGGAGCGGCGTGCGCGAGGCTGGTGTACAGAACCGGCGAAGAGGTGCCGGCGGCAAAGGCTGGACTGGTCAGCACGCCAATGGCGGTGGCAGTCAGCAGAAGTCGGCGCAAAAACGTCAACATTTAACGTGAGTCTCCACTTGCTACTTGTTTGGCACTTAGGCTCCTGACGTCCAGTCGTTCCCGGCAAGCCCGCGAATCGGGCCTGACTGTTCACCGCACCTGAGGTAAGGTTGACCGTCAATCAGGACGGCCATGGATTGGAGTAAAGCAGTTGTTCAAAAAGTACGCATGCTACTTGAGCATTTGTTTGCTCGCTGCGCCGTTTGTCGCTTGTGCCGAAGAGCCGTTGCCGGGGCTCCCGACGCTACCGCCCGTACCGACGCAAATGCCTGTCGAGCCGCAGAGCCCGTTGCAGGCTGCGCTGATCAGCCTGCCGCAGGCGTGCCCGACGATCGGCACCAGCCTCAATGGTCCGGCGCTGGATCAATTGCGCGCGTTCTACCAGCAGCAGGACTGGCTGCCGGTGTGGGCCGATGGCGGGCAATTGCCCGCCTTGCATGCGCAATTGCAGCTGTTGGCCGACGATGGCCTGAACCCGAAACGCTATCCGGTGGCGCTCACCGCCCCGCAGGACGGCGAACTGTGCGCCGACATCCAGATCAGCCGTTACTACCTGCAAGCCCTGCAGGATCTGCATTACGGTCTCCTGTTGCAATCGCACTTCGAACCGCTGTGGCATTCCGACGAAACGCCACGCGACCGTCAGGCCGAATTGCTTGCCATCGCCGTTCCGGGCGTGCACAACGTTGCGGCCGCCTTCGATCTGGCACGCCCGCAACTGGCGCAGTACCAGAACCTGCGTCATCTCTACGCCGCTCAACGCCTGAAAGCCTTGCCCCAATGGACGTCAGTGGGCAACGGCCCGTTGCTGCGTCCGGACATGGAAGACAAACGCGTACCGGAACTGGCCCGGCGGCTCTACAGCGAAGGCTACCTGAGCAGCCTGGTCGGCACGCCGGACAACGCTTATCACGGCGTATTGGTCGAGGCGGTGAAGAGCTTTCAGGCCAACCATTCGTTGCAGGCCGACGGGGTGGTCGGGCCGGGAACGATTGCCGAGCTCAACATCAGTCCGCTGACCCGTCGCGAACAGTTGCGGGTCAACCTTGAACGTTTCCGCTGGATGGCCCAGGACATGGAGCCGGACGGTTTGCTGGTCAATGTCGCCGCTGCCGAACTGACGCTTTATCAGGGTGGCCTGCCGGTGTGGCACACCCGCACCCAGGTCGGGCGCGCCGAACGCCAGACCCCGCTGCTCAAATCCCGGGTCACGCGCCTGACCCTGAACCCGACCTGGACCGTGCCGCCGACCATCTGGAAGGAAGACAAACTGCCGGAAATCCGCAAGGACCAGACCTTCCTCAGCCGCCAGAACCTGCAAGTGCTCGACGCCAATGGCCAGCCGCTGGCCGCCGCCGACATCGACTGGGACAACCCCGGCAACATCCTCCTGCGTCAGGACGCCGGGCCGCGCAACCCGCTGGGGCAAATGGTCATTCGTTTCCCCAACCCGTTTTCGGTGTACCTGCACGACACGCCGAGCAAGGCGCTGTTCGACAAGGGACCACGGGCGTTCAGTTCCGGCTGCGTGCGGGTCGAGCATCCGATGAAGCTGCGCGACTTCCTGCTCAGCCCGGCGGAGAAGGCGCGCACCGATACCTTGCTCGCTACCGGAACCACCCATGAATTCCGCCTGAGCAATCCGGTGCCGATCCTCATGACTTACTGGACGGCCCAGGCCGACGACCATGGTCGCGTGCTCTACGCACCGGACATCTACAGCCGGGACAGCGCGCTGCTGGCCGGGCTGGATCGGGCGCATTGATCCTCAGCGGCTGGCGCGTTTCCAGAACAAGCGCGCCAGCCAGGCATCCACGCTCAACTTGCCGGCCCCGGCAAACACCAGCGGCATTAATGCGGCGAGGTAGATCGCCGGCAGCTTGAAGTTGCCGAAGCCCTTGTTGGTGATCGCGTACCCCTGAGCCAGTTCACTCAACGATGACCAGTCCGCCGGCCAGTGCACGGCTGCGGTGGCGACGACGGTCACGACCATCAGCGAAATCGCCGAAATCCGCGTGCCGAATCCGATCAGGATCGCCAAGGCGCAGATCAGCTCGGCCCACATCGACAGCTCCCAGTTCAGCGTCGCCGGCAAGTGATTGAAGGGAAACGGGAAACGCTCCTGAATGTCTTCGAACCAGTTCTGGCCGTTGAATTTCTCCAGCCCCGATTCGAAGAATTCCCAGGCGATGAACAGGCGCAAGGTCAGCGGTGCGAGCCACTGGCCGGCGCGGTCGAGGGTCAAATGCAGGCCTTTGACGGCCGACGAGAGAGCTGTGGTCATGGCAAGGCTCCATCCATTCAAAAGAAAACGGGGCACCGACGTACCCCGTGCAAAGGGTTATTCGCCGGCGCCGCACTTGCCTTCGCCACATTTGCCTTCCGAGGTTTTTTCCGCCGAGTCGGCCTTGGCCTGGGTCTGGCTGTAGCCGTGATCCAGTTGCTTGACGCTGAACGCTTCGGAAGCCGAAGCGGCGTTGGACAGGGCCAGGCCACCGGCAAGCAGCAGGCCCAGCGTGAGGGAAGTTTTCGAAAGCTTGGTCATGGTGAATCTCCGATGCGAGGTGTGAGTTCAAAGGCTTGATCGGTGTTGCCGATCGACAGGTTCATTTGAACGCCGGGCTGTATCGCTGATGTGTCGCGAAGGGCCGGATTTGTGCGCGGGATGTGTCGGGCATCGAGCCGTACACACTGCGATACACAGACTGCTCAAAAATTGTGGGAGCGAGCTTGCTCGCGATGGCGGTGGCTCAGGCGCCGAGGATGCTGGCTGTACTGGCCTCATCGCGAGCAAGCTCGCTCCCACAATGGATCTCCAATTATTCCGAATGTGTGATTTGCCTCAGCCCCGCAGCGTCTAGCCACGGTGTCCCCGCAATCCCATGGGGCGAGACTTCGAGACCCGGCATGCAAGCGCTGTTGAACGAGATCCTTGACGCTGTCCGGCCCCTGATCGGGCAGGGCAAGGTGGCTGACTACATTCCCGCCCTCGGCACCGTGCCGGCCAATCAACTGGGCATCGCCGTGTATGGCAACGACGGCGAGATGTATTGCGCCGGCGACGCCGAGACGCCGTTCTCGGTGCAGAGTATTTCCAAGGTGTTCAGCCTGGTGCAGGCCATCGAACATTCCGGCGAGGCAATCTGGGAACGCCTGGGCCACGAGCCGTCCGGCCAGCCGTTCAACTCGCTGGTGCAACTGGAGTTCGAACGCGGCCGTCCGCGTAATCCATTCATCAATGCCGGGGCACTGGTGATCTGCGACATCAATCAGTCGCGCTTTGCCGCACCGGCCTTGTCGATGCGCGACTTCGTCCGGCGGCTGTCGGGCAACCCGCAGGTGATGGTCGACGGCAAGGTCGCCGACTCCGAGTACCAGCACCGCGCGCGCAACGCGGCGATGGCGTATCTGATGCAATCCTTCGGCAATTTCCACAACGACGTTGAAGCGGTGCTGCGCAGCTACTTCAGCCATTGCGCGCTGCGCATGAGCTGTATCGACCTGGCTCGGGCGTTCTGCTTCCTGGCCAACGACGGCTTCTGCAAACACAGCGGCGAGCAGATTCTGAGCCGGCGCCAGACCCAGCAAGTCAACTCGATCATGGCCACCAGCGGCCTCTACGACGAGGCCGGTAACTTTGCCTATCGCGTTGGTCTGCCGGGCAAGAGCGGCGTCGGTGGCGGCATCGTCGCGGTGGTGCCGGGGCAGTTCACGGTGTGCGTGTGGTCGCCGGAACTGAACACGGCGGGCAACTCGCTGGCGGGGATGGCGGCGCTGGAAATGCTCAGTTCGCGGATTGGCTGGTCGGTGTTCTGAGCCCGTGTTGCTTTGAGGGAGGCCAACCTATACATTTTCCGGCCGCCCTCAATATGGTGAATCTGCTCCATGTCTCTCGCGCTCGAACGTCTCGTCGCTGGCACGCCTATCCCTTTCGCCGGTAACCGCGTCACCGTGGTCAGCCCCGAACTGGCCGAGCGTTTCCGACCCGGCGATCACCTGTTGGTGGAGCAGGTGAGCGGCGAGCTGTTGCTGATTCCGGTGGTGGATCAGCAGGCCGCGTCGGTGGCGATCGAGCGTGCAGCGGCGGCGTTTACTGCGTTGTCCGCGGTGTCGGATGAGGCCATCAGCCGCTTCTTCGATCTGTTCGCCCAACGCCTGGAAAACCCGGACGCCTGGGCACTGATCGAAGCCGCCAACCTCGCCGACATCGAACGGGCCAAGGTTCGCGGCCGTTCCACTACCCGGTTGCTCGCCGACGAGCGCATGCGCCGCGACATGATCGCCGGCCTGCGTGCCTGGCGTGATGCGCCGGCCACCCGCGGCAAAGTCATCAGCAGCGTCGAGCATGAGGGCTGGAAGGTCGAGCAGGTCGTGTCGCCGCTGGGCATCGTCGCGTTCGTGTTCGAGGGCCGGCCAAACGTCTTCGCCGACGCCGCTGGCGTACTGCGCACCGGCAACACGGCGGTGCTGCGCATTGGCAGCGATGCATTGGGCACCGCGCAAGCCATCGTTACCCATGCCTTGAATCCGGCGCTGGCCGATGCCGGTCTGCCGGCGGGTGCGGTGTCGCTGGTGGAGAGCGTCAACCACGCCGCCGGTTGGGCGATGTTCGCCGATCGGCGTCTGTCGCTGGCCGTGGCCCGTGGTTCGGGCCGCGCGGTCAGTCAGCTGGGCAGCATCGCCCAGCAGGCCGGCACCGCCGTCAGCCTGCACGGCACTGGTGGCGCGTGGCTGATCGCCGATCGCGATGCCGACGCCAGGCGCTTTGCCGCGGTGGTGCGCAACTCGCTGGATCGCAAGGTTTGCAACACGCTGAACGTCTGCCTGATCCAGCGCGAGCGTGCTGCCGAACTGGTGCCGCTGTTCCTCGACGCCTTGCAGCAGGCCGGTGCTGCGCGTGGTCAGGGTTGCAAACTGCACATCGTCGAAGGCAGCGAAAGCTACCTGCCGAGCGACTGGCAGAACGCGACGGTCGAGGTCTATCGCGCCGAGGGTTACCAGACCGAAGCGCTGGCCGAACCGCTGCCGCAAGCGCAATTGGGTCGCGAGTGGGAATGGGAAGAAACCCCGGAAACCAGCCTGATGATCGTCGACGATCTGGATCAGGCCATCGCGCTGTTCAATCGCTACAGCCCGCAATTCACGGTGTCGTTGATCAGCGAAGATGCAGCGGTTCAGGAGCGCTTCTACAGCGCGGTCAACGCGCCGTTCGTGGGTAACGGGATCACCCGATGGGTCGATGGCCAATACGCGCTGAACAAGCCGGAACTGGGCCTTTCGAACTGGGAAAGCGGTCGTCTGTTTGCCCGCAGCGCGATCCTCTCCGGCGACGGGGTGTTCACCGTACGCAGCCGCATGACGCAAATCGATCTGGGCGTAAAACGCTGAACGGAACAACACCGCGCCCGTCGCAATGAGGGGCGCGGCGTTGTGTTTTCAAGCAGCATCGACTGCCTGACCGTAGACCGCGCACGTCGACGGGTGCTCGGCCAGTGAGACGAAGGTGCGGCGGTCTTCGCTCAAGGCATCGATGGAGCCGGTCTCGATGTCGTAGACCCAGCCATGCAGATTCAGCAGGCCTTTCTCCTGGGCCAGGCGCACGCTTGGGTGAGTCTGGATGTTCGCCAGTTGGGCGATCACGTTTTCCCGCACCATTGAACTCAGCTTGGCCGCGTCATTGGCGTGTGGCCTTGATTCGTTGACCACTTTCGCCGACTCGGCGTGTTGTAGCCAGCCGCTGACGGCGGGCAGATGATCCATGCATTTGCACTGGGCGATGGCGGTCATGGCGCCGCAATCGGAATGGCCGCAGATCACGATGTCGGTCACGCCGAGCACAGCCACCGCGTATTCCACTGTCGCCGAAACCCCGCCCGGATGCGGGCTGTAGGAGGGCACGATATTGCCGGCGTTGCGGATCACGAACAGCTCGCCGGGTTCTTGCTGGGTCAGCAGTTCCGGGACGACGCGGCTGTCGGAGCAAGTGATGAAAAGCGTGCCCGGGGTTTGGGTAGTCGCCAGGTGTTTGAACAGTTCGGTGCGTTGTGGAAACGCTTCGTTCTGGAACTTCAGGAAGCCTTCGATCAGGTTTTTCATGGTGTAGTCCTCTCAGTTCGAACAGCCGGTGCCGAATTCGCTGTATTGAAGAATGTGTTTTGCGCCGTGGCTGTCGAGGTACGTCATCTCGACCGGCACCACGCCGCAGATGTCGGCGACCGGGGTGATGCTCACGACTTCAGCGATGTCCAGAGACATGCCGTAGCGGTAGGCGACGGCCTCTTCATCAGCCTGAGCCTGGGCGGCAAGGCCGGCGAGCAGGGCCAGGGTCAACAGAATTTTTTGCATGGGGCAGCCTCCAGACAGATGGGGTGACGACTTGGCAATTCAGGTTTTGGATGGGCCCGCACGCGATGGGCGGGCCCGGAGGAATCAGAACGGACGCAGCGGAAGGAACTTGCCGTCGAGGGTGACCACGGCGCGGGAACCGCCTTCAGGGTCTTCGACTTTCTTGATGTCGAGCTTGAAGTTGATCGCGCTGATGATGCCGTCGCCGAACTGCTCGTGAACCAGGGCTTTGAGGGTGGTGCCGTAGATCTGGATCATCTCGTGGAAACGGTAGATGGTCGGGTCGGTCGGCACACCGTCGAGGCTGCCGCGCAGCGGGATGATTTGCAGGGCGGCGACGTCTTCGGCGCTCAGCTCAAGCTTGTCGCCAACCACTTCGGCAGCGTTTTTTGGCAGCGGGTGCTGGCCGAGGAGGGCGGCGGTGACATAGGCCAGGCTCAGGCCGGTGCCGTCGGCCAGATCCTGCCACGAGAGGTTCTTCTGTGCCTTGGCATCCAGGGTGCGGGTGGTCAGGGCGATGCGGCTGTCGTTGTAGGCTTGGGATTGCATGGTGCTTCTCCTTTCGGGGTTGGCTTGCTGTGTGGGATTCATCTTCTGCCGATTGATCCATAGCGTCCAAGACCGATATACAATGCAAAGCATAAGTACTGCCTATAGATGGAGCGTCCCATGCTGTTGCGACATTTGCGATACCTGCTGGCCGTGGCCGATCACGGCGGTTTCACTCGGGCAGCCGAAGCGCTGCACGTGTCGCAGCCCACCCTGTCGCAACAGATCCGCCAACTGGAAGAAAGCCTCGGGGTGGATCTGTTTGATCGCACCTCGCGTTCGGTCAAACCCACTGACGCCGGTCAGGCCTATATCGAATGCGCGCGACGGGTGCTGGTGGAGCTGGAGGCGGGTAAGCGCGCGTTGCATGACGTGAAGGATCTTTCCCGGGGCTCGCTGCGGCTGGCCATGACGCCGACATTCATGGCGTATCTGGTCGGGCCGTTGGTGCGCGACTACGTGGCGCGGTATCCGGGGATTCACCTGGAGATTTTCGAGTTGTCGATGGACGACATCGAGGCCGGGCTGGCGGATGACTCACTGGATATCGCGATTGCTTTCACGCCGGTGCGCAACCCTGACATCGAATGCATCCCGGCGTTTGTCGAGACGTTGGGCGTGATGGTCGGGCGAGAGCATCCGTTGTATGACAGCGCTTCGGTGCTGACGCCGGGTGAGATTGCGCAACTGGATTTCGCTCTGTTGGCACCGGACTTCATCACGCGGTTATCGATTGACGAGTATTTCCGTCAGCACGGCATCACGCCCAAGGTGCAGATCGAGGTGAATTCGGTGAGCACGTTGCTGGAAGTGATCCGGCATGCGCCGATTGCGACCATGTTGCCAGAGGCGATTGCGACCGATGACCGGGCATTGCGCCGGTTGCATGTCCAGAGCGAGGCACCGCAGCGGGGAGCGGCGTTGTTGCGGCGCCAGAACAACTATCACAGTGCGGCATCGGTGGCGTTCATGGAGATGGTGCTGGAACCCCGTTCATGAGCATTGTTTGCGAGCAATACAAAAGGGCCTGCTCCTATTCGGAAGCAGGCCCTTGTTTATTGAAGTTTTAACTTAGCAGAAGCGATCAATCACCCGGACTTCGTTCTTGTTCTGCATTGATTCCCACGCCTGTTTCAGCGTCTGCAGAACATTACCGATGAAGTCCTTGTCGGCCGCGGCTTTCTTGCCGACATAGCCATGGCCGCGGCGGTACATCTTCAGGCGGGCCAGCAGGTTCTGGTTGTTCCGGTCGAACTCTTCTTCACCAGCATGGGGCGACAGGCAGTCAATATGGACCTGACCCGACTTGCTGATCCATAGAATATGGCTGTCGTGGCTGTCTTTTTGCGCAGCGAACATACGAGCCAGTTCTTCGATAGTAGGTTGATTGTTCAGATTCATGTTATTGCCCCTTGACCAGTCTGGTGATCTTTCAAAGTTGATTCGCTAATACAGGTAGCCCATCGGTTAGTTGATCCCTGGCACCGAAACCAGGACGTCAGCGGTCGCCCGTGTGAAGTACGGGGTCATGCGTCTGTTGCATGTAGTCGTGTTGAATAACTGCTACGCAATAGCGTCACAACGAGGAGAAGCAGCGAAAACCGGGAGGCTCCTTGACGACGTTTTCAGGGTCGACCACAAGCGTCTTGAGAATTTTCGCCAGCGCTTCTCGTCCTTGTACTGGACGTTCAGGCCAGGTCAGCTTCTTCAATCTGCCTTGTGGGCAGCGTGTATCCGGAAAAAACAGCTCGGCGGTCAGACGAGCTTGCTCAAGCGTGTTGCCAGTGCTCCCGATCGGGGAGACGTCTGCATCATGCAAAAGCCAAACGACGCCGTCAACGGTTTTGTAGTGATTATTTTTGCTCACTACATATTGTCGGACAAAGTCATTCTGGAATGAAAAAAGCGGCGTTCAGGCAGCGGGAGAAAGGCTGCGCAGGTAGTAGAACGTGCAGGGATAGCCGTCCACGGTCTTTGTCTGGCGGGTAAAGTCGCCGCTACTCAGCTCGGGGATGAGCCGGGCCCAGAACCGCTGTGCAGGCCGGTTGGCGTCGACATGGAAAATCTGCCATCGACCGGGCAAGTGGCTCAAGAGGGCAGAGGCGACAAACTGCGCGACGCCTTGGCCACGCCAGCGCCGGCTGACGAAGAAGTAGCCGATGTTGTAGTCGGCGCCTTCGATGAGGATGTGGTCATCCACGGTCACGAACCCCGCCAGTTCGCCGTCCACATGGATCAGGAACGGCCGGGTCGCCGGCTGGCGCCAGTAATCGCCTTTCAACTGGATCGGAAAGAAACCATGGCCGCCGAGCTTCAGCGGCAGCCACTCGCTGAAGTCGTAGGTGTAGAACTGCATCAGGTTTTCGAGGGTGTCCAGTTCGTCGCGCCGGGCGGCGCGCAGTTCGATGACCGACATACCACTGCCTCCTGACCATCACTGCAGAAACAGTAGCGCGCAGCGGGCTATCTGGCTGCCGGTTTCGCCGAGCGTTTGCTGGTTCCGGTGGTTTTGCGTCGGGTGGTCTTGCGTTTGTTTTTCCACGGCGCAGCGGCCTTGCCGGCAGGCGGCGGGCCGCTGATGGTCAGGCTCAGCCCGGCACAACGGGTCACTTGCTTGCTCATCCACGCTGCCTGTTTGGTGACGAATTCTTCCAGACTCATCTCGCCACTCTGCACCATGTCCAGCGCCTGTTCCCAGATCGCGGTGGTGCCGGGATCGGCAATCGCGCGCGGCACCGCGTCGATCAGGCTGAACGCGGCGGGTGTGGCGGACAGCGCTTTGCCGTTTTTCACCAGATAACCGCGATCCAGCAACCCTTGAATGATCGAGGCGCGGGTCGCTTCGGTGCCGATGCCGGTGGTGTCCTTGAGTTTTTGCTTGAGCAGCGGATCTTCCACCAGTTTGGCGACGTTTTTCATCGCCTTGATTAGATCGCCTTCGGTGTAGGGCTTGGGCGGCTGCGTCCACAGGTCCTTGAGCTTGACGTCCGCCACGGCGCACTCGGCACCCTGAGTCAGGGGCGGCAAAGTCTGTGGCGCGGGGGCTTCACGGCCCTTGGCCGGGGCCAGCGCTTCGGGTAAAGCGCGCTTCCAGCCTGGCTCGATGATCTGCTTGCCGACCGCGCGCAAGGCTTCCCCGGCGCATTCGAAATCGGCCTGAGTGCGGTCGTATTCGTGATTGGGCAGGAACTGCGCCAGATACCGCGCGCGAATCAAGGTGTAGACCGCACGGTGCTTGCCGGTCAGGCGCTCGAGATTTTTCGCGGCAGCGGTCGGGATGATGCCGTGGTGGGCGCTGACCTTGGCGTCGTTCCAGGCGCGGGAGCGGCGCTGCGGCTCCAGATGCTCGCGCAAGGCTTCCAGACTCGGATCGGCCTGGCGCAGCGCCGCAAGAATCCCCGGCGCCTCGCCGTGCTGGCTGACGGGCAGGTAACCGCAATCGCTGCGTGGGTAGGTGATGACTTTGTAGGTTTCGTAGAGGGCCTGGGCGATGTCGAGGGTTTCCTGGGCGCCGAGGCCGAGCTTCTTCGAGCAGACCTCCTGCAAGGTACCCAGATCGAAAGGCAGGGGCGCCACTTCGCGCATGCGCTCGGTGCGCAGCTTGACCACCCGGGCGCTGGCAGCGTTGCTGATTGCAGCGGCCGCTTGCTGGGCGAGGGCCTGATTGAGGCAGCGATCCTGATCGTCGCAGGCCTCATTCGGTGCACGCCATTGCGCCATGAACGGTGTGCCGTGGTGCAGCAGTTGCACGTCGATGGCCCAGTACGCGACCGGCACGAAATCGGCGATGCTGCGGTCGCGATCCACCACCAGTCGCAAGGTCGGCGTCTGCACCCGGCCTACCGGCAACACGCCTTGATAGCCGGATTGCCGGCCGAGCAGGGTGAACAGGCGACTCATGTTCATCCCGATCAACCAGTCCGCCCGCGAGCGACCCAGCGCCGAGTGATACAGGCTGAAGGTTTCAGCGCCCGGTTTGAGCGCTGCCAACGCCTTGCGAATCGAGGCTTCGTCCAGCGCCGACAGCCACAAGCGGCGGATCGGCCCGCGATAGCGGCAATGCTCCACCAGTTCCCGGGCGATCATTTCGCCCTCACGGTCGGCGTCGGTGGCGATGACCAGTTCGCTGGCTTCGCCGAGCAGGCGCTTGACCGCCTTGTACTGGCTGGCGGTACGCGGCTTGACGGTCATCTTCCACTTGTCGGGGATGATCGGCAGGTCCGCCAGGACCCAGCGCTTGTATTTGGCGTCGTAGGCGTCCGGTGGCGCGGTCTCCAGCAGGTGGCCGATGCACCAGGTCACCGTGACGTCCGTTCCCAGCCAGCAGCCATCGCCGCGACGCTTTGCGCCGAGCACGGCCGCAATATCCTTGGCCTGGGAAGGTTTTTCACAGAGGTACAGCCGCATAACCACCGTCGTCGCTCATTGCCCGAAGAGGCGCACAGAATGGCCTGACTCGGGCGCCGGGGCAACTTTTATCTGTATGGATATACAGATAAAAGGATTGCCGGTCATGACAGCGCGCGTCGGGGCAATCCGGGACGCTATCGAGAAATTGAATGGCGCTCATGCCCGGCACTGTGTCAGGTTCGAATCGCCTTAAAAGGGCGAGTGACAGGACGATCTCGCCAGAAGATCGCCGCTTTTCTGTCTGACACTGACTCTTTAGAAACAAGGACGTACACCATGTCTCAACCTTACTCCCAGGCCAGCAGCGCCTTCACTGCGGTCGACACTTTCAGCCACCTGTATGACCGGGGCACGGGCACCGTCAACGGCAAACCGTCGTTCACCGCCGACCAGGCCGCCGCCGAGATCCTTCGCAAAGGCATGTCGTGGCAGGACAAGAATGCCGACGGCAAGATTGATTTGACTTACACGTTCCTGACCGACAAACCGTCGAACTACAACCCGAAACTCGGCAACTTCAGCGAGTTCAGCGCTCAGCAGAAAGCCCAGGCCGTGCTGGCGATGCAATCGTGGTCGGACGTGGCCAACGTGACCTTCACCGAAGGCAAGGGCGGCGACGGCCACATGACCTTCGGCAACTACGACGTCAGCACCGGCGGCGCGGCGTTCGCCTACCTGCCGCGGGGCAGTAGCTACGACGGTCAATCGTGGTACCTGATCAACGATCAGTACCAGGTCAACAAGACCCCGGACACCAACAACTACGGGCGTCAGACCTTGACCCACGAAATCGGTCACACCCTTGGCCTGTCGCATCCGGGCGCGTACAACGCCGGCAATGGCAACCCGACCTACGGCGACGCCAAATACGCCGAAGACACCCGTGGCTACAGCCTGATGAGCTACTGGAGCGAAGCCAACACTGACCAGAACTTCAGCAAGGACGGCAGCGGCGCCTACGCCTCGGCACCGCTGATGGACGATATCGTCGCCGTGCAGAAACTCTACGGTGCGAACCTCGAAACCCGTGCCGGCGACACTGTTTACGGCTTCAACTCCAACGCTGATCGCGACTTCTACAGCGCGACTTCCAACGCCTCCAAACTGGTGTTCTCGGTGTGGGACGGCGGCGGTAACGACACCCTGGATTTCTCCGGCTTCAGCCAGAACCAGAAGATCAACCTCAACGAAGGGTCGTTCTCCGACGTTGGCGGCCTGGTGGGCAACGTGTCCATCGCCTATGGCGTGACCGTGGAAAATGCCATTGGCGGTTCCGGTAATGACTTGTTGATCGGCAACAGCGCGGCCAACGAACTGATCGGCGGTGCCGGCAATGACATCATCTACGGTGGTGGCGGCGGTGACACGCTGTGGGGCGGTGAAGGCGTGGACACCTTCGTGTTCGGCGCAGCCAGTGATTCGACCATGACCGCGCCGGACTGGATCATGGATTTCACCAGCGGCCTGGACAAGATCGACCTGTCGGGCATCGCCGGGTTCGCCACCGGCGCAGCCACGCTGAACTTCGTCAGCGGCTTCACCGGGCACGCGGGCGATGCGATCCTCACCTACTTCGGACAGACCAACCAGACCAGCCTGATGATCGACCTCACGGGCCAGGGTTCGGTGGACTTCGCCGTGGGTGTGGTGGGGCAAGCCGTGGCGACCGATATCGTCGCCTGATCTGAAAACGGAAAACCGCAGCCCTCACCGGCTGCGGTTTTTTGTGAGCGAAAAAACCGTTCGGCTGCGAGCCCGACAGGATCGCGCTGCATGGGTTATACCTGAACCGGTCTCTCAGCCGTTGTCAGGAGCACCCGATGAAAACCTCCGGTCCCAGTCCCGTCATCACCATTGCCGAGCAGCCAGGCTGCCTCCTTGTGAAATTCCACGGCATCCAGGTCGCCGCGTCGGCCCGCGCGCTGGTGCTGCTCGAAGCCAATTACCCGCCGGTCTACTACATCCCGCGTGAAGACATCGACGAAAAATACTTCGCCCGCACCGACCACACCACCTACTGCCCGTACAAGGGCGATGCCAACTATTTCAGTCTGCAAGTGCCCGGACACGAAGGGGCGAACGCGGTGTGGACATACGAACATCCGAAGATTTCGGTCAGCCAGATCAAGGACTACGTGGCGTTTTATCCCGATCAGGTGAAGTTTGAATTGCTGGAGGCGGAGGTCTGAAAATCCGCAGGGTGGCGAGGGCATTGCGCCCCCGCCACCCGTCTATCAATCAGTTCTTGTCCAGATCGATATTCTTCGTCTCACGCAGACAGATCATCCCCACCACCAGGCTCACCCCGGTAATCAGCACCGGGTACCACAGCCCATAGAAGATATCCCCGGTGTACACCACCAGCGCGAACGATACGGTCGGCAGGAATCCGCCGAACCAGCCGTTGCCGATGTGATACGGCAGGGACATCGAGGTGTAGCGGATGCGGGTCGGGAACAGTTCGACCATCAGCGCCGCGAGCGGGCCGTAGCACATGGCGGAGATAATGATCAGGCCGACGATCAGGGCCACGATCATCGGTTTGTTGATCTGCTGCATGTCAGCCTGTTGCGGGTAGCCGGCGAGGGTGATAGCGCCGCGCAGTGCCGCCTCGTCAAAACCGTCGAGTTTCACATCGCCGACGCTCACTTGCACCGTGCTGCCCGCCGGGGCGGCGACGCTGGAGTAGGGCAGGCCTTGCTTGACCAGGAAGGTCTTGACCTTGTCGCACGGGCTGTCGAATTTGGCCTTGCCCACCGGATCGAACTGGAAGGTGCAGGTGGCCGGGTCGGCCACTACGGTGATCGGCGCCTGTTGGCTGGCGCGGTCGATGGCCGGATTGGCGTAGTGAGCCAGGGATTTGAAGATCGGGAAGTACAGCGCCGTGGCCAGCAGCAGGCCGAGCATCAGCACCGGTTTGCGCCCGACCTTGTCCGACAGCCAGCCGAAAATGATGAAGAACGGCGCGCCGATCACCACGCTGATGATCAGCAGGCTGTTGGCCACCGCCGGGTCCATTTTCAGGAACTGGGTGAGGAAGAACAGCACGTAGAACTGCGCGGCATAGAAGGTCACTGCTTGCCCCGCGTTGATGCTGAACAGGGCGATCAGCACCACCTTGAGGTTTTCCCATTTGCCGAAGGATTCGCGGATCGGCGCCTTGCTGGCCTTGCCTTGCTCTTTCATCTTCAGATAGGCCGGCGACTCGTGCAGGCTCAGGCGAATCCAGGTGGAAATGCCCAGCAGCACGATCGACAGCAGGAACGGGATACGCCAGCCCCAGACTTCGAACTGATCGCCAGTGAAATAGCGGCAACCGAGCACCACCAGCAGCGACAGCAGCAAGCCAAGAGTTGCGGTGGACTGAATCCAGCTGGTGTGGAAACCGCGCTTGCCGATCGGCGCATGCTCTGCCACGTAAGTCGCAGCGCCGCCGTATTCGCCGCCGAGGGCCAGGCCCTGCAGCATGCGCAGCACCACCAGAATGATCGGCGCGGCGATGCCGATGCTGGCGTAAGTCGGTAGCAGGCCCACCGCGAACGTCGCCACACCCATCAGAATGATCGTCGCGAGGAAGGTGTATTTGCGCCCGATCATGTCCCCCAACCGACCGAACACCAGCGCCCCGAACGGCCGCACGATGAAGCCTGCGGCGAACGCCATCAGCGCGAAGATGAACGCGGTGGTGTCGTTGACCCCGGCGAAGAACTGCTTGCTGATGACCGCCGCCAGAGCGCCGTAGAGAAAGAAGTCATACCACTCGAACACCGTCCCCAGGGACGAGGCGAAGATGACCTTTCGGGTATCGGGGCTGGCGTCCGTGCTGCGCACGGCGTCCAGAGGCTGAACGTGTTCTGACATATCGGTATCCCTCACAGTGATTGTTTTTGTTGTTTCCACTGGTGTTGCGTGTCCGGGTGATGCGCGATGTCCGTGAATCTGATGCGGGTCATTTGTGGGGTGGAGCTTGCTCCCGAAGGCGGTGTGCCATTCAACTCACTGCTGAATGATCCGCCGCTTTCGCGGGCAAGTCGAATCGTCGCACCGCCGCTCCCACAGGGATCGGTGTCGCTTGTGAAGAGTTGAGGATCAGCTGTGCCGCTTTTTCAGCAATCATCAGCGTAGGCGAACAAGTGTTGCCGGAGGTAATGCGCGGCATGATCGACGCGTCGGCAATTCGCAGGCCGGGCACGCCATGCACGCGCAACTGAGCGTCGACCACCGCGTCCGCGTCGTTGCCCATGCGACAAGTGCCGACCGGATGGAAAATCGTCGTGCCGATCTTCGCCGCCGCTTCGTGCAGTTGTTCTTCGGTTTGCAGGCTCGCGCCGGGCAGGTATTCCACCGGGTTGAAGGCTTGCAGGGCGGGAGCGCTGACGATACGCCGGGTGAGGCGAATCGCGTCGGCGGCCACGCGCAGGTCTTCGGGATGGCTGAGGTAGTTGGGCTGGATCAGCGGGGCTGCTTGCGGATCGGCGGAGCGGATCTCGACCCGGCCCCGGCTCTGCGGTCGCAAATCACACACCGACGCGGTGAACGCAGGGAAGCTGTGCAGCGGTTCGCCAAAGCGCTCCAGCGACAGCGGCTGCACGTGGTATTCGAGATTGGCCGAGGTCTGTTCCGGCCCGGAACGGGCAAACGCGCCCAGCTGACTCGGCGCCATCGACAACGGCCCGCTGCGGTCGTACAGATAACGCAGGCCCATGCCCATCTTGCCCCACACGCTGCCGGCGATCTGGTTGAGGGTGCGAGCGTTTTCCAGTTTGTAGATCAGCCGCAATTGCAGGTGATCCTGCAGGTTGCTGCCGACGCCCGGCAGCTCATGCGAGACGCCGATGCCGAGCTTTTCCAGCAGCGGACGCGGCCCGATTCCGGAGCGTTGCAGAATGCTCGGCGAGCCAACGGAGCCGGCGCATAACACGATCTCCTTGCGCGCCTTGAAGCTCTTTTGTTGACCCTGCCAACGGGCGCTGACCTTCGAGGCGCGGCCGTCTTCGAACAGAACGCGATCCACTTCGACTTCGGTCAGCACCGTGAGATTGGCTCGATCGCGAATCGGCTTCAGAAACGCCTTCGCCGCATTCCAGCGCACCCCGGCCTTCTGGTTGACCTGAAAGTAGCCGCAACCCTCGTTGTCGCCCTGGTTGAAGTCATCGATGCTGGCGATGCCGCTTTGCTCGGCAGCGCTGCGAAAGGCGTCGAGAATCGGCCACGACAGGCGCTGGCGTTCGACTCGCCATTCACCCTGGGCACCATGAAAGTCCGCCGCGCCGGCGAAGTGGTTTTCGCTCTGCTTGAACAGCGGCAGCACGTCATTCCAGGCCCAGCCCGGATTGCCTTCGGCAGCCCAGCTGTCGTAGTCGTTGGCCTGGCCGCGCATGTAGATCATGCCGTTGATCGACGAACAGCCGCCCAGCACCTTGCCGCGCGGATAACTCAGCGCACGGCCGTTGAGGCCTGGTTGTTCTTCGGTCTTGAAGCACCAGTCGGTGCGCGGGTTGCCGATGCAGAACAGGTAACCCACGGGGATGTGAATCCACGGATAGTTGTCGCGCCCGCCAGCCTCCAGCAACAGCACGCGCTGCTGCGGATCCGCCGACAGACGATTGGCCAGCAAACACCCGGCCGGCCCGGCGCCGACCACGATGTAATCGAATTCATCGAGGGAAGTCTGCATTCCCTGACCTCGCTTTTTGTTTTTGTTGTCGGTCATCCTAGTTGTTAGCTTTCGTCAAAAGAATGTTAGTTTTTGCGCAGCCGCTGTGCGTTTTCAAACAGCGCTCCCTGACGATAGCCGACAAGGACAAGCCATGTTCGACTGGAACGACCTGCGGTTCTTTCTCGAGTTGCAGCGCAGCGGCCGTTTGCTGACTGCCGCCCGCCGCCTGAACACCACGCACGCCACCGTCGCCCGGCATATCGAGGCCATCGAAAAAAGCCTCGGCACCGCGCTGTTCGTCCAGCATGCCCAAGGCTACGAAATGACCCCGGCGGGGGAGGCGCTGCTCAAACATGCCGAAGCCATGGAAAACGTCGCGCTGCTGGCCCAGGAGGAGATCACCCAGTCCACGGCGCCGCTGGGCAAGATCCGCGTCGGTGTAACCGAAGGCTTGGGCATTGTGTTTCTGGCCAGTCGCATGATCGGGTTGTTCGATCGCTATCCGGGGCTGGAAGTGGAACTGGTGGCGGTGCCGCGCTTCGTCAGCATCCTCAACCGCGAGGCGGAAATCAGCATTCACCTGGAACGGCCGGCGGCAGACATGCTGGTCACCCGCAAACTCACCGATTACCGACTCGCGCTCTATGCCAGCCGCGCCTATCTCGACAACGCGCCGCCGCTGCGCAGTCGAGAGGATCTTGGACGGCACGCGTGGATCGGCTATGTCGATGATCTGCTGTTCAGTCAGGAGCTGATGTTCCTCAACAGTTTCTGCCGCAATCCACGGGTGGTGTTTCACAGCACCAGCGTGATTGCCCAGCAGCAGGCGGCACGCTCGGGATTGGGAATTGCGGTGCTTCCTTGCTACATGGCCGCGTCGGATCCGGATCTGGTGGCGCTGTTGCCGGATGAGAGCATCGAGCGCAGTTACTGGATCAGTACCCGGCGCGAGTTGCACAAGTCAGTGCGGTTGCGGGTGGTTTGGGATTATGTGGTGGAGTTGTGCGAAGGCGAGCGCGAGTTGTTGATGGGGCAGTAACGACCGCTGTTTCATGCAACTAAAACGCTTGGCAAAAGGTCATTCGGTTTGCGGAGGTTGAGTCATTTCGCAGAACCTCGACAACGAAGACGACACCCGTGGCCACTCATCTCGATCGCCGTAATAACCTGTCCCTCGACAGCCTGAATTTTTTCCTCGCCGATGTGCGTGACGGCCTCGGTCCCTATCTGGCGATTTACCTGCTGGCGGTCCACCACTGGGAGCCGGCAAGCATTGGTCTGGTCATGACCATTGCCGGGATCGCCGCGCTCATCACCCAGACCCCGGCAGGCGCGCTGGTCGACAGCACATGCTTCAAACGGGCGCTGATCGCGATTGCCGCGCTGGTGGTCACCGGTAGCTGTCTGCTGCTGCCGTTTGTGACGTCGTTCAGTCTGGTGGCGCTGACGCAGGCGATCAGCGCCGCTGCCGCTTCGATCTTCGCGCCGGCGATTTGTGCGATCACCCTCGGGATCACGGGGCCTCGAGCGTTTACGCGAAGGACCGGGCGCAACGAAACCTTCAACCATGCCGGCAACGCCTGCGCCGCGTTGTTGGCCGGTTTGTCCGCTTACCTGTTCGGTCCGGTCGCGGTGTTTTATCTGATGGCGGTCATGGCGCTGGCCAGTGTGATTGCCGTTTCGTTCGTTTCGGCAGACGCCATTGATCACGACCTCGCCCGAGGTCTTTCGCCAAGCGAAACGGGGCAGGGCAAGCAGCCTTCGGGTTTTTCCGTACTGCTCACCAACCGACCGTTGTTGATGTTCGCGATTTGCTGTGCGCTGTTTCATCTGGCGAACGCGGCGATGCTGCCGCTGGTGAGTCAGAAACTGGCACAGGCCAACCTGCAACTGGCCACGCCGCTCACGTCCGCCTGCATCGTCGCGGCGCAACTGGTGATGGTACCGATCGCGCTGCTGGTGGGGGCGAAAGCCGATCTGTGGGGACGCAAGCCGTTGCTGCTGGCGGGCTTCCTTATCCTGCCGCTGCGTGGCGTGTTGTATGTGCTGTCGAACGATCCGTGGTGGCTGGTTTCGGTGCAGTTGCTCGATGGCATTGGCGCCGGGATTTTCGGGGCGCTGTTTCCGGTGGTGGTGAAAGACCTGACGCTGGGCACCGGGCATTTCAATGTCAGCTTGGGGGCGATTTCGACGGTGTTTGGTCTGGGCGCGGCGTTGAGTAACAGCCTGGCGGGGATTGTGGTTCAGGAGGCGGGATACAGCGCTGCGTTCCTGACGTTGGCGGGGGTCGCGATGGCGGCGCTGGGGCTGCTTTGGGTGGCGGTGCCGGAAACGATGTCGCGCTCCAATGCCGACTCAATGGCACTGCAAAGCAAGGCGCCGCCGATGACAGCGCCATGATTCAACGGCCGCGAGGCCTGATCAACCGGCGGGAATCGACAACGTCGCCCGCAGGCCGCCCTCGACCCGGTTTTCCAGTGTGATCCGCCCACCCAGACGGGTCGCGATGGTATGGACGATGGTCAGTCCCAGCCCCGCACCCTGGGGGTTGCCCCGACTGTAGAATCGTTCGAACAGTCGCGACCGGTCCGCTTCATCGATTCCCGGCCCCTGATCTTCAACGCTCAAATGGTAGAAGCCGTCCGCGGGGGTCAATTGCACGCTGATCACGCCTTGCTCCGGCGAAAAGTTGGCGGCGTTGGTGATGAGGTTGTTCAGGGCAATGTCGATGGTGGCGGCATCGGCATGTGCGGGAAAAGGTTGGTCGCTGACATCAAAAGCCAGTTCCAGATGCTTGCTCAGCAGCCACGGCGTGAGCTGCACCAGACTGTTGCGCACGGTATCGCCAAGGTCGATGCGTTGTTTGACAGGGGCGCCGGCCTTGGGCTCGAGACGGGCCATGGTCAGCAACTGATTGACCAGTCGGCTGGTGCGATCCACCCCGGCGATCAGAAATTCGAGTGATTCGCGGCGTTCCTGCTCGGTACCGGCCTCCAGCAGGTTCTGTGCATGCACCCGCAGCACCGCCAGCGGCGTGCGCATTTCGTGGGCGGCGTCGGCGATGAACCGGCGTTCACGCCCCAGCACTTCCTGAATCTGCGCGAGCATGCGGTTGAGCGCGGCCTGCATCGGTTCCAGCTCGCTCGGCAGGGGTGTCAATTGCAGGGGGTCGAGGGAGCCGCTGTGCCGGGCGCGCAGGGTCGCCGCCATGTTCGCCAATGGCTTGAGACCCCAGCCGATGGCCAGCCAGATCATCGCCGCAAGGATCAGGCTGCCGATCACGTTCGGCCACAGGGTATGACGAACGATCCGGTCAACCAGATCGGCCCGCACGTCACCACGCTCACCTACCCAGATGCGCAAACCGTTCTGATTGTCTTGCAGAACAAACGCCCGCCAGTGGCGCTTGTTCAAATCCACCACATCGCTGAAGCCAGGCTGCATCGGCGGCGTGCTGAACGAGGGCGCGCTGGCGGTATGCACCAGGACCTCACCCCTGGCATTCCAGACCTGAAAGGCGAGTTTTCTTTCGTAGGGATGGCCGTCACCCTTGGGCACTGCTTCGGCCAATGCCGAGTTGAACGCCCGATAAAGATCCGTGTGTTCCTGCCCCGGCAACGGCATGCGCATCACGCCTTGGAGCAGGCGTGCGTTCTGCGCCAGTTGAGCGTCGTAGACCTCGGCGATCTCGTGGTTGCTGTCGTGCAGGTTGAACAGGCTGAGGACGGTCAGACCGGCGAGCATCAGGCCGATGATCAGGGTCAGGGTGCGGCGCCGGATCGAGGTCATCGACGCTCCTCCACCAGATAACCCACACCGCGGATGGTGCGAATCAGGTCGGTGGAGAATTTCTTGCGCAGGTGATGAATGTGCACTTCAAGGGTGTTGCTTTCGGCTTCTTCGTTCCAGCCGTAGAGCAGTTGTGTCAGGTGATCGCGGGTCATGACCCGGCCCGGCGGCGACAGCAGTTCGTGCAGCAGTTGATACTCCTTGGGCGTGAGCACCACCGGCTGGCCCAGATAACTGACTTGCTGGGTGCCGGGGTTGAGGCTGATGCCGGCGTGCTCGATCAGCATCTGCGCGCGTCCGGCGCTGCGTCGCAGCAGCGCGCGCAGACGGGCCTTGAGCTCGGCCAGGTCGAAGGGTTTGATCAGGTAATCGTCGGCGCCGGCGTCCAGCCCCGCGATGCGGTCTTCGGTGGCATCGCGGGCGGTGAGGATCAACACCGGCAGGTTCGAACCGCTGGCGCGCAGACGACGCAGGACTTCGAGCCCGTCCATGCGCGGCAGGCCGAGATCGAGCACCGCCAGATCAAAGGTTTCGCTGAGCAGGGCGTGCAGGGCGCTGCTGCCGTCCTTGAGCCAGTCGACGGTGTAGCCCTCGCGCCCCAGCGCCTGATGAATGCCCTCGCCGAGAGCCACGTCATCCTCGATCAGTAATAAACGCACACGGACTCCTGTCAGTCGAGTTTCTTGTTTATGTCCACCAGCAACGCGGCGATCTCTTTGCGGCGCCCGGCGTCTGCACTTTCCCGGCCCGGGCGCGGAGCGGCCTGCTGGGCCTTGAGCAGTGCTGCCTTGGCTTCAGCGTAGCGTTTTTGACGGTAAAGGTGATCGCCCCAGAAGTACAGACTGTCGATCCCCTCGGGGTTGAGTTGCAGGGCCTGTTTGAGCAGCTGTTCGGCCTTGTCGCTGTCGCCGAACCCGATTGGCCAGCCCGGCACCCGGTCGTACAGCGCGGCGAGGCTGGTGTAGGCCGAACCTTGCAGCGCTTTGGGGTCGAGGGTCAGGGATTTTTCCAGATCAGCCTTGGCGTCCTTCGCTTTACCCAAAGCCCCCAGTCCGCCCTCGGCACCGGCCCAACTGCTGGTGACGATGCCTTTCCAGATCCAGGCCTCGGCGACGGCCGGACGTTCGGTGGCGAAATGCGTTGCCTGGACGGCCAATTGTTCAAACGCGGCGGCCCGTTGTTTTTCCGGTGTTTCGTATTGGATGTGCGCCCAGCTCTGCTGGATGCCGTTGAGGCGTTGCTGATCGGCGGCGTCCAGTGCCCAGACACTTTGACTGAGGGCGCCCAACAACACACAGGCGAGAAGTTTTTTCATGGTTTTGGCGTCTCGTTCTCGGGTTTTTCACTCAGGCGACGGATCAACGGCAATTGCTTGCGCAAGCCGCGATCCACCAGATTGGGCAGCAGGCTGTTGAGGCGTACGAAAAAGCGCTCGGGCCAGCCCAGATAGAGGTCACGGCGATCACCGGCGATCGCATGGATCACGGCATTCGCGACGGCTTGCGGGTCGTCGACGCTGGATTTCAGTGCGTCGTTCAAGGCTTGGGCGGCGGGGCTGTTCATGGCGGTGCGCGTGGCGCGGGGCGCCACGTACAACACACCGACCCGGGTATCCGCCAACTCCCGGCGCAAGGCTTCGGAAAATCCGCGCAAGGCAAACTTGGACGCGCAATAGCTGGCGTAACCGGGATAACCGATCGAACCGTAGGTCGAGCCGACGTTGACCACCATGGCACTGTCGGCCTGTTTGAGCAGCGGCAGCAGCAGTTTGGTCAGGCAGATCGGCGCACTGATGTTCACCGCCAGCATGGCGTTGATGTCGCTGTCGTCGAGCTGTTCCAGCATGGCGAAGTGGTTGATCCCGGCCGCGTTGATCAGCAGGTTGATACCGCCGATGTCCTCGGCGGCGGCCAGCACGTTGCGGCGGTCGCTGAGAACCGTCAGGTCGGCGGCAACCCAGCGCAGGTTTTGCGGGTAACGTTCGAGCAACGGGCGCAATGATTCCTGGTGACGCGCCACGGCCAGAACCTTGGCTCCGGCGCTGCACAGGGCTTGGGTGATGGCCAGCCCGATGCCGCCACTGGCACCGGTGAGCACCACGCGGGCTTCATGCAGCTGCATGTTGAGCCTCCGCGTCGCGGGGCAGGCCACGGAACATGTCGGTGTAGAGCCGATAGACGACTTTCGAGGCATGGATCACCGCCGCCTGGTCGGCCGGGTCTTGCAGCTGATTCATCAGGTGCCGATAGGTTTGCATGTGCTCGATGTCGAGCGAGCCATGGGAGCTGAGGTAACTGAACGCTGTTTCCGGCAGCGCCAGACGCTCGCGGATGCTGCCCGCCGCATGGGTGGCCAGGGCGATGCTGGTGCCCTCAAGCACATTGACCATGCCGAACAGACCCACCGGGTTGCCTCGGGCGATCAGGTCGTAGAGAAAACTGACCATCAGCTCGATCGGCAGCGACGGCTGGCCGTCACGCACCGCGTTCCGGTCACCGCCACAGGCCTCGATGTCGTTGAGCACCCATTGCTCATGGCCGTATTCATCCTCGATGTATTCGCAAACGGCTTTGCGCAACCATTCCAGATGCGTCGGCAGGCGCGCGCCGCAGGCCATCATCAACGGTACGGTGTGACGAACGTGGTAGTAGGCCTGGGCGAGAAACGCGCGATAGCTTTCAAGGCTGACCTTGCCTTGCAGCGCATCAAGGATGATCGGCAGGTTGAACAGCTCGTGGCGTTCCTGCTGTGTGGCTTCTTGCAGGGTGTCGAAAAAACTCATGGTGCGTTTTCCTCGCAAAGGACGGATTCGGTGAGCACGGTGCGGTATTGCGCGACGATGGCATCGCGGCGCGGACGACCGTTGGCGGTGAGCAGGCCGTTGGCGGCGGTAAAAGGTTGTTGCAGACGTGTCCAGTGATGCACCTGGGCGTAATCAGGCAAGGCCTCGTTGGCAGCGGCGACGGCAGCCGCCAACTGTGCATCGGTGCAGTCCGGACGGTGCGGCCAGAGCAGGGCATGGTTGTGTGGCATGGCCTCGCCATACACAAAGGCCTGGGCAATGTGCTGGCGCTGGGTCAGTTCGGACTCGACCCATTCCGGGTTGACGTTGCGTCCGAAGCTGGTGACGAACTGATGCTTCTTGCGGCCCTTGAGGTAGAGGAAACCTTCCGGGTCGAACTTGCCCAGATCGCCGCTGGGCCACCACTCATCACTGAACGCCGGTTCGCCAAGGTAGCCGAGCAGGGTCGAGCCTTTGATCAACACCTCTCCGTCCTCGGCCAGGCGCACGTCGACGTGGGGCAGAGGCTGCCCGACACTGCCCGGACGCCGCGCACCGGGCCGGTTGAGACAGACCACCGAAGCGCACTCGGACAGGCCATAACCTTCGTAGACCGGCAGGCCGACTCGTTGCGCACGGTGGAGCAGGTCTTCGGAAACCCGTGCGCCACCGACGGCGGCAAAACGCAGCGATTGCGGATCGAAGGCTTTCTGTTCGGCGGCGCTGACCAGCAACAACAGCAATTGCGGCACCAGAATCAGGCTCTCGGGTGCCCGGCTGGCCAAACATCCAAGCAAGCGCGGCAGGTCGACGCCGCTGGCGCCCTGGATGCCCAGGGTTTTCTGGCTCGGCACGCTCAGGGCCGCACCGGCGTACAGCGCCGCGTAACAGCCGAGGTTTTCCAGCAGGATCGCCAGTGGCAGCAACGCCACGTGATGTTGGGGAACTGTCGCTTTGCTTGCCTCTTCCAGTTCCCGAGCGACCCGCAGCAGACTGTCGGCGCTCAGGCACACGCCTTTCGGTGTGCCGGTGGTGCCGGAGGTGAACGTCAGTTTGGCGGTGCCGGCGGGCAAGCGGTCGGGCCCTTCAAAGGCGCGGCACCAGAATTCACCGCGTTTTTCATAACCGGCGGCGAGTAATTCAGGTTCCAGCTCCGGTTCGGCGATCACCCGCTCGGCCTGGCTTTGTTCCAGGCAATGGGCGCGTTGTGCCGGACTGAAGAACGGCGGCAGGGTCACGCAGGCCAGTCCTTCAAACAACGCCGCCAGATCCCAGAGTATGGCTTCGACGCCGTTGTCCAGTGCCAGGGCAATAACCTTCACGTTTTCATCGCGCAAGCGTTGCTGGCGGTACATTACTTCGGCGTAGAGCGTCGTGTAGCTGATTTTCAGCGTGTCGCCCCACAATGCCAGAGCGTTGTCATTGCGCCCTGCATGGCTGCGCAGGGTTTCCTGGAATCGTTGCCGTTCAAGCGACATGGCAGGCTCCTTCGATAGACGTCGGCAATCCCAGCCGGCTGAACAGGCCGATATTGCGCAGATGGATGAAGCCGGCGCGGATATTGCCGACATGCACCCAGGGTTTGCTTTCGTAGTAACTGCCCCAGTGGTGACGGTCATCGCCCAGGCGTTCCGGGTCGGCGGCGCACAGGGTCACCGGTTTCAGCCCCAGGCGATGGAAGCTGTTGACCAGTCCGATATTGCCGGTGAAGGTCACCCATTCCAGGCCGCCCATGGCCAGCACGTAAGTGATGGCAATGATGCTCAGGCGTGCGCTGCCAGTGTCGCTGGCGGCAAGGTTGCCGACTTCGACAATCCCGCTGCGCTCCACCGGACGGTCGGCGGCTGCGCTGATCAACGGCTCGATCGGCTCGTCCAGGTAGCGTTCAAGAAACAACGGTTCAAGGTGCGCACGACGTACCCCGGCCACCGCGCACAAGTCGCCGGAGTCGTTGTGCACACCAAACAGTTCAGGCATGAAATGGCGGATATCGGCGCCGTGGGCCTTGCGAAAGCGTTGTTGAATGAACGCTTCGAACGCCGTCCGGTGAGCGTCGCCCGGCTGGGCGCTAGACAGTTGCATCTGCGGTGTTTCGCTGTGGCCAAAACGCAGGGGCAAGGGAATGTTCCAGTCAGAATCGGGCATGGGCTGAACGCCTCCCTCAATAGGTTTGAGTGGAGTATCCGGGCCATTTCTTAACGAAGTCTGAAGGTGAAAAAAGTTAACGAACGACCGATCTTCAGATTGTCTTAAGACTGTCAGGGCAGGGTGACGCCGTCGGCTCGCCCGGCAAAAACCGATCGAGACGGCCGAACGAATCGGCCGTCGCTCACAACAATCACGAGGCACCTATGACCCGCGACATGCCCGCAAACCGTTATGGAAAACTGTCGATCACCTTGCACTGGCTGATGCTGGCGCTGTTCGTCGGCGTATATGCCTGCGTTGAAATCAAGGGGTTCATGCCCCGAGGCAGCGAAGCGCGGGGCCTGTTAATGGGCCTGCACGGGGTGTTCGGCGCGAGCATCTTTGTTCTGGTGTGGGTACGCCTGCTCGGGCGCCTGACGCCGCGTCCGCCAATCACCCCGAAACCTCCCGCCTGGCAGACCGCAATCGCGCACTTGATGCACCTGGCCCTGTACGGGCTGATGATCGCCACGCCGGTGTTGGCCTGGCTGATGCTGGCAACCGGTGACAAACCTTTCCCGTATTTCGGCTTTCATCTGCCGTCGCCGCTGGCGGTGGATACCGACCTGGCCAAGCAACTCAAGCACTGGCATGAGCTGATCGGCAATGCCGGTTACTGGTTGATCGGTCTGCATGCGGCCGCCGGACTGTTCCACCACTACTGGGTGGGTGACGACACCCTTGACCGCATGCTGGGAGGACGCACTCGCTCCTGAGGCGCAAGCCTGCTCAGTCGGCCAGATGTTCGGGCGCTACGACCCAAACGCTGCACGGAATCTTGTACAGCAGGTGTTCGACCGTACTGCCGACCAGCCGATCTACGCCGTGATGGCCGACACGTCCCATGACGATCATGTCGATGTCATATCCGCTTGCGTAACTGCAGAGCACCTTGGCCGGGTTACCCATGACCATGTGCTGACGCTCGTCTGGAATGCCGTTGCGCTCGGCGAGTTCGCGAAACGCAGCGGCCTGCGCATCGAACAGCGATTTGGCGGCGCTGGAGGAGAAGAATGCCGAGGCATTGTCGAAGCCGAATTCATTGGCGCTGATCGAAGACAGATCATGGGCATACAGCACGTCGAGTTCGGCATTGCACAGGCTGGCCAGTCTGGCAGCCTCGCGCAGGATCCGGTCGTTGAAACCGGCGTATTGCCCGTCACGGTGGAACGGATCTACGGCGGCCAGGATCTTGCGCGGCAGGGCATGCCCGACATGGCTGACGAAATGCAGCGGCACCGGGCATTCGCGCAGCAAGTGAATATCCAGCGGGGTGAACATCAAACGTGAAAGGAACGATTCTGGCTCCAGCGCCTTGATCAGCGCCGCCATGGGCTGTTCCCTGAGATGAATGAGGATTTCCTGTAACGGCCGTTCCACCCATACCACTTCCGTGGTGACGGTGACCCCGAGCTTGCGCATCGAGTGCGCCCGCTCTTCGAGCCACTGACGATGACGCTCGATATAGCCGATCCGCATCTGCTCCAGTGCTTGCTCGTTGACCATGCTGGCGGTCGCCAGACCTTCGAGGTAATCGAAAGCCACGATGTGCAGGGCCGCGCCCGCCGCTTTGGCCAGTGCCGCCGCACGCTCGAAAGCCGGGTTGTTTTCCATCAGGGGTGGGGCGACCAGCATGTAACGCGATTGCTCTGACATGACGACTCTCCTTTGGCAGGACGCTTTGAACCGATGGTCACAGGCTGCGCCGTGCCTGAGTTGGGCGTTTGATCTTTGTCAAACAATGGGTGGCCGGCAGAACACGACAGACGGATGGTCAATCGTCGTGGATGTCGTCGATTGTTGATCATTATCAAGTGCCGCTCAGGGAGTGCGGCGCAGGCTGGGCCAAGAGTCGGATCGCTCAGGAGAATGCTCATGGCCACCATGAAAGCCGCCATTTTTGTCGAAAACAATCGCATCGTGCTGGATGAAAAACCGATCCCCGAAGTCGGCCCGCTGGACGCTCTGGTCCGAATAACCACCACGACCATTTGCGGTACGGATGTACATATCCTGCGGGGCGAGTACCCGGTGGCGAAAGGGCTGACGGTCGGTCACGAGCCAGTGGGCATCATTGAGCGTCTGGGTTCGCAGGTGCGCGGATTCGCAGAAGGGCAGCGCGTGATTGCCGGCGCCATCACCCCCAGCGGTCAAAGTTATGCGTGCCTGTGTGGTTGTGGTTCTCAGGACGGGCCGGACACTCGCCATGGTTTCCGGGCCATCGGCGGGTGGAAATTCGGCAATACCATCGATGGCTGCCAGGCCGAGTACGTACTGGTGCCCGATGCCTTGGCCAATCTTTGCCCGATTCCCGATGGCCTCAGTGATGAGCAGGTACTCATGTGTCCGGACATCATGTCCACCGGTTTCTCAGGTGCCGAACGGGGTGAGGTGAGCATCGGCGACACCGTCGCGGTGTTTGCCCTGGGGCCCATCGGCCTGTGTGCGGTGGCCGGTGCCCGGCTCAAGGGCGCCAGCACGATCATCGGTGTCGATGCAGTGGCCGAGCGCATGACGGTGGCGCATCGTCTGGGAGCAACCCATGTCGTCAATTTCCGGGAGGGCGATGTGGTCGAGCAGATCATGGCCCTGACCGACGGGCGCGGCGTCGATGTCGCGATCGAGGCACTGGGCACGCAAGGCACCTTTGAATCGGCGTTGCGCGTGCTGCGTCCGGGCGGTCGATTGTCGAGCCTGGGCGTTTACTCGAGCAATCTGCACATACCGCTCGACGCCTTTGCCGCAGGGTTGGGCGATTACAGCATCGTTACCACCCTGTGCCCCGGCGGAAAAGAACGTATGCGGCGTTTGATGGCAGTTGTGCAGAACGGCAGGGTTGACCTGTCACCGCTGGTGACTCACCGATTCAAACTGGATGACATCGAAGCGGCCTATGACTTGTTTGCGCACCAGCGTGACGGGGTGATGAAAGTGGCGATTACACCGTGAAGGTGACGGTGTGGCCAGCCCGTCGGCCAACTCACGGCAGGTGACGATGGCAGCCGGCGACCAACTGCTTGAGCCCGTCCATGTTCTGAATGGTGACGTCGCGGCCGGTGATTTCCACCAGCTCCAGGTCGCGCAGGTGGGCGATGCCGCGACAGACGGTTTCCAGGCGCAGGCCCAGGTAGGAGCCGATCTCCTCCCGACGCATCTTCAACACAAAGCAGCGGGACGAATAACCCCGGGAGTTCAAGCGTTGCGACAGGTTCAACAGGAACGCCGCGAGGCGTTCATCCGAATTCATGTTGCCCAGCATCATCAGCATGTCGTGATCGCGAACGATTTCCCGGCTGAGGATTTTGTTCAGGTTGTGCTGCAGTGACGGCAGCTCCCGGCTCAGTTTTTCCAGATGACCGAAATGGATGGGGCAGACTTCGCTGTCTTCCAGCGCGACCGCATCGCAGGTGTGCAGGTCCGAACTGATGGCGTCCAGACCGAGCATTTCACCGGCAATCTGGAATCCGGTGACTTGCTCGCGACCGTCGATCGACAGCACGCTGGTCTTGAACGACCCCAGCCGCACGGCATAGAGCGAGCGTAAAGGGTCACCGGCACGGTAGAGCGCAGCGCCTTTCTTGACCTTCAGTCGCTGGGTGATCAGCGTGTCCAGGCGCTCGATTTCCCCACCGCTCAAACCGAGCGGCAGACACAACTCCAGCACGCTGCAACTGGAGCACGCCGTTTTGAGTTGTTGATTGCGACAAGAGCGAGTTTCTGCCACCGAAAAGCCCTCACTTTCAGCCTGTTCAGCATAGTTCTCGGGTCGCCATTGGCACGGAAAAAACGTCGTCAAACGACGAATGGATCCGGGCTGTCAGACATTCACGTGCATCAGAAACCAGCCATGAATCAGTGTGGCGACGTCTCTCATTCAGTTGATAAAAATCAGTGATTCAGACGTGTGCCGCCAGATACTTGAACGGCAGCGTTTCCTGATTGTGGTCACACGCAGAGAAACTCACGCCCCTGTCGCTCTTCAGGAAATCAGGTTTGCAATCTTCAAGGTAAACGTTTCAGGGAGAGGCACGTGGTGCTCAAACTCAAACGCATTCTATTGATCGCCCCTGGTGAAATGACTCTGACCCCGGCGTTTGAGCGCGCCTGTGCGCTGGCTTGTGCAGGCGGAGCGCTGTTGCACATCGTCGCGTTCGATTATGTCCCGGTGCTGGCAGCGGCCGGACTGTTTGCGCCCGAGGCAATGGCCCGGGCGCGGGAAGGGTATCTGCAAGTGCATCGGCACTGGCTGGAGCAGCAGGCCCGCTTCAAACGATGCATCGGCCTGAACGTGACCACTGAAGTGGTCTGGGCCAGATCGTGCCTGGCGCACGTGCTTGAGTACGTGAACGACTTCCATCCGGACCTGGTCGTCAAGGATACCCATTGCGTCCCGGCTCTCGACCGGGCTTTCCATCGCTCGCTGGACTGGCGCTTGCTGCGCGAATGTCCGGCACATCTGCACCTGGTGACTCGCGCCGGGCATGCCAGGCCAATGAAGATCCTTGTCGCGGTCGATCTGTCGCATCTGGAAGCACTGACGCGGGGGTTGAACGACCGGCTACTTGACCTTGCTTGCAGGCTGGCGGCCGATTGCGGCGCGGCGCTGCACCTGCTCAATGTCGGTTGCTGGGCGGTCATGGATGAGGGAACCGCAAGTGTGCCGACAGGCAGCCTGGACGACAGTCTGAAAGACGCAATCGAGGACGCCCAGCAAGAAGCTTTCGAAGCACTCGCCGAACGCTATGGCATCCCGAGTTCATGCAGACACTTGCTGACCGGCGTCCCGCGAAAAGTCATCGGGCTGTTTGCCCGGCAGCACGCTTTTGACATGGTGGTTCTTGGGATGCTCTATCCCGATGGCAAACACCGGCTCATCGGCAGTACCGTCGAGAGCCTGTTGAACCAGGCTCCCTGCAGTCTGATGATCGTCAAGTCGCCGCAGCCCTCCGATTGAAAGTGAGCGTTGTCAGGTCAGCAGTTGATAAAAATCAACGGCTCCCGAGCCAAAAGGAGCGCTCAATAGTGCTCCTCCGAGCGTTCAAGGAAACGGCCATGCGAATCACATTTCTGGGTGCTGCGGGCACGGTGACGGGCAGCAAGTATTTGCTGGAACATCATGAGCAACATGTGCTGGTCGATTGCGGCCTGTTCCAGGGCTACAAGCAACTGCGACTGCACAACCGCGACCCGTTCCCGCTCCCTCCCGGCGGTCTTGACGCGATTGTGCTGACCCATGCCCATCTCGATCACAGCGGCTATCTGCCGGTATTGGTACGCAATGGTTATCGCGGCCCGGTCTACGCCACGCCAGCGACCTGTGAACTGGTAAAAATCCTGCTGCTGGACAGCGGTCGATTGCAGGAAGAGGAGGCTGAGTTCGCCAATCGGCATGGTTTCTCCAAGCACAATCCGGCGCTGCCGCTTTACACCGAACAAGACGCGGCACGCGCGTTGAAACTGTTGCGGCCGGTGGAGTTGCACCACAAGCTTCAAATTGTCCCCGGCATGACCATCGAACTGCGCTGCGCCGGGCATATTCTGGGCGCAGCGACGGTCACGGTAGTTGCCGAAGGACAATCCCTGGTGTTTTCAGGGGATCTTGGGCGACCGGATGACCCTTTGATGTTCGCCCCGGAAACGGTCGAGCAAGCAGACTTTCTGCTGGTGGAGTCAACGTACGGCGACCGAAAGCATCCAGCCGAATCACCCCATCAACAGTTGGCCGAGGTCATTAACCGCACTGCGTTGCGCCGAGGCATCACGCTGGTGCCATCGTTCGCAGTCGGACGTGCCCAATTGCTGATGTATCACCTGTATCAATTGAAACGCACAAAAGCGATTCCGGATCTTCCTGTCTACCTGAACAGCCCCATGGCCACTGACGTCACGGGCCTGTATCAGCGATTTCGCAGCGAGCACAAATTGTCTGCGCAGGACTGCGACGGGATGTGCCATGTCGCGCAGTTTGTCCAGACGGTCCAGGACTCCAGAGAGCTTGATCAAATGCGCACGCCGGCGGTGATCATTGCTGCCAGCGGCATGGCGACGGGAGGGCGGGTTGTCCATCATCTCAAGGCGCTGGCTCCCAACGCGCTCAACACATTGTTGATGCCGGGCTTTCAGGCCGGTGGCACCCGTGGGGCGCAGATTGTCGCGGGCGCTCCCAGCGTACGCATCCATGGCAGGGACGTACCCATCAACGCCGAGGTGGTGCCCATGCAAACCCTGTCGGCGCATGCCGACGCCGATGAAATCATGCAGTGGTTGCGTGGATTCAAGCGGCCGCCGAAACACACCTTCGTGGTGCACGGTGAACCAAACGCTTCCGACACGCTGCGCCGCCGCATCAGCCTGGAACTGGGATGGCCGGTGTCGGTGCCGGAGTATCGCGACAGCGTGGATCTGGCTCGATTTGACTTCGATATGGATCGGCAGCGCTGACGCAGGGATACCCCCAACCGTTTGCGGCGTGGATTGTTGATCATTATCAAGGGTCGGTCGCGTAGCCCGGCGCAGTCTGGTTCAGCGCCCACCCCCGGCAGATGACCGCGATGCTGGCCTGATGCCGAGGCGCTCAAGGTCATCGGCGACGGCCACTCATGGCGAGCTCACGACACTGCTTCGAGGGATGTAACGGTGACTGCATGTCGGATTGTCTTCGGCGATTGGAGGTGATCGATGAACATTGAAATCAGTGGACCAAGCGGCGACCAATGGATCGTGCGAATGGATGCGTTCGTGGTCAGGTTTGACAGCAAGGTCGCTGCGCAATCTTTTGTCGATCAGCTCAAGGCAAGGATCGATGCGCCTCATGTGTGGCCAACAATTGTCGATACAGCGCCGGTTGCACGACCAGAGGTCGCGCGCGCCCGTGATCCCGTCGCGCTATGACCAACGCACTGGGTCTGGCCGGAGCCGCCGCGGCGCTGGGGATCGGCATGCTGGTCGGTCTGGAGCGCGAGCGGCACAAAGGGCGCGGCGACAGCCGTGCCTGCGCCGGGTTGCGCACATTTGCGATCACGGCGTTGCTGGGTTACGTCGCGATGCAAGTGGGCGGCGCGCTGCTGGTGGGCATTGTGGGCGGCTGTCTGGCGGTGCTGATCAGCGTGGCTTATTGGCGCAGCCTGAGCAGTGATCCAGGGGTAACCAGCGAAGTGGCCTTGCTCACGGTGCTGGTACTGGGCGCGCTGTGTGGTACAGCGCCGGAATTGGCAATTGCCGTTGGCGTGGTCATGGCGGGGCTGTTGGCTTACCGGCAGAAACTCCATCACTTCGCCCGCAGCCAGTTGAGCGAAGCGGAGATGCGCGATGGGCTGGTGCTGCTGATCGCAGCGCTGGTAGTGTTGCCGCTGACGCCTGACCGGTTCATCGGCCCCTACTCGGCGCTAAACCTGCGCACCCTTTGCACATTGACCGTGTTGCTGATGGCCGTCGGCGCCATCGGGCATATCGCCGTGCGCACGTTGGGGGTTCGCTACGGCTATGCGGTCAGCGCCATCGCCTCCGGTTTCGCCTCCAGCACCATGACGATCGCGGCGATGGGGCACATCGCCCGCAAAGACCCGGAGCACCTCAAAGTATTGAGTTCGGCGGCCCTGCTGTCGAACCTGGCCACGGCGGCGCAGGTCGCGCTGATCCTCGGCGCGGTCGACACCGCGCTGTTGCCGCACCTGTGGGGACCGTTGCTGGCCGGAATTATCGTTACGCTGCTGTTCAGTATGTGTTTGCTGTTCCCCAAACCTGCGGTCGCTGCGAACCAGCCGATCAAGGTCGGCGGGGCGTTCAATCTCAAACTCGCGCTGGCGGTCACGTTGACCATGGGCGGGGTGACGTTCTTGTCTTCGTTGATGCTCGACTACTTTGGCGAGGCGGGCGTGATGCTGACCGCCGTACTCAGCGGATTCGCCGATGCGCATTCTTCCACGGCTTCGATTGCCACCCTCGCCAAGGGTGGTCTGTTGGCTTACAGCGCTATTGCGCCACCCGTGCTGCTGGCGGTCAGCAGCAACGCATTGAGCAAATGCCTGGTGGCCTGGATCAGTGGCGGACGACGTTTTGCCGCGTATGTCATACCCGGCCAGATTCTGCTGACCGCTGCCATGTGGGCCGGTCTGCTGGTGAATCAAGCGACGATTTGACCGGACACTGACAAAAATCAAAGTGGTTGTCGGTAAAAGGGCCAGCGTGAGTTTAATTCCCTGCCATCGCTCAATGTCGAGGTGCACCATGTCACAGGAACCCCGCCTGCTGCTGATCGCTCCATCCGCCATGGACCACACGCCGGCATTCGATCGTGCCTTGGCATTGGCCCAGGCGCTGCAAAGACCGCTGCATATCGTGGCGTTCGATTATTTACAGGCGCTGGCCGTGGCCGGACTGTTTGCACCCGACCAGGTCGCAGTGGTCCGTGACGCCTACCTGGAGAAGCATCGCCATTGGCTCGAAGAACAGGCGACCCGGATGCGTGGACACGGGGTCGTCGTCACGAGCGAAGTGGTGTGGGTTCAGGACCCGTACGCGGAGATTGTGCAATTCATCAATGAAATGCCGCTGGTGATGATCATCAAGGATGCCCATGAAGAGTCGGCCCTGAAACGGGTGTTCTTCACCCCGCTGGACTGGCAACTGCTGCGCGACTGCCCGATTCCGGCACACTTGGTGACCAATGCCTTGAACCCACGCCCCCGTCATGTTCTGGCGATCATCGACGTGCTGCGCAGCGAAGATCAGGATCTGCTGTTCAACGACCAGATCATCGACGCGGCATCGAAGCTGGCCGAGGTGTGCAATGCCCGGCTGCAGTTATTGCACGTTTACGATTGGACCGCCGCGTATGCGCAAGACTACGGTTTCGGCGCGTTACCGCTGGCCACCGGCATCTACGAGGCATTGGGGACGGCACAGCATGAGGCGTTTGCCGCGATGGCCGAGCGTCACGGCGTGTCGACGGACTGTCGCCATTTCATCGAAGGTGTGCCGGTGCCGGCCATTTGCCGATTCGTCGAAGAGCAGAATGTCGATGTCATCGTCGCGGGTACGGTGCAGCACAAAGGCATGAGCAAACGGCTGGGCACCACCGCCGAACAGCTCCTGCACCGGGCACCGTGCAGTGTGTTGGCGATCAAGCCGGGCAGGGGGCTTTAGCGCCGAAGCGCCGGCGATCGCCCGTTTGGACGATCGCCGGCCGCAGAGGCTACAAATTCAGGCTGTGAATGACCTGGCGAGGATCTTCAGGATCGCTGTTCCGTTCAAACCCCAACGTCCGGGCCAGGTCCCGCATTTGGGCGTTGCTGGCGGCATCGACCGAGTACATTCGGTGCATTCCATTCTTGCGCGCCGCCGTGATCAAGTGCTCCATCAATAATGTCCCCAACCCCAGATGCGTCCATTCATCGGCAACGGTAACGGCGCATTCGCACTCGTGTTCACCCGTGGCGGCATAGCGGCTTACGCCGATTTCGATCAATTGACCGTTGTCGTGCACCAGCGCTACATAAGCCAGGCGCAGGCGATTATCGGTGTCCATCAATTGGTCCAGCATCGTGCCCGACGGTTCATTGATCTGCGCCAGAAAGCGCATATGTCGCGACTCGGGAGACAAGCGTTTGATGAACGCATATTCGCGTTCCCGATCCTTTTCCGAAAGAGGCCGGATCAGTACATGACGACCGTCCTTGAGTGCTTCGATCCAGTGTTGGCCGGCGATCGAGGCATAGGCAACGGCGGCTCGTTCGTTGTGGTCTTTGACGGTGAGCATGAGGAGAACCTCCCTGCGGTTTGGAGACGGGCACGGGACACAGCGCCCCGCAGTCGCTTTCTTTCTACGCCGCTCGAAGGGCAGGAATCTGATCTGGGTCAGAGACCGGCGATGTTGAATCGTCCGGAGTTGATGTAAATCAACTGCGCGCCGGCAGTCAGGCTCAGTCTCAAAGCCTGTGGTTGTCTTGCGGAGGTGTGTGATGGGGCAATATCAACGTTTGCTGCTGGTCGCCGACCGGACCCTGCATCAGACGCCCGCCATGCTGCGCGCAGTGGCGCTGGCCAAGGCGAGCGGGGCGGCGCTGGATGTTCGGGTATTCACTGAGCCGGCGCCGGTTGTCCGGCTGTGGGAGGACAAAATCGACGAGGCCGGCTATCAGCGATACCTGCGTCACCATCGTCGCTGGGTTGCCGATCAGCTTGAGCAACTTTCAGGACAGGGATTGAAGGTGACAGTGGAGGTGGTGTTCACCACGCACCCGCAACTGGACATTTTGCGGGCTGTCGCAGACCTCAATCCTGATGTGTTGATCAAGGACGTGGCGATGGAACCCCTGCTTAAACGGGTTTTCATCACGCCGCTGGATTGCCATTTGCTGCGCGAGTGCCCCGTGCCCGTGCATCTGGTTAACGAGGTCCGTTACAGCCTGCCGCATCGCATCGTCGCGGCCGTGGATCCGTTCGATCCAGAGACCCAGATCAGCGGTCTGAATGACACCATCATTCAGACCGCCAACGCGCTGGCCGCGCAATGTGACGCGCCCATGCACCTGCTCTACGCTTATGACCTGTCACCGGCATTCAATGGCGATGCGCCGTTGGTCGGTGCCGGCTGGGGAATGGATTTTGTCGAGGAGCTGCGGCAGTCCCTGCATCAGGCGTTCATCAATCTGGCCGAACGCTACGAGATTCCACCCGAGCGACGCCATTTTGTGATGGGGCTGCCGGTGCCGGTCATCAGCGAGTTTGTCGAGCAATACGTGGCGGATGTGGTCGTGATGGGCACCGTACACCGGACCGGTATCGATCGATTGATCGGCAGCACTACCGAACGGGCATTGTATTCGGTACCCGGTAGCATTCTGGCAGTGGGGCCGGGCGTCAGAGCCGGCGTAGACAGTCACTCAGCTGACACGAGGTTGCCATGAGCCAGTATCAGCGATTGCTGCTGATCATCAATCCGCTCCTGCGCGAGTCCGGCGCGATCAATCATGCAGCAGCGCTGGCCAGGGCCAGCGGCGCGCGTTTGCACCTATTGGCGCTGATTCCTTCGCCCGAAGGTTTGTCGCTGCTGGAAACAGGCAACCGGCAACAGGCGCGCGAGGCATTTCTTCAGGATCATCGGCAAACGCTGGAGGCCCGGGCGGTCAATCTGCGCGGCAGGCGGATCGAGGTGACCATCGAAGTGGAATGGGCCGCTGATGTGGAGCATCGCATCCTTGATCACGTCAAAGCGTATGAGCCCGATCTGCTGATCAAGGAAATCGAACAGGTGTCGGCCCTCAGACGTGCGTTTTACACGCCGCTGGACTGGCAATTACTGCGCGATTGTCCGGTACCTGTCTATCTGGTGGGTGGAAGCGGCTATGTATTGCCTCGCAAAGTGCTGGCGGCGGTCGAGGTGTCGGATATCGAGTCCGCCGACAACTCGTTGAACGAGCAGATCATCCGGCAGGCCAATGCCCTGGCCATTCAGTGCGACGCCGAGTTGCACTTGCTCTATGCCTGCGATATTTCCGCCGGGTACCTGGCGGACATGGGCGGATTGCCGCTGGCCGAGCTGACCCGGTCACTGCGCGAAGACCTGCAAAAATCGTTTCTTCGACTGGCCGGGCATTTCGGTGTGGCCTCCAGTCAGCGCCACTTCATTGAAGGCCGGCCAGTCACCGTGCTGAGCGAGTTCGCCGACGAGCAGCATGTCGATGTCATCGTGATGGGCAGGGTTCGCAAGCGGGGTCTGAGCAAGTGGTTGGGCAGTACCACCGAGCACATTCTTTATCAGGTGCCTTGCTGCGTTCTGGTGGTTTGACGAGGTTTGCCAAGCTGTCGGCAGGGGGAGGCGTCGGACACGTCGCCATCCAGCTCGCCAAAGCGATGGGCGCCAAAGTGTTCACCACCGCGCGCGAAGCAAACGCCGAGTTCGTCCGCCGCATGGGCGCCGATGTGATCATCGACTACGAAAAAGAAGACTACGTCGACGCCATCCTGCGGGAAACCGATGGCCTCGGAGTGGACGTGGTGTTCGACACCATCGGCGGCGACTCCCTGTCGCGCAGTCCTGACGCCCTCGCACAACTAGGCCGCGTGGTCTCGATCGTCGACATCGCCAAACCACAAAACCTGGTCCAGGCCTGGGGCAAGAACGCGAGTTATCACTTCGTTTTCACCCGCCAGAACCGCGGCAAGCTCGATGAATTGAGTGCCCTGGTGGAGCGAGGTCAACTTCGGCCCCATGTTGGCGCGGTGTATTCGCTTGCGGAGATTGCGCTGGCCCATACGCGGTTGGAAAGTCCCAATAACGGTCTTCAAGGGAAAATTGCGATTGCGGTCGTGCCGGCGCTTCGGTCGAGTTCTGTGGGGAATGCGTCATGATTTATGAGATTGCCTTGCTGCCTGTTCATGCAGAACGTCGTGAAGCGTTCAGACGTGCATTTACCGAGGTTGCACCTTTACTCCGCCGCGCGAACGGGTACGGCGGGCACATGTTGGCGCAGGGGATTGAAACGCCTGAGCGGTTCAATTTGATCGTGCGGTGGGAATCGCTTGAGGCTCATACAGAGTTTGAGGCAGGGGAGGATCACAGGATTTTTATGCTGGGGCTGGAGGGGTATTTTTCGGAGGAGCCACAGGTTTATCACATTGAGGGGGCGGCTTTTAATGCCCGTGAAGGTGATGGGGATCTTTGGCCCGGAAACTGAGACATGCTTTTGTGATGAGTAAGCCGGACTGGGTGACAGTCCGGCTTTTGTCCGGAGTTAAACGCGGTGCGCATTGGTTGTTTAAATAAGTCCTACAGTCACACCCGGATGCCCACAGCGCCTTGCGCCGTCCCCTACACCTAAGACAGAATCCGCCGGCTTGTGCGTCTGGACCTCCGACCGTAACTTGATTCCCGTCACTGCCCATCAGTGATCGGGTCTGCAAGCCCGCCGGAAAACCAGTCGCACAGCCTGCTAAAGGACGCTCGTTCGCGTCCGCTCAATGGCGGCTTTGTGCGGGAGACCCTCGGGTCTGCCGGGTGCCTGGTTTCCCGGTCTTGCAGACCCGCACATGGATGCCACCCATCATCTGCAAGTGATGCTGGTAGCTCCTATTGAAAATCAGGAGTTTCACCATGATCAAAGCCACACCGAATCCTCCGGAAACCGATCCGGTTTCACCCTACAAATTCCCCGACTCCCGAACCCTGAACGAGGCAGCCGAACGCGCGCTCGACCATTACCTCACTCCGCAGCAACGGGTAATGGGGAGTCACCACAAACACGATCCGATGTACCTGGCCAATCCGGCGTATGACACCGAATCACTGCTCGCCAATGCCAGCGAATCTCTCGGTTCGGCCGGCGAGATGCTCAACAACTTTGCGGCCACTTTGGAGCCCGCTCACCGTAAGACCGCGATAGGGATTGCGCAGATTGTGATGCTCGGGGAATTGGCGGTGAATCAGGCGTTGGATAACGTTGAACTGAAGACCTAAGTCTGTACTTCAGTAAAAAGGGAGCAGATTCATTACCTGAATCTGCTCCCTTTTTTGTTCGTTGAGCTCAGCCGTTGGCGTCTGCTCTCTTTTCCGCCGTCACGATGCAAGCCTTGTAGAAATTGTTCTGGAAATCGCTGATCGATTTCTGCTGCTGGCTCTCGGTTGAGTACTGAGGAATCGCGTACGCCTCGCGGATCAACGTCCTGAACAACTCACCCACATACTTGCTCTGCTTGCCTGCCGCTTCGGCCAGTTCCGACAGCGAAGCCATGGGCACGCCTTGCTGCCTGCTCTTCATGACCTGTTTGGCTGAATTTTCTATCCGTTGGCACTCTTCGAGCTCTTCCTGCGGCACAGGGGAGGCAAGAGCGGAAAAACTGATGGCGAAGGTTATTGCTGCTGCAAGGCATTGTTTGTGCACGAAGTGTCGTCCCTGGTTTTGAGGCTGAACATTATCATTCGGCACTCAGTGGCACCAAGGCCGGTGAGAGTAGAGCGGAAATGGAAAGGTCTCCTGTTGTTTCTTAATGGTGTCTGTTGTTTCGAAGCATCTCCAGACCGGCTCCAGGCTCCATGACCTATTTCGAACTAAGAGACAGGTTGCGAGCGGGGCGTCAAGATTGCCAAGGCAATCGCCACGATGAAGAGCGCCGGCACATCACCTGCCAAGTGCCCCATCTGCCCAGGCTGGGTGGCCGCCTGGACGGCCATGATTGCTCCGTGCACGACGCTGGACCACACGGTGAACCAGATCAGGCTCAGATTGGCTAACGGATCACGTGCGGCCAGGATCAAGAACACGCCCAGTGTGGCGTAGATGCCAACGATCATCAGCGGGTAGTCTGAGTGGCCGATGTGCCAGGCCCAACCAGACGGCCAGAACACCATGAGTGGATAGAGGGCAAGGCACGCGAAGCCAGCCAGAACCAGAACAACGCGCAAAAACCTGAGGCGATCAATTACGGTCATGGAGAAATTCTCTTTGGGCCCGCTCTAAATCAACCACGTGTGGCGTGATGACGCCTTCACGAGCCTGGTGGATAAGGTTTTCCTTTTCTGTCGTCTACCGCTGACGTGTCCTATCGCCTTGCCTTGCGGATTGAAAACGCGCACACCGTCGAGTTTTCCAGGTCGGCCTCTGGGTCACCGTTGCCGCCCCAGCCACACCACAGATTGGGTAACCGGCCGGTATTGACGTTATGAAGTGATTATTTCAACGGCAGAAGTTGCCAGCCGCTCCCCGTTAACCATCACATGCACTGCATGCTCCCCCGCATAGTGTTTCCTCGTAGTGAAATCCTTGATCACCTGCCGCCGCGACACAACCTCACTTCCAAACCCCGCCAAATCCAACGTTTTCAACTTGAAAACCTTGGCCGACGTCCCGCCATTGGCCTTCACATAGTCAATCGCATAATCAATCACCAACCGCTGTTCAACGGGCACCAACGATCGAACGGTAAACGATAAAGTAATCGTCTCCCCAAGCCGCACAACCGCCGGTTCCACCTTCACATCCAATAACTCGACCTCAGCCTTTGCCCCAGCACCGATAACCGCGAGCGCCCGCAATTCCCCCTGTTTGATCAAACTCCGCAACGCATGTTTGGCAATCCACGCCGTGTGCCTGTTCTCCAGCGACCATCCTTCAACTGTGTCCAGCACCCAATCAGGATGCTCTTTGGTCACGTCATTCAAATGATTCGCCACGGACTTGCGCACGTACAAACTTTCATCGGCCTTCAACCGGTCAAGAATCCCGGCTGCCAACAGGGGATCAGCCTGCACCGGTTCCAGCCGAAACGACCAAGGCAGGCGCGGACGACTGCCTTCGCTGGCCAGTCTTCGGACATGGTGGTTTTCATCTCGCGCCCAGTCGTGCATCAGTTCCAGCGAACGTTCCAGGTCGCTGCGCAGGAAATGGCGGATGGCGAATTCGGAGGAGCCGAAGGTGGTGAAGTACTTCAGGGCTTCCATCGAGGTATCGAACGCGTGCGCGCCGTAGCTCGCGACATAGTGCGGCAGGCACATGCTGACGAAGCCGCTGTTCAGTCGCGGGGCAAGTTCGCGCAGGACGGCGAGGGAGTCTGCGTAATCCAGCGGCAGCACGTGGTGCAGGCTTTCGCTGACGCGGGCCATGCGCTGCATGACGGAGAGGTCGGCGAGGCCGTCGTTGGCATGCTTGAGAAATGCCTTGGCCTTGAACGCCGGGTACACGGCGCTCATTTCTGTGGCGATGTGTTGCAGACGTTCGGCGTTGAAGATTTCTTTCAGGGCCGGGGTGGCGGTTTCGGTGGTGCTCATGGTCAGGTCATCGGGGTGCTGATGAACGCCTGGGTGCTTTCGGCGTACGCGGTGTATTGGGCGATGCGCGGGAAGCGCTCCGCGTCGATCTGGTCGGGGACGACGAGGCCGGTGAAGCTCCAGGCGACGGCGAGGGTAATGCCGTTCTGTTGGAGGGGGCCGTCGGTGGGCAACGGGTGTTTTTCGAGTTCGTGTTCAATGGCGGCGAAGGCGGCGGCGAGTTGGCCTTCGACGCGTTCGACCCACGGCTGGTATTGAATGTCGGCCGGGCGCATGTTGCGTTCGTAGTAGAGCTGCACGGCTTTTTCGCAGGCGGCGAGACCGAGGCCGATCAGGCGCAGGGCTTTGACCCGTTGCGTCAGGTCTGCAGTTAGCAGGGTTTTGCCGGACAGGGCTTCGAGATAGTCGAGGATCAAGGTTGAGTCGATCAGTACTTCGCCGTCATCAAGTACCAGGGTCGGCGCCTTGACCACCGGGTTGATCTGCTGGAAGCGCTCGAAGTGACGGAACACCGAGACCGGGTCGTGTTCCAGTTCGATCCCCAGGCATTTGGCGGAGATCGCCACGCGGCGCACGTAAGGGGAGTCCAGCATGCCGATCAGTTTCATGACGCGTTCCTTCAAGTCGAACCGGAGAGGGCATAACGTAGCTGAGGTTGGGGGGATTTGTCAGTCTTTGAGAAGGGGCTGGTTTCGCGGTCAATGATCGTAACGAATTGCGACAAAGCGCCGCTCGTCCGACGTTTGTCTTCTATATACAGCCGCTCGACTGAATTTCTTGCTATAAACGCACTCCGATGAGCGCTGTGAAGCTTGTGTCAGAGCAGTTTCCGAGCCTTGTCGGACAAATTCCCGGTATTTACAGTTGCTGAGGCCTCAAACGGGCCTTAGACTGCCGCCCCTTCGTAAATTGAGTGCCGGGTGGCGTTTGCAATAAACGATGCCTTTCCGATGACCGCAGGCGGTTCGCCGGAACGCTCCCTAATTCGCCTTAATGCACGTTTTTTATAGAGATATCAATGACAAAGGACAAGTTGCTGGCCATGCCGGCAGATGACTACATGAATGCCGAGCAACACGCTTTCTTTCAAGAGCTGTTGCAGAACATGAAAGTCGAAACCCATGAGCGCATTGAGCAGAACCGTATTGCCATCGAAAGCCTGGACACCCCGGCTGACCCGGCGGACGCCGCATCGGTGGAAGAAGAGCGCACCTGGCTGGTGAACGCGATTGATCGCGACCAGCGCATGCTGCCGCAACTCGAGCAGGCCCTTGAGCGTATCAAGGAAGACAGCTTTGGCTGGTGCGACGACAGCGGCGAGCCGATCGGCCTGAAACGCTTGCTGATCAGCCCTACCACCAAGTACTGCATCGAAGCTCAAGAGCGTCACGAGCAGATCGACAAGCACCAGCGTCAGGCCTGATTCCTGAGGCGGCCCCTTCGCTGTGGGTCGTCGCGAAAAGATCGCAGCCTTTTGCAGTTTCTCAGTGAACTGCAAAAGTCTGCGATCTTTGCTTTTTCTCGTCTGCCGAAAAGTCCTGCCCACCATTCCATTGACCTGCCACAGACCCACGACTAACGGACCATGGATAATGGCGTTGTAGTGGCGTTTAATGCAGCCACAACAATGAGAACAAGCGTGGGGTAACAAAATGACGAGAGATGGATCTCTGGTTGCGGCTCGGCCTGCACCAGTTGTTTTGCCGAAGAATCGCTGGATGACGCCGACCCTGCAAAGCATCGCCCTGATGCTGTTGCTGGCCGGGATGAGCCTGGGCGAATGGCCCTTGTACGTCAGCATGCCGCTGGCGGTACTGATCGTCTGGCTGCCACGCCTGCGTTCCCGGGCGGTCTCTGATGCGCAACCGGTCGATAGCAGCAACGCGATGTCCGAGCTGACTCGCGACCTTTCGTACACCACCAGTCATAACGCGCTGTCGGCTGCTGGCGTGGCTTTTTCCGTCAAGGAGCTGGCGGGCAAGCTGCAATCGCAACTCGACGCCGCCGCGCAGATCGTCAATAACGCTGAAGTCATGATCGCCACTGAACAGGCCACTTCGCAGCTCAGCCGCGAGGCATTGGGCGCTGCCAGCGAAGCCCATCACAGCAGCGCAGCAGGGCGCACCGAACTGGTGGATTCGATCTCGCGCATGCATCAGCTCAGCCAGCGCGCCAATGCCAGCCGCGAACTGATCGAAGCCTTGAGCCAGCGCAGCGACGATATTCAGCGCGTGACGTTGGTGATCCAATCCATCGCCAGTCAGACCAACCTCCTTGCATTGAACGCCGCGATCGAAGCGGCCCGGGCCGGCGAGCACGGTCGCGGCTTTGCAGTGGTGGCGGATGAAGTGCGCGGTCTGGCGGCGCGTACTGCGACGGCCACTGGCGAAGTGGGCGAGATGGTCGCCGACATTCAGCAACGTACGGCGCAGGTGGTGGAGCAGATACGTCAGCTCTCCGACGATTTGCACACGGGTGTCGAGCAGGTCGAACACACCGGTCAGCACCTGGAAAACATCGCACGACTGGCGGCCGGTGTAGAAAACCAGGTCAGCGAAATTGCCCGGGGTGCAGAAACCAATCGTGAACAGCTCGACAGCCTGTTCACTGCCATCGAACAGATGCGCAGCGATCTGGCGATCAGCGACCAACAGACTCGTCGCCTGGCCGAGGCCGCGGTGCAGATGGAGGGCCAGGCAGAAACCATCAGCGAACGCCTGGCTGAAGTCGGGCTGGATGACTATCACCAGCGCATCTACGACCTCGCCCGCGAAGGGGCCAGCCAGATTGCTGCGCGCTTCGAGGCTGACGTCGAGCAAGGGTGCATCAGCCTTGAAGAACTGTTTGACCGCCAGTATCAGCCGATTCCAGGCACCCAGCCGGCCAAGTTCCAGACCCGTTTCGACCGCTACACCGATCAGGTGCTGCCGGCGATTCAGGAACCGTTGCTGCCGCGTCATGAAGGCCTGGTATTCGCTATCGCCTGTACGCAGCAGGGTTATGTGCCGACCCATAATAAGGTGTTCAGCCAGCCACTGACCGGGGACGTGCAGGTCGATACCGTCAACAATCGCACCAAACGCAAATTCGCCGACCGCACGGGCATCCGCTGCGGCAGTCATCAGCAACCGGTACTGTTGCAGACCTACACCCGCGATACCGGCGAGCTGATGCACGACCTGTCGGTGCCCATCATCGTCAAGGGACGCCACTGGGGTGGATTGCGTCTGGGCTACAAACCGGAGAAACCGCGCTGAGGCATTGTTGCCGGAACTGCAATTAAGCTGTGCAGCGGCGTTGCTGTTTCCTCTTGATCCACTTCATTAACATGCCCGCATAGTTAGGTTGCTAATGAAGTTGGGAGGTCAGCATGCAATGCAGAGTCGATGTCGCGGTGATGATCGGCAGCGGTGTACCCGCCGGACTGCGCGCGATGGGGCAAAGTGTCTGCTGGGTGGTGCTGCTCAATGGCGAGCAGCGCGGCACCGCTTTTGCCAGTCGCGATGAAGCCGAGGAGTGCAGGGCGGCTTGGCTCGCGCAGTTGGGCGCCAGAACAGAGAACAGCCTGCACTGATCGAAATCATTTGCCCCGGTGCAGGCGCACATTCAGCTCGTCGACCATCACCGCTTCTTCGCCATCGGCACGCAGCCATTCCTTGAGCAACTGCGCTTGTTGCGGGCTCCAGAAGTCGGCGTCGATCAACTTGGTATCGGCTTCCAGCGGATGGGCTTCGATGAAGTCGTCAATCGCCGCTTCCTCCGAAGGCAGCCCCAATTGATCGAACAGGGTTGTCAGGTTGTAGGCAGGCAGTTCCATGGTGTACTCCTTGAAGAATGGCGGGATTGATGACTCTCTTTATCTGAGGTGCTCGCTGGTCAGGAGTTCGATTCGCGATTCCAGAGAACGGGCGAGGGCGCAGGCGGCGTTATGATTCTCGCGGAAACCTCTTACAAGCCCCGTCGACTTTTCCCTGATATGGAAAAAGCTGTTGCCCGCCGGGACCACCTGAAACAACGGCTCCCGACCAGAAGGCTCAATTGTAGGATCAGTCTCGAACACTGGAGTGTTCAAGGCAAAGACGGGTTCGTGAGTCACGGCAAAATGCGTCATAGTGCACATATGAAGTCCTTTTCATGGATTGACCCGCATTTACAGGGTGTTGCGGGTAGTCGCGAACAGCATCGCTGCTCTAAAATCGCCAACACCTGTTGACGGTATGGCGCTATCTAAAGCAATTTTTTGCGTGCGATATGTCGGAAAAGTGCTTTTTTTGGTGAGTTTTTTCCCTAAAGTTCGTAGTCAGTTTTCTTTGGCCGGCCTTGACGCGTTTTCCTTCAACATTTGGAGAACGTCTTTGCAGGTTTCGCGAGTGGCATTCCAGTAGTCTTGTGCAACTCGCGTTGAATGAGCACTTCGCTCGCTCAGGCGTATATTCGAGTCATCGCGCAACACCTTCGGCCAAGCCGAATTTTTCTGCCGTGCGCGCTATTCGCGTGCGGCACTCTTTTCAAGTGTGGGGATGTTTCTTTGGCAGTCAGTAACCTCGATATGCATGCTTTGTTCGTGCTCGGTGATTTGCGGGCAAAGCTGGTCAAGCAGTTTCAATCGCGTTTTGTTTACATCACCGAGCAGAACGCCGAAGGCATTTATGTTGCCGAGATCGATACCGAAAGCGCACTGGTGGTCGATGACAAACCTGGCCTCAAGCTCAAGGTCGGTGATCATTTCAGCGCGTCGGTACTACCGAGCCGTGAAGGCGGCAAGATGGATATCCGCTTTCGCGAAATCAAAATGACCGTTTACGGTCTGGGCGATTACGCGTTCGTCACCACAGCCGACGGCCATGCCATCGTGTTCAAGGAGGGCCATAGCGCGGTCACCGTGTTTGCCGCCAATGAACAACTCCAGGAAGGCCTGACGAAGACCCTGAAAGCCGTCACCGCCAAAGCCGCCAAGTGGCGCAAGGGCGAACTGGTGACGTTCAAGGCCAGCGAGTGAGCCGCGCCGATTTCCATTTGCAGAACCTCGACAGCGCCCGTGATGAAGCTCGTCGATTGTTCGCTGCGAAGGACGAATTGAAGGGTGCCTGGCTGGGTTGGGTTGCCTCGCAGATCTACGCCTTGCAGCCTGCGGAATACGCCAGCATGGTCAGACGCGAGCTGAAGAGCCTGCAGGAAATGTCTGAAAAGTAGCCTTATCCGTTTCATGCCCCTGAAAAAGCAGGAACCTCGTCTACAGTCAGTTGACTGAGTATTCAGAGGCTTGCGGTCTTCTGTCAGGCCATCCTGCTATTGCTGTGAACAGCACGAGGTGCAAAAGCATGAACGGATTTCGACGGTTGCTGGCCGCTGGCCTGACCACCTTCGGCTTGATGACGGCGGTGCCTGCGGTGAGCGCGGCACAGGCGCCGATCCACTTTGCCGACCTGAACTGGGAAAGCGGCAGCCTGATCACCGATGTCCTGCGCATCATCGTCGAGAAGGGCTACGGCCTGCCGACCGACACCTTGCCGGGCACCACCATCACGCTTGAGACGGCGTTGGCCAACAATGACATTCAGGTCATTGGTGAAGAGTGGGCCGGACGCAGTCCGGTTTGGGTCAAGGCCGAATCCGAAGGCAAGGTCGCCAGCCTGGGCGACACAGTCAAAGGGGCGACCGAAGGCTGGTGGGTGCCGGAATACGTGATCAAGGGCGACCCGGCCAAGGGCATCAAGCCACTGGCGCCGGACCTGCGCAGCGTCAGCGATCTCAAGAAGTACAAGGACGTGTTCAAGGACCCGGAAACCCCGAGCAAGGGTCGATTCCTCAACAGCCCGATCGGCTGGACGTCGGAGGTGGTGAACAAGCAGAAGCTCACGGCCTATGGCTTGCAGAATGACTTCACCAATTTCCGCAGCGGCTCTGGTGCGGCACTGGATGCTGAAATCAGCTCATCGATCCGCCGGGGCAAACCGGTGCTGTTCTATTACTGGTCGCCCACGCCATTGCTCGGCAAGTTCAAGCTGGTTCAACTGGAAGAACCGCCGTTCGACGCCGAAGCGTGGAAGACCCTGACCGACGCCGACAATCCCAATCCAAAACCGACCCGTTCACTGGCTTCCAAGCTGTCGATCGGGGTGTCCACGCCATTCCAGAAGCAGTATCCGCAAATTGCCGAGTTCTTCAGCAAGGTCGACTTTCCGATCGATGACTTGAACAAGGCGCTGGCCGAAATGAGCGAGAAACACACGGCGCCTCGGGATGCGGCGGTGGCGTTCATGAAAGCGCATCCGGATGTGTGGCAGGCGTGGTTGCCGAAGGATGTAGCGCAGAAGGTTCAGGCAGGTCTGTAGCGATGTGGCGAGGGCACCAGGCCCTCGCCAAAGTGGATCAGAACCTTGTCTGCACTGCCAGCTCGAATGTACGCGGTGTGCCGAGGTAATACGCCGGCGACACATGGGCGAACTCGGCATACACCTCATTCGTCAGGTTACGCACCCGCCCGGTCACCGTGGTATGCGAATCCACCTTGTAGCTGAGGAAGCTGCCAAACAGTGTGTAGGACGGCACGGTCATGGTGTTGGCGTTATCGGCGAACACCGATGCTACGTACCGCGCATCGACCCCGCCTTGCCATTGCGACGAGAAATCGTAGGTCAACCACAGATTGCCGACTCGGTCCGGCACGTTGGTCGGTGTGTTGCCCTTGCGGGAGACCACTACGCCGGCGGCGTTCTTCTCGTTGAATTCATCGTATTGCGCGTCGACCCAAGCGAAGTTGCCTTCGGCCAGCAACTTGTCGGTGATCCGTAGCGAGCTGGCAATCTCGATGCCTTTCGAAGTCTGCTGGCCGACCGGAATGCTGCTGGTCGGGTCCAGTGGATCCGTCACCGCGAAATCTTTTCGCTCGATAGTGTAGGCGGCCACCGTCGCCGAACCGCGACCGTTCAGATAGTCGAACTTGCCGCCGATTTCCCATTGTTTGCCGGTCGAGACATCAAAGTCCTGAGTGCCATTGGGTTGCTCGGCGGCGGTGCTGTATTGCACGTAGACATTGGCTGACGGAATGAACTGATACGTCAGGCCGACGCGTCCGGTGACTGGCTCCCAGCTGCGCTTCAGATGACGCGGGTTGCTCGCGGTCACCGTGCGATGGTTGGTTACGTCGAGGTCGATGTCGTCGTAGCGCAGGCCTGTGAGCAACGAGAGCTTGTCGGTCAGCGCCAGGCGATTTTCGGCAAACAGCGCTTTGGTCGTCACCTCATTGGTCTTGTCGCTGACAAAACCCGGCATCGTTCCGGGAATGTCATAAAAGTGCCCCGGTCGGTAGTTGTTCGGGTTCACCGTGCTGGCGCCTTTGACGTTCAGCGGCGAGTTGGTGGTCTGGTTGACTTTGTACTCGAAACCACCGGACCAGGTGGTGTCGAGGCCGAACAGGGTGTTGTCGTGGCGCAATTCGAACTGGTTGCCGTTCTGCTCGCCCTGGTGTCGAACCTGATACGCGGTGGAGCGATTCACCGCGCTGTTGTCGGCGTTGTATTGATAGGTTTCCAGGTTGCGGTAATCACGTTGGCTGTCGAGGTGATAGAGAGTGTTGCGCAGGCTGGTGCTGTCGTTGATCCGGTAATCGATGATCGAGCGCACCCAGATGGTCCGCTGCTCGTAGCGGCCGTCCTCGACGTTGTAGTTGTTGAAGCGGTTGTGCTTGTCGATCTTCAATTCGCCGGCCTTGGGGTTGAGCACCGGCGTGCCCCAGTACGGGCTGTCCTCGTGTTCGTCCTGATATTCCAGGGCCAGGGTGTGCGACAGGTTTGGCGTCAGGTCGCTGAGCAACGAAAATGCCACGCTCCAGGCATCGCGTTCCTGGCGGTCGATGTAGCCATTGCTGGTGTTGTGGCTGACATCGAGTCGCGCGTAATGCTGCACGTCGGCACCGGGTTCGGTCAGCGCGTGATTGAGGCCGAATGCGGTTTCGGTGGTGTCGTAGGTGCCATAACTGACTCGGCCTTCGACGGCTTGCTCGTCGCGAGTAGCCAGTTTGGTCACGTAGTTCAGCGAACCGCCGACCGAACCGGCGCCGTTGATCAGTGAAGACGGGCCGCCCAACAGTTCGACCCGGTCATAAATCCACGAATCCACGGGGCGCGCCAGTCCGCCGGAAACGTTGACGCCGTTGAACATCTGGGTGATCTGGCTGCTGGTGAAACCGCGGTAGGAGACGAACCCGCCAAAGCCAGGCGGCGCACTGGCGTTCACCCCCGGCAAGGTGTTGGCTGCGTCCTGAAAGTTTTGCGAACCGTGACGTTCGATGTCATTGCGGTTGGCGATGGCCACCGAAGCCGGGGTGTCACGCACGCTAAGGCCAAGACGCGAGGCCATGCCGCTGGATTGGTCGAGGCTCAGGCCGGGTTCTGCGCCGGACTCGCCATCAATGGTGATCGGCGCCAGATCGACCGTGGATTGCGCCCAGACGTTGACCGACAGGCAGCCGCACAGGCTCGCCAGCAAGGTAAGTTGTTTCATCGATTGAATCCTGAATGCTTGTCTCGGAGTCAGCGCACAGGCGAACGCCGCGCGTTGGCGCAGTGGGCTGACAAATCAAAAAGGGCAAGGACACTCAGGCGAGCGGCGGAGCGCGGGGATTGGCCGAAGGCCAGATGAAGCGGGCAGGGAGGTCAGCGCTGACAATGGCCGGCAGCGGCGGGCTGTGTTGTTCCGGCAGGATAGCCAGGGTCAGGCTGGAGTTGAACGCCGGACCCATACCGCCAGTGGAGCACAGCGGGCAGCCGAAGGCCTTGGCCAGCGTCGGCAGTTTTTCTTCGGCGGGATTCGAGGCGAGCGGCGCCTGGGTGCTCGGGTCGACGGCGCAGAACTGGCCGCCGATACCGTTGAGCTGCATGCCGACCATTTGTCCGTGACCGATGCTGCAGGCGAACACGTTGAACAGAACGCAGCAATAGAGCATCCAGGCCAATAGTGAGCGATCGGTACGGGTGAATTTCATGGGGCGGCACTTTACCGCACCGCCGACCGGTCGTGCACATGGAAAAATGCCGACTAGGATGTTTTGTTCAAATCCCTTTAAAGGATTCTCGACCATGACCTTTGTGTTGGCTCAATGGCTGGTGACGATATTCGCGGTAATCAGTCTGATGCATGTGTATTGGGCGATGGGTGGGCAGTGGGCGGCCGTGGCCGTGGTGCCGCAGGTTCCGGTGGACAGCGGCGGGCTGACGCTCAGGCCTGCGTTCAAGCCGTCGGGCTGGATCACGCTGGTGGTGGCGGCAGCCCTGCTACTGATTGCCGCACTGGTATGCATGCGGGTGGGATGGTGGCTGCCCGTCGTGCATCACTGGGCACTGCAATGGGTGATCAGCGCGATTGCGCTGCTGATGTTTGCGAGGGCGATTGGCGATTCGGAGCTGGTCGGTTTTTTCAAGGAAGTGAAGGGGTCGCGGTTTGCCCGGCTCGACACTTGGGTTTACTCGCCGTTGTGTCTGATATTGGGAGCCGGGCTCTTGGCTGTTGCCTGGATCTAGCTGCCGGTTTCAGTGCGCCGGCTGCTGACTTCGGCCGGCACGTCATCCCCGGCCATGCGCTTGCGGAACAACGCCGCCCGCGCCAGGAGCAAGGTGGTCACCGGTACGGTGATCGACAGCAGAATCGGGATCAGCCATGCGTGCAGCACCGGCCCGGACTTGAGCGCGGAAAAACAGATGATCGATGCCAGTGCCACGCACCACGCACCGAGTGTCGAGGCCAGCGCCGGTGGGTGCATGCGTTGAAAGTAGTCCTTCATCCGCAGCAGTCCGGTTGCGCCGATCAGGGCGAACACGCCGCTGAGGACCAGCAGGATCGCCACCGGGATTTCCACCCACAGAGACAGTTCAGCGTTCATTCGATCACCTCGCCACGCAGGAGGAATTTCGCCAGGGCAAACGAGCCGACGAAGCCGAACAGCGCGATCAGCAGCGCCGCTTCGAAGTAGGTGTCACTGGAATAGCGGATCCCCAGGGTCAGCATCATCAGCATGGCGACGATGTACAGGTAATCCAGCGCCAGTACCCGGTCCTGCGCCGACGGGCCTTTGAACAGGCGCACCAGTGTGAGGACCATCGCCAGGGAAAACAGGAACAGCGTCAGCAGAATCGCGTTCGACAGCAGCGGACTCATTCGAAAATCTCCATCAACGGCTGCTCGTAAGTGACCTTGAAGTGCTGGATGAATTGCGCCTCGTCATCCAGATCCCAGACGTGCAACAACAGAATGCTGCGATCGAGCGCCAGTTCCGACCACACCGTGCCGGGCACCACCGTACAGATCATCGACAGCGCCGCCAGACCGTTGGCATCGCGCAGGTCCAGCGGCACCTTGATGAAGCGTGAACGAAGCGGCCGGCGGCCGGCGTTGAGTACGCCCCAGGCCACTTGCAGGTTCGAGACGATCACGTCACGCCCGACCAGCAGAAACAAGCGCAGAATCGTGCCCGGGCGGCGGATGTGAATCCGTTGCGGGCGCAGTTTGCGCATCATCAGCGGGGCACAGAAACCAAGTACGGCACCCAGCAGCAGGTTGCCCGGGCTGACCGACAGGTTCAGCACCAGCCACAGCAGCCACAGCGCCAGCGACAACCACGGAGCAGGAAACAGACGCTTCATGGTTGCACCTCCAGCAGTGCGGCCTTGGCTTCCGGGCTCGGCACGGCGCGGGTGCCGAGCACCGCCATCACGTATTGCTGCGGATTGTTCAGGGCATCGGCCGCCGCCTGCGTGTAACGCAGCAGCGGTTCAGCCTTGAAGGTCAGCGCGATGCACAGGCCGAGCAGCAGGAAAATCGGCGTGCATTCCAGTTTGCGCAGCAGCGGCGATGGTCGTTCTTCTGGTGACCAGAAGCGCTGGATCCCCAGCCGCGAGAACGCCATCAGCGAGCCGAGTCCGGTCAGGATAAGCAGGGCCAGCAACGCCCAGGCGGCATTCGAAATCGGTTCGCCAGCGCCGAGGCCAAGCGGATTGAGCAGGGCGCCGATCAGGCTCAGCTTGCCGATGAACCCGGACAGCGGTGGCATGCCGATAATCAGCAGCGCGCAGGCAATGAAGCTCAGACCGAGGAAGGCCATGGTCCACGGGATCACCTGACCGACTACCGCTTTCTGATCGTCGTCGAGGTTGATGCCCTTGACCGGTCGTTGCCATTGCTGCGGACGTGGGAGCAGCTCGTTTTCGTCTTCCAGTGGAACTTCGATGGCGGTACGCGAGCGTTCGATCAATTCGGCCAGCAGGAAAAGCGCGCTCAATGCCAGGGTCGAGCTGACCAGATAGAACAGCGCTGCGCCGATCAGGTTCGGTTGGGCGAAACCCACGGCCGACAGCAAAATCCCCGCCGACACCAGAATGCTCAGACTGGCCATGCGTTCCAGGCGTTGCGCGGCAATGATCGCCACGCCTGCGCCGGCCATGGTGGCCATGCCGCCGTAGATCAGCCAGTCACCGCCGAAGTAAGCCGAAGCGCCCGCTTGGCCGGAGAACAGCAGCGTCCACAGGCGCAGCAAGGTGTAGACGCCGACCTTGGTCATGATCGCGAACATGGCTGCCACCGGCGCGCTGGCCGAGGAATAGGCCGGCACCAGCCAGAAGTTCAGCGGCCACATGCCGGCCTTGGCCAGGAAGGCCACGGCCAGAATCCCCGCGCCGGCGTGCAGCAGGCCACGGTCGGCCTCAGACACCAGAGGGATCTTCAACGCCAGGTCCGCCATGTTCAGCGTGCCGGTCACGCCGTAGATCAACGCCGCGCCAATCAGGAACAGCGACGAGGCCAGCAGATTGACCGAGATGTAATGCAACCCCGACGACACCCGCGCCCGGCCCGAGCCGTGAAGCAGCAGGCCGTAGGACGCGGCCAGCAATACCTCGAAGAACACGAACAGGTTGAACAGGTCTGCCGTCAGGAACGCGCCGTACAGGCCCATCAGCTGTATCTGGAACAACGCGTGGAAGCTCGACCCGGCGCCGTCCCATCGGGCCATGGCGAACAGCAGGGCACTGACGCCGATGATCCCGGTCAGCACCAGCATCAATGCCGACAGACGATCGACCACCAGCACAATGCCGAACGGCACCTGCCAGTTGCCCGGCAGGTACACGCCGATGGAGCCGGGCACGCCGGTGGTCTGGGTCCATTGCAGCAGCGTCACCGAAATACCGAGGCCGAGGAGGCTGGAGAACAGGTTGATTTTCGCCTTCAGCGGACGGTGCTTTTCGCCGAGCATCAGCATGATGGCGGCGGTCAGCAGCGGCAGCAGGATCGGTGCGGCGATCAGGTGAGTCATCGCCGTCATTCCTTGGGCTCCCTTCCGTCAACGTGGTCGGTGCCGGTCAGGCCCCGTGAGGCCAGCAACACCACCAGAAACAATGCGGTCATGGCGAAGCTGATGACGATGGCCGTCAGCACCAGCGCCTGGGGCAGCGGGTCGGTGTAATTGAGCAGGTCCTGCGGTACGCCGTCCTTGATGATCGGCTCCTTGCCGATGAACAGGCTGCCCATGCTGAAGATGAACAGATTGACACCGTAAGACAGCAGGCACAGGCCCATCACCACCTGGAACGTCCGTGGTCGCAGGATCAGCCACACTCCGGACGCGGCGAGTACGCCGATGGCGATTGCGATGACTTCTTCCATCAGACGGCTCCTTTGGCGGCAGCGGTTTTGTGGCCCCGGACCGATTGGTGGGCGAGGGCGGTGAGGATCAGCAAGGTCGAGCCGACCACCACGGCGTAGACGCCGATATCGAAGAACAGCGCGCTGGCGATATGGATGTCACCCAGCAGCGGCAGGCTGAAATGCCAGGTGTGGGTGGTCAGGAACGGGTAGCCGACCGCCATCGCCCCAAGACCGGTAACGGTAGCGAAGAGCAGACCGGTGCCCATCCAGCGCAGCGGCCGCAGGCTCATTTGCGCCTCGACCCACTGGGTGCCGGCGACCATGTATTGCAGGATGAACGCCACCGACATCACCAGACCGGCGACGAAGCCGCCACCCGGCTGGTTGTGTCCGCGCATGAACAGATAGAACGACACCACCAGCGCAATCGGCAGCAACAGGCGCACCAGCACCGCCGGCACCATCATGAAACCGAGCGCGGTGTCGCTGGCCGAGCGCGGGTTGACCAGATCGGTGACCACGTCGGGGGCGAGCAGGCGTTGCTGGGCCGGCAGTTGCAGGCTTTCTTTCGGTGGGCGGAAACGACGCAGCAGGGCGAATACGGTCAGTGCCACGGCGGCGAGCACGGTGATTTCGCCCAGGGTGTCGAAACCACGGAAATCCACCAGCATCACATTGACCACGTTGCTGCCGCCGCCCTCGGGCAGGGCACGGCTCAGGTAAAACGAGGAAATATCGTTCGGCGTCTGCCGGGTCAGCATCGCATAGGACAGCAGCGCCATGCCGCCGCCAACGGCAATCGACAGCAGCAAGTCGCGCAGACGCCGCACTCGCGCCTTGCGCAGGCTGCTCGGCAGCGGCGAAACCTCTTCGATCCGCCGTGGCAGCCAACGCAGGCCGAGCAGGATCAGTACGGTGGTCACCACTTCGACCACCAGCTGTGTCAGGGCCAGATCCGGCGCCGAGAACCAGACGAAGGTCACGCAGGTCATCAGTCCGCAGACGCTGACCATGGTCAGGGCAGCGAGCCGGTGATACTTGGCCTGCCAGGCGGCGCCGAGAGCACAGGCGATTGCCAGCAGCCACAGGGTCACGAAAACGATCGAGCCCGGGATCTTCGGCCGGTCGCCCCAGCTCAGGCTGCTGTGCAGCATCGGGATCAGGCCGGCCAGCACTGCCGCCAATACCATCAGGAATAGCTGGGTTTGCAGACGCTTGGTGCCGATCCGCCGCTCCAGCCGCCGGGCCAGGCGCATCATCGCCACCAGACTGCGCTCGAACATTCGCTTGCCGTTGAAGCGTCCGGCCAATGGCGGGTATTTGAAGCGCCCGCGCTTGAGCTGATTGCGCAGCAGCAGATACAGCACGATGCCGCCGGACATGGCGATCAGGCTCATGATCATCGGTGCATTGAGACCGTGCCAGATCGCCAGACTGTATTGCGGCAGCTCGCCACCCACCACTGGCAATGCCGCAGCGGCGAGCAGCGGCCCGACGATTTGAGCCGGGAAAATGCCCACCAACAGACAGGTAAATACCAGCAGTTCAACCGGCGCCCGCATCCAGCGTGGCGGCTCGTGCGGCGTATGCGGCAAGTCGGTGGCAGTCGGGCCGAAGAACACATCAACGGTGAAGCGCAGCGAGTAGGCCACGCTGAACATGCCGGCGATGGTCGCGACGATCGGCAGGCTGGTTTCAACCCACGCCGTGGCGTTGATGAACACGGTTTCGGCGAAGAACATTTCTTTCGACAGGAAACCGTTGAGCAGTGGTACGCCGGCCATGGATGCACTGGCGACCATGGCCAGAGTGGCGGTAAACGGAATCAGCTTGAACAGACCATTGAGCTTGCGGATGTCGCGGGTGCCGCTTTCGTGGTCGATGATCCCGGCGGCCATGAACAGCGAAGCCTTGAAGGTCGCGTGGTTGAGAATGTGGAACACCGCGGCCACGGCGGCCAGGGGACTGTTCAGGCCCAGCAGCAGCGTGATCAGGCCGAGGTGGCTGATGGTCGAGTAGGCCAGCAAACCCTTGAGGTCGTTCTGGAACATCGCGCAATACGCGCCGAGCAGCAGCGTGGCGGCACCGGCGCCGCTGACGATATAAAACCATTCTTCGCTGCCGGACAGCGACGGCCACAACCTTGCCAGCAGGAAAACCCCGGCCTTGACCATGGTCGCCGAGTGCAGGTACGCCGAAACCGGTGTTGGCGCCGCCATCGCGTGCGGCAACCAGAAGTGGAAGGGGAACTGGGCGCTTTTGCTGAGGGCGCCGATAAGAATGAGGGGAAGCAGGATAGGGTAGAGAGCATGTGCGCGAATCAGATCGCCGGCGGCCAGGACCTTGTCCAGGTCATAGCTGCCGACGACATGGCCGAGGATCATGACCCCCGCCAGCAGGCACAATCCCCCGGCGCCGGTGACCATCAACGCCATGTACGCACCACGGCGCGCGTCGTGACGGTGGTGCCAGTAGCCGATCAGCAGGAACGAGAAGAGACTGGTCAGTTCCCAGAAGAACACAATCTGGATCAGGTTGCCGGAGATCACCAGCCCGAGCATGGCGCCCATGAACGCCAGAAAGAATGCGAAGAAACGCGGCACCGGATCGTCCGGCGACATGTAATAACGGGCATATAGGGAAACGAGGGTGCCGATGCCCAGCACCAGCATTGAGAACAGCCAGGCGAAGCCGTCCATGCGCAGAACGAAGTTCAGGCCCAGGCTGGGCAGCCATGTGAACTCTTCGCGAATTACGCCGCCATGAGCGATCTGCGGGTACAGCATCGCGACCGAGACAGTGCCGATCAACGCGACCAGACCTGCCAGCAGGGATTCGGCGTTACGTGCGTTGTGCGGCAGCACGGCTGCCAGACAACTGCCCAGAAAAGGCAGAAGCAGTAGAACTATCAGAGACATAGGCTTCTAATCTGCGGAAGTTTGTGAAGCATCATACGTGCCAGCTCCCGGATCGCCAAACGCGAGGATGTCTCTGAATCCTACAAAGTAGCCGTAAAACCCGCGTTTAGCCTTCGGTCTCGTGCTCCAATTCTTCCGTGACCGTTTGTGTCTCTTTGCCTTTGGTCTTCAATTCGCTGACGATCACTGCCGCCACGATCAGCCCCGCACCCACCAATGCAATCGCTGGCAGACGCTCCCCCGCGATACGCCCAACGATCCCGGCCCACACCGGCTCACCGGCGTAGATCAAGGTCGCCCGGGTCGGCGAAACGCTTTTCTGCGCCCAGTTCATCGCCACCTGAATCGCCGCACTCATCGCGCCCAGCCCCAGGGCGGTGCTCAGCAACAGCCACGAAAAATCCGGAATCGCCTCACCGGTCGGCACCACCATCAAGAACGACAGCACCGAAGTCGTCGCCAGTTGCACCACGGTTACGCGGCGCACATCGACCTGCCCGGCATAGTTGCTGATCAAGATGATTTCGGCCGCTATCGCGATGGCGCTGATCAGCGTGGCGATTTCACCGGGGCTGAAATTCAGTGAAGCCCCGGATGGCCCGGAAAGCAGCATCAGCCCGGTAAACGCCAGCATGATGCCGATGCTCGGCATCAAACCCGGGCGCCGACCGAGCACCAGCCATTGCAGCAGTGGCACGAACGGCACATACAGCGCGGTGATGAACGCCGACTGGCTGCTGGGAATGCTCTGCAGACCAACGGTCTGCAAGCCATAACCGAGCATGATCGCCACGCCGATAAAGGCACCGGCCTTGAGTTCGAACAGGGTCAGTTCACGCAGGTGTTTCCACGAGAACAACGCCACGATGCTCGCGGCGGCGGCAAAGCGCAGACCGACGAAAAACATCGGGCCGCTGACCGTCATGGCGTGCTGCACCAGCAGGAAGGTGCCGCCCCAGAGCATGGTGATCAGCACCAGCACGCACTCGGCTTTGCTGAACCGGTGAAACCGCAGGGGAGTTTGGGAGGAGTTGGCTGACGTCATGACCTTGCGCACTGTTTAGGAAGAGACGCACAATGCGCCAAATGTTGCGCAGTATACTGCCCAGTCCCAGCCAGTGAGCAATATAGTGCACAGAGATTCCATTCAACGGGCTTCGGTCCTGCAACACGTCAGCCAGAATGTCCGGCGCCTGCGCCACGCCGCCGACATGAGCCAGACGGCCCTCGCGGAAAAATCCGGGGTCAGCCGGCGGATGCTGGTGGCCATCGAGGCCGGCGAAAAGAATGTCAGCCTGACCACCCTCGACCGTGTCGCCGAAGCCCTCGAAGTAGCCTTCAGCGATCTGATCCAGGCCCCGGACAATCGCGATCCCGGCCGTATCAATGAACTGGCCTGGGCTGGCAGCATCCCCGGTAGCAAAGCCGTTTTGCTGTCCAAGGCCAGCGCCACCCGTGCAGTGGAACAGTGGGAATGGTGCCTGCAACCCGGCGAGATCTATCCTTCGCAGCCGGACGCCGAAGGCTGGAGCGAACAGATTTTCGTGTTCGAGGGCTGCCTGACGCTGATGCTCGGCGACCAACCCCAACAGATTGCAGCCGGGGAGTTTTTCATGTTCGCCAGCAATCAGCCGCACACCTATCGCAACGATGGGGCAGTGGCGGCGCGTTTCGTGCGCAATGTGGTGATCTGACTGACACAGAACCCGACAGCGGATCGCGTCGGCAGGAGAAAAAAGTCGCGTCCGTCTAGACGTCCTCGCGGCGTCTGAATGACACTGGCCCGAGCCTATCCTCAGTTGCGAGACCGGCATGACTCAATCCGATACGACCGCACTGCGTCACGCCGACATTCTGATTGTCGGCGGCGGCCTGAGCGGCACGATGCTGGCGGTGCAATTACTGCGTTTGCCGGGTCGCAGAAAAATCCTGGTGATCGAGCCCCGGGCCGAGTTGGGCCGGGGCGAAGCGTACAGTGCGGTGGAGCTGGGCCATACGCTCAACGGCAACGCAGCCCGGATGAGCGTCGATCCGGACAATGCCGATGACCTGACTCAGTGGCTGACCGATCACATCGCCGGCGGCGGTTGGCCGGAGTCGGATCAGCAACATGTGCCGGTCAGCGAACTGTTTCCACCGCGGGGGCTGTTCGGTGTGTACGTGCAACAGCGTCTTGCCGAAGCGCAGCAGGTGGCCGCGCAACAGGGGGCGACGGTCGAGCATGTGCGCGCCGAAGTGGTCGATGTTCAGGCCTCCAGCGATTCCGTGCAGCTCACCTTGAATGACGGTCGGCAACTGCACGGCGCTTTTGCAGTGTTGGCGACCGGGATGTTCCCGGCGGCCCGCACACCGCAAAAGGAGTCCAGCGGCCTTAATGCAGCGGCGCTGGATCCGTGGGATGTCGCGGCCATGCGCCAGCTTGATCCGCAGTCGACGGTACTGATCATCGGCTCCGGCCTGACCATGGTCGATGCCGTGGTGTCGCTGGAGCAGGCCGGGCATCGCGGGCCGATCGAGGTGTTTTCCCGGCATGGGTTGCTGCCCCATGTCCGTCGACAACCGCCCGCATGGGTGGACTTCCTCGCTGAAGATCACAGCATCTGCACGCCACGCCAGTTGTTGCGCGAATTGCGCCGGCATTGTCGCGACGCCAGCGCACAAGGCATCGACTGGCAGGCACCGCTGGACACCGTACGTGCGCACATCGGTCGGTTGTGGAGCCAGGCCAGCGATGTGCAGCGGCGTCAGTTTGTACGTCATGTGCGGCCGTGGTGGGAAAGTCATCACCATCGTTCACCGCCGCTGAGTGCGGAACTGGTCGAGCGTCTGCACCGGGAAGGGCGATTGCGCATTCATGCGGCGTCTTACAAGGGACTTGAGTCGGCGTCGGGCGACGGGGTGAGTATCCGCGTTCGCCCTCGCGGCGAGGCTGATACCCGCGTGGTGCAGGGCGCGGCATTGATCAATTCCAGCGGCATCGAATACGACTGGCGCCGGGTCGCGCGGCCTTTGCCGCAGCAATTATTGGCGCGCGGTCTGGTTCGTCCGGGGCCGTTGGCGCTGGGCATTGCGGCGGCGGTGGACGGCGCTGTGCTGGATGAAGAGGGTCGGGTCTCGAACCGCTTGTTCGCCATGGGCCCGCCGTTGCGCGGCATGTGGTGGGAAAGTACTGCCGTGACCGATGTGGCAGCTCAGGCCAAGGCACTGGCCGCGCGACTGTTGCGCTGATGCCCGAATGCAAGAAACCCCGCTTCGGCGGGGTTTCCTGTTTCTGGCAGCTCAAACCGGTCACTCAGTAGCGCTGATATTTGGAACCGAATTCCGGACGGTTTTCCGCGACGTACAGTTTGGTCTGTTCGGCATTTTGTTGCAGGTTGAGGTTGCCTTTGTGTTCGGCATCGATGCCGACGGTGTCGACGTTCAGGGTGCCGGACTGGCCAATGGTCGCAGCCGCGACAACCGGAGTGCTGGCGTGTGGGGCAGCGATGGCGGAGGTGGCGCCGATCAGGGAAACGATGAAGCCAAGTGCGATGATGTCTTTCATGATGTTGCTCCAGGGAGTGGGGAGAAGATGGGGCCCACTCTAGTGCTGGAGAGATTTAATGTGAAAACACCCTTGCGCATAGTCGTTATCGAAGGCGTTGATGCCTGATCAGCGCGGTAGGGTATTGCTCAGCCAACGCTGGCGCATCTGCTCCAGACGACCATCGGCCCGCAGCGTATCCAGCGCCTGCTGCCAGCGTGCGACCTGTTTCGGATCGGTCTGCGGCGAAAAGGCAATGTAGGTGTTCTGTTTCATCAACGGGATCTGGTACTGCAAGCGCGCTGGCTCGATGCCTTGTTCGCGGGCCAGGGCAGCCTTGGACCAGGTATCGGAGACCACGAAATCGGTACGCCCCAGGCTGAACAGCCGCATCATCTGCTCCGGGGTTTCCACGCCGTAGAGGTTGTTCAGGTCCTGCCCTTGCAGATAGCTGTAGACCAGCCATTTGCGCGGCACGGTGATCCGGCCCATATGATCGGCTTCACGCAGACTGTGCACGGGAGGCTGGAGATTGTCGCGGGCGTACAGCGCGGTTTCGACTTCGATCAGCGGCCCGACCCATTGATAGCGATCGTCACGGTCGTCGGTCCGCAGCACGGTGAATACGCCGGTGTCGGGGGTATCGCTGGCCACGCGCAGGGCGCGCAGCAACGGGACTTGTTGCAGGTGGATGCGATCGCCGGTCTGGGTCGCCAAGGCCTGTACCACGTCCACCCCGAATCCTGCGAGTTGATTGCCTTGCATGAAATGCAGGGGCGGGTGGTTGTCGGTAAGCAGTTGCAGATCCGCCGCGCTGGCCGTCAGGGCCAGCACGGACAGCAGACAGGCGGCAAATCGTTTCATGGATCGTCCCTGAACAAATCAATCGCGCAGCTTAGTACGCGCCACGACGGCTGTCGTGGGGAAACAGCGGGGCTTTTGTGTCAGAGAACAAGGCGGTTCGGTAGTGAACGCTGCGGGGGCTGAGCGCCCCCGGCAGGAATCGACAACGGCGGGTCTAAACGATCAGTAACGCTGGTACTTGGAACCGAACTCGGGACGGTTCTCGGCGACCAGCACACTGCGAGCCGAACGTTCGCGCAGTTCCTGCAAGCGATCCGCACCCCCTTCGGCGACACGTTCGCGCAACTCCTGCAAACGGTCCGCACCCCCTTCAGCCACGCGCTCACGCAGTTCCTGCAAGCGATCCGCGCCACCTTCGGCAACGCGATCTTTCTGCAGGTTTTCCGAGCCGTATTCGGCGACCAGCGGCTGGGAGCTGGCGGACGCCAGGTCGGCCAGGGCCAGGCCGCCGAGCAGACTGATGGCGAGTACCAGGGATTTCGAGGACTTCAACATGGTGTTTCTCCTTGCGTTTGAGATGAGTGAGCCAGTGCTTTCTGGTGGGTTCATTCAAACGCGAGGGTGTATCGCTGGTATGTGGTGTTGCGGCCCGAAAACACGAGTTACGTATCTGCGTGGCGAATTTATACAGAGCGATACAAATCCATCATGATTCGGCGAGCATCTCCACGGCGAAGGAGAAAACATAACCCTCGTTGCGCACAGTCTTGATGTAAGTCGGCTCGCGGGAGTCGTCCAACAGACGCTGGCGCAGGCGACTGACCAGCAAATCGATGGAGCGGTCGAACAGGTCGGCGTCGCGGCCCTGGGTCAGGTTGAGCAACTGGTCGCGGCTGAGCACCCGTTGCGGATGGTCGAGAAACACCCGGAGCAGGCGATACTCGGCGCCGCTGAGGGCGACCATGGTGTCGTCTTCATCGAGCAAATGACGGGCGGTGGTGTCCAGGCGCCAACGGCCGAACGCCAGCAGGCGCCCGGTTTCAGTGATCAGCAGATTGGGTGGCAGCATTCGCGTGCGGCGCAGCACAGCGTTGATCCGCGCCAGCAGTTCGCGGGCGGCGAAGGGTTTGGTCAGGTAATCGTCGGCGCCCATTTCCAGGCCGAGGATGCGGTCGGTCTGGTCGTCGCGGGCGGTAAGCATCAGGACCGGGATCGCCTTGTGCTTGCCGGCGCGCAACTCGCGGCACAGCACCAGCCCGTCATCGCCGGGTAGCATGATGTCGAGCACGATCAGGTCGACCGTGTTGGCTTCCAGAAAACTGCGCATCTGCCGGCCATCGGCGACCACGGTGCTGCGCAGGCCGTTCTTGGTCAGGTAATTACCGACCAGCTCGCGGATCTCGCGGTCATCGTCGACGATCAGGATGTGGTTGATGTGATCCATGGTTCACACTCTTTTTGTGGGAGCGGGCTTGCTCGCGAAAGCGATCTGTCAGTCAACAATGATGTTGAATTCGATGTCCGCTTCGCGGGCAAGCCCGCTCCCACAGTGTTATGGGGTGGCCTGAAGAATGGGGCTCCAGGCTTATGCATTGATGGTGTCAGGACACCACGCGATAGCACGGCACATACGCCGCGCCGCCCGGCAGTTTCATCCGGTGCTGGGCGACGAAGGCTTTGAGCAGCAGATCGAGCGGCTGCATGATCGCGGCGTCGCCACGGATCTGGTACGGGCCGTGTTCCTCAATCAGGCGAATGCCCTTGTCCTTGACGTTGCCGGCGACGATCCCGGAGAACGCGCGGCGCAGGTTGGCTGCCAGTTCATGGGGCGGCTGGTCGCGGTGCAGCTTGAGGTTGGCCATGTTTTCGTGGGTCGGGTCAAACGGGCGCTGGAAGCCCTCGTCGATCTTGAGCAACCAGTTGAAGTGGAACGCGTCGGCACGTTCGCGGCGGAACTGCTTCACGGCCTTGAGGCCCGCGGTCATCTGCCGCGCCACTTCGGCCGGGTCGTCGATGATGATTTCGTAGTGCTTCTTCGCTGCTTCGCCGAGGGTCGCCGTGACGAAAGCGTCGAGCTGTTCCAGGTATGGCGCGGCATGTTTCGGCCCGGTCAGGATCACCGGGAACGGCAGGCCGGCGTTGTCCGGGTGCATCAGGATGCCCAGCAGGTACAGGAATTCTTCGGCGGTGCCGGCGCCGCCCGGGAAGATGATGATGCCGTGGCCGACGCGGACGAAGGCTTCCAGACGTTTTTCGATGTCCGGCAGGATCACCAGCTCGTTGACGATCGGGTTCGGCGCTTCGGCGGCGATGATGCCCGGCTCCGTCAGGCCCAGGTAGCGGCCGCCGTGAATGCGCTGTTTGGCGTGGGCAATCGTCGCGCCTTTCATCGGACCTTTCATCACGCCCGGGCCGCAGCCGGTGCAGATGTCGAGGCTGCGCAGGCCCAGTTCGTGGCCGACTTTCTTGGTGTATTTGTATTCTTCGGTGTTGATCGAGTGGCCGCCCCAGCACACGACGATTTTCGGCTCGACGCCCGGACGCAAGGTGCGCGCGTTGCGCAGCAAGTGGAAGACGTAGTCGCTGATGCCCTGGGAGGTGCTGAGGTCAATGCTCAGGGCATCGAGTTCGTTTTCGGTGTAGACGATGTCGCGCAGGGCGCTGAACAGCATTTCCCGGGTGCTGGCGATCATTTCGCCGTCGACGAAGGCGTCGGCCGGGGCGTTCAGCAGTTCCAGGCGTACACCGCGATCCTGCTGATGGATGCGGATTTCGAAGTCTTTGTAGGCTTCAAGGATGGTTTTTGCGTTGTCGACATGCGCGCCGGTGTTGAGGATGGCCAGGGCGCACTGGCGAAAGAGGGTGTAGGTGCTGCCGGTTCCGGCCTGGCTCAGTTGCTGAACTTCACGTTGGGAAAGGGTTTCGAGGCTGCCTTTCGGGCTGACCGAGGCATTGATTACGTGTCGTTGGGTCATGCAGTGATCCTTAAAACGATGTCATTGCCGACATGGCCAATGGCATCCGAATAGTGTGTATCCATGAATGAAGATGGCACGATCTGCGTGGTATCGCCATGTCCCCGTTGGACGTTGAAAAGATGAAAAGGCGCTCCAGCATAGCTAAATCCGCCTCAGAGGCGATAATGCGCAGCCTCTTTTTAACTCAAGCCATGGAAGCCTGTCGCGATGTTCGAGATTCAACCGATCGATGCCATCACTTATCGCCAGCAGACCCGGCGCAGCACGCTGATCATCGCGGTGCTGTTTCTGGTGCTGGCGATGGTGTTTTCGACTGCGGCAGTGGCACTGTTCGGCGAGCCGGGCGGGGATAACCTGCGATTCAATGTTGGCGGGGTGTTTGGCGCATTCCTGCTGACGGCGGCGTTGCTGCGCGGGCGTTTCTGGAATCAGACCTGGATGGCCCCGGCGGTGTACGGCTGGCGGCTCAAGCGCAGCCTGATGAGTGTCACCAACGTGATGCATCAGGTGACGGCGGCGGTGGAGAAGGGCGATCCGGTGGCGATGAAGGTGCTGCGTTTCTATCACCTGGGCCTGACCCAGATGCATGAGCTGGACGGCAACTCCAGCGATCACGCGCAATTGCACCGGGAAGTCGAAGAACACAAGGCGCGGATGGGGGCGCTCGGCCTGGACACCGATCAGCCGCGCCTCGATCCGGCCTGGCTGGAAACCTTGAAAGCGCGTTAAAACGGAATGCGCGCGGCGCGTCCAAGTTTCCAGCGGCGAATCAGACGCCCGTAAACCAGCAGGTTGACCATCAGCACCACGCTGCCCAGTACCAGCTGAATCTGCGGTGTCAGCCCGGCCGGGTAAATGATCGGCCACACGTAATGTTCGATGAAACCGCCGGCGTACTCGGTCTGCCCGGCAGCGTGGCGCATCAGGTTTTCCCAATAGGTCAGTGGACAGGTCAGGTGCAATACCTCGACCGCCACGCCCCAGGCAGCCGCCGGCAAGTGCAGCCAGAACAATCGTGGCCACTTGAGCACCAGCAGCCCGCCGAACAGCACGAACAGAATGAACAGCAAATGAAACAGCACCAGCCCGTCGCCGGCTATTCGATACAGCATGTCGTCTCCCTGACGCGTGTGTGAATGGTTGCCATGTTACGCCGGTAAACGGCTGCCAGAAGGAAGGTTTTGCGCCAACTGCGCAAGATTGTTCAAGCCATCCACGGGCGTTTGTTGGCAGAGTCCGGGGTCTTGTCTCACGGTTGAAGAGTGTTATGTCTGACTCATTAATGCCGCGCAGTGCCTTTCTTCGCGGAGCCGCGGCGATCATGCCGTTATCCCTGGCCACCGCGCCCTGGGGGCTGCTGGCCGGTTCCATGGCGATCGAAGCCAACCTCACGCCGCTGCAAGGGCAGGGCCTGTCGAGCATCGTGTTCGCCGGCGCGGCACAATTGGTGGCGATCGGCATGCTCAAGGGTGGCGCGGGGATTTTTTCGATTCTGCTGACAACCTTGCTGCTGACGTCGCAGCATTTGCTCTACGGCATGAGCATGCGCCACGTGATTTCGCCGTTGCCGGGGCGCTGGCGCATCGGCCTGGGCTTTTTGCTCACCGATGAACTGTTCGCCCTGACCAGTCAGCACGACCGCCAGCAGTTCAATCGCTGGTACGCGTTGGGCGTCGGTCTGACGTTCTACATCGCCTGGAACCTCTTCACTCTGGCCGGCATCGTGCTTGGCAGCAGCATTCCGGGGCTTGAACACCTGGGGCTGGACTTCTCGATTGCCGCAACCTTCATCGCCCTGATCACCCCGGTGGTGCGCAATGTACCGACAGTGGTTTGCGTGGCGGTGTCGCTGTTCTGCTCGGTGCTGTTCAGTTATTGGCAGTGGGGCTCGGCGCTGGTGCTGTCGGGACTGGCGGGTATGACTGCCGGGTTTATCTGCAACAAGTTGTATCGGGAGCGCACATGATGGTCTGGGCAGTGATTATCGGCATGGGGATTCTGGTGTTCCTGAACCGTTACGTGTTTCTCGAGCCGCGCTTGCCGGTGCGTCTGAGCAGCAACGCGCGGCAGTTTCTCGGTTTTGCCGTGCCGGGCATGTTGACTGCGATTTGCGGGCCGATTGTATTCATGCCGGACAAACAACTGAATCTGCAGTGGGATAACCCTTATCTGCTGAGTTCACTCGTGGCAATCGGCCTGGTGATCTACACACGCAATACGTTATTCAGCATGCTGTTGAGCATGGCGTTCTTCTTTCTATTGCGCTGGTGGCTATAAGTTGCGGGTGTTCTACGCTTAATGGATGAATTTCATTAGCGAGGTGAACATGGCAACCGAGCAGAAACGTCCCGAAGAAGATGATGAACCGAGTGAAGAAGAGATCGAGCGGGAGAAACACAAGGAGCAGACCTGGAAGCATGACGACAGCCGAGAGTTGTCCGACCGTGATCAGGAACGCCCGCTGAAACCCTGAACGCCACAACGAAAAAGCCCCGCGATCGCGGGGCTTTTTCGTTTCATCAAAGATCTTCCAGCTGCGTGAAATCGGGGTGGGAGGCCCGATAACCCAAAGTCTTGTCGATCCAGGCATTCAGCTCGTTGACCATCACCGGCGGGTGGCAGGGGTAGTTTTCGAGGGTGGCGCGCAGGATACGGTCGATATCGGGTACGTCACGCAGGTTTCGAGTCTTGATGTAGTGGGCGATAAAACAGTCGAGTTGAAAGCGTTCTGTCGTGGACAGATGAATACACTCCAGGCCGGTGACCTGTTTGATTGCAAAATCGTCGCGCAACTTAGTTCTCTGCAAGGTTTGTTAAGTTTGTGGGGTATTCCTGGTTTTACTGACTCTTTGGTCAGCTGGTATGCCAATAGGAAATGCGGCGCGCATGCTATCCGTAGTGTTTCTAAAAGTATGTATGGCGATTGAAATGTCAGACAGGCGGTTAGTTCACTCAAACGACTGTGTCAGCGCCGTGTTTCGAGAATGAAACACCGTGTGTAACGCGCAGGATTCAGTTCGTGGATGGCTGCTCTTGATAACGCACCGCGCCGGCATTTATTTACGTCACCGCTTCAATCAATTCAGAACCCTGATTGCGTGAGTTACCGACCGCTTTGCCGACTTTGTGCCATTCAAACGCTTCGCTCGGCTCGGCCTCGAACAACAGCATCTGCTCGGCGCGCTCCGTGGGTGTGGCGGGATCGAGCCATTCCAGCACCCGATCGGCGTACAGCACGATCGGGCGCCGGTCGTGCACATCGAGGAGGCCACCTTCGCTATTGGCAGTGATGATGACGAAGCCGTCGTCGTCCCGTGGAGGTTCGCCGGGTGTCGGAAACTGGCCGATGGCGGCGCAGAAAACCGGCTGATGATCGGCCCGACGAATCAGCCACGGCTGTCGGCTCTTGTCGGGCCCGTCGACCCACTCGAACCAGTTGTCGACCGGCACGATCAGTCGATGGCGCCAGATTGCTCGAAAGAACGGCCCATGAGCGACTTTTTCCACCCGCGCATTGATCGGCGCCGCGCGATCCTTCGCCCAGTGCGGGCGCCAGCCCCAGCGCAGATTTTCGGCGTACAGCCGTTGTTGGTACTGGTGAAGGATCGCCAGTGACGTGGTGGGCGCGGCGTTGTAATGCGCCAGCGGTGCGTCACCAACGTGATTGATCAGCGCATCGGGAATGCTCAGCACCGCGACGAAATCGTGGATGCCCCGGTATTGCGACAGTCTTCCGCACATCGGCCGACCCTCCGGCGAACAGCTGCCTGAAGGTTTGAGCTTAGTTGCACGGATCAATCCTTGCTGCCCTGGCCGGTGAGTGCGAGCGCCTGAACCAAATCCTGTGTATCTTTATCCAACCTCGGCCCATCTCATTGGGTCGCAGGGAGGCAACAGCGGCGAGGGAGTTTTGCCATTCGACAACATGACCGCAACGGTCGGGCTCAAGGCAAAACATGACACAGTGGTTCAAGCTTTTCTGCGCGATGGCGGTGGCCGTCGGGTTGGCCGGATGCATCGCCGCTCCCATCGAAATGACCCCGCAGACCGACGCCCGGCTTAAAGAACAGGCGCCTGTGCGGTTTCTGTTGACCTTCGATGACGGGCCCAGCGCGTCGAGTTTTTTCAATCCCACCGACAGTGTGCTCGACAGCCTCAAGGACAACCCGCTGCAACCGGGCATCAAAGCGGTGTTTTTTGTCCAGACCGGCGCCCCCCGGGCGGGCAATAGCGAGATCGGTCGGCGAGTCATGCGCCGCGAGCACGCTGAAGGGCATGTTCTGGGCTTTCACACCGCCACCCATTGGCACACCAATCATCGATTGCTCGACCCGGATGAACTCGAAACTTCGCTGACCAACGGTTCGGCGGACATCGCGGCGATCACCGGCGCGCCGCCAACGTTGCTGCGTCCGCCGTTCTGGAATTACGACAAACGCACTTTCGCCGCCTATCAGCAGCACCATATGCGGGTGTTGTTGACCGACCTTAGCGCCAACGATGGCAAGATCTGGGGCTTCAACGCCAGCCCCCGGCGGCGGGCGAACATGCTGCGTCAGCTGTCGGAAGTCCGCGAACAGATAGCCCTCGGCGAATTGCCAACAGTGGACGGGGTAATTCCGGTGGTGGTGACCTTCCATGACCTCAATCGCTACACCGCTCGACACACTGGTGAGTACTTGCAGATTCTGCTCGACAGCGCCGCCGCCACCGGTGTGCGACTGGCGGACAAACCGTTCTATGACGATCGCGCGGCGCTTGAAAAAGCCGCGCTGGCGCGCACCGTGCAAGAGTCGTCGAAACCGGTGAACCTGCCGGGAATCTGGAACTGGATCTGGGATCACGACGCCCACTGATTGCGGCGAATTGAAGATGTGAAGCCGTTGGCAAATTTTACGGTGGACGGCGCAAACAGAGCGGCCAAGGCTCATCTATGCTCATTGGGTCGCCCGAGCCAACGCCTGTGAGGCGCGCCCCCATGATTGCCATTGCCGACATTTGCCGCATCGTCGAATCCGGCTTTTCGCCGTTGTGTTGCGATTGCACCGAAACGGCGCAGGGCCTCTTGCAGATCAAGGTTTACGAACCCGACAGCGGGCGCGTCAATCTGTTGCTCAACGGGGTTTCCCCGGAGCACCTGGTCACCATTCGTGACATCTCCAACTTCATCGGTGAATTGCGCACGGAAATGAGCGCCGGACGCCGGGCTTTCGCCGGCTAAGGATCAAAGACGTCGTCGAAAGGCGCGGATGATGCTCAACGTGGCTTCACCGACGTTCAGATTCTGCACCGCATCGAGCGGGTGCCAGAGACAGTCGACGATTTCATTCAGCGGGCGAACCTGATCGATGTTCAGCACCGACGCCTCGTAGACGTGGTGGCGGGTGCTGCCATTCTGTAACTCCATCAGATAAAGCATGTCGTCGCTGTCCAGTCCGGTCTCTTCTCTGAGTTCACGAGCGGCTGCCTGCGCGCGGGTTTCTCCCGGCTCGACGGTGCCCCCTGGCAGGGTCCAGCGGCACCTGGGTTTGCGCACCAGGAGAATGTGTCGATCCTGCTCGCAGATGACGGTTGCTCGTACTTTCATGTGTCACCAGAATGCCGTTTGTCATAAAACTGTCATGAAGTAGCAATATTTGGGCCGTTGCCGTTTAGAGTTTCTGAGTGCCGGACAGTGGCAAAAGTGCCGGGGACTTGACGCGGCGCGGTGCGACGTCCGGTCGGCACGCGAGCGCGTTGCGGGTGTAAGGTGGAAAAGTTCGTTACCAGACAGGAGGTGTCTATGAGCATGGCGATGCTGAACAAAATGCACATGAATGGCTACGACGTACTCAGCGTGAACAACGGCCCGTGGCGGGTCTGCACGCAGGGTGACCGGCTCGCTTCGTTTGCCAGTCGCGAGGAAGCGCTGGCGTATGCCGCCGCGTTGCCGGGGTACAAAAGCCGCGCACGCGGTCGCAAGGCAGACTGAGGGTCTGTAAAGAAAAAGCCCCGGTTGTCCGGGGCTTTTTGCTGTGGACAGGGTGAGGTTCAGTGGACTTTGGTTCGGCTGATGGCGCGGGCTTTCACTTCCCGGGCATACAGTTGCAGGCGCTCCTCATCGCTTTGCAGCACCTCGCAGGATCGCAGCACCGCCTGGGCGTCCGCTTCGTTGCCCGACTGGCGCAGTTGCTCGGCGATGCGCTTGAGGTCCACCGCCGACCATCTCAGGTCCGATGCCACGCTTTGCAGGTCACGCTGAAGTTCGTGTTCGTATTCATTGAGCCGCATGATCACCTCCGGAACATTCTCGGTAAAACAGAGTAGCCGCATTTTTCCGGTGCGGGGCAAGGTCATCTGTCGATAAGCTCAATGGCCCGGTTTTCAGGGAGTACCGGCAGAGCGCTACGATGGATGTCCGAACAGTTACAAGGTACATTCGCGTTTTTTCAGATGAAGGAATCACCATGCGGATATTGATCGGGGGGATGCTGCTGGCGGCATTGGCCGGTTGTTCGTTGCCTGCGTCACTGGTGCCGGGCGAGCCAAATGTCAGCAAGACCAGCGACAAAACCCCCAAGGAATATGCCGCGTGTGTATTGCCACTGTGGCAGCAGGACGTTGCCAAGACCTCCCAGACAGCGATTTCCAACGGCTATCGGATTACCGCGCCGAGCATCGTCACCGCCGACGAGATTCTCGATGTGGTCAAGTACAAGGACGGCAGCCGTGTCTCCCTCTATCAGGGGCCGCCGTGGGCGAAGTCCGGGTCGTTGCGCAAAGCGGTGCGTGATTGCCTGTAATGGCGAAATAAAAAAGCAGAAACCGGTGATCGGTTTCTGCTTTTTTTTGCCTGCTGATCGAGCTCAGTCCGAGAGGTCGATGAGCGGAATGCCGGCGCCACCGGTCTTCTTTTCCCGGCGATCCTGCATCCAGTCTTCCACTTGGCTGTTGAACCCCGGCGGCGCCTTGCGCCCGACCTTTCTGGCGATGTCGAGGATGGTCTGCTGGGCGAGGGCTTCTTCCATGCGCTTTTGCGCGGTCATCATCGCGGCGTGAATCGAGCAGGTGCCTTCCAGCGCCCAGTCCGGTGGCGAGCCGTCGAACAGCGCGCAGCGTCCGCGAATGTCCCGGCATTCGAAAATGTTCTTGCGACCATCGATGGCATTGACGATGTCGAGCAGGGTGATTTCATCCGCCGGGCGCGCCAGGGTGAAGCCGCCGCGTACGCCGCCGGTGGATTCCACCAGTTTGCCTTTGGCCAGTTTGGTGAAGATCTTCGCCAGGTAATCCAGCGGCACCCCTTGCAGTTCTGCCAGATCGCGCACGCTGGCTTCACGACTGTCACCGCCGCTGCCCACCAGAAAGGCCAGGCAGTGAATGCCGTACTCGACCCCCGCACTGTAAAGCGACATAACTATCTCCGACTGTATTTGTCGCCGATGTTATCAGGCTTATCAGTGGCAAACAAATCCGAACGCTTTGCGTGTTCAGCGATGTATATCCCGATTTTCTTGGTTTATTGCTTAATCAAAGCGTTGCGTAGGGCAGCCATGAGCGGTCTGAGCTATCGAGTTATTCGATCATAATCATCACAAAATCTGACTTGTCGGCGTTAAAGGCGACCAATACAGTCGCCGTTATCCGGTGAGCAGCCTTCCGCACTCTTGAAAAATACAGATGTGTCCGCTCCCGATGATGTGAATCCTTCAACCTCATTCAGTGACTAGGCTTCGTGCCTGGAGAGAACAATGAAACAGCACATTCTGGTAATCGGCGCAGGTTTCGGTGGCATGTGGACGGCGTTGAGCGCCACGCGTCTGGTCGACATTCACAATCGGGACAACATCGACGTCACCGTACTGGCGCCGCAGGCCGAGCTGCGCGTTCGTCCGCGTTTCTATGAGCCGAACGCCCACACGCTGGCGGCGCCGCTAGGCGATCTGTTCGATGCGGTTGGCGTCAACTTCATCAAGGGCGCGGCGAACACCATCGACGTGCAGGCGAAAACCGTGGGCTACCTCGATGCAGCCGGTGCGCAACAGGTGTTCAATTACGACAAACTGGTGCTCGCCTCCGGCAGCGGCCTGGCCCTGACGGACACCCCGGGCGTGGCGCAATACGCGTTTGACGTCGACCAGATCGAAGCCGCCATCCGCCTGGAAAACCACCTGAAATCCTTGATCGACCAACCTGAGAGCCAGGCTCGAAACACCGTGGTCGTCGCCGGCGGTGGCTTCACCGGCATCGAAACCGCCACTGAAATGCCGGCGCGTCTGCGGGCCGTGCTGGGCGACGATACCAACGTTCAGGTGATCATCGTCGACCGTGGGCAGAAAATTGGCGCGGCCATGGGTGAAGCGATCAGCGTGTCGATTGCCCAAGCAAGCGAAGAATTGGGTGTGGAATGGCGACTGGGTGTGTCGGTGCTGTCGGTCGATGAAAACGGCGTGACCTTGTCGGACGGTCAACGTATCGAGGCAAAAACCGTGGTCTGGACCACCGGCGTGCGCGCCAGCTCCCTGACCGAGCAGATTCCTGCCGAGCGTGATCGTCAGGGTCGCCTGCACGTTGATGCCCATCTGAAAGTCATCGGCCAGGACGACATCTTCGCCACCGGCGACGTGGCTTATGCGGCCAGCGACGATATCGGCAACTTCGCCCTGATGACCTGCCAGCACGCGATTTCACTGGGGCGCCACGCCGGCAACAACGTTGCGGCGCAGATTCTGGGTGTCGACCCTACGCCATACAGCCAGCCGAAATACGTGACCTGCCTCGATCTCGGCGCCTGGGGCGCGGTGTACACCGAAGGCTGGGATCGTCAGGTGAAACTGGTCAAGCAGGAGGGCAAGTCCCTCAAGATGCAGATCAACACCCAGTGGATCTACCCGCCAGCGGCTGACCGTGCCAGCGCGCTGGCGGCTGCGGATCCGATGATTCCTGTCGTCGCATAATCAGAGCCGTTCAAAAACATCCTGCTTTCGAGCGGGATTTTTTTCGCCTGCCCTTTTTTACCTGCATAAAGGCTATGACTAAAAGTCATTGCCCCATGATTTTTAATGGTTACGGCCGGCCAGATCCCCGGTGTTAAAAAATCGCAAACACAGCTCATCAATAACAACCAGAGAGCGTTTGCAGCCATGTCCCGATTCTTCCCTCGCGTCTCCCCACGTCCGTTATTGATCCCGTCGGCCTCTCGGCCCGCGTGAGCTGTCGATCACCCCAAAAAATCCCTCTGCATCGCAAAGAGTAATGACTGATGAAAGAACTCGACCTGTACATTGGTGAAGGTTTCGAAGGCCCGGGCGTGAACGCCGCGCATATCAACATCCTGATCGGCCCGCGCAATGGCCCGGCGGGGCAGGCGTTTGCCAACAGCCTGGCGTCGCCGAGCCAGGGACATTGCCCGTTCATGGTGATCGCCCAGCCGAACATCCCGGTCAAGCCGATGACCCTTTACGTCAACAAGGCTGCGATCAGCAGCGACCTGCACGGCAATGCAACGTGGGGCGCCTCCCAGGCCGGTATCGCCAAGGCGGTGCTCGAAGCGCTGCTCGACGGCACGCTGCCGCCGCAAGCCGAAGACGAGTGGGCGATCGTCACCGCCAACTGGGTCAACCCGGCCTGCGATGACCTCGATGCGGTCTACCTGAACAACTACAACGCCTGCCGCACCGCGATCCGCGCCGCCTTGACCGGCAAGCCGGAAACCGCGCAGCTCAAAGATGTGGTCAACCACATCAGCAACCCTTTCTACACGCCAAAAGCCTGAGGTCCGCGCCATGCAATACATCCGTTTGGGCAACTCCGGCCTGCAAGTTTCCCGTCTGTGCCTGGGCACCATGAACATGGGCACCCCGGACTGGAAACCGTGGATCTTCAATGAAAAACAAAGCGAACCTATCGTCGCTCACGCCCTCAACAACGGCGTGAACTTCATTGACCTGGCGGACTTCTATTCCGCCGGTGTCGGCGAGGAAGTGGTGGGGCGCATCGTCAAGCGTCTGGCCCGCCGCGAGGACTTGGTGATCACCACCAAGGTCGGCTACGGCACCCGCAACGGCATCAATGCCAGCGGCCATTCGCGCAAGCACATCATGGACAGCATCGATGCCTCGCTGAAGCGTCTGAATATGGATTACGTCGACGTGTTCATGCTGCATTACTTCGACGTGAACACCCCGGTCGAGGAAACCATGGGCGCACTGAACGACATCGTGCGTTCCGGCAAGGCACGTTACATCGGCGTCTCGACCATGCTCACCGGTCAACTGGCGAAAATCCTCATGGCCTGCGAGCGCAACGGTTGGGTCAAGCCGATCAACATGCAGCTGCAACTGAACTGCGCCTACCGCGAAGAAGAGCGCGAGATGATTCCGTTCTGCCGCGATCAGGGCATCGGCGTGTCGGTGTTCAGTCCGCTGGCCCGTGGTCTGTTGACCGGTGACGTGCAATCGACCCGCAACCAGACCGACTTCTTCACCCAGCAGATGTACAGCGACGAAGCCTCTTTCGAAATCGCTCATTCGGTGCAGCGCGTGGCCCGTGCCCGTGGCGTGTCGAACGCGCAGATCGCTCAGGCCTGGGTCGCCAATCATCCGGGCGTGGACTGCATGCTGGTCGGCGCCGACACCACGGCGCAGTTCGACAGCGCACTGGCGGCGTTGGAAACAAAACTCGATGCGGAAGAGCTGCACGAGCTGGAACGCAACTACACCCCGTGCGATGTGATCAACGATTACACCGCCGGCAAACGCATCCTGCGCACGGCCCGTCCGGGGAATGAGCGCTTCACGTTGCAGGGGGCGGTGGCATGAGCGAGTTGATCCGTCACGGCAACTTTATCGACGGTCAGTGGGGCCAGGGCGGCGCCACTTACCCGGTGCGCAACCCGGCCAACGGTGAGTTGATCACCGACGTGCAAAAGGCTGGTGCCGAGGAAACCAACCTCGCTATCGAGGCGGCCAATCGTGCCTTGCCGGCCTGGCGCAAATTCACCGCCAAAGAGCGCAGTCAGCGCCTGAAACGCTGGAGCGATCTGATGCTCGCCAATCAGCAGGATCTGGCGACCCTGCTCAGCCGCGAGCAGGGTAAACCGCTGGCCGAAGCCAAGGGCGAGGTGGTCTACGCCGCGAGTTTTCTCGAGTGGTTCGGTGAAGAAGCCAAGCGTGCCTATGGCGATGTGATCCCGACCCACAAGGCCGATGCGCGGATCATCGTGACCAAGGAGGCCATCGGTGTGGTCGCGGCGATCACACCGTGGAACTTCCCGCTGGCGATGGTCACCCGCAAGGTCGGCCCGGCGCTGGCGGCGGGTTGCACGATGATCCTCAAACCGTCGGAAGAAACCCCGCTGTCGGCGTTCGCCCTGGCGGTGCTGGCCGAGCAGGCCGGGATTCCGGCCGGTGTATTCAACATCGTCTCCGGCGACGCGGTGGCCATCGGCGGCGCGCTGCAAGCATCCAGCTTGGTGCGCAAGCTGTCGTTCACCGGCTCGACCCGCACCGGCAAATTGCTGATGCGCCAGGCTGCCGACACCCTTAAAAAGGTCTCGCTGGAACTGGGCGGCAACGCGCCGTTCATTGTCTTCGACGATGCCGACATCGATGCGGCCGTGAAGGGCGCAATGGCCTCGAAATTCCGCAACACCGGGCAGACCTGCGTGTGCGTCAACCGCTTCTTCATTCAGGACGGTGTCTACGAAGCCTTCACCGGCAAACTCGCCGAAGCCGTGGCGGCGATGCGCGTGGGCAGCGCGCTGGACGGCGAGACTGAGCAAGGTCCGCTGATCAATGCCGCTGCGCTGGCCAAGGTTGAAGCCCACGTGAGCGATGCGCTGGAGAAGGGCGCCACGCTGTTGTGCGGCGGCCGTCGTCATGCCTTGGGCGGCACGTTCTACGAGCCGACCATCCTCACCGAAGCCAACGGCGACATGCTGATCGCCCAGGACGAAACCTTCGGCCCGGTGGCCGCGTGCTTCCGCTTCAGGGACGAGGCCGAAGTGCTGGCGCGGGCCAACGACACGCCGTTCGGTCTTTCCGCGTACTGCTACAGCCGCGACATCGGCCGGGTCTGGCGTATGGCCGAAGGGCTGGAAGCCGGGATGGTCGGCATCAACGAAGGGATCATCTCCACGGAGGTGGCGCCATTTGGTGGCATCAAGGAATCGGGCCTTGGGCGTGAGGGTTCGAAGTACGGTCTGGATGACTATCTGGAGATCAAATACCTGTTGATGGGGGGGTTGTAAGCCTGCCCGAACCCTGTGGGAGCGAGCTTGCTCGCGATGGCGTCAGGTCAGTTGGCAGTTCTGTCAGCTGACACTCCGCTTCGCGAGCAAGCTCGCTCCCACAATTGAACAGCAAGAGCAATCGGTTTCTCCGTCAATAACAACAATTGGAGACGAATATGTCCGCTCAACCCGTAAAGATCGATGACCTGCCCATCGGGCGCTTCCACCTCAAGATCGCCGGCCTGACCTTCGGCGCGCACTTTACCGACGGCTACATCCTTGGCCTGATCGGCATCGCATTCACCTTGCTCAGCCCGCAGATGCACCTGGATGCGTTCTGGCAGGGCCTGATCGGCGCATCGGCGCTGATTGGCCTGTTTCTCGGCAGTCTGTTTTTCGGTTGGATCTCGGACAAGGTCGGCCGGCAGAAAATCTTCCTGGTCAGTTTCGTGCTGATAACTGTCGCTTCGGTGATGCAGTTCTACGTCGAAACGGCCATGAGCCTGTTTCTCTGCCGGGTGTTGATCGGCATTGGCCTGGGTGGCGATTTCAGTGTCGGTCACGCAATGCTCGCCGAGTTCGCGCCGAAGAAACATCGCGGCGTGTTATTGGGTTCGTTCAGTGTGATCTGGACCTTCGGTTACGTTGCAGCGACCTTTGTCGGCACCGCCATGCTCAGTCTCGGTGACGATGCCTGGCGCTGGATGCTGGCGTCGTCAGCGATCCCCGCCGGGTTGATTCTGATCGCCCGAATCGGCACCCCCGAATCGCCGCGCTGGCTGGTCAATCAGGGCCGGGTGGCCGAAGCCCGTGCCATCGTCAAAAAGCATCTGGGCGACAACGTCGAGCTGGACGAAACCCGCTCCACGGAAACCCGCTCGGGCTACGCGGTGCTGTTCAGCCGCGAATACCGCAAGCGCACGGCGTTCAACTGCCTGTTCTTCGTCTGCATCGTCATGCCGTACTTCGCCATCTACACCTTTCTGCCGTCAATCCTGCAGAAGATGGGCCTGGCCGAAGGCTTCGGCACCGAGCTGATGCTCAACATGCTGCTGATCCTCGGCGCGTTGATCGGCATCTGGTGCACCATCAAATTCACCCGACGCGGGTTCCTGATCAACTCGTTCATCATTCTGGCGGTGGCGTTGTTTCTGCTGGCGGTGCTGCCGGGCAGTGCGGCGTGGCTTATGGTGCTGGTGTTCGGTGTGTTCACGCTGGTGTTGTCGGCGGTGAGCAATCTGGTGGGCGTGTTCCCGGCGGAAAGTTTCCCGACGGAAGTGCGGGCCAGCGGGATTGGTCTGGCGACGGCGGTGAGTCGTCTGGGCTCGGCGGTCAGCACGTTCCTGTTGCCGGTGAGTGTGGCAGGGATCGGGTTGAGCCCGACGATGGGGATTCTTGCGGCGATTCTGGCGATTGGTGCTTTGCTGTCCTGGGCATGGGCGCCGGAGACCAAGTCGTTGACGTTGAGTCAGGCGTGCAAGGCGCAGAGTCCGGTGGAGGTCGGTGTTACGCCGGTCGGGAAAGTCGCCACGCCCGTCTGATGAGTGCAGGTCAGGGGTTGCTGACAACCCCTAGCCAATCGGTAAACAGCTTCACTTTCGACAGGCCTTGCTTGTCATTCGCCACATCCAGCCAATAGCCATAAGGGCCGATCACCTCAATCGGGGTGATCGGCAGCAGGCTGCCGTTGGCCAGTTCCTTTTCGATCATCTGCCGGTCGATCACCGCCAGACCGCCGCCGGCCAGCGCAGTGTGGATCACCTGATCCAGGGTGCTGAATTCCAGCCCTTGCCCGGCATCGATGTCATCCCGGCCCATCGCCGCCAGCCAGTTCTCCCAGACCTTCAAACGCTTGCCGTCGTGCAGGATGTGCAGCAGCGGAAACTGCCGCAGGTCCGGTGGCAGATCGCCGTTGAACAGCTCCGGGCTGGCCACTGCGATGTGCCGTTCCATCACCAACAATTGGCTGGAGCAATGGGGCGCTGCTGCGAGGCCGAAGCGGATGTGGCAATCGACTTCCGTAAGGCTGTCGTGGCCGATCTGGTTGGTGACGCTGAGGTTGATGTCCGGGTAGCGCTGGCAGAACGCGCGCAGGTGTGGCGACAGCCAGCGCGTGGCCCAGGTCGGTGGTGCTAGCACTTTCAAGCGCTGACGCAAGTTGGGCACGCGCACAGCTTGCAAGGCGCGCTCGATATGGTCGAAGGCTTCGGCCAGATGCGGGGAAAGATTGCTGCCGGCTTCGGTCAGTGACAGCCCTTGAGGCGTGCGCACGAACAGTGCCACGCCGAGGTAGTCTTCAAGCTGTTTGATCTGGCGACTGACCGCGCCCTGGGTGACGTTCAACCCGATGGCGGCCTGGCTGAAACTGCGATGACGGGCGACTTCTTCGAACACGCGCAAGGTGTTGAGCGAGGGCAGTTGACGCATGGAGGCGGAACTCCGGATCGGGCGGTTTATTGTTGTTTTGGAATGGGCCTATCTGACTATTGGTGGTGGGCGGATGCAAGTGTTGTTTGGGCAGATGCCATCGCTGGCAAGCGAGCTCCCACAAGTATCAAGGTGAGCACAAAGAGTGCGGCCAACATCAATCCTGTGAGAGCTGGCTTGCCAGCGATAGCTGACTGTCAGGCGCTGAAATCTCGAGCGTCAGAAGTAATACCCGACGTTCACATATAACTGGTTCTCCCACTGATCCAGCCCGCCTGCGCCAAGGCTCTGGGTGTAGCTGCCGCCGCCGATGTACGGATCGTTTTTGCCGAACAGCCATTCGGTCGCAACCCACAATTTACTCACGGAAAACGAGGTGCCGAGGATCATCCGCTCGGACGTCTTGAAGCCGCTGGCTGACTTGTCGAACGCGCTGTAGTTGGCGTACAGCTTGATCCCGCTGATCTGATCGAACAGATATTTGCCGCCCACGTCGTAACTCAGGTCGGCCACGTACAGATTGCCGCGACTGGCCACGTTGTAGGTGCCGTCGTAACCACCGAGGGTCACCAGTTCATCAGTGCCAGCGTTGCGTGGCGACATCTGCTGCCGCGCCGCCTGCAACTGCACGCCCCATGCTCCGTTCTTGCCCATGTAGTGCACGGCCACGGCATTGCGCCGACCGCCGTTATTGGTGTCCTTGTTTTCGAGGGTCGAGGTCAGGCCGGAGATCCCGACTTCGGACTTCCACGACCCCAGATCCAGCGACCTGGCCACCCGCAGCACAACGGTGTTGCGTTCCTGGTTATCACTGCCGTCGGCCACATAACTGTCGGCCCCGGATACGACGCTGGAGTAGGTCACACCCTTGCTGGTGCCTTTGCCTTGCCAGGCCGGACGCAGGTAATAACCGCCCTGAAGGTTCCAGTCGCCACTTTGCTGGATGTATTTGGCACCGACCTGTTGCACGTCTTCAAGGCCGATGACGTTGCCCAGGGTCTCGTAAAACGTGCTGCCGAAGTACGGCTGCAAACCGAATGGCACGGTGTTCAGGCCGACCTGCACTTGCTGGTCGGGATTGAGCTTGTAGCCGACCCACGCGAATTTGGCGAAGCGGATATCGCCATAGTCCTTGGTGTACTGGTACGGGTAGGAGCGACCGTAGAAGCGGTATTGCGCTTCGCCGATCCAGGTGTCGGAGTTGTATTTGGCGCTGAGGAACACCGTGTCGAGACCGAACTTCTGAATATCGCGATCCGGGTCCACGTCCCAACGGGCACGAATGGCTCCGCCAAGGTCGAGATTGTCGGTGACCTGGACCGCCATGGCCGGGGCGGCAATGCTGCAGAACAGAGCGATGGAGGTGGTGCGCAGGCGCAAAGATGCAGGGAAGGGCATGGAGCGGCTCTCGATTGTTTTTATTAGAGATGCCGCGCAGTTTTGCCATCCGCCCGTTGCAGAACAAACGATAAAAACGTCAGGGAAACCTGCGTCGAATGCATGTTACTCGGAAAATCCTGTAGGACAATTCGCCATCATCGTGGGATGCTTTGCACCTTGTCAGTGGTTTTCGAGTGCCTTGTATGAAACGCAAAATGCCCGGCCTGAATGCGCTCAAAGCATTCGAAGTGGCCGGCAGCACCGGCAGCTTTACCCGCGCTGCCGAGTTGCTCAATGTCACCCAGAGCGCGGTCAGCCGTCAGGTGCGGCAGCTGGAAGAACAGCTCGGCGAGAGTCTGCTTGAACGCCGTCATCACCATCTCGAACTTACCGGCGCCGGCAAGATTCTGCTGCGGGCGCTGCATCAGTCGTTCGACAAGATCGAGCTGACCGTGCGCAGCATCCAGCAGAAAACCCATGCCAACCGCCTGCACATCAACGCGCCACCAACGTTCACCAGCCGCTGGCTGATGCCGCGCCTCGGGCGCCTGCGCGAGCAGCATCCGGAACTGGAACTGAGCATCACCACCCGTTTACAGGACAGTCTGGCGGAAACCAGCACCCTCGATTGCGCGATCCGTTTTGGCGATGGCGAGTGGGATGGGCTCGACAGTTCACTGCTGATTCAGGAACGGCACATCGCCGTGTGCGCGCCGACCCTGTATGCGCGGGAGGGCGGCGAGCAGGGCATCGACCTCAATCGCCTGACCCTGCTGCATGTGCTGGCCCGGGAGGATCAGCGCTACCTGACCTGGAAGCATTGGCTCGACGCGGCGCGCATCAGCGGCGTCGATACCCAGGGCGGTTATGAATTCGACCTGCTGGATCTGGCGATTCAAGCGGCAGTCGATGGCTTGGGGATCACCATAGCCGACTGGCACATGGTCGCCTCGGAGCTGGCCAGCGGGCAGTTGACCCAAGTGCATAACGTCCATGTCGAGGGTCACCAGTCCTACTGGCTGGTGACCCGTCCGGAACAGACGCAGATGCCGCAATTGCAGGCGTTCAGTCAGTGGTTGCAGGAAGAGATCTGGCTGGCGCAGCGCCAACTTGAGCCTTCGAAGGCGATTTCCTGAGTAACGTGCCTTTTTCGAATGTTTGATCGCCGGATAAATCGTTTGTTGAACCCGCTGTCGATGACAAGACTGGTGGCATCGATAAAAACAAACGATGGGCGATGCACATGCGAGTCGAGCGAAATTTTGTTAACGGCCACTTCATCGAGCCGGCCAGCGCGGCGCTGATTGCGGTCTACAACCCGGCCACCGAAGCGTTGATCGGCCAGGTGTCAGCCGCCACTGCCGAAGAAGCCTTGGCGGCAGTCGACGCTGCCGCCAAGGCGCAAAAGACCTGGGGCAAACTCACCAGCATCGAGCGCGCCGAGCACCTGCGAGCGTTCGCGGCTGCCCTTGAGGACCGCGCCGAAGCCATCGGCACCGCACTCGCCGCCGAGTCCGGCAAGAGCCTGAGCGACGCCAGCAACGAAGCCCGTTATGCCGCGCAGATCACCCGCTACCACGCCGAGTGGGCGCGCCGCATCGAAGGCGAGATCATTCCCAGCGACAGCCCTGAAGAAAACCTGTTCCTGCACCGCGAGCCGATTGGCGTCGTCGCGTGCCTGATTCCGTTCAACTACCCGGTCTACACCCTGTTGCGCAAAGTCGCTCCGGCGCTGATTGCCGGCAATACCGTGGTGGTGCGTCCGAGCAACAACACCCCGACGTCGGCGTTCGAAATCGCCAAAGCCGTGGAGCAATCGGGCATGCCAGACGGCGTAATCAATATCCTGACCATGGATCACGCCACCGCTGCAGCCGTTTGCGCGCACAAAGCCGTGGGCCTGATTACCCTGACCGGCAGCGTCAACGCCGGGCGCATCGTTCTCGACTACTGCAAGGCCAACATCGCCAAGCCGTCGCTGGAACTGGGCGGCAAGACCCCGGCAATCATCGAAGCCGACGCTGATCTCGAAACCGCCGCGAGCGCAATCATCGCCTCCAAGACCACTCACTGCGGCCAGTTGTGCACGGCAGTGGAGCGGGTCTACGTGCAGGAAAGCGTCTACGAGCGTTTCCTCGCATTGCTCAAAGCGAAGATCGCCGCGGTGAAGTTCGGTGACCGCGCCACAGATGCGAGCCTGATGGGCCCGCTGGTCAACGCCAGTTCGCAGAAGAACATTCACGCCATGGTCGAACGCGCGATTGCGGACGGCGCCGTCCTCGAAAGCGGCGGTGTGTTGCCCGAAGGTCCGGGGCATTTCTACCCGCCAACGTTGCTTAGTGGTTGCCGTCAGGACATGGAAATCGTCCAGGAAGAAATCTTCGGCCCGGTGCTGCCGGTACTCAAGTACCGCGACATCGACGAAGCGCTGGCCATGGCCAACGATCACCAGTTCGGCCTGTCGTCGGTGCTCTACACCGAGAACTACCGCACCGCGCAGAAAGTCGCCAACGCCATCGAAGCCGGCGAGTTGTACGTCAACCGTACCCCGGCCGATCCGTATCAGGGCTACCACGCCGGCTGGAAACGCTCGGGCCTGGGCGGTGATGACGGCAAGCACGGCATGCTCGAATTCACCCAGACCCGCCTTGTGGTCATGAAGTACTGATCCACCGCAGCACGCCTCACGCGACACCTATAAAAACAATTATCAGGGGCGCCCGGAGCACGGGTCGCCCGAGGTCACTTCAATGTCCAAGCATGCATCCACTGCTGCCGCTGTTCAGGGTTCCAACTCGGCTTCGAAAAGCCGCAGCGACAAGGGAAGTCGCTATTTCCAGCTGATGTTGCTGGTGCTCGCCGCCGGTGCAATCTACCCGATCCTGTACCTGCGCCAGGTCTACCAGACCACCATGCTCGAGGTGTTCCAGATCAGCCACAGCGAGCTGGGCTATCTGTACTCGATGCTTGGGACGATTTTCCTGCTCAGCTACTTGCCGAGCGGCTGGCTGGCCGACCGTATCGCGCCGCGTTTCCTGATTTTCTTTTCGCTGGTGGCCACTGGCGCGCTGGGTCTGTGGTATTCGACGGCGCCGTCGATGACCGGGCTGATGATCATCTTCGGCTGCTGGGGACTGACCACCGGCCTGACGTTCTGGGCCTCGGTGCTCAAGCGCGTGAAGATGATTGCCCATCACACCGAACAGGGTCGTTTTTTCGGCATCCTCGATGGGGGGCGCGGACTGGTCGAAGCGCTGCTGGCAACGGTTGCGCTCGGGCTGTTCGCCTACGCCACCGAAACCCGTGGCGAGTCCACTGCCGAAGGTTTCAAACACGTGGTTTATCTCTACGCCTTCACCTGTATCGCCATCGGCTGTGTGCTGGTGCTGATCAAGGATCCGAAATCGATGGAGGACACGCCGCCGGTGGAGAAGGGCAAGTTCAACCTGTTCACGGATCTGGCGACGTTGGTGAAGATTCCTGAACTGTGGCTGGTTACCGCGATCGTGTTTTGCGGTTATCACATCTTCTGGGCCACCTACAGCTTCTCGGACTACCTGCAAGGCAGCGGCCTGACCGCCGTCATGGCCGGCACCATCACCACCATCAAACTGTGGATGCGTCCGATCGGCGGCATCGGCGGCGGCTGGCTCGGGGACAAGTTTTCGAACATCTCGGTGCTGATCGTCGCGCTGTTGCTGGCGAGTCTGGCAATCGTCGGGCTGATTGTGTTCCCGGCGCTCAACAGCATGGGACTGCTGATCGCGACAGTGATTTTCATCGGCCTGATGACCTACGCGATTCGCGGTCTGTACTGGGCGATCCTCGACAGCTGCAACATTCCGCTGCGCATCACCGGACTGGCCATCGGCATCGTCTCGGTGGTCGGTTACATGCCGGATGCGTTCATCCCGTTGATCAACGGCTACCTCACTGAGCATTTCCCCGGCGCCCTCGGCTACAAGCTCTATTTCGGCTACATCGCCGCTATCGGTCTGATCGGCACCCTGGCTGCCGTGACCCTGCGTGCCCGAATCAATCGCAAATCTCTGAAAAAGACAGGTGCCTGAGATGAAAATCGTCGCCCTTGAAACCCATATCGTCGCCGTACCGCCACCGCACATCGGCGGCATGTACTGGCTGTTCGTCAAGCTCAAGACAGACTGCGGCATCGAAGGTGTCGGCGAAATCTACGCCGCGACCTTCGGCCCCAAAGCCATGCTGCCGATCATCGAAGACGTGTTCGAGCGCTACTTGCTGAATCAGGATCCGCACCACATCGAACGCTTCTTTCGTCAGGCCTATTCGAGCGGTTTCACCCAGCGTCCCGACCTGACCATGATGGGCGTGGTCAGCGGTCTGGAAATGGCCTGCTGGGACATCATCGGCAAGGCTGCGAGCAAACCGGTCTACGAGCTGCTCGGCGGCAAGGTTCACGAGCGCCTGCGTTCCTACACCTACTTGTACCCGGTCAATAGCCGTGGCGAGTACGACTACGACGACCCGGACCTGGCCGCCGAATGCGCCATCGACAACATGAACAAAGGCTTCACCGCTGTGAAGTTCGATCCGGCCGGGCCGTACACCGCGTACTCCGGGCATCAGATTTCGCTGGAAGTGCTGGAGCGCTGTGAAACCTTCTGCCGCAAGATCCGCGAAGCGGTGGGCAACAAGTGCGATCTGCTGTTCGGTACCCACGGGCAAATGGTGCCGTCCTCGGCAATTCGCCTGGCCAGGCGCCTGGAGAAATACGATCCGCTGTGGTTCGAAGAACCGGTGCCGCCAGGACAGGAAGAAGCCATGGCGCAGGTCGCGGCCAAGACCAGCATTCCAATCGCCACTGGCGAGCGCCTGACCACCAAGTACGAATTTTTCAAGCTGTTGCAGGCCGGCGGTGCGTCGATTCTGCAGATGAACGTGGCGCGCTGCGGCGGCCTGCTCGAAGGCAAGAAGATTGCCAGCATGGCCGAGGCCTATTACGCGCAAATCGCCCCGCATCTGTACAACGGGCCGATTGGTGCGGCGGCGAGTTTCCAGCTCGCGGCCTGCACGCCGAACTTCCTGATCCAGGAAAGCATCGAGACCTGGGGTGGCTTCCACGCCGAGGTCCTGAAAAAGCCGTTGCAGTGGGAGGACGGTTACATCATCCCGTCCACCGAGCCGGGCCTGGGCGTGGAGCTGAACATGGACGTGGTGCGCAAGCATTCGCCGTACACCGGTGAGCGCCTGCACCTGCAAATGGCCTCGATCCCGGCCGACGTCAAAGACACATCGCCGGCCAGGGGCTGACGAGGTTTCTAACCCAACCGCAAGACCTGTGGGAGCGAGCTTGCTCGCGATAGCGTCAGTTCAGTCAGCATCAATGTTGAATGCGGCACCGCAATCGCGAGCAAGCTCGCTCCCACAAGGATAGTGCCTGGCTGACAGGCATTCTTTGTACAACGACTTACGCGGTAACCGTGCATGACATACGACTACATCATCGCTGGCGCAGGCGCCGCTGGCTGCGTGCTGGCCAACCGGCTTTCGGCCTCGGGCCAATACACGGTGCTGCTGCTGGAGGCGGGCGGCAAGGACAGTTCCCTGTGGTTCAGGATCCCGGTCGGCTTCGCCAAAATGTATTACAACCCGACCTTCAACTGGATGTATTACAGCCAGCCGCAAAAACAGTTGGGCAATCGCGAAATCTACGCCCCGCGTGGCAAGGTCCAGGGCGGTTCGGGCTCGATCAACGCAATGATCTACGTGCGTGGCCAGGCCCATGACTTCAACGACTGGGCGGCCAACGGCAACGACGGCTGGGCCTTCAAGGATGTGCTGCCGTACTTCCGCAAACTGGAAAACCATCCGCTGGGCGACAGCGAATACCACGGCGGCAGCGGCCCGATCAGCATCACCCCGATGACCGGCCAGACCCACCCGATCTGCGACGTGTTTCTCAAGGGCTGCGATGAACTAGGCTACCCACGCAGCGACGATTTCAATGGGCCGAAATTCGAAGGCGCGGGCATCTACGACGTCAACACCCGCAATGGTCAGCGCAGCTCCAGCAGCTTCGCCCATTTGCACCCGGCACTGAGCCGGCAGAACCTGACGGTCGAGCATTACGCGCTGGTTGATCGAGTGCTGTTTGATGAGAGCCAACAGCGCGCCACCGGTATTTCCATCACTCAGCATGGTGTGACGCGAACGTTCACGGCGCGCAAGGAAGTGATCCTGTGTGCCGGTGCGGTCGACACACCGAAGATCCTGCAACTGTCCGGCGTGGCCGATCGCACCCTACTGGCCAAACATCAGATTCCGCTGGTCAAACACCTGCCGGCAGTGGGGCATAACCTTCAGGATCACCTGTGCGTCAGCTACTACTACAAGGCCAACGTCCCGACTCTGAACGATGAACTCAGCTCGCTGTTCGGCCAGTTCAAACTCGGCGTGAAATACCTGCTGACGCGCAAGGGCGCGCTGGCGATGAGCGTCAATCAGGCCGGTGGATTCTTCCGTGGCAATTCGGAACAGAGCCATCCGAACCTGCAGCTGTATTTCAACCCGCTGTCGTACCAGATCCCGAAAAACAACAAGGCCAGCCTCAAGCCCGAGCCGTATTCAGGCTTCCTGCTGTGCTTCAATCCGTGCCGCCCGACCAGTCGCGGTCACATCACGATTGCCTCGAAAAATCCGCGCGATGCGGCGTTGATCGACCCGAACTATCTGAGCACGCAAAAGGACATCGACGAGGTGATCCAGGGCAGTCGCCTGATGCGCAAGATCATGGGCGCGCCTTCATTGAAGGGCATCACGGTCGATGAAGTTCTGCCGGGACCGGCAGTGGAAAGCGACGAGCAGATGCTCCAGTACTTCCGCGACAATTGCGGCTCGATCTATCACCTGTGCGGCTCCTGCGCGATGGGGGCGGACGAGCAGACTTCGGTAGTCGACAAGCGCCTCAAGGTGCATGGCCTCGACGGATTGCGGATTGTCGATGCGTCGATCTTCCCGAACGTGACGTCGGGCAACACCCATGCGGCGGTGCTGATGGTGGCGGAGAAGGGCGCGGATCTGATTCTGCAGGACGCGTAATGCGCAGTGACACTTGATCGCAAGCGTCTTTCCTGCGTGCACTAGGCTTTGAATGCCGGCCCGTTATGGGCCGGCATTGCTGTTTCTGGAGGATTGTTTTTCTGATTCAAGGAGCGACCGATCATGGATGATCTGGTGAAAGAAGTGATTCCGCTGTTGCAGTACCTGATCCCGGGGTTTGTCTCGGCCTGGATTTTCTACACCCTGACGGCGTTCAAGCGGCCGGATACGTTCGGGCAGATTGTGCAGGCGTTGATTTTCACGTTTGTGATTCACGCAATGGTGCTGGGAGTTGGAGCGGTTTGTGTGTGGGTGGGGGAGAAGGGATTTTCTGTAGGAAAATGGGATGCAAAAGCTGAAGCGTCGTGGGCATTTTTTGCTTCGCTGGTACTCGGGTTGTTGGCCTGTTGCCTGTCAGCCAATGGCAAGTTGCATCGTTGGTTGAGCAGCAGAAACGTCACGAAACAATCTTCCTACCCCAGTCAATGGTTCAGCGCATTTGCGAAATATGATCGCGTTATCACCCTGCATTTGGATGATGAAAGGCGCGTTCTAGGCTGGCCGGTGGAGTGGCCGCCCGAGTCATCCACCGGGCAGTTCCTTTTGCAATCACCGTGTTGGCTCAACAGCGATGGAACAGACGTGCCTTTTGGTGCCGAATTTTTGCTGATAGATTCCACGAAGGTTAAATGGGTTGAATTCAGCCCGATGTCAGAGGGTTCATCATGACCGCCAGAGCGCCACAACCTATGCCGCCGCACGTCGCGCGCCTGTTCTACGGGCCAGATGGGAAACAGTTGGAAAAACCATTGATCAAGGGGCCAAAGGCACCGCCACCGCTGAAATATCCCCCGTCAATGCATACCCATTCCTAACCCCATCCATCCTTCACCGCCCGGCGAATGCCTTCCAGCAACATCGCAAACGCCGGGTTGTCGTTGTTCTCCCGCCAGATCAGATGCAGTTCGCTCTGTACCCCTTCGCCCAGATCGATCTCGCGAAACACCACATTCCTGAACACCACACTGGTCGCGCAACGCGGCACCAGTGCCAGCCCCATGCCCGCATTGACCAGCGCCAGAATCGTCAAGGAAGAACCCAGCCACTGCACGTAATCCGGAGCAACCCGGGCCGAGCGCAGCATGCCGGTCAGCAATTCGTTGAACGGCGGATAGGCTGCGTGGGAATACATCAGGAACGGCTGCCCATCCAGGTCCTTCACTGACACATCGTCGGCGTTCGCCAGTCGATGACCACTCGGCACCGCCAGCACAAACGGCTCTCGCACCAGGCACTCAGTGGCGTAACCGGGCTCCAGCAACGGCGCGCGGACGATGCCCAGATCGATGCGTCGGGCGCGCAGGGCTTCGTGTTGCTGGTAGGTGTTCATTTCGGTCAGGTCGATCTTCACCTGCGGCTGCTTGAGGCGCGCCTCGGCGATAACCTTGGGCAAGAACTCATACACCGCGCTGCCGACAAAACTGATGTTCACCGAACCGATATCACCCTCGGCAAAACGCCGGGCAGTGACAGCGGCCTGTTGCGCGCGCTCCAGCAGATTCTGCGCCTCGATGAAAAATGCGCGGCCGGCAGCGGTGAGCGCCACGCTGCGTGTACTGCGGGTAAACAGTTCGACTCCCAGGTGATGCTCCAGCAACTGGATCTGCCGGCTCAATGGCGGTTGGGTCATGTTCAGCCGTTCGGCGGCACGGCGGAAATTCAGTTCGGTGGCGACGGTAGTGAAGCAGCGCAGTTGGGTCAGTTCGAACATTGATCTAATCCGGGTATCAATCGAATGCCAAGTTAGATTAGACGGGATCAATGGCTCCGTCCATGATCGCTCTACGCCTCAAAGGCCGCCGCTATCCCAACAAAAACAAAGATCGGGAGTCGCCCCTTGAATACCCTCCAGAGTTCACCGGACATCACGGTACTCGCCCGCGCCGCCGCCAAGGTCAAGCGTCATGTGCTGCCGCTGTTCGTGGTGATGTTCATCGTCAACTACATCGACCGGGTCAACATCGGTTTCGTGCGCAGTCATCTGGAAACCGATCTGGGGATCGGCGCTGCTGCATACGGCCTCGGCGCCGGTCTGTTTTTTATCGGTTACGCCTTGTTTGAAGTGCCGTCCAATATGCTTCTGCAACGCTACGGCGCCCGCGCCTGGCTGACGCGGATCATGTTCACCTGGGGCGCGGCGGCGATGGCCATGGCGTTCGTCAAGGGTGAAACCAGTTTCTATGTGTTGCGCTTCATATTGGGCGCTGCCGAGGCCGGGTTCTTCCCTGGGATCATTTATTACTTCACCCAATGGCTGCCGGCCTCGGAGCGCGGCAAGACCATGGCGGTGTTTCTCAGCGGTTCGGCGATTGCCTCGGTGATTTCCGGCCCGGTGTCCGGTGCTCTTTTGCACATCAGCGGTCTGGGCCTGCACGGCTGGCAGTGGATGTTCCTGATCGAAGGCGCTGCGTCGGTGGTGCTCTGCGGGTTTGTCTGGTTCTGGCTGCAATCTCATCCGCGCCAGGCCAAGTGGCTGAGCGAGGAGGAGCGCGAGGCACTGGTGGCCGCGATCACCGAAGAACAACGTGCACGCGAAGCAACCCACGTCGCCAAACCTTCGATGTTCAAACTGTTGGCGGACCGGCAGATCGCGCTGTTCTGCTTCATCTACTTCTCCATCGCCCTGACCATCTATGGCGCCACGTTCTGGCTGCCGAGCATGATCAAGAAAATGGGCAACCTCGGCGACTTCCAGGTCGGGCTGCTCAACTCGGTGCCGTGGATCATTTCCATCGTGGCGATGTACGGCTTCGCGTCAATGGCGGGCAAGTGGAAATTCCAGCAGGCGTGGGTCGCGCTGACCCTGGTGATCGCCGCGTTCGGCATGTTCATGTCCACCACGGGCGGGCCGATTTTCGCCTTCGTCGCCATCTGTTTCGCGGCCATCGGCTTCAAGGCAGCCTCGGCGCTGTTCTGGCCGATTCCGCAAAGCTATCTGGATGCGCGCATCGCGGCGGCGGTCATTGCGTTGATCAACTCCATCGGCAATCTCGGCGGCTTCGTTGCGCCGACCGCGTTCGGTTTTCTGGAGCAGACCACCGGCTCCATTGAGGGCGGCCTGTATGGCCTGGCGGCGACCTCGCTGGTAGCGGCAGTGGTGATCTTCTTCGCTCGGATGGCGCCCGGCGCCAAGGGTAAAAACCCGGTAAAGCCTGAACCCGAAAACGCCGTCGCGCCGACGGCCAACCCGGTGGCGAGCCACTGATTCCGTCTCAAAGGAGCGTCATTTTGAAAATCACTCGCGTCACCGTCACTCCCATTGCCTTCCGTGATCCGCCGCTGCTCAACGCCAGTGGCATCCACGAACCGTTCGCCCTGCGCTCGATCATTGAAATCGAGAGCGACAACGGCTACATCGGACTCGGCGAAAGCTATGGCGATGCTCCGGCGCTGGCGATCCAGCAACAGCTGCAATCACAGTTGATAGGCCTTGATCCCTTTAATCTCAATCAGCTGCGTCGGATCGTTCAGGCGACAGTTGCTGCCAACAAGCCTGCCAGTCTGGCCGGTGCGGAACTCGCGCCGGGTTCCCACGCCAGTAAAGCGGTGAGCAACGCATATTCGGCGTTTGAAGTGGCGTTCCTCGACTTGCAGGCCCGCTACTTGAATGTGCCGTTGGTGGACCTGTTGGGCGGGGCGGTGCGCGATGAAGTGCCGTTCAGTGCGTACCTGTTTTTCAAGTATGCGCAGCACGTCGATTCGCCGTACAAGCCGGACAACTGGGGCGAGGCGCTGAACGAGCAGCAGATCGTCGCCCAGGCTGCGCGGATGATCGAGGCCTACGGTTTCAAGAGCATCAAGCTCAAGGCCGGCACGCTGCCGCCGGAGCGCGAAGTGGCGTGCATCAAGGCGTTGAAAAAGGCCTTCCCCGGTTATCCGTTGCGCATCGATCCCAACGGCAACTGGTCGCTGGAAACCTCGATCCGCATGGCGCAGTTGCTGGGCGACGATTTGCAGTATTACGAAGACCCGACCCCGGGCCTCGACGGCATGGCCGAGTTGCACAAACGCACCGGGCTGCCGCTGGCGACCAACATGGTGGTCACCGATTTCGACGAATTCCGCCGCAGCGTTGCGTTGAACAGCGTGCAGATTGTCCTCGCCGATCACCATTACTGGGGCGGCCTGCGCGACACCCAGACCCTGGCGAAAATGTGCGACACCTTCGGCCTCGGTGTGTCGATGCATTCCAACTCACACCTGGGCATCAGCCTGATGGCGATGGCGCATGTGGCGGCCGCGGTGCCGAATCTGGACTACGCCTGCGACACCCATTACCCGTGGCAGGAGCCGGATGAAGAAGTGATCAGGGGCGGCAAGCTGCCGATCGTCGATGGCTGCGTGAAGATCACTCGTGCACCGGGCCTCGGGCTGGAACTGGATCACGATCAGCTCGGCAAGCTGCATGATCAGTACCTGACCTGCGGCATCCGCCAGCGCGATGATGTACGGCAAATGCAGCGCTACAAACCTGACTGGAAAGCGCTGAAGCCGCGATTCTGATTGAGCAAAACCAGAGGGTGTCGAACGGCGCCCTCTGTTGTTTCAGAGCGTGCGCATCAACCAGTCGCGAAACGCCTTCAGCGATGCCAGCGACTCATTACGCGCCGGGTATACCAGGTAATAGCTGCGGCGACTGCTGATCGGTTCGCCCAGCTGCAGTAACTCGCCGTTGTGTAGCTCATCCTCCACCAGAATTCTCGGCACCAGCCCGATCCCGATATTGGCGCGCACAGCCTGGATCAAGTGCGAGGTCATCTCGAAGCTCGGACCGATGCGCATACTGCGATGGGGCAAAGCGTGATGGCTGAACCACTCGGACCAGGCCTGAGCATTGCTGCTGACGTTGAGCAGCAGTTGCCCGGCAATATCTTCGTCTGCCGCACGACGCTCGGCATCGGACAGCTGCGCACTGGCAATCACCACCAGCTCTTCGGTGTGCAGACGGTGGGCGGTCAGCCCTGGCCAGTCACCGCCGCCGACGCAGATCGCGGCGTCGATTTCGCTGGTGTCGAAGTCGATGGTTTCGATGCGTGAATGCAGGTGCACCGTCATGCCGGGGTGCGCGGTGTAGAAATCCTTCAAGCGTGGCAGCAGCCATTTTGAGCCGAAGGTCGGCAGCGTCGCCAGGCGCAAACTGTGAATGCCCGAGCCAAACGCCATCGCCTGCAACGTCGCGCTGCGAATCTGGCCGAGGGCTTCGGATAGTTCGCGTTGGTACATGCGCCCGACGTCGGTGAGAATCACCCGCCGGCCTTCGCGGCTGAACAGGCGCATGCCGAGCATCTTTTCCAGAATCTGCACCTGACGGCTGACCGCGCTTTGGGTCAACGACAGTTCGTGAGCGGCGCGGGTGTAGCTTTCATGGCGCGCGGCGGCTTCAAACGCCAGCAGCAACGACATCGAGGGAGTGAGAGTTCTCGGATTCATTCGTTTTAGTCATGGATTGCGGGTCGATTTTACGGTTGTCCCGGCATCGCTCTGCAATGAACATAAGGCCTATGAGATGGCGGGAGCGTGACGCAATCATTCATTGCGCACAACTGTTCACCGCCACACGGCCCGTTTTTGACCGAGATTACACGCCCGATGATTGCCCAGCTGTCGCCTTCCACTGCGTTGAACACCGACTACCAGCAGTTTCTCAAAGCCCTTGAAACCGGCGGTTTTCGTGGCGAGATCAGCGCCGATTACGCCAGCCGCGTGGTGCTGGCCACGGACAACTCGATCTACCAGCGCTTGCCGCAAGCGGCGGTATTCCCGCGTGATGCCGACGACGTGGCGCTGCTCGCGCGCCTGATCGCCGAGCCGGCTTACCAGAAAGTCGTGATCACGCCTCGTGGTGGCGGCACCGGCACCAACGGCCAGTCGTTGACCGACGGCATCGTCGTCGACCTGTCGCGGCACATGAACCGCATTCTTGAAATCAACGTTGAACAGCGTTGGGTACGGGTGCAGGCCGGCGTGGTGAAAGACCAGCTAAACGCGGCGCTGAAATCCGCCGGACTGTTTTTCGCTCCGGAACTGTCCACGTCGAACCGCGCCACCGTCGGCGGCATGATTAACACCGACGCCAGCGGCCAGGGCAGCTGCACCTACGGCAAGACCCGCGATCACGTGCTGGAACTGCACATGGTCCTGCGTGGTGGCGAGCGTTTGCACGGCCGCCCGTTGGAAGAAAGCGAACTGGCAGCGGAATGCGCGCGTGAGGGCCGGGCCGGTGAGGTGTATCGCTGCGCGCGGCAGATCATCGATGAGCAGGGCGAGCTGATCCGGGAAACCTTCCCCGATCTCAACCGCTGCCTGACCGGCTACGACCTGGCGCACCTGCGCGAGGCTGACAACCGTTTCAACCTCAACAGCGTGCTGTGCGGCGCTGAAGGTTCGCTGGGGTTTGTGGTCGAGGCCAAGCTCAACGTGTTGCCGATTCCCAGGCACACGATGCTGGTGAACATTCGCTACGCCGGCTTCATGGATGCCTTGCGTGATGCCCGGGCGTTGATGGCGCTCAAGCCGTTGTCGATCGAAACCGTCGACTCCAAAGTGCTGTTGCTGGCGATGCAGGACATCGTCTGGCATGGCGTTGCCGAGTATTTCCCGGAAAGCGCCGAGCGGCCAACGCTGGGGATCAATCTGGTGGAGTTCTGCGGCGACGATCCCGAGGAATTGCAAGGCCGGGTCGAAGCCTTCGTCCAGCATTTGGGCACCGACGCCACGGTCGAGCGCCTGGGCCATACGCTGGCCGTCGGGCATGCGGCGGTGAACCGCGTTTATGGCATGCGCAAACGCGCGGTGGGATTGCTCGGCAACGTCGCCGGTGAAGCGCGGCCGCAGCCGTTTGTCGAAGACACCGCCGTGCCGCCGCAGCATCTGGCCGAGTACATCGCCGAACTGCGCGAGCTGCTCGACAGCCATAAGCTGCAATACGGCATGTTCGGCCACGTCGATGCCGGCGTGCTGCACGTGCGGCCGATTCTCGACATGAAGGATCCGCAACAAGCCGCGCTGGTGCGCCCTGTTTCGGACGGTGTCGCTGCGCTGACCCAGCGTTATGGCGGCCTGTTGTGGGGCGAGCACGGCAAGGGCCTGCGCTCGGAGTACGCACCGGCCTTCTTCGGCGCGTTGTACCCGGCACTGCAAGCGTTGAAGGCGGCGTTCGATCCGTTCAACCAGTTCAACCCCGGCAAGATCGCCACGCCGGATATCCCCGGCGCTGCATTGCTGAAAATCGACGAAGTGACCCTGCGCGGCGAACTGGACCGACAGATCGACGAGAAAGTCTGGCAGGACTACGGTGCGGCGATGCACTGTAACGGCAACGGCGCCTGCTACAACTTCGATCCCCACGATGCCATGTGCCCGTCGTGGAAAGCCACTCGCCAGCGCGCGCAGTCGCCCAAGGGTCGCGCCTCGCTGATTCGTGAATGGCTGCGTTTGCAGGGGGAGGCGGGTGTTGATGTATTGGCCGATGCCAGCCGTCGTCCGCCGTTTTTCAGCACGTTGCTGCAGCGTTGGCGCAACAGCCGTGCGCAGGAAAAGGACTTCTCACATGAGGTGTATGACGCCATGGCCGGGTGCCTGGCGTGCAAGTCCTGCGCAGGGCAGTGCCCGGTGAAAGTCAACGTGCCGGACTTCCGCTCGCGGTTTCTGGAGTTGTACCACACGCGTTATCTGCGGCCGGCGCGGGATTATCTGATCGCTTCGCTGGAGTACACGATTCCGTACATGGCGCGGATTCCGTTGCTCTACAACGGCTTGATGGGCGCCTCGTTCAGCCGTCGCTTGATCGAGCGTGTTGGCGGCATGGTCGATGTGCCGTTGCTCAGCCGTTTCGATTTCCACGCGGCGATGCGTCGCTGGCAGGTTCAGCCGGCGTCGGTCGAGGTGCTTTCGGCGCTGACCCAGGCGCAACGTGAGCGCAGTGTGGTGCTGGTGCAGGATGCGTTCACCCGATACTTCGAGGCGCCATTGCTGGCGGATCTGATCGAGCTGATTTCGCGACTGGGTTATCAGGTTTACCTGGCGCCGTTCAGCGCCAACGGCAAGCCGCTGCATGTGCAGGGTTTCCTTTCGGCGTTCAATCGTGCGGCATTGCGCAATGCCGGACAGCTGCGCGCACTGGCCGAGGTTGGTGTTCCGCTGGTGGGACTCGACCCGGCCATGACCCTGGTCTATCGCCAGGAGTATCTGAAGGTGCCGGAGATGGAGAAATGCCCGGAGGTGGCGCTGGTGCAGGAGTGGTTGCTCAAGGTCATGCCGGAGCAGACCGACCAGCGCCGCGCCGGCACCTTCCGCCTGCTGGCGCACTGCACCGAGAAAACCAACGCCCCGGCCGCCACCCGGCAATGGGAGCAGGTGTTCGAACGTGTCGGCCTGAAGCTGGCGACCCAGGCCACCGGCTGCTGCGGCATGTCCGGCACTTACGGACATGAAGCGCGCAATCGCGAGACGTCGGCGGTGATCTACGAACAATCCTGGGCCAAGCAGATCGAGGCCCCGGCGGAGAAGGGCGAGGCACTGGCCACGGGCTATTCCTGTCGCAGTCAGGTCAAGCGCCAGGCCGATCGACAACTGCGCCATCCGTTGCAGGTCGTGCTGGAAGTCTTGCGTAAAGCGTGATCGCTGTTTGAGAACCGCTAGCGATTGGATCGGTTTTTCATGTTATAAGGTAACGCAAATTGCGCGGCCGCTTTCGGGCGGTCGCATCGATCAACCATTCGATTGCGATACCTCCATGACGATTGCGGTTCCCCGTTCTGCCCCCTCGGCGACTGGCCGGTTGCTGTCCATTGATGCACTGCGTGGCCTGGTGATTCTGTTCATGTTGCTGGACCACGTGCGCGAAACCTTTCTGTTGCATCGTCAGGTCACCGACCCGATGGACATCGCCAGCACCGAGCCGGCGCTGTTCTTCAGCCGCACCCTGGCGCATCTGTGTGCGCCGGTGTTCGTGCTGCTGACCGGGTTGTCAGCATGGCTGTTCGGAGAAAAGTACGACGGCAAGGCTGATGTCAGTGCCTTCCTGTTCAAGCGCGGACTGTTTCTGGTAGCGCTCGAATTCACTCTGGTGAATTTCGCCTGGACGTTTCAGTTGCCACCGACCGTGATCTACCTGCAAGTGATCTGGGCGATCGGCCTGAGCATGATTGCGCTGTCGCTGCTGGTCTGGCTGCCACGCTGGCTGCTGTTGACGCTGAGCCTGGCGATCATCGCCGGACACAACCTGCTCGACGGACTGCATTTCGCAACCGAGCCGGCACTGCACGTGCCATGGGCGATCCTGCATGACCGGGGCTGGATCGAGGCGAGCGAAACCTTGCGTCTGCGCACGTCGTATCCGTTGCTACCGTGGATCGGCGTGATCGGTCTGGGTTATGCGCTGGGGCCGTGGTTCGCCCGCGCAGCCGATGCAGGGTTGCGCCAGCGCCGTTTGCTGATCGGTGGCATGGCCGGGTTGCTGGGGTTCTTGGCTCTGCGGTTGGTCAACGGTTATGGCGAGAAACCGTGGTCGATCAATGACAGCAGCCTGCAGACCCTGATGAGTTTTTTCAACATCACCAAATACCCGCCGTCGCTGTTGTTCATCACCTTGACGGTGAGCGTCGGGCTGCTGCTGTTGCTGGTGTTCGAGCGCGCGCAGGATCGACGCTGGATTCGCTGGCTGACGGTGTTCGGTTCGGCGCCGATGTTTTTCTACCTGCTGCACCTGTATGCCCTGAAGGTGTTGTACCTGATCGGCGTGGCGCTGTTCGGGCTTAATCAGGGCACGTATTTTGGTTTCTCCTCTGTGGCAGCGGTGTGGCTGGCGGCGGTGGTGCTGGCGGTCGCGTTGTTTCCGGCGGTGCGCTGGTTTTCGGCACTGAAGGCCCGACGCCGTGACATCGCCTGGTTGAAGTATTTGTAGAACGGCTCAGCTCGTTTTGCCCTCGCGAGCATTGCGGGCGAAATCGATAAACGCCTTGAGCGGCGCCGGTACGTAGCGTCGGCTCGGGTAGTACAGGTGGAGGCCGGGATAGTACGGGCACCAGTCCGCCAGTACCTGCACCAGCCGTCCGCTCGCCAAATGTTCGCGGGCCATGTCCTCGAATACATAGGCCAGTCCCAAGCCCTGTAATGCGGGGCCGATCATCAGGCTGACATCACCCAGTGTCAGCGGACCGTTGACCTCGATTTCCTGAGCGATGCCGCCACGCTCGAATTCCCAGCGATACAGCGCGCCGCTGGGAAACCGGTGACGGATGCAGGGCAGGGTGCGCAGATCCCCCGGTTTTTGTGGCGCGGCGTGCCGTTCCAGAAACTCCGGCGACGCGACCACTACCGAGCGCAGGGTCGGGCCGATCGGCAGCGACACCATGTCCGCTTGCAGTCGATTGCCGAACCGCACACCAGCATCAAAACCGCTGGCGACGATATCCACTAGCGCATCACTTTCGACCACTTCCAGGCGAATGTCCGGATAGGCCGGCAGGAACGCCCCGGCAATCGGCAGCAGCACCAGTTCGCAGGCCTGGCGCCCGGCAGTGATGCGCAGGTTGCCGGAAGGTTTGTCGCGAAAGTGATTGAGGTCTTCAAGGGCGTCGTCGATATCGCGAAACGCCGGTTTAAGCCGCGCATACAGACGCTCGCCGGCCTCGGTCAGCGCAACGCTGCGGGTGGTGCGATTGAACAGCCTCACACCGAGGCGATTTTCCAGCGCTCGCAATGAATGGCTCAGGGCCGAAGGTGTCAGGCCCAGATCCATCGCCGCACGGCTGAAATTCAGGTGCTGGGCGATGCAGAGAAAGATCGACAGGTCCGCCGTGGACGGGTTTTTCATTTGTGAACACCTTTCACAAAGTCATGCAAATTTGTTGGGATTATCACATCAGTAGCACGGCTTTAAAGTCGACTCAACTCATCAAGAAGGCCCGGCAATCTCGCAGGGTCACCGACAGGAGGAGTTGATATGCGTACCTGGCTGATTACCGGAGCTTCCCGTGGTTTTGGCGCCCTTATCACTGAACAGGCCTTGCGCGCCGGTGACGCGGTGATTGCCACTGCCCGCAACCCGCAGGACATCACCGACCGCCTCGGCGATCACCCGCATTTGCTGGCAGTGCGCCTCGATGTCACCCGCGAAGAAGAAGCCCACCAAGCGGTGGCAGAAGGCATCAAGCGCTTCGGACGCATCGACGTGCTGATCAACAATGCCGGTTTCGGCGTGTTGGGCGCCGTTGAAGAAACCAGCGCCAGCGAAACCGAGCGCCTGTTCGCCACCAACGTGTTCGGCCTGCTCAACGTCACCCGCGCCGTGCTGCCACACATGCGCGCCCAGCGCAGCGGACGGATCATCAACATCTCGTCCATCGGCGGTTATCAGGCTTACATGGGCTGGGGTGTCTACGGCTCGACCAAATTCGCGGTGGAAGGCATCAGCGAAGCGTTGCACCAGGAACTGGCGCCGCTGGGCATTCATGCCACGGTGGTTGAACCGGGTTTCTTCCGCACCGACTTCCTCGACGAGCAATCACTGGTCAAGACTGCGCTTGTATTGCCGGACTACGACGAAACCGTCGGCAAGATGCGCACGTTTGCCAAAGCGGCCAACCATGCGCAACCGGGCGATCCGCTGAAGCTCGCCGAAGCGATGCTGACACTGGTCAACACGCCGAACCCGCCGCAGCGGCTGGCGCTGGGCAGCGACACGATTGCGCGGATCGAGGCGAAGAACCGTTTGGTGGCGCAGGAGTTGGCCGAGTGGAGTGAGCTGGCGCTGTCCACGGATTTCAAGGACTGACACAAAACCTGTGGGAGCGAGCTTGCTCGCGATGGCTGCCTGACATTCAACATCAATGTTGATCGTGAAGGTGTCATCGCGAGCAAGCTCGCTCCCACATGGTTTTTGGGCTATTGGATTATTTGCGATCCAGCCACACCGTCTGCGCATTGCAGAACTCGCGCACGCCGAAGTGCGACAGCTCGCGGCCGAAACCGCTCTTCTTCACGCCGCCGAAGGTCACGCGCGGGTCGCTGGCGGAGTAGCCGTTGATGAACACACCACCGGTTTCCAGTTCACTGGTCAGTTGCTGGGCCAGGGCGACGTTGGCGGTGTAGATCGTTGCAGTCAGACCGAACTCGCTGTCGTTTGCCAGGGCCACGGCGTGGGCGCAGTCACGAGCGGTGATGATCGAGGCCACCGGGCCGAACAGTTCCTGCTTGAACGAAGTCATGCGGTCGGTGACGTCGGCCAGCACGGTCGGCTCGTAATAGTTGCCCGGGCCTTGGGCCTTGCCGCCGCCGAGCAGCAGGGTGGCGCCTTCTTCCAGGGTGGCGCGTACTTGTTGATCGAGTTCGTCACGCAGATCGAAACGGGCCATCGGGCCGATGTAGTTGTCGGCGGACAACGGGTCGCCCATCTTCAACTGGCGGGTGGCTTCGACGAACTTGCGGGTGAACTCTTCAACCACGCCTTCTTCGATGATCAGACGTTTGGCGGCGGCGCAGACTTGCCCGGAGTTCTGGTAACGACCGATGACTGCCGCTTGCACGGCTTCATCAATATCGGCGTCGTTGAGCACGATAAACGGATCGGAACCGCCCAGTTCCAGCACGCACTTCTTCAGCGCGGCACCGGCCTGTGCGCCGATGGCCATGCCGGCGCGAACGCTGCCGGTCAGGGTTACGGCGGCAATGCGCGGGTCAGCAATGGCGGTGGACACGCCTTGCGGAGTGACGTTGAGCACTTCAAACACGCCATCGGCAAAACCGGCGCGGGTGAACGCGTCGCGCAACAGATAGGCGCTGCCCATCACATTCGGCGCATGCTTGAGCACGTAAGTGTTGCCGGCGATCAGCGCCGGAACGGCGCCGCGCAGCACTTGCCAGATCGGGAAATTCCACGGCATCACGGCGAGGATCGGGCCGAGCGGACGGTATTCGATGCGCGCCTTGCCGCCTTCGACCAGAGTCGCTTCGGCGTTGAGCATGGCCGGGCCGTGTTCGGCGTACCACTCGCAGAGCTTGGCGCACTTCTCGATTTCGCCACGGGCCTGGGCGATCGGCTTGCCCATTTCCCGGGTGATCATGGTCGCCATGGCTTCGCTGCTGTCACGCAGAGCGCCGGCCAGAGCGGTCAGGGCACGGGAGCGGTCTTGCAATGGCTTGCGTTTCCACTTGTTGAAGCCGAATGCGGCGCGGGTCAGCGCAGCGTCGAGAGCCTCGGCGGATTCGAAGGCGTAGTGACCGATCTGCTCGCCGGTGGCGGGGTTGATCGAAATGGCGTGGGTCTGGCTGGAAATCGGGCTCATGGCATCGTCCTGCGAGGTCAGTGGATGCGCTCAGAGTAGGGTGGCGTTCAGTTTCTGGAAACTGAATAATAAAGATCGTTTCTTTCACGATTGGAGAATGACTGTGGATCTGGTGCAACTGGAAATTTTCAAGGCCGTTGCCGAGCACGGCAGCATCAGCGCGGCGGCGGCGCAGATTCATCGGGTGCCGTCGAACCTCACGACCCGCATCAAGCAGTTGGAGGAAGACCTGGGCGTCGACCTGTTCATCCGCGAGAAAAGCCGCTTGCGGCTGTCGCCGGCCGGTTGGAGTTTTCTCGAATACGCGCGGCGCACTCTTGATCTGGTTCAGGAAGCGCGGGCCACGGTGGCCGGCGAGGAGCCGCAAGGCGCATTTCCGCTGGGCTCGCTGGAGAGCACGGCGGCGGTACGCATTCCCGGTTTGCTGGCGACCTACAACCAGCAACATCCGAAGGTCGATCTGGACCTGTCGACCGGCCCGTCCGGGACAATGATCGACGGTGTGCTTTCCGGGCGCCTGGCGGCCGCGTTCGTCGACGGCCCGGTCTTGCACCCGGCGCTGGAAGGCATTCCGGCGTTCGAAGAGGAAATGGTCATCATCTCGCCGCTGCATCACGGGCCGATCCAGCGCGCTGCGGACGTGAATGGCGAGAACATCTATGCATTCCGTTCGAACTGCTCCTATCGCCATCACTTCGAAAAATGGTTCAGCACCGACGCTGCGGTACCGGGCAAGATTTTTGAAATGGAGTCTTATCACGGCATGCTCGCCTGCGTCAGTGCGGGCGCCGGTCTGGCTCTGATGCCGCGCAGCATGCTGCAGAGCATGCCCGGTTGCGCGACGGTGAGCGTCTGGCCGCTGGCGGCGGATTTCCGCTATCTGACGACGTGGCTGGTATGGCGGCGGGGTACGGTTTCGCGCAGTCTGAGCATGTTTGTGCGCTTGCTGGAAGAGCGTGGTGTGGTGCGCGCAGAAGAGGTTTGACACGTTGTTCAAAGAGCTCTTCGACAAGGTCGAGGCCTTCTGGCGTCAGGGCGTAACCGGTGTCGAGCTGTACCGCTACGCCACGGATCAGGCCGAGGCGATGGGCTGGAAGTTGAACCTGGACATCAAGGGCCAGCGGGTCAGTGATTTTCCGCATGCAATTTATCGGGGCGGCAATCTGGGGGACTTCGATCAGGCGCCGAATGCCGGTGTGTGGATTCTGGAAATCCAGATTAAGCACCCTGAGCTTCCGTACGGTGCCTTCTTTGAAGACTTGCTCATTTGATTGAATGAGAGTGCCCGGTTCGGTGATTTGCCGAACCGGGCATTTATTATTGGCCGTCGATAATGCGCGGCAGATCGAGTGGATTGGCATCGCGCAACACTGCCGGTAACAACGCATCGGGAAAGCCCTGATACGCCACCGGCCGCAAAAAGCGCTCTATCGAGGTCATGCCGACCGAGGTGAAGCGGCTGTCCGAAGTGGCCGGGAACGGCCCACCGTGTACGGTGGCGAAGGTCACTTCCTGCGGATGGGCGAAAGCGTTGACCACGATGCGTCCGGTGCGGCGTTCGAGAATCGGCAGCAGGCGTCGTGCCAGATCGAGGTCGCGGTCTTCAAGGTGAACGGCTGCGCTCAACTGACCCTTGAACGAACGGGCGACGGCCAGCAACTCTTCCTCATCTCTGACCGTTACCAACAATGCCGCCGGGCCGAACACTTCATGGGCCAGCGCCGGTTCACTGAGCAGGCGATGGCCGTCAACGTCCAGCAGCGCCGAGCGGCCTTCAAACTGGCCGTCCGCCGGCGCGCCGACCGCCACCCGATTTGCCCCCAGGCTTTCCATCGCCATTAATCCTTTGGCGTATGAAGCGTGAATCCCCGGCGTCAGCATCGTACGCGCCGGCGCTTCGCTGACCCGCTTGATCATGGCGCTACGTAGCGCTTGCAGACCTTCGCCTTCGCCTTCGACCGCGATCAGGATCGACGGACACAGGCAGGCCTGCCCGACATTCACCAGCATCCGCTCGATAAAACCATCGCCGATCTCACCGCCTCGTGTCGCCAGCGCTGCGGGCAAGATGAACGTCGGATTGACGCTGGTCATTTCGGTGAACACCGGAATCGGATCTGGCCGTAATTGCGCGCGGCGATAAAGCGCCATGCCGCCAAGCTCCGAACCGGTGAACGTCACCGCTTTAATCAAAGGATGATCGACCAGCGCCTCACCGATGGCATTGCCACCACCGCGCACCATGGAGAAAACCCCTTCGTGCAGGCCATGCATCTGCACCGCCTTGCGGATGGCGCGGGCCTGGATTTCCGAAGCGCCGGGATGGGCGTTGTGGGCCTTGAGTATCACCGTCGCACCGGCCGCCAGCGCCGATGCGGTATCGCCGCCGGCGACCGAATAGGAGATCGGAAAATTGCTCGCACCGAAGATCGCCACCGGGCCGATGGCGACTTTCTGCAGGCGATGATCCATCCGTGGTCGCGGCTGGCGATCAGGTTGCGCCGGGTCGATGGCCAGTTGAAGGAAGCGTCCCTTTCGCACCACCTCGGCGAACTGGCGGAACTGGGTGGCGGCCTTGACGGTTTCGCCTTCCAGTTGTGCCTGGGGCAGACCGGTTTCCAGCGCAGCACGGGCGGCCAGTTCCTCACGGACGGCGTCGAGGTTGTCGGCGATGCTTTCGAGAAACGCCACACGCTCGGCCAGCGGTGTATGGCTGTAGCTGTCGAATGCCGCGTCGGCGAGGGTTGCCGCCTGATCGACTTGCTCTGCACCGCCGAAGGCGAATTCCGGTTCGATCGGCGTATTGGTTGCCGGATTCAGCGCCTTCATCGTGCCTTCGGTAGCAGGCACGTCGGCGGCGCCGATCAGCAGATGGCCGGTCAGACTCATTTCGCGCCACCTTGCGACTGAAGGTTCGCGATCAGTTCGTCTGTGGTGGTGATGACATGGGCGAACGTCGGCCCGTTGAGTTCGTGGGCGGCGTGCATCATTTCCTCTTTGAACGCGGCGGTCGCGTCGCGCACCAGCGTGACGTGGTAGCCGAGCTCGGACGCGTAGCGTGCGGTGGCTTCGATGCAGGTATTGGCCAGCAGGCCGACAATGATGACGTGGGTGATGCCTATTTGTTTGAGGCGAAAATCCAGGTCGGTATTGGCAAATCCACTGGACCCCCAGTGTTCCTGAACCACGATGTCGCCGTCCCTCGGTGCAAAATCCGGGTGCCATTCACCGCCCCATTCGCCGCGCGCAAAGTGGTGCATGTGCATGATCTTGCATTGGGTCGGGCTTGGGTGATCCCAGTTCTCGTAGTCGCCTTTGACCCAGCGGTGATGCGGTACGATGACGACCGGAATCGGCAGGGCCCGCACGGCGCGATCGAGTTTGCGCAGGTTGTCGAGCAGGCCGTTCTGCTCGGCCATCGGTTTGATCAGCGGAAAGATCTTGCCGCCGTCGGAGAGAAAATCGTTGTACGGATCGACCAGCAGGTAGGCGGTTCTGTCGAGCGGATAGAGAGGTTTCGACATGACGGTGTACTCCGGCAATGAGAGTGATCGATGCTCAGGGCTTGTTCCCGCATCGTGTTGATATGATAATCATAGTAACTGTGAAAGAGGCAAGCCCTGATGGCTGTAAACGATAGTCTTCCCGATACGCTGTGCCCGATTTCCCGGGCCGAGGCGATCGTCGGCGACCGCTGGACGGTGCTGGTTTTGCGCGAATTGTTCATGGGCAGCCATCGCTACGACGAGATCCTGGCCCAGACCGGCGCTACGCCGCAGATGGTCGCCGCTCGATTGAAATGCCTTGAGGCAGACGGGCTCGTTGAACGTCGTCTGTATAACGAACGGCCGAAACGCTACGAGTACCACCTCACCGCGAAAGGCGAGGCGTTTTATCCGGTGGTAATTGCGTTACGCGCCTGGGGCGAGACCTGGTGCAAGTCCCCCGAGGAAGGGCTGGCGGTGAACATGATTCACAAAAACTGCAACCACAGCGCAGGCCTCGGGCCGCTGTGCGATCACTGCGGTGAAGTATTGCGCCGTGAGGATTTGATCAGTCAGCCGCAAGAGTCGTACGCCGCCGAACGACAGGCTCGGCGCGAGGCGTTCAAGACGAAATAGACGCTCCCCCACAAAGCAAAAAAGGCCCTCACATCTGAGGGCCTTCATGTGTCAGCGCGGAACGGATGGCTTACAGGCTGTTCACCAGTTTCCCGGAGGTCAGCCGCCGGCGATAAGCACTGTCACGATTTGCCAGCCAGAAATACAGCGGCGACGTCACCAGCAACCCCACCAGCCAGGAAAGGTCTGCGCCATTGATGTGGGCCGACACCGGCCCGACGTACAGTGGCGTGTTCATGAACGGAATCTGCACCACGATGCCGATCGCATACGCCAGCAAGGCTTGCGGGTTGTAACGGCCGTAGATGCCGCCGTCGACCTGGAAAATCGAACCGATGTCGTACTGGCCTTTGTGGATGGCGTAGAAGTCGATCAGGTTGATCGCGGTCCATGGCACCAACACCACCAGCAACACCAGCACCATGTCGACGAAGTGGCCGATGAAGTCTGCCGAGGCGCCGACCGCAGAGAAGCAGCAGGCCAGCAGGACGATGATCGAAATCACTGCGCGGCTCTTGGCGGTCGGGATCCAGCGGTAAGCGAAGGTCTGCACCAGCGTGATCAGCGATAGCACCGCGCCGTACAGGTTGAGGGCGTTGTGGCTGATGACGCTGAGCAGGAACAGCACCAGCATCAACGGGCCGATGGCGCCGGTGGCAAGTTTTACCGCGTCCATGGTGTCCATGCCCACCGGGGTTGCCAGCACGGCGACGGCGCCGAACACGAACGACAGGCTCGAACCCAGCGCCGATCCCAGATAGGTCGTCCAGAAGGTTGCCGCCACCGGCACGTTGGCCGGCAGGTAGCGCGAGTAGTCCGACACATAAGGCGCAAACGCGATCTGCCACAGCGCCGCCAGCGACACGGTGGCGAGCCAGCCGGAAATGTTGAAGCTGCCACGAGTGAGGAAATCATCGGTCTGGATGTGGGTGAGGATGTAGCCGAAGCCGACCACGATGCCGATCCCCAGCACCCAGGTGCCGATGCGGTTGAGCACGTGGATGAAGCGGTAACCGATGATGCCGATGATCCCCGAGCCCAGCGCACCGATGACGATGCCGACCGGCACCGGAACGCTGTCGACCACGCCATGCAGGGACTTGCCGGCGAGCACGATGTTGGAGGCGAAGAAACCGATGTACATGACGCCGGCAATCAACACCACCAGCAGCGCGCCGAGAGAGCCGAACTGTGCACGGCTCTGGATCATCTGCGGAATACCCATCTGTGGGCCTTGCGCCGAGTGCAGCGCCATCAGCACACCGCCGACCAGATGGCCGACCAGAATGGCGACGATGCCCCACACCAGATTCAGGTGAAACAGTTGTACGCCGAGGGCGCCGGTGACGATGGGCAACGGCGCGATATTGCCGCCGAACCAGAGGGTGAACAGATCCCGAACCTTTCCGTGGCGATCTTCGGGTGGCACATAGCCGATCGTGTGTTTTTCAATGAGCGGTGCGGACGTTGTTGCAGAGGTGGCCATGACGAACTCCAAGGCAAGGACGAGTACGTGGACGTACTTCAGTGAGCGCCGGCACGGACGGCGCATTTCTTGTTGGGGTGATCATGGGCAAGGAAAGGGGAGAGATAAATTAGTAGTTTTGTTGCTTCAGGCGCTAAAAAAACGAGGCTCTCCGGTCAGCTGAAAACGCTCTGTCTCGGGCCTTTCAGCGCCATGAACGACAGCGCAGCTGACCTCCATCGGAGCAGCTGTCTGTCGGTGATGCTACGGCGCGGCTGCCGACTCGAATCCCGCAGCCAGACCGCTTTTTTCACAATCGAATCGACGCCAGCATCCGTTGCAGCATCGCATCGCAGGCCTTGAGCTGATCGCGGCTGACGAACTCGTCCGGCTTGTGGCCTTGATCCATGCTGCCGGGGCCGCACACCACCGTGGCAATCCCCACCGCGTCGAACAATCCGCCTTCGGTGCCAAACGCTACGGTGCCGAAATCGTCCGAGCCACAGAACGTGGCGATCAATTGCGCAGCCTGGCTCCGGGCATCTGTGGCCAGCCCCGGATACGCCGACAACTCGCTGAAGCGGATATCGCTCTGCTCGCTGACCGCCCGCATGCGCGGCAGCATTTGCTGTTCGGCGTAGGCCTTGAGTTGCTGCGCGACGACCGCCGGATCCTGCGAGGGCAGGGCGCGGATTTCGAAGTCGAAACGGCAATCGGCGGGGACGATGTTCAATGCTTTGCCCCCGCTGATCACACCGGTTTGCACCGTTGAGTACGGCGGGTCGAAACGCGGGTCGAGGTGTTCCTCCTTGAGCTGTCGACCGATGCGCCCCAGCTCGCCGATCAACTCGGCGGCGCACTCGATGGCATTGACCCCGAGTGGCGCATAGGCCGAGTGGCAGGCATGACCCTGGACATCACAGCGCATCGCCAGTTTGCCCTTGTGTCCGAGCACCGGTTTGAGTTCGGTCGGCTCGCCGATGATGCACAGCAGCGGTTTGACCGGACGCTGCTCCAGCACCTTGAGCAGCGAGCGCACACCAAGGCAGCCGACCTCTTCGTCGTACGACAGAGCAATATGCACCGGCATACGCAAAGGTGCTTCGATCAACGACGGCACCAGCGCGAGCACGCAGGCGATATAGCCCTTCATGTCCGCCGTGCCGCGACCGTAAAGCTTGCCGTCGCGTTCGCTCAGTTCGAACGGTGGCACGGTCCACGGCTGACCATCGGCAGGCACCACATCGGTGTGCCCCGACAGCACGATGCCCGGCTGATCGGCCGGGCCGATCGTGGCGAACAGATTGGCCTTGCTGCGCTCATCGTTGTAGATCAGTTCGCACGGCACATCGAAACTTTCGAGGTAGCTGCGCACGAAGTCGATCAGTTGCAGGTTGGACTCGCGGCTGGTGGTGTCGAACCCCACCAGCGTCTTGAGCAACGCGACGCTGTTGCTCATCGGTCGTCTCCCGCGACTCCATAACCCGGCGCCTTCGCCGGGTCGAGGGCGCGGTCGATATAGTCCTGAAGCTGCGGGCGATAGGCGTCCCAGAGTTTTTGCAATTGCCCGATCGGGTCTTCATCGGCCCAGTCCACCCGCAGGTTGACGATGGGCCAGGTCAACTCGCCGACTACAACCACGGCTGCCGAATGCACCGGGCCCGCTTCGCCGCCCAAGGCCTGGGCGGCGTGCAGGGCCTTGATCAGGCGATCGGCCAATTGGCCTTCGCCTTCTTCGAACGCGCTGACCATGGCTTCGATCACCGAGCGCCCGGCGAGCATGTTGCCCGCCGCCACGCATTGCTCGCCCGACACGGCGTTGTGCACGCCAAGGGTTTGCGCGCCGCTGAAATGCGCGGTCTGGCCGAGGTGGTTGATCGCTGTGATCTGTCGATACTGGCTGTAACCATTGCGGGTCAATACCTTGTCCAGCGCGGCCTCGGGCGCCAGGCCTTGCTCCATCAGGGCGAGGACTTCCGGGCCGAGCGACGGCAAGGTGATGTTCTGGCTCGACACCGCGCCGACCCCCGGCAACAGCCACGGGCAACGGGCGCCGACGGCGATGCTGGAGGAGCTGATGGCGATGCCGAACTGACCGGTTTCGGGGCAACGGGCGGCGATGGAAAATGTCATGTGTGGCCTCCTTTCGCTAAGGTCGAATTACTCGGGAATCACCGCAACCACATCAATTTCCATCAGCCACTGCGGCTGACCCAAAGCCGACACCACCAGCCCGGTGGAGATCGGGAACACGCCTTTGAGCCATTTGCCGACTTCCTGATACACCGGCTCGCGGTAGCGCGGGTCGATCAGGTAAGTGGTGGTCTTGACGATATGGCTCAGGTCGCTGCCGGCCTCTTCGAGCAGTTGCTTGACGTTGCGCATCGCTTGTTCGGTCTGGGCGCGCGGGTCGCCGAGGCCGACCAGTTCGCCGTCGAAATTGGTGCCGACCTGACCGCGGACATACACGGTGTTGCCGGCACGCACGGCCTGACACAGGTCGTTGTCCAGCGTCTGGTTCGGGTAGGTGTCCTTGGTGTTGAACATACGAATGCGGGTGTGGGTTGGCTGACTCATGTGAGGCTCCTGACGAAATCGGACCCGGCGCGACAGGCGCCGGGATTGAAGAGGGGAATCAAGCGTCGACGGTGTCGACAGCGTTGTTGTGCAGCGCGGCTTCGCGTTGTTCGGCATCGCGATAAGCCAGGTATTTGCGTTGGGTGGCGATGTGATCGGCCACGTGCTTGGCGTCGTGCCACACGCCCCAGATGAACGACGACCCGCGTCGCGACTGCCACGGCAAGCCGAGGAAATACACGCCCGGCTCACTGGACACGCCGCGCTGGTGCTGCGGCTTGCCGTTGTCGTCGAACGCCGCGACTTTCAGCCAGGAATAGTCCACGGCAAACCCGGTGGCCCAGATGATCGAGGTGATGCCGGCGGCGGCCAGATCGAGATCGGCCAGCGGGTTTTTCACGCATTCAGGATCCGGATAAGTCTCGCGGGCTTCCGGTTCCAGCGGCAGGTCGAGACCGTTGCGCTCGATGTAGGCATCGGCGGCATCCAGCAGCGCGAGGTAGTTTTCATCGCCACGCTTGAGGTTGTCGCGCAGGTCCTGTTTGAAGGTCACCACGCCGTCGCTGAACGATTCGGTGACGCCGACCAGGGTCATGCCGCGATGGGCCAGACCACGGAAGTCGATGGTACGGCCACCGTGGGCGCCGCTGACGGCGATGGTCACGTGTTCACGGCCGGGTTTCATCGCGGCCTGATCCCACTCGCCGAGCACGCCGAGCCACCAGCAGAAATCGCGGTTGCGGTAGGCGCGAGGAGGGCGGTCGTGGGCGCCGACCGAGAGGTAAACCTGCTTGCCCGAGCGCTGCAACTCATCGGCGATCTGCACGCCCGACGAACCGGCACCGACCACCAGCACCGCGCCGGCCGGCAGTTGTTGCGGGTTGCGATAGTCGGCCGAGTGGATCTGCAGCAGACGTTCATCCTTCGGCGCAATCGCCGGGATCACCGGACGCTGGAACGGGCCGGTGGCGGCGACGACGCGCGCCGCTTCGATCACGCCCTCGGAGGTCTCGACGGTGAAACCCGGACGCCCGACATTGCGCACCACGCTTTTCACATCGACGCCGGTGCGGATCGGCGCGTTGAATTTCCTGGCGTAGGCTTCGAAGTAGTCGGCGACGCGCTCCTTGTGAGCGAAACCGTCCGGATCGACATCATCGAATTCCATCCCCGGGAAGCGGTCGTGCCACGCCGGACCGTTGGCCACCAACGAATCCCAGCGCCCGGTGCGCCAGCGTTCGGCAATGCGGCTGCGCTCCAGCACCAGGTGCGGCACACCGAGTTTGCTCAGGTGTTCACTCATGGCCACACCCGCTTGACCGGCGCCGACAACAAGCGTGTCTGTTTTTATTATTTCAGTGGTCATCTCTGATCCCTTCTCACGAGGCCGTTGGATTCAGGTCGCTGTCGACCTGTTCTCTGTGCTTGGGATCAGACTAGGGAGGGGGTGGTTATCGGTAAAATATTATTAAGCTGGCATGTGAAGATAAAAACGTGATGCAGAGGCCTGAAAGCCCCGTAAATACGGGGCTTTGGCTTGCCACCGAAATCCGGGACAAGGAAAAAAAGGGCCGCCGACAGGGTTGTCGGCGGCCCTTTTCAAGGCGCGTTCAGATCACACGGACTCAGCGATCGAGGAATGCCAGCAGGTCTTCATTCAATTGCTGCGCATGGGTGACCGCAAAACCGTGCGGCGCGCCTGCGTAGACTTTCAGCTCGGCGCCCTTGATCTGCTCAGCCGCGCGTTTGCCGGTGGTTTCAAACGGGACGATCTGATCGCCATCGCCATGAATCACCAACGTCGGTACATCGATTTTCGCCATGTCCGGGCGGAAGTCGGTTTCCGAGAATGCAGTGACGCAGTCCAGGGTGCCTTTGAGCGAGGCCAGCAGCGCCATGTTCAGGGTTTGCGTCAGCACGCCATCGGAGACTTTCTGGCCTTGGTTGGTGCCGTAGAACGGGGCGTTGAAGTCAGCGATGAACTGCGCGCGATCCTTCAGCAGCCCGGCCTTGATCCCGTCGAACACCGACTTGTCGACGCCTTCGGCGAAGTCCGGTTTCTTGCCGAACAGCGGGGTCACTGCGCCCAGCAACACCAGCCCCGCGACACGCTCGCTGCCGTGGCGCGCAATGTAGCGGCTGACATCGCCGCCGCCCATGGAGAAACCGACGAGGGTCACGTCACGTAGATCCAGGTGCTCGATCAGTTGCGCGATGTCATCGGCGAAGGTGTCGTAGTCGTAACCGGTCCATGGCTGCTCGGAGCGCCCGAAACCACGACGGTCGAAGGCGATGGTGCGGTAGCCGCGGCCGCTCAGGTACTCCATCTGGTATTCCCACATGTCGGCGTCCAGCGGCCAGCCATGGCTGAACAGCACGGGCTTGCCGCTGCCCCAGTCCTTGAAATAGATCTCGGTGCCGTCTCGGGTCGTGAAGGTGCTCATGAAAACTCCTTGGGTTGGGCTGCGTGGATGCCGTGATGGCAGCGTTCACTATCGCGACAAAGGGCATTGGCCACTTGTACGCAGGTGCTAAGTTTCGTGGCGCACGCGTTAACGGTTTGGCGGCATGAGTTGTAAGATGCAACCGCATCGAACCTGCCGTTTTACCGGAGAAACCCGAAATGAAGCGCAAAAGCCTTGCGGGCAATGCCTGCCCGATCGCCCGGACACTCGACCTGATCGGTGACTGGTGGTCGTTGCTGATCATCCGCGATGCACTGGAAGGCATCAGTCGCTTCAGCGATTTCGAGAAGAGCCTGGAAATCGCCAAGAACATGTTGAGCACCCGGCTCAAAGGGCTGGTGGAGCGCGACATCCTGCGCCTGGTGCCGGCGTCCGATGGCAGCGCTTACAAGGAATACGTGCTGACTGAAAAGGGCCGGGCGTTGCAAACCGTGATTGTTGCGCTGTCGCAGTGGGGGGGTGAGTTCATGTTCGAGCCTGGCGAACCCGGGTCGGTGATGGTGGATGCGCAAAAGCGTCAACCGATCAGGAAGCTTGAGTTGCTGTCGGCCGATGGTCGGCGGCTGGCACCGGAAGATGTGGCGACAAAACTGGCGGTTGAGCATTGAGGTGATGTGAGTCGAATCCCCGAACCGATTCACCGATGCCGTTCGTCGGCAAGACGACTTCGGTGAAACCATAAATTGACGTCAGAATAGTGGCTCATTACTATCGCGCCACTATTTTGATATCAATTTCCGTCTCGAGGGATCGAACATGTACTCACCCGCCCTTGCGGCGAGGTTGTGCCTGGCTTTGCTGTGCCTTTCTCCGCTTGAAACTGCCTTCGCCGCACCCACTCCCGGCGATACCGACCTGATCCGGGACCGCCAGAACCGTCTGCTCGAAGAGCAGCAGCGGCGTCTGGAAGAGCTCAAGGATCTGCCCGGCAAGGAAGCCAAACCGGCGCAGCCGCAAGCCCCCGCCGACACGCGTTGCTTTCAGATCAACGATATCGAGCTCAAAGGCGCCGACAGCCTGTTGGACAGTGACAGAACCCGTCTGCTCCAGCCCTATATCGGCCAGTGCCTTGGGGTGCCTCAGCTCAATGAACTGCTGAAAGTCATCACTGACCATTACATCGAGAAGGGGCTGGTCACCAGCCGCGCCTATCTGCCGCAACAGGACTTGTCCAGCGGGCACCTGAAAGTGCTGGTGGTCGAAGGCAAACTCGAAGGCTTGAAAGGCGCCGATAACAGCAAGCTTTCGGAGCGTGAGTTGTCGATGGCGTTTCCCGGCAAGACCGGTGAGCTGGTCAACCTGCGCGAGATTGAGCAGATGGTCGATCAGCTCAATCGCCTGCCCTCCAACCAGGCCAAGATGGAGCTTTCGCCGGGCAAGAACGTCGGTGGCAGTGAAGTACTGGTCAACAACACCCCGCAAAAGCCCTGGCGTGCCGGCCTGTCGCGCAGCAACGATGGCCAGCGCAGCACCGGTGAGCAGCAGTGGGGTACCACCTTCGATTGGGACAGTCCGCTGGGCCTGGCCGATCAGTTGAGCCTGCGTGGCGGTCACGATGCGATGACCGACCATCAGCACACTTCCAACAACGCCATGCTCAACTACAACCTGCCGTGGGGCTGGTGGAACTTCAGCTACACCTACAGCCAGAGCGAATACCGCTCGCAGATCGCCGCCAACGGCTTCAATTTCAAGCAGACCGGCGACAGTGAAAACCACCAGTTGCGCGCCGAGCGGGTGATCCACCGCGATTCCGTGAGCAAGACCTCCCTCAGCGCCGGTCTTTCGTACCTGCGCAGCAACAACTTCATCGAAGACAGCAAGCTCAAGCTGAGCAGCAACCGTATCAGCGAAGCACAGTTCGGCTTCAACCACGGACGGCGGATCGGCAGCGCCTTCGTCAACTTCGACGCCGGCATGCAGGAAGGCATCGGGGCGTTCGACGCACAGGGCAGCCATGATCCGGGCCCCGGCGAGCCCGACGCGCGCTATCGCAAGTACACCGCGACCCTGAGCTATCTGCAGCCATTCAAAGTGTTGGGCGAGTCCTTCACCTTCAGCAGCCTGATGACCGGTCAGCGCAGTGAAGACGTGTTGTTCAGCCCGCAACGCACCAGCCTCGGCGGGTTGTCGTCGATCCGTGGCTACAAGGACCAGTCGCTGTCCGGCGACAGCGGCGGTTACTGGCGCAACGACCTGCGCTGGTCGCGCCCGGTGAGCGCCGAATGGCTGCGCCCGGTGTTCGCCGAATACGGCACCAGCCTCGGCTACGACCAGGGCGTGATCCGTGGCGACCGCTACAACGGCGACCAGCACGGGCGGATGTCGAGCAACTCGCTCGAGCTGTTCGCCCGGGGCGAGCATGTGGCGGCAAGCGTGACCTTCGCTCATTCCCTGGAGCGGCCGGACGCACTGACCGAGCGCGAGGCACCGATCTACTTCCGTCTGGATTTTTTCATCTAATTACATTTACCCGAGACCACCGACATGGACGTTCGTCAGTACGCCTTTATTGCTCGACAGTCATCTGCAGATGTAGAAAAACACGAGCACTTCTGGGGCATGCCCAAGCGCGGACTGGCGTTCCTGCTGGCCAACGTCATGTTCTGGCAACCGATGTGGGCGCAGGCGGACGGCATCGTGGTGGCCAATCCCGGCACAAGCCTGGGTCAGGCGGGCAACGGCGTGCCTATCGTCAACATTGCCACACCCAACGCTGCAGGCCTGTCGCACAACCAATTCAATGACTACAACGTCGGTGCGCAGGGCGTCATCCTCAACAACGTGGCGGCGCAGACCGGGCAGACACAACTGGGCGGGATCATCGTCGGCAACCCCAACCTGACCAATCGGGTGGCGGCCCAGGCGATTCTCAACGAGGTAATCAGTGGCAATCCCAGTCAGTTGCGCGGCTACACCGAAGTCGCGGGGCAGTCGGCGCGGGTGATCGTCGCCAACCCTTACGGCATCACCTGTAACGGTTGCGGGTTCATCAACTCACCGCGGGTGACCCTGACCACCGGCAAGCCGGTGATCGATGGTATGGGGCGGCTGGACCGCTTTCAGGTCGATCAGGGCAGCGTCGCCATCGAAGGTGCGGGGCTCAATGCCAGTAACGTCGACCGCTTCGAGATCATCACCCGCAGCGCAAAAATCAACGCTGAAATCCAGGCACAGAACCTGACCATCGTGGCCGGTCGCAACGACGTCAACGCGCAAACCCTCGATGCTACGGCGCGAGCCGACGATGGCAGTTCCAGGCCGCAACTGGCGATCGACTCGTCCGCGCTCGGCGGGATGTACGCCGGGGCGATCAAACTGGTGGGTACCGAGGCCGGTGTCGGGGTGAAGCTGGCGGGCAACCTGGCGGCCAGTGGCGGTGATATCCAGATCGATGCCAACGGGCAACTGACCCTGGCGCAGGTTTCTGCGGCCAATGCCGTCAACATCAAGGCGTCCAGCTTAGATGCGCAAGGCCCGGTCTACGCCGGTACCAGCGCCAATGTGCAAACCCAGGGCAGTCTGACCAATCAGCAGACCATCGCGGCCCGCGACAGCATCAACCTCAGCGCCGGCGGGCTACTGACCAACAACGGCATCGTCGAAGCCGGGGTCAATGCGGATAACACCCGCAACAACGGAGGTGATGTCAACCTCAGCGCCGGCAGCCTCGGCAACGTCAACAAAAGTGTACTCGCCAGCCGCAATCTCACCGTCAACGTGGGGCAAACCCTGAACAACCAGGGCGGCACTTTGAGCTCGCAGAACACTCGGGTGTCGGCTTCGACACTGGACAACCAGAACAAGGGTCGGGTACTGAGCACCGGCGCCCTCAGCCTCAACGTCGGCCAGGCGCTCAATGGCGGCGGCCTGATCAACAGCACCGGATCACTCGACGCAACCATCGGCCAGTTCAATAACCGTGGCGGCGAACTGTCGAGCCTGCAGGATGCGACGCTGCGCATGGGGAGCCTGGACAACGTGGCAGGTCTGGTAAATGCCGGCAGGGCGCTGAGCATCACTGCCACAGGCGCGATCAACAACCAGAACGGCAGACTGACGTCGCTCGACAGCCTCTCGCTCAAGGCCGGACACGTCGATAACAGCAACAAGGGTCGGATCGCCAGCAACAAGGCTTTGGCGATGAATGCCGCCAGCCTTGATCAACATGACGGCGGTCAACTCACCAGCGATACGTCACTGACGCTGGATCTGAACAACGGCGACTTGAATAACCAGAACGGCCTGATCAACGCACCGCTGCTGGTACTGAAAAACCTGCGACAGGTTGATAACCGTAACGGCGAAATTTCCAGCGCCCAGGCCTTCACACTGGCGGCTGCAAGCCTGGACAACAGCAACGGGAAACTGCTCGGCAATCAAGCCCTGACACTGCATGTGCAACAGGCGTTGACCAATATCAAGGGGCTCATCGCTGCTGCCGGCATCGATGCTCAAACCGGCAGCCTGAACAATAACGGCGGCACATTCACCAGCCGCGCGGATCTGAATCTGCGGGCTGACGGCCGGCTCGACAATCAGGACAGGGGCCTGATCAACGCCTCCCGCAATCTCGACATCACTGCCGCGAGCGTGAACAACCAGAATGGCGGTTCGCTGCTGGGCAGTGCCATCGCCATTGATTTCAGCGGTGCGATGGGCGATCTCGACAACAGCAAGGGACTGATTACCACCAAGGGACAGTTGAGCATCAGCCACCTGCGGGATCTGAACAACCAGGGTGGCGAGCTTTCCAGCGACCTCAGCTACACGCTTACCGCACGTAACATGGACAACAGCGACGGCAAATTTTTCAGCCGTCAGCGGCTGGATTTGAACGCAGAGAGTACACGCAATCTCAATGGCCTGATTTCTGGCTGGCAGGGCCTGAGCCTGCTCGGCGGCAGCCTGGACAACCGTAACCACGGCACCCTGTCCAGCCGTGACGGCGACCTGCTGGTGGATCTCACAGGCGATATCCGTAACAGCAACACCGGCGCGCTGGTCAGTAAAGGCACCTTGAAAGTCAATGCAGGCAGTCTAGACAACTCGGACAGCGGCGTTCTCTCCAGTGAGAGCGCGCAAACCCTGACCCTCACCGGCACTTTGAACAACGCACAGGGTGGTCTGATCGACAGTGGTGCCGATCTGGGCATTACAGCCAAACGCCTCGACAACACCAAGGCGACCATCAACGCCAAGCAGGACATCCGTTTCATCGGCACTGACCTGGATAATACCGAAGGCGTTCTGGCCAGTGATGCGGCTGTCAATCTCGACCTGCTTGGCACGCTGATCAATACCAGAGGTCAGGTGGTTGCAGCCGGCCCGCTGGCGATCACCCGTGCCGCGCAGATCAATAACCAGGGCGGCAAACTGGTGAGCCAGAAACTGCTCAGTCTGTCGACCGGCGGTCTCGACAACCGTAATGGCGGAACCGTAGCTGCAAACGATAACCTCACGCTCACTGCCAGTGGTGCTGTGCAAAACAGTGGCGGCCTGATCTACAGTGATGCGGCCGATCTGCAACTGAACGCCGCCAGCCTCGACAACGCCGGGGGATCGCTGCAAAGCGAAGGCGCACTTACCGTCAAGGTCGGTGGTGCGATCGATAACCAGAAGGGTCGACTCGTTGCCAAGTCCGGCAACCTCGACGTCAATGCCGCCAGCCTCGACAGCCGCGGCGGTGTGCTTTCCAGCCTCAAAAGCGCTTTCACTGCACAGATCGGCGGCTTGTTGCGCAATGGGCAGGGAGGGGTGATCCAGGCTCAGCATGTCACACTCAAGGCCCTGGCCGGTCTCGACAACGAGAGCGGACGGATCGCTGCGCAAAGCGGTGACACGACCCTTGATCTGGGCAACACCGGCAATTTCATCAACCGCAACGGCGTGCTGGTCGCCAGGCAGCGCGTCAGCGTCACCGGCAGGGATTTCGATAATAGTGGCGACACGGGTGGCCAGATCGCCGGCCAACAAATCGATCTCAGCCTGCGCGGCGCCCTGAACAACCGCAAAGGCATCATCGAAAGCGCCAGCACCCTGAGCGTCGGCGCCGCCAGCGTCGATAACCAGACCGGTCAGTTGCGCGCACTGGGCAACACCGGCAAAGCCGCGTTCACCGTCGGCGGACTGTTCGATAACCGCAACGGCGCCGTTGAAAGCGCCAACAGTGACTTCAGCCTTGGGGCGGGTGGATTGTTGAACGCGGGCGGTAACGTGCTGCACGTCGGGAGCGGGATTTTCGACATTGCCACCGCTCAACTCGGTAGCGCCGGCGGCAGCTTCGTCACGCGTGGAGCCCTGACGCTGGCGGCGGATAGCTGGACCAACGCCAGCGTGATCCAGGCCGACCGCCTGACCGTCAACATCAACAACCTCAACCAGACCGCAAGTGGTCAATTGCTGGCGGCCAGCAAGCTGACAGGTAGCGGAGGTTACTGGAACAACGACGGGTTGATCGCCAGTGACGGATCGCTGGATCTGACCTTGTGGGGCAACTATTCCGGCAACGGTCGCACCAGCAGCCTTGGCGACCTGACGCTCAAGAGCAGTCAACTGACCCTCGGTACCGGGACCAGCATTGGCGGTGGCGGCAACACCACGGTCAATATTAACGGCCTGTTGAGCAATCAGGGGCGGCTGACATCCAGCGGCGATCTGACCCTCACTGCCGCCACCGTCAACAACTACGGCACCCTCGGCGCCGGCAAAGACCTGACCCTGACCACTGGCGCACTCCTGAACGACAGAGGCCTGATCACCAGTGGCGGTGACATGCGTCTGCTGTTGTCCAGTTTCACCAATGCCTACGGCAACGTGTACGGTCTGAGCAATGTGCACATCGGCCGGGATCGCGACAGCGGCAAGGCAGACTTGTTGGACAACCGTTCTGGTGAGATCTACAGCGCGCAGGACCTGACCATCAATGCCCTGACCGTGAACAACGTAAGGGACATTCTCGAGTACACGGCACATGAAAAGAGCTCGGTAGTCATCACGCAAATCGACTGCAACCTGATCCCGATTGCCGGGTGTGATTTTCGCAGTGGCGGCCGACGCAACGGGCACTGGGAAATCGCCGAAACCGATCGACTGAAAGTCGACAACAGCAGTGCTGCCGCGAGCCTGACCAGCGGCGGCAATATGTCGATCAACGCCCAGGCGCTGAATAACACCAGCAGCACCATCGCGGCCACCGGCAATATCAATGTGACTGCCGGCACCATCACCAACAAAGGCCTGCAAGAGCAGGAGATCATCACCAAGCGAACTTACTGGAACTACGTTGACCAGATCTTCGCCGCCGAGCCCGCCGCCAAAGCCTTCAACGACAAGAACGGCGGCACGCCTTCGGCCACCGTCGAAGCGGATTTGAGCCATTTCATCAGCCTTCTGGGCGGTGGCAAGCTGACCGAAAGCGTTTCCACCGTCACGGGTTCGGGCAGCTCCTACGACGCGGTGATACAGGCCGGCGGCAACATCCGGCTGGATGCGGCTCAGACCATCGACAACAGCGTGGTTCGGCCTTATTACAGCTACGTCGCGGCGGGCAAGACCAATACCGATACCGGCGTTGGCAACGGCTACTCCACCGTGGTCAAGATCAATCCGCAACTGCCCCCGGACCTGGCCCAGCAACAGGTCAGCCCGATCGACTTGCCGGGCTTCAGCCTGCCGACAGGTCAGAACGGACTTTTCCGTCTGAGCCAGGAGGGTGGCAGCGCGCCGGCCACTACCGGCCCGCAAAGCTGGACGCTCACCGGAGGCAAAGTCATCGGCGGCGTGTCGACCACACCGGTGACCGTCAACCGCGTACAGGGTCTGCCAAGCAACGCCGGCAAGTCCCAGCCGCACAAATACTTGATCGAAACCAACCCGGTGCTCACTGACCTCAAGCAGTTCATGAGTTCGGATTACCTGCTCCAGGGCCTGGGCTACGACGCCGATCAGAGCGCCAAGCGCCTGGGTGATGGCCTGTTCGAACAGAAACTGGTCCAGCAGGCTGTCGTCGCCCGGACGGGGCAGCGCTTCATCGACGGTCAGACCTCCGACGAAGGGGTCTTCAAGTACCTGATGGACAACGCCATCGCCAGCAAGAACAGCTTGAACCTGAGTGTGGGCGTCAGTCTCAGTGCGCAGCAGGTCGCGGCACTGACGCACGACATCGTCTGGCTCGAAGAGCGTGAGGTGAACGGCGAAAAAGTCCTGGTGCCGGTGCTGTACCTGGCCAACGCCAATAATCGCCTTGCGGCCACGGGCTCGTTGATCCAGGGCAAGGACGTCACGCTGATTGCCGGTGAAAACCTTGAAAACTCCGGCACGTTGCGCGCCAGCCAAAACCTCGATGCCACGGCTAAAAAGGATCTGGTGAGCAGCGGTCTGGTCGAAGCCGGCAACCTCTTGAAGCTGACGGCGACCGACAACCTGACGAACAAGGCCGGGGGGATCATTTCCGGTCGAGATGTCACGCTCACCGCCGAACGCGGCGACGTGATCAACGAACGCACCGTGACCACCCACCGCAGCAGTGATGGCCGTCTCAGCGAAGAAACCGACTTCGTCGACAACGCCTCGCGCATCGAAGCGGCGAACGCACTGGTTATCGGCGCCGGTCGGGACATCAACAACACCGGCAGTGTGCTCAAGAGTGGCGGCGATACCACGCTGACGGCCGGGCGTGATGTACACATCGACTCGACCGAACAGACGACAGACCGCAGCAATACCAACTATCAGTATTCGACGGTCAAGCAGCATGGCTCGGACGTCAACGTCGGCGGCACGCTCAAGGTTACGGCCCAGCGTGACGTCAGCGTTGTGGCCAGTAATGTCGAGGCCAAAGGCAATGTCGATATCAATGCCAAAGGCGACCTGACGATCAGCTCGGCGGCTGACGAATCTCATGCCAGCGGCTGGAACAAGAAGTTCCGTGCGGAGGAGGATCATGTACGTCAGCAGTCGAGCACCATCAAGGCGGGTGGGGATTTGGCCCTGAGAGCCGGCAACGACCTGACGCTCATCGCAAGCCAGGCAACGACGCAGGGTGAAGCCTTTGTCTTCGCCGGGGACAATTTGAACCTCGAGAGCGCCGCCGATACCGATTACTCCTATTACACCAAAACCAAGAAAGGTTCGTTCGGCAAGAAGAGCTCGACCATGACCGAGAGTGGCAGCGAAGAGGCGGTCGGGTCGGTCATTCAGGCTCAGGGCAAGACCATGCTGGTGGCAGCGAACGACATCAATATCGAGGGCTCGAAAGTCAATAGCGACAAGGGCGGCCTCCACTTGATGGCAGGCAATGACGTGAACGTCACGGCCGCGCAAAACAGCGCGTTCAATGCCTCGGCATCCTCCAAGTCCAGTGGTCTGGGGTTGTCGAGCACCAGCAAGGCGAGCAGTGATTCTTCGAGCAGCACCTGGCTATCCGGGTCGACCCTGGGCGGTGAGACTGTGCTGGTGCAGGCGGGACATGATCTGCTGGTCTCCGCCAGTAATGTGGTGTCGACGCGGCAGACGGATCTGCAGGCCCGCAATGACATTCGTATCGAAAGCGGTGTCGAGACCTTCAGTGCCGAGCATAGTCAGTCGACCAAAAAGTCGGGGTTGATGAGTTCCGGGGGGATTGGCGTGACCCTGGGCTCCTCCAGGCTCGCCTCCACTCAGTCCACTCATACCGAGACCCAGAAGGGCAGTACGGTGGGCAGTGTGCTGGGTAACGTGAACATCACCGCGGGGAAAAACCTCACCATTAAAGCGTCGGACGCTATTGCCGGTGGCGATATCAGCCTGGCCGCTCAAAACGTCAATATTCTTGCTGCGCAGAACGAAAGCACCACTCGACAGACTCAGGAAAGTAAAAAAAGCGGTCTGACGCTGGCGTTGTCGGGTGTTGTCGGAGAGGCCGTGAATACTGCCTATCAGACTGCGCAGGCAGCCAGGCATGAAGATGACACGCGTCTGGCAGCACTTCAGGGCGTCAAGGCAGGGCTTTCAGGCTATCAGGCTTACCAGGCTGCGCAGGCATTGAGCTCGGGCGCCGAGGCTGGCAGTTTCGCAGGCATCAGTTTGTCTCTGGGCACGCAGAAATCCACCTCGACTCAAGTCCAGGAACAAAGTGTCAGTCAGGGCAGTACGCTGACCGCCGGCAAAAACCTGTACATCGTTGCGACGGGCAGTGGCAAGGCCGGTTTCGCTGACGGTGACATCAACATCCAGGGCAGCAAACTGCAAGCCACCAACGACATGGTGGTGGTTGCCAATCGTGACGTTAATCTTCTGGCTGCGGCCAACACGCAGAAGGTTGAAGGATCGAATTCCAGTAGCGGCGGCGCTGTCGGTATCAGTCTTGGGGTTGGCTCCAGCGGTGCCGGGCTGAGTATCTTTGCCAATGGCAACAAAGGCGTAGGCAAGGAATCCGGCAACGGCACGACATGGACCGAAACCACGCTGGATGCGGGCAACAAACTGAAGATCGGCAGTGGGCGCGACACCAATCTGATCGGCGCTCAGGCCAATGCCCAGCAGGTGGTGGCGAATGTCGGCCGCAACCTGACGCTGACCAGCCTGCAGGACACTGACCGCTACGACTCCAAACAGACCAATGTCAGTGGGGGCGCCAGCTTTACCTTCGGTTCGATGACGGGCAGTGGATCGCTCAGCGTCAGCAAGGACAAGATCAAATCCAACTTTGACAGTGTGCAGGAACAGACAGGGATTTATGCCGGCAAGGGCGGTTTCCAGCTGGAGGTCGGCGGACATACTCAGCTCAACGGCAGTGTCATCGCCAGCACCGCGACCGCTGACAAAAACATCCTGAGTACCGGAACGCTAGGCTGGGCGGACATCGACAACAAGGCTGACTTCTCCAGTCAGCACCAAAGCGTCAGTGCCAGCAGCAGCGGTGGTGCGGGTGCCCAGCTTCTCGGGAACATGGGCAGCATGCTGCTTGTCGGCAGCAACAACAGCGGTCACGCCAGCAGCACCACGAACTCGGCGATTTCCGGTGCAACGCTGCTCATCCGTGACAAGAACAATCAGCAGCAGGACGTGTCGACGCTCAGTCGCGATGTGGAGAATGCCAACAACGCGCTGAGTCCGATCTTCAACAAGGAGAAAGAACAGCAACGACTTCGTCAGGCGCAACTGATCGGTGAGATCGGCAGCCAGACGATGGACATCGTTCGAACCCAGGGCATGATTGCAGCCAGCAAGGCTGCCGAGGCAGAGCTGACACCGGAGCAACGCAAGATGCCGGGCGCCAGTCCGGATGCTTCCTATGAAGATCGCCAGGCTTACATTGCCGTGCTTCAAGCGACCAACGCCTACAAGAACACTATGTCCAGCTATGGCACCGGTGGCAGTTTCCAGCAGGCTGCACAGGCGGTGACCGCAGCGATCCAGGGTCTGGCAGGTGGCAACATTGCGCAGGCGCTGGTGGGGGCTTCCGCTCCCTACCTGGCTGAAACCATCAAGAAGATGACTGCGGGCAATGAAGAGGCCAGGGTCATGGCCCACGCCGTTCTCGGCGCATTGACTGCGGCCGTTCAAGGCAGCAATGCCGCGGCAGGTGCCACCGGTGCGGCCGTCTCGGCGGTGAGTACCGATCTGATCATGCAGGCGTTGTATGGCACGACGGATGTGAGGTCGTTGACCGAAAGTCAGAAGCAGAGCGTATCGGCGTTGGCCACCCTGGCCAGCGGCATTTCCGGTGGCATCATCGGGGGTGATACCGCATCTGCTGTCGCAGCTGCGCAGGCCGGGAAAAACGCGGCCGAAAACAATGACATGTTCCTGATACCATCGGGAGCTGCAGCAATGTCCCTTGCCGAGTGGGCCGTCGGACAGGGTTACTCGAATGAGCAAATCGCCAAAGTACTGAAGGACGAGCGAGAAGGCGTCGGCTTTGAGGGGCCGACTGCAAAAGGGATGATCCAGGGCTACCTGATCTTTACGGCCGGTCCGCTGGTCGGAACCGAGCTGACTGCAGGTCTCGTCGCCATGGCGGCGGGGGCAGCCATATCGGGCGGGGCGAATGTCAGCTATCAACTGACCAAAGGAGAGAAATTCAGCTATTCCGATGCATTCATTGCGACGCTGGTCGGTGCCTTGACTCAAGGCAAGGGCTTTGTCGCTACCCAGAGTGTGGGGCTTAGCGGCGCCTATGCCGGCAGTTTGATCAAGGGTGAAGATCCAATCCTGCCGATGATCGGCTCGTTTGCCGGGACGACCATCGGGTTCAAGGGGGGGCCTGTTATCAGCAATACACTCAAGCCTTACCTCGGCGACACGGCGGCGACGACCGTGGGCAATTCGGCGGTGTCTTATGGTTCTGAGGCTATCGGAGATTATATTCAAGATCTGGGTGGCAAAAAGTGAAGACTGACAAAATCAGTATCCGCCAGATTGTCGGTTTATTGATCCGAACCTATATGCTCTTTGTTTTGGTAGGCGCCTGTGTCGTGGCGATAGCCACAGTTGCTTATTACTTTAAACATGGTGAGTGGGCGTTTAGCCTGAAGGGGGTCATCAGAACATTGATAGGGGCCGGAATTTACTCATCTTTCGCTGTCGTGTCCTTGTTCTTACAAGCATTCCTTGCCAGGCGCAAAATCAGACACGAAAAGCAAAAAGACTGAGCCCTGGAAGAATGCCTCCCCCTAAAAAAACGCCCCGAACCTGTCGGGGCGTTTTTTATTGTGGATACCCCCTGCGGCGTATCACCGAAACGCCGGCACCACTTGCTTGATAAACAGCTCCAGCGACTTCTTCTTCTCCGCATGCGGCAAGCTGTTATCACACCAGAAGCTGAACTCATCCACCCCCAGTTCCTGGTAGTACTTGATTCGCGGAATGATCTCTTCCGGCGTGCCGATCATCGCCGTCTTGTGCAGGCTCTCCAGCTCAAACTCCGGCCGTCCGGCAAACTTCTCTTCCGGGCTCGGTGCGAGGAAGCCGTTCACCGGTACTTCCTTGTTGCCGAACCACGCATCGAACGTGCGATAGAAACGTGAGATGGCTTTTGCGCCGACCTTCCAGCCTTCCGGATCATCCGCCGAGTGCACGTGGGTATGACGCAGCACCATCAATTGCGGACGCGGCACGTCGGGGTTGTTGTCCAGCGCAGTCTGGAACTTGTTCTTCAGATCGAGGACTTCTTCGTCGCCCTTCATCAACGGCGTGACCATCACGTTGCAGCCGTTGGCCACGGCGAAGTTGTGCGAGTCCGGGTCGCGGGCGGCGATCCACATCGGCGGATTGGGCTTTTGGATCGGTTTCGGCACGCTGGTGGAGGTGGGGAATTTCCAGATCTCGCCGTTGTGGGCGTAGTCGCCTTGCCACAGGGCGCGGACCACTGGGACCATTTCCCGTAGGGCCTGGCCGCCGCTGGAGGCGGGCATGCCGCCGGCCATGCGATCGAATTCCACCTGATAGGCACCGCGCGCCAGGCCCACTTCCATCCGGCCGTTGCTGATCACATCGAGCAACGCGCATTCACCGGCAACCCGCAGCGGATGCCAGAACGGCGCGATGATGGTGCCGGCGCCCAGGTGAATGGTGGTGGTCTTGGCCGCGAGGTAGGCCAGCAGCGGCATCGGGCTCGGCGAGATGGTGTATTCCATCGCGTGGTGTTCGCCGATCCACACGGTGCTGAAACCGCCGGCCTCGGCCATCAACGTCAGTTCGGTCAGGTCTTCGAACAGTTGACGGTGGCTGACGCTTTCGTCCCAGCGTTCCATGTGTACGAACAGGGAAAATTTCATGACGCTACCTCGAATCTCTTGTGGTCGGCCGGTCGCTTGCCGGCCTGTTTAAGTGCAATCGTGCGGATCAGGCGAAGGCAGGCAGGGCGCCCATCTTGCCGTGGCAATACACCAGCGGGCCGGCGTCCTGCTGAGGGACGATGAGATTTTTCACCGCGCCGACCATGATCGCGTGGTCGCCGCCTTCGTATTCGCGCCACAGCTCACATTCGATGATAGCTGTCGCGTTGGCCAGGATCGGATTGCCCAGTTCGCTCAGCGTCCACTCGATGCCCTGCGCCTTGTCCTTGCCTTTGCGGGCGAACGCATAGGCTTCGCCTTGTTGACCGCCGGACAACACGTGAATGGCAAAGCGTTTGTTCTTGATCAGGACGGGATAGGAATCGGAACTGTAATTGGGGCAGAACAGCACCAGGGCGGGGTCCATCGACAGCGAACTGAAGGCGCTGGCGGTCAGGCCGACGATCTGGCCGTCGTCATCCAGCGTGGTGATGACGGTAACGCCGGACGGGAACGAGCCCATGACTTGTTTGTAGACGGCAGCATCGATCATTGGTCAATCCTCGAGTGCGGTGAAGCGTGTTTTTATTCGTTTGTGGGTCTGATGGTATACCGTAATACATCGATTGCAAGCGCTTTTTTGGTGAAACGATAAACGTGGTTCATCCGTCGGAAAGTCAGCATTTACAGGGCTTTGCTCTAGCCGTGAACGCTGGCTATCAGGGAGTATGCCGGATCAGATGCCGTCGCAAACAGCGGATCAGTCTTGTGAAAAGTTTGGAATACCATAATATGGTCTGCATCTGAGGGGCGGCCAAGAAGCACCCCCGGTTTGGCTTCATACAACGATAAGAACAGACCCAATCGAGTTCATTTTTATGTCCCAGATGTCCCGGCAAGATCCGTTGATCGAGAATCACACGGTCGACTACGTCCCACTCGCGGAACGCCACGGGAAGGCCCGCGACCTTTTCACCCTTTGGTTCAGCACCAACATTGCGCCACTGCCCATTGTCACCGGCGCCATGGTGGTCCAGGTGTTTCATCTCGACCTGTTCTGGGGGCTGCTGGCGATTGCGCTGGGGCACATGATCGGCGGCGTGGTGATCGCCCTGGCGTCGGCGCAAGGCCCGCGCATGGGCATTCCGCAGATGGTCCAGAGTCGGGGCCAGTTCGGGCGTTACGGTGCGCTGTTGATCGTGTTCTTCGCGGCGATCATCTATATCGGCTTCTTTATTTCCAACATTGTGCTGGCCGGCAAGTCCATCGTCGGCATTGCGCCGTCGGTACCGGCGCCGCTGAGCATCCTGATCGGCGCCCTCAGTGCCACCGCCATCGGCGTGATCGGCTACAACTTCATCCACACGCTCAACCGCATCGGCACCTGGGTGATGGGCAGTGCGCTGCTGGCCGGTTTCATCTACATCTTTGCCCATGAGTTACCGGCGGACTTCTTCACCCGAGGCAGCTTCAATCTGTCCGGTTGGCTGGCGACGGTGTCGCTGGGGATCATCTGGCAGATCAGTTTCTCGCCGTACGTCTCGGACTACTCTCGTTACCTGCCGGCGGACATCGGGATCGGCAAACCCTTTATCGCGACTTATCTGGGCGCCACCCTGGGCACGATTCTGTCGTTCACCTTCGGCGCAGTGGCGGTTTTGGCGACGCCGGAAGGCACCGAAGCGATGGCGGCGGTCAAGCAGTCCACCGGTTGGCTGGGGCCGATTCTGATGGTGCTGTTCCTGCTCAACATCATCAGCCACAACGCGCTGAATCTGTATGGCGCGGTGCTGTCGATCATCACCTCGATTCAGACCTTCGCCAGCCAGTGGACGCCAAGCATCAAGGTGCGGGTGATCTTGTCGAGCGTGGTGCTGGCGGGCTGCTGTGTGGTGGCGCTGGGGGCATCGGCGGATTTCATTTCCGAGTTCATCGGGCTGATTCTGGCGTTGCTGCTGGTGTTGGTGCCGTGGGCGTCGATCAACCTGATCGACTTCTACCTGATCAAGCGCGGCAGCTACGACATCGCCTCGATCTTCCGCGCCGACGGCGGCATTTATGGGCGCTTCAACCTGCACGCGATCATTGCCTACTTCATCGGCATCATCGTGCAGCTGCCGTTCGCCAATACATCGTTGTATGTCGGGCCGTACGCCAATCTGGTGGAAGGCGCGGACCTGTCGTGGCTGGTCGGCCTGATCGTCACCTGCCCGCTGTATTACTGCCTGGCGACCCGTGGCCAGACCCAGCAGAGCAGGGCGGCGCGGTTGGGTTTTACTGATTGATCTTCTGCAGTCTTCTCAAACAATGCCCGGCACTTTGTCGGGCATTGTTGTTTCCGCATCCCGGCGGTCACGCAAATTGGCCATTTCGATCCCCTTTTGGCCAATGGGCTACTGTGCTGCGTCTACGCTGTCAGGAAGAATCGAAGCCACAACAAAATGCTGCACCTTCCTTGCCCTTGGCTGATCTGACAGCCGCTGCCGTGTACAGAACATAAAAACCATCGACTCACGCTGCATTCGGGGAAACACAATATGGTCACGATGAAACGCATTCTGGGCGCCACTGTTTGCGGGCTGACGCTGCTGGCCGGCGCCGTGCAGGCCGAACAGCGCGAACTGCGGGTGTACAACTGGGCGGATTATATTCTGCCGTCGGTGCCCAAGGACTTCGCCGCCAAAAGCAACATCAAAGTGACCTGGGACACCTTCGACACCAACGAATCCCTCGAAGCCAAGCTGCTGACCGGCAACTCCGGCTACGACCTGGTGGTGCCGTCGAACCAGTTCCTCGAGACCCAGATCAAGGCCGGCGTGTTCCAGAAACTCGACAAGTCCAAGCTGCCGAACTGGAGTCACCAGGATCCGGCGTTGCTCAAGTTGCTCGACGCCAACGACCCCGGTAACCAGTACGGCGTGCCCTACATGGTCGGTACGGTGCTGATCGGTTTTAACCCGGCCAAGGTCAAGGCAGCGCTCGGCGAGAATGCACCGGTGGACAGTTGGGATCTGGTGTTCAAACCGGAGAACATGGAGAAGCTGAAATCCTGTGGCGTGGCGATGCTCGATTCCCCATCGGAAATTCTGCCGCTGGCCTTGCATTATCTGGGCCTCGATCCGAACAGCCAGAACCCGGCCGACTATGAGAAAGCCAAGGACCTGATGCTCAAGGTTCGCCCTTACGTCACTTACTTCAACTCGGCCAAGTACATGACCGACATCGCCAACGGCGACATCTGCGTGGCCATCGGTTATTCCGGCAGCTTCTACCAGTTCGGCAACCGCGCCAAAGAAGCGAAAAACGGCGTGGTGGTCGACTGGCGCTTGCCGAAGGAGGGCGCACCGATCTGGTTCGACACCTTCGCCATTCCGAAGAGCGCGAAGAACGTTGAAGAAGCCCACGAATTCCTCAACACCTTGCTCGATCCGAAGGTCATCGCCTCGATCAGTGATTTTCTTGGCTACCCGAACGCCAACAAGGATTCGCTGCCGCTGATCAACAAGGAAATCACTGGCAACCCCAACCTGACGCCGACCAGCGAAGCGCTGAAGAAACTGTACGTGGTGCAGCCGTTGCCTCAGAAGCTGGAGCGGGTGCGGACGCGGGTGTGGACCAGCATCAAATCCGATAAATAGGTTAAAAGCCGAGGGAGCGAATTCGCTCCCTCGGCCATTATTTCGCCTGACTTTCCTCGGGCGACTTGTCCTTCGTCAGGATCAGACTCAGCAACACCGATGTCAGAATCACCCCGCCGACAATCGCCAGCGACCACTCCACCGGCATGTGAAACCACGGCATAACCGTCATCTTCCCACCGATAAACACCAGCACCAGCGCCAGCCCGTATTTGAGTAGATGAAAGCGGTCGGCCATGTCTGCCAAAAGAAAGTACAGCGCCCGCAAGCCCATGATCGCGAAGATATTCGAGGTAAAAATGATGAACGGATCGGTGGTCACCGCGAAGATCGCCGGGATGCTGTCGACCGCGAACATCAGGTCACTGGCCTCGATCAGCACCAGCACCAGAAACATCGGCGTGGCCCAGCGCACGCCGTTTTGCAACACGAAAAAGCGCTCGCCGTGGAAGCTATTGGTGATGCGTAAATGTCCACGGGCCCAACGCACGATCGGATTTTTTTCAAGATCTGGCTGCTGATCGGCGAACATCAACATCTTGATCCCGGTAATGATCAGGAACACACCGAACACGTACAGCAGCCACGTAAACTGCGACACCAGCCACACCCCGGCAAAAATCATCGCCGCGCGCATCACGATCGCTCCCAGTACGCCGTACAGCAACACCCTGCGCTGCAACTCCGGCGGCACGGCGAAGTAGCTGAAGATCATCACGAACACGAACATGTTGTCGATCGACAGCGACTGTTCGATCAAATAGCCGGTGAGGAATTCCAGGGTCTTGACCTTGGCGATGTCGGGACCGAATTCGCCGTTCAGATACCACCAGAGCAACCCGGCGAAGGCCATCGCCAGCATGCACCAGGCGATCACCCAGGATGAGGCTTCCCGCACAGAGACCCGATGCGCCTTGCGCCCACCGAAGACGAACAGGTCGACGGCCAGCATGGCGAGGACAAAAACGATGAAGGCGACCCACATCCAGGGTTCGCCGATGTTGATGGGGTGCATGCCGTTCTCCCTGTCGTTATGTTTTTCGGGGTAGACGCGGCCATCCTAGTAGGAGCCTTCCGGCAAAGAAAAATCGTTTATTTCGTGGGTATTGTTCGTTAAAAACGAAATGTCGGACGACAGGGCAGGCGCGGGTAATACTTCGTTCAACGCTTCTTTGCTAACCTCGCTGTCGAGCCAGTTCACCACTTCGGGAGTCACGATCATCGACACGCCAGATCCTCAAGCCGTCTGCAGCCCGATCACCAGCGCTGCCATATTCATCGTGGCCACTCTCAACGCCGAGGCCGAGGCCGCTGAAAAAGTCCGTGGCTGGTGCGCCGATATCGCGGGCCTGACGCGCTCGGTCGGCAAGCGCGTTCCATCGGGAAATCTGTCCTGCGTGTGCGGATTTTCTTCCAGCGCATGGGATCGACTGTTCGGCAGTCCACGCCCCGCGTCCCTGCATGATTTTCGCGAGTTCGGTGTAGAAGGGCGGCGGGCTGTTTCCACGCCTGGCGACTTGCTGCTGCACATTCGAGCCGATCAGATGGACCTGTGTTTCGAACTGGCGACGCAGTTGATGTCAGCGCTGGACGGCGCCGTGGCGGTGACCGACGAGGTGCAGGGTTTCCGCTATTTCGACATGCGCAGCATCATCGGTTTCGTCGACGGCACGGAAAATCCGGTCGGCCGCAAAGCCGAGCATTTCACTCTGGTCGGCGATGAAGATCAGCCGTTCAGTGGCGGCAGTTACGTGCTGGTGCAGAAGTATCTGCACAACATGAAGGCCTGGAACGAATTGTCGGTTGAGGCGCAGGAGAGGGTGATCGGGCGTACCAAACTGTCCGATATCGAACTGGACGACTCAGTCAAACCGAGCAATTCCCACAGTGCGTTGACGACCATCACCAAGGATGGCGAAGAGGTGAAGATCCTGCGCGACAACATGCCGTTCGGCCGGCCAGGGGCAGGCGAATTCGGCACTTACTTCATCGGGTACGCGCGCTCCCCGGAGCCGCTGGAGCAGATGCTGGAGAACATGTTCGTTGGCAAGCCGCCCGGCAATTACGACCGCTTGCTGGACTTCAGCACGGCCGTCACGGGCAGTCTGTTCTTCGTGCCTTCGGCGGATTTGCTGCAAGAGCTGGCAGAGCGATAAAAAACGGCGGGATCAATTGATCCCGCCGTTTTGCATTTACTTGCCTGTCGCCAGTGCTGGCGTACGTGGCGGTATCCGTCGTTTCGAACCGGTCGCCTCGAACGCCGCAGCAAGGCGCAGCAACGTCGAATCATCATAGGCGCGACCAGCGAAGGTCAGGCCGACCGGCATGCCGATGTCTGCCATCACGCCCATCGGTACCGTGACGGTCGGTACGCCGAGGTGGCGGATCGCGAGGTTGCCGTTGGCGACCCAGATGCCGTTGCTCCAGGCGATGTCCGCCGAAGCCGGGTTGACGTCGGCGTCAGCCGGGGCAACGTCGGCGTTGGTCGGGAACAGCACGGCGTCGAGGCCCAAGCGATCCATCCAGTCTTCGAGGTCGAGCTTGCGGGTCTTTTCCAGGCCGCGCAGGCCGTCCGGCAGGGTCGGGATCTGATCCCACGGCGTGATGCCACGCTCGGCCATGCGCACGTATTCGTCCATGCCGGCGGCGAGGTCGCCTTCGCGGTTGGGCAGTGTGCCGGGGTCGTGCGGGAAGATTTTCGGGCCGTCGACGTCCGCCAGTCGATTGAGTTTCGGATCACCGTTGGCGTGCAGGAAATCATCGAACGCCCAGGCCGACAGGTCCCACAGTTCGTGGTGCATGAACTCTTTCGAAACGATGCCGCGATTGAACACGGTCGGTGCGCCCGGACGATCGCCTTCGCAGTTGGAGACCAGTGGAAAATCCACTTCGATCACTTCGGCACCGGCGGCCTCAAGGGCCTGACGGGCCTGTTTCCACAGATCGATTACCGAGGCGCGGGTGTTGATGCGCTGCCCGGTCGGGCCGCCGATGCCCGGTGCTTCGCTGGTGCCGGCCTCGGGGTCGGCGTTGATGTACATGCGCGGTACGCCCAGACGTTTGCCGGCCAGTGCATCACTTTTCACCGCGAGTTCGAGATAGGAAGCAGGGCGAACCGAGGCGACGCTCGGGATCGGCACCCAGGGTTGCAGGCGCCACAGATCGCCTCGGGTGTCGGTGTCTTCGGCGACCACCACATCGAGCACTTCCAGCAGGTCAGCCATGGTGCGGGCGTACGGCACCACCACGTCCATGGTCGGCGTCAGCGGCCAGTTGCCGCGTACCGAAATCACCCCGCGCGATGGCGTGTAGGCGCACAGGCCATTGTTGGATGCCGGGCCGCGACCGCTCGACCAGGTTTCTTCCGCCAGACCGAATGCCGAGAAGCTTGCAGCGGTGGCGGTACCGGCACCGTTCGACGAGCCGGAAGCGAAGGGAGCCGTCAGGTAGTCGGCGTTGTAAGGGCTTTCGGCACGGCCATAGACCCCGCGCTGCATCCCGCCATTGGCCATCGGCGGCATGTTGGTCTTGCCCAGGCAGATCGCGCCGCCCGCACGCAGGCGTTCGATGGTGAACGCGTCGCGCTGGGCCACCAGATCGGCGAAGGCCGGGCTGCCGGACGCGGCGGTCAGGCCTTTGACCAGATAACTGTCCTTGGCGGTATAAGGGATGCCGTCCAGCGGACCGAGGGTTTCCCCCTTGGCACGACGGTCGTCCGAGGCCTGCGCTTCTTTCAGTGCGTCAGGGTTACGCACGATTACTGCGTTCAGGGCAGTGGCGGTATCCGGGCCGTCAAAGGCGTCGATGCGCGCCAGGTAGGCCTGCACCAGTTCAACCGCCGTGGTCTGGCCGGATTCGAGCGCCGCGCGCAATTGGGCAATGGAAACTTCAGTGACTTCGATCATGCTGTTACCGCCGACAGGTTCGCTAAAGGGTGGTTGATCATTGTTATCGTCGAAAGATGTCAAAGATTCTTGATGGGCGAAACTCTACCCTGAAATTTGCCCAATGGCATGCATAAAGTCGATAAATATCGGTTAATTTCATCGGAAAAACTCACCCGGCGTTTCACCGAACTGTTGGCGAAACGCCGCGATAAACGCTGACGTCGAGTCGTAACCGCAGGCCAAAGCCACGTCGGTGACGCGTTCGCCACGTTCCAGCGGCGTCAGCGCCCTCAACAGACGCAGGCGCTGACGCCAGGTGCGGAAGGTCAAACCGGTGTCGCGCAGGAACAGCCGAGTCAGAGTTTTCTCGGTTACGCCGAATTTTTCGCTCCAGTGCGCCAGGGTGGTCTGCTGTTCCGGATGTTGCTCCAGACTTTGATAGATCTGGCGCAAGCGACTGTCCTGCGGCAATGGCAGCATCAGATCGATGGGCGGGGCATCGGCCAGTTGATCGAGGATCACCTGGGCCAAACGCCCGTGCGGGCCGCTCTGGTCATACTCGACAGGTATCTGACTGAAGGCCCGAATCAGCTCCCGCAAAAGATCACTGACGCCGAGTACATGACAACGCTCGGGCGCCCAGTTGGCGACACTGCAATCAATGTAAAGGCTGCGCATTTCCGTGTGCGGCGAACTGAATACCCGATGCGGCACGCCCGCCGGAATCCACACCGCCCGTTCCGGTGGTGCGACGAAACGACCGACGGCGGTTTGCACTTCGAGCACGCCCTGGATCGCGTAGGACAACTGCACCCACGGATGACTGTGACGGCGGGTCAGCGCGCGATTGGGCAGTGATTCAGTGCGCCCGTACAGCGGACGCGGCAGGCTGGGTAACCCGGGAATGCTGCGTCTGACGCTCTTGTCGTGTCCTTTTGGCGGCATCTGTGGGTTCTTCGGCGTTAGTCGGTAATTTCCAGTCACGTTAGAGTCGCTTCCACGTACTGGCAACCCCCGGATGAACAAACCATGACGCGCCCACGCTTTTTGCCCGACAACTTCACCCTGACCCTGATCGGCGTGGTGCTGCTGGCCAGCTTCCTGCCCGCCAGCGGCCAGGTCGCGACCGGTTTCGGCTGGCTGACCAACATTGCGATTGCGCTGCTGTTTTTCCTGCACGGCGCCAAGCTGTCGCGGGAATCGATCATCTCCGGCGCCGGCCACTGGCGCCTGCATTTGCTGGTGTTCGGTCTGACTTTTGTCCTGTTCCCGCTACTGGGTCTGGCGCTCAAGCCGCTGTTGTCACCGCTGATCGGTGATCAGCTGTACATGGGCATGCTTTACCTGTGTGCGCTGCCGGCCACGGTGCAGTCGGCGATTGCCTTCACTTCGCTGGCGCGGGGTAATATTCCGGCGGCGATCTGCAGTGCGGCGGCGTCCAGTCTGTTCGGGATTTTCCTCACGCCGCTGCTGGTGACGCTGCTGCTCAACGTCCACGGCGACGGCGGCTCGACCCTCGACGCGATCGTGAAAATCAGCGTGCAATTGCTGCTGCCGTTCATCGCCGGTCAGATCGCTCGGCGCTGGATCGGCGCCTGGGTCGGTCGCAACAAGAACTGGCTGAAATTCGTCGATCAGGGCTCGATTCTGCTGGTGGTCTACGGCGCGTTCAGCGAGGCGGTGAACGAGGGTATCTGGCACCAGATTCCGGTGATCGACCTGCTGGGGCTGGTAGTGGTCTGTTGCATTCTGCTGGCGCTGGTGCTGTTGGCGTCCACGCTGCTGGGCAGGGCATTTGGTTTCAGTCAGGAAGACCGCATCACCATCCTGTTCTGCGGCTCGAAGAAAAGCCTGGCCACCGGTGTGCCGATGGCGCAGGTGTTGTTTGCCGGGAGCACGATCGGTGTGCTGATTCTGCCGCTGATGCTGTTCCATCAGATTCAATTGATGGTTTGTGCGGTGCTGGCGCAGCGCTATGCGAAACGCCAGGAATCGGTGCCTGAACTGATGGCCCAGGTCGATCCTTGATCCAGGCTTCTGACGCTAACCCGTTCCGGAATACTTGACTGCCGCCGCTGCCCGCGACGGCACGTTGAGCACCCGCAACAACGACGAAACATGAATCCGCACCGTGAACGGCGAAATATCCAGTTCACGGGCGATTTCCTTGTTGGTTTTGCCCTGGGCGATCAGCCTTAATACCTCTTGCTGACGCGGGGTGAGGGGGGTGCCGGTGTCCAGCGGCAGCAGGCCGGACGGGGCGAATTTCACCAGAACCTCACCTTCACGAATCGCCCGGATTGCCTGACCGATCTCGTCGGGGGCGATGTTCTTGCCGATAAAACCATCGATACCGGCGGCCATGACTTCGCCGATCAGCACTTCGTCATCGACCATCGACACCACGATCAGCGTGGTTCTCGGCAGGCGCCGACGCAGTTCCGCGAGCTGGCTGACACAGGTCAGTCCGGGAAAACGCAGGTCGAGGATCAAGGTGTCGGGCTCATCGCCGGCCGGCAGCAGGGCGAGCACGGTGTCGAGGTCGCCGGCTTCTTCGATCAGGGCGTCGGGCAGCAAACGCTGGACAGTGCGCAGCAGCGCTTCGCGAAACAACGGGTGATCGTCGGCTATGATGATTCGGCACGCCATGGCAAAACCCTCCCTGGGTCAGCATTTCTCACGGCATGCACCTTAGCACCGGGCGAAGGGTTTGCCTGTTGATTCGTGTTGTTTATGACGACTGCCGCACAAGGACGTTCCGCCATGAAGTTCGAAAAGAACACCGAGCTCGACCAGGCCAATCTGCGCATCATCATCGCCAGCATCGCGCTGGTTTACATGGCCGTGCTCGGTTTCCTGCCGGGCCAGCGCTTCGATACTTACCTGCCGGTGGTCACCTACATTGCCCTGTTTTTGCTGGCCTCCGTTGTGCTGCGCCAGGCCATCGTGCGCTGGCCGGGGCATTATCCGGCGCGGCGGATTTTCGGCATGCTCCACGATTACACCGGCACCAGTTTCGGGCTGGTGGTCGGCGGCGAGGCGGCGCTGCCCATCTACGCCGTCATGGTCTGGGTCAATCTCGGCAACGGCATGCGCTACGGCTCGCGCTACCTGGCAATCGCCACGGTGCTGGCGTTGGTGGCGCTGTTGGCGGTCTATCGATTGACGCCGTACTGGCAAGCGCAACCGTTCATGGTGTTGATGCTGATGATCACCAGCACGGTGATTCCGGTGTATGCGCACCTGCTGCTGGAGCGCACGCGCAAGGCATCGGAAGAGGCGGTGGCTGCCAATCTGGAAAAATCGCGTTTCCTGGCCCAGGCCAGTCATGACCTGCGTCAGCCGATCCACTCCATCGGGTTGTTTACCGCGTGTCTGCGTGAGTCGCGGCTGGGCGAAGAGGAGCGGCGGCTGGTGGACAGCATCGACCGTTCGCTGCTCAACGTGTCGCAGCTGTTTCGCTCGATTCTCGATCTCTACACCCTCGATAACGGGCGGATTCTGCCCCGCCTGCAGACGCTTGAACTGGGCGAGTGGCTGGCGGATCTGATCCGCCAGAACGCCGAAGCCGCACGTTGGGCGGGTGTGGAGTTACGCTTGCGGCGCTGTGAACATTGGGTGCGTACCGATCCGGCGTTGCTCGCGACCATGGTCCAGAATGTGCTCTCCAACTGCTTCAAATACGGTGCACACCGGCCGGTGCTGATCGGTGTGCGCAAGCGCGGCGCGGGACTGGCCATCTCGATCTATGACCGCGGCAACGGGATCGCCGAAGAGCATTTGCCCAAGGTGTTCGAAGAGTTTTATCGGGTTCGCCAGCTGCGTGACAAAGACGTTGAAGGCGTGGGCCTGGGGCTGTCGATTGTCCGGCGTCTGGGGCAGTTGATCGGTGTCGATGTCGCGATCCGCTCACGGCTGGGGCATGGCACGGCGGTGACCTTGCATGGGCTGCCGCTGGCGCCGCCGCAGATGCCGGTCAATCGAGAGGAGCCTCGGCAAATCGGGTTGCTGACGGGGTTGAAGGTGTGTCTGGTGGAGGATGATCGCAACGTTCTGCTGGCGACTTCAGCGTTGCTCGAGCGTTGGGGTTGCGTCGTGCAGGCCGAGCTGAGCGGGCAGGGTCTGGTCACGGACTGCGACATCATCGTTGCCGACTATGACCTCGGCTCCCACAGCACCGGCATCGAGTGCATTGATGAGGTTCGTCGTCAGCGGGGTCATGCGGTACCGGCCATGATCATCACCGGGCATGACATCGAAAAAATCCAGGCGGCTCTGCATGATCGGCAGATCGCCATTCTGTCCAAGCCGGTACGCCCGGCCGAGCTGCGCGCGACCTTGCGTGCGCTGCGCGACCGGCAGACCGAAGCTGTCAGCGCTTACACAGATAGTCCTGCGTGATGGTGGTTTGCAGGCAGTTGTACTGGCCCATGGTGCGGCAGATGTTTTTCTCCGAGCCTGATACTTCGGCGCTCTTGTAGCCCCAGACCTTGCAACGGCCTTCAGCTGCGGCCAACCCTTGAGCGGCGGAGGTTTGCCCGCTTTCGAACTGGCCCAGTTCATAGGAAACCTGGACAACGCCATCGGTCTTGCTGCCGCCGGTGGCTTCCCATTGTTTGGGGGTGGCGCAGCCAGTGAGCGCTACGGCCGCGAGGGTGAGGGTGGCGATGAGTGTTTTCATGATCGAGCGGAATCCTTTACCGGGTGAGAGGAGGCACTAAGACGGTTTTTCTGCGCCGGATTACTGGTACGGAATCGGCGACGCACCTTTGGGCAGGCAGGACAGCGGAGGCGTCATGATGCCCATGCTGGCCACCGCGATGATCGCGCCGCTGGGCAGCTCGCAGTTGTATTCGCCGGCGGCGGTGTAGGCGGTGTAGTAGGTCAGCGTGCTGTCATTGCGGATGTTGCCGATCCTGGTGACCGGTTGGCCGATGACGGTCTGGGCGCGTTCGCGCATGCTGTCTTCGGTGGGTTTGGCGGTCTGGCAACCGCTGGCGCCGAGAAGCAGGGTAGCGAGGACTGTGATCCTGGCGAGGCTGGCGTGTAGTTTCATGGTGTTTCTTCCTTGGTGTTGTTGTTTTTCCAGGCACAACGATCCCGCGCACTGCGCAGCGGCAATGTTGGGGAGTGTCGGGGGTTGCGAGGGAATATAACGCCAGGGAACGGGGTGGTCGATTAGCACAAATGTGCTAGTGCGGCGCAACCAGCGGCAGGCTGGTTGCGCCGATAGCGGTTATTGAGGGCTGTTGAACTGGTCGGAATAGCTGCCGCTCATGAGGGCGGAAGCCACCTGGTCCGAACCGACGCCTGCGCGGGAGTAGGCGAGTCGGCTGGCACCGACCTTGTCTGCGCCATCGGCGGCGAGCGCACCTGCGTCGACGTGGTCCGCGCCGTCAGAAGCAACGGCGCCAGCGCCAACGTGATCTGCGCCGTCAGAAGCAACGGCACCTGCGCCGACGTGATCCGCGCCGTCAGAAGCAACGGCACCTGCGCCGACGTGGTCCGCGCCGTCAGAGGCAACGGCACCTGCGCCGACGTGGTCCGCGCCGTCAGAGGCAACGGCACCTGCACCGACATGATCCGCGCCATCAGAAGCAACGGCACCCGCGCCGACATGATCCGCGCCGTCAGAAGCAACGGCACCCGCGCCGACATGATCCGCGCCGTCAGAAGCAACGGCACCTGCGCCAACATGATCCGCTCCGTCAGAGGCAACGGCACCTGCGCCGACGTGATCCGCGCCGTCAGAAGCAACGGCGCCCGCGCCGACGTGATCGGAACCATCAGAGGCAACGGCACCTGCGCCAACATGATCCGATCCATCGGAAGCCACCGCTCGCGCACCCACATGATCCGCCCCATCCGACGCCAATGCCTGCGCCTTCGCAGCCCAGACATTGGGCACTGCCACCGTTGCCGCAACTGCCAGGACGAGGCCCGGCCAAAGCGTGTGCTTCATGATTTTCTCCACGCCCCATCAGCCACACAGCAACCGAGCTTTATCCGTCATTCGATCTTTGATCATTGACGGAAGGCTCGTCGGCCCGGGGTCAACCAGATTGGTGAGTGGCACAGGGCACCGCAGGGTGCACGGGTGTCGATGGTTTACAGGAAATCTGGACAGCCAGCTGAAAAGTATAGTTCGCCCTTGGCGGGAGGCAGGCTTACGGGCCGTGAAAGCGATAGTCGGTTAACTTCCTTGCAGGGCAGCGCTAGAAAACAATCAGTCTAAAAACCGCGTAGCGCAATGCAGCGTGTTTGCTAGGCTTAAGCATGTAGGCGAAGACGCAGACTGATGCGCAAGCGGATAGCGAGGAAGCGTTGGGCGCGTTCCGAAGGGTACACGGTTAGAAAGAACCCCGCGCTGGGTTCCAGCCCTTATGCCGTGTGAAGCAGCAGAGCACATTGCCTGTACTGTGGGAGTCCTGAGAAACCTCGTAAGCCAGAGACCAGCACTGGCCGCCTACTCGAACACCAAAGCCCGCCTCATGCGGGCTTTGACGTTTTCGGGCTTTAGATGCTGGCCAGCGCCTGCGCCAGATCCGCACGCAGGTCCTCGATATCCTCGACGCCCACCGACAGACGCACCAGGCTGTCACCGATGCCAAGCTTGGCACGGGTTTCGGCCGGAATGGTCGCGTGAGTCATGATCGCCGGGTGCTCAATCAGGCTTTCCACGCCGCCAAGGCTTTCGGCCAACGCAAAGATCTGCACGTTCTCCAGGAAGCGCCGCGCGCCCGCCAGATCACTGTTCAGATCCAGTGAAATCATTCCGCCGAAACCACGCATCTGACGCTTGGCCAGTTCATGCTGCGGGTGAGATTCCAGGCCCGGGTAGTAGACGCGTTTGACCTGCGGCTGTTGCTCCAGCCAGCGCGCCAGTTCCAGTGCGTTGCTGCAATGACGCTCCATACGCAGTGCCAGGGTCTTCACGCCGCGCAGAGTAAGGAACGCGTCGAACGGGCCGGAGATGGCGCCAACGGCGTTCTGCAGGAAGCCCAGGCGTTCGGCCAGCGCAGGATTGTCACCGACCACCGCGATCCCGCCGATCACATCGGAGTGACCGTTCAGGTATTTGGTGGTCGAGTGCAGCACGATGTCGAAACCCAGTTCCAGCGGACGCTGGATCCATGGACTGGCGAAGGTGTTGTCGGCCACGCAGATGATCCCGCGCGCCTTGCAGATGCGCGCGATGGCGGCGAGGTCGGACAGGCTCAGCAGCGGGTTGGTCGGGGTCTCGACCATGACCATGCGCGTGTCGTCCTGCAGCGAGGTTTCGAACGCCGACAGATCGGCCAGATCGACGTAGCTGAAACGATGCCCCGCACTGCGCTGGCGCACCTTGTCGAACAGGCGGAACGTGCCGCCATACAGGTCATTGCCGGAGACGATGTGCGAGCCGGCGTCGATCAGTTCGAGTACGGTGGAAATCGTCGCCAGCCCGGAAGCGAAGGCAAACGCCTGGGTGCCACCCTCCAGATCCGCCACGCAACGCTCCAGAGCAAAACGCGTCGGGTTGTGCGAGCGGCCGTAGTCGAAACCCTTGTGCACGCCGGGGCTGTCTTGCAGGTAGGTGGAGTTGGCGTAGATCGGCGGCATCAGCGCGCCAGTGGTCGGGTCCGGCGTTTGCCCGGCGTGGATCACGCGGGTGGCGAAGCCTTGTTGACGGGCGTTCTTGTCGTGCTGGCTCATGCCAGGGATCTCCGTAATTGATTGAGCATGTCGACGCGAGTGATCAGGCCGTGGAAGCCTGAAGCGTCGGCGATGATGGCCACCAGGCCGCTGCTGAGCACGGTTTCCAGTTCAGCCAGCGTGGCGCCGGGGGCGAGGGTTTGCAACTTGTCCGTCATCGCGCTGGAAACGGGTTTGCTGAAGAGCGAGGCGTCTTCGTGCACGCGCACCAGAATGTCCGATTCATCGATCACGCCGACCAGTTGCTTGCCATCTACCAACACCGGCAGTTGCGAAACGTCTGCCAGGCGCATGCGCTGGAACGCGGTCATCAGCGTATCGTCCGGTCCGACGCTGACGACCTTGCCGTCTTCGAAGCGACGGGCAATCAGGTCGCGCAGGTCGCCGTAGCGTTTGCGCTGCAACAGGCCCTGATCGGTCATCCACTGGTCGTTGTAGACCTTCGACAGGTAGCGGGTGCCGGTGTCGCAAACGAAGCTGACCACGCGTTTCGGCTCGGTCTGCTCGCGGCAGTAACGCAGCGCGGCGGCGAGCAGGGTGCCGGTGGACGAGCCGCCGAGAATGCCTTCGGCCTTCAACAGCTGGCGCGCGTGATCGAAGCTTTCTTCGTCGCTGATCGAGTAGGCGCTGCGCACGCTCGACAGATCGGTGATCGAAGGGATGAAGTCCTCGCCGATGCCTTCCACCGCCCAGGATCCGGCGGTGCCCAAGTGCTTGCTGCGGCTGTATTCGGCCATTACCGAACCGACCGGATCGGCCAGGACCATTTCCAGATCAGGTTGTACGCGTTTGAAAAAACGGGTCAGGCCGGTCAGCGTGCCGGCCGAACCGACACCGACCACGACGGCGTCCAGGTCATGCTCGGTCTGGGCCCAGATTTCCGGCCCGGTGCTGCACTCGTGGGCCAGCGGGTTGGCGGGGTTGTTGAACTGGTCGGCGAAGAAGGCGCCGGGAATGTCTTTGGCCAGACGCGCGGCGACATCCTGGTAATACTCGGGATGGCCTTTGCCGACATCGGAGCGAGTGATGTGCACTTCGGCGCCCATGGCCTTGAGGTGCAGGACTTTTTCGGTGGACATTTTGTCCGGCACCACCAGCACGACGCGGTAGCCTTTGGCGCGTCCGACCAGGGCCAGGCCCAGACCGGTGTTACCGGCGGTGGCCTCGACAATCGTGCCGCCGGGTTGCAGGCGACCGTCGCGTTCAGCGGCGTCGATCATGGCCAGGCCGATGCGGTCCTTGATCGAGCCGCCGGGGTTCTGTGATTCGAGTTTGAGAAACAGGGTGCAGGGACCGGTATCGAAGCGGGTGACTTTTACCAGCGGCGTATTGCCGATCAGCCCAAGTACGGCAGGGCGTGAATCCTTTGACATCTCTTCACCTCTTTGTGGTGTTGATCGCGTTCCATTCGCGGGGAAAAAGCTCGCGTGCAACATAGGCCCAGACCTGAGCTGTCGCAACCTTTAAACGGCCGTAAATGCTGCCATTTCGATCTAACGATAGAACGAAATCAGCGAGGGGAAGGAAGTGACTTGCAGGGTTTATACGCAGGCGTCATCGAGTATTGAAAGGGCGTCTTCAGCGTTCAACAAACGCAGAGACAAGCGCAACAGGCCGGTGACCACCGCGCGCGACCGGACACCAACGTTTGCAATGCCGGTCGATACGCGATTAATATACGATCCATATACAATTCGTATCGGATATTGCCATGGGCATCGTAAAGATTTCAGAGGACATGCACGAGAATCTGCGCATCTCCAGCAACGCACTCAGCCGTTCGATCAACGCGCAGGCTGAACACTGGATGCGCATCGGCATGCTCGCCGAGCTGTATCCCGACCTGGATCACCATGCCATTTGCCGGTTGCTGATTCGCGCCGAACAGTCGGGCGGTCTGGATCTGCAGCAAGTCTGCGCATTGGCCGATGCCGCGCAGAATGCCTCGGTCAAAGAGGCGGCCAAGGCATGAGAAACCCGATCAAGATCAACACCCAGGCCGAAATCGCCCAATCCCGGGTGGCTGCGCAGTTGGCTGCTGAAGTACTGGCGATGCTGGTGCCGCACGTCAAGGCTGGCGTCACCACCGATCAGCTCGACCAGTTGTGCAACGACTACATCGTCAATGTGCAGAAGGCGATTCCGGCCAACGTCGGTTATCACGGCTTTCCGAAAACCGTCTGCGCGTCAGTCAACGAAGTGGTCTGCCACGGCATTCCGTCGAAGCGCGTGTTGAAGGACGGCGACATCGTCAATCTCGACATCGCGGTGATCAAGGACGGTTGGTTTGGCGACACCAGCCGCATGTACGTGGTCGGTGAGCCGACGCCCGAGGCGCGGCATCTGATCAAGACCACTTACGACGCCATGTGCGCGGGCATCCGCGTCGTGCGGCCGGGCGCCACGTTGGGTGACATCGGTCATGCGATCCAGACGCTGGCGGAAAAAGAAGGGTTCAGCGTGGTGCGCGAATATTGCGGGCACGGGATCGGCAAGGTTTATCACGATGAACCGCAGGTGCTGCATTACGGTTACCCGGAGCAGGGGCTGAAATTGAAGGCGGGGATGATTTTCACCATCGAGCCGATGCTCAATGCCGGCAAGCGGCATGTGAAGAGCCTGGCGGATGGCTGGACAGTGGTGACGAAGGATCAGTCGTTGTCGGCGCAGTGGGAGCACATGGTGGCGGTGACGGAAGACGGGTTTGAGGTGTTGACAGCCTGGCCCGATCAGATCGAAGGGTATCCGCCAATTAACTGACTGGTGCAAGACTTGTGGGAGCGAGCTTGCTCGCGAAGGCGTCAGCATATTCAGTATTGATGTTGAATGTGCCGGCCTATTCGCGGGCAAGTCGAATCGTCGCACCGCCGCTCCCACAGGATTGCGTTGTTTTCTGAAGACCTTAGTGGGATCCGGCGGCCTTGTTGAGGTCGCTTTCGGCCCATTCGGTGTAGACACATGCATCCGCCGTCGCCCAGCGAACCCGCACCGGATCGCCAGCCTTCAACGGCATTCCGGCTGCCGATAGCGCCTTGACCGTCATGGACGTGCCACCCGATGTGACCACGCTGCAAGTCTGACTTTCACCCAGAAACAACACCTCGACCACCTTCGCCGAAACCTCATTCCAACCCGCCGCCAGTGGCTCGTCATTCGCTTGCTGCACGCTCAACGCCAACGCCTTTTCCGGGCGCACCATCAGCAAAACATCCTGCCCGGTCTGCAATCCGGCCGTCAGGCGAATCGAAAGCGACTGCCCCTCGAAACTCGCCGCCGCATTACCCTGCGCCTTGAGCTTGAGAAAGTTCGAGTTGCCCAGAAACGACGCCACAAACGCATTCGGCGGGTTCTGATAAAGGTCATAACCGCTGCCGAGCCCGACAATCTTGCCGTGACTGAAAATTGCGATGCGCTGGGACAGGCGCATGGCTTCTTCCTGGTCGTGGGTCACGTAAACGATGGTGATGCCGAGGCGACGGTGCAACTGACGCAGTTCATCCTGCAAGTCCTCACGCAGCTTCTTGTCCAGCGCACCGAGCGGTTCGTCCATCAACAGAATACGTGGCTCGTAAACCAGCGCCCGTGCAATGGCGACCCGCTGCTGCTGGCCGCCGGACAGTTGCGAAGGGCGGCGATGGGCGAATTGTTCCAGTTGTACCAGTTTCAACATCGCATCGACGCGCTTGTCACGCTCGGCAGCCGCGAGTTTGCGGATCGTGAGAGGAAACGCGATGTTGTCGCGTACCGACAGATGCGGGAACAGCGAATAGCGCTGGAACACCATGCCGATGTCGCGCTTGTGCGGCGGCACGTTCACCAGCGACTGGCCGTTGACCAGGATCTCGCCGCTGCTCGGGGTTTCGAAGCCGGCGAGCATCGACAGCGTGGTGCTTTTGCCCGAGCCGCTGGAGCCGAGGAAGGTCAGGAACTCGCCGTCCCTGATGTCCAGCGAGATGTTGTCCACGGCCGCAAAATCGCCGTAGTGCTTGTTCAGGTTGCGCAGGCTGACCAGGGGTTTGTCGTTCTGCTGGGATGCGTCTTTGATCACGGCACTCATGTCGTACTCCTGGCGCTCAGGCGCTGATTTCGTTGCGCCGGCGCAAAGCGGCGGCGATCACCATGACCAATACCGACAGGCCGATCAGCAGCGTCGAGGCGACGGCGATCACGGGCGTCAGGTCCTGGCGCAGGGTGGTCCACATTTTCACGGGAAGGGTTTGCAGGGTCGGGCTGGCCATCATCACGCTGAGCACCACCTCGTCCCACGAAACCAGGAAGGCAAAGAGGGCGCCGGCGACCATGCCCGGACGAATCGCCGGGAAAGTCACCTTGAACACCGCTTGCAGGCGTGACGCGCCGCAGATTACCGCCGCGTCTTCAATCGACTGATCGAACAGCTTCAGCGAGTTGATGATCGAGATGATGGTGAACGGCAGCGCGACGATCACATGGCTGACGACGAAGGCGAACATCGTCCCGGTGTAGCCGAGCTTGAGGAACAGCGCGTACACCGCCACGGCGATGATCACCAGCGGCACGATCATCGGCAGGGTGAACAGGCCGTAGAGCATTTCCCGGCCGGGGAAGCGTCCACGGACCAGCGCAAAGGCAGTCGGCAAACCGAGGGCGACGGCGCAGATCGTGGTCAGCACGGCGACCTTGAGGCTGGCCAGCGCTGCGCTCATCCAGTCGGCATTGGAGAAGAACTGCACGTACCATTTCAGCGTCCAGCCCGGCGGCGGGAACACCAGCCACTGCGACGAACCGAACGACAGCAGGACGATGAACACGATCGGCAACAGCAGGAACAGGCCGATCAGCCCGGTGGTGAAATACAGGCCGAAGCGCATCCGGCGACTCATGGCATTGGGCGTCAGGAGCATGTCGGTTTACCTCGCGTGACTGGCGCCAACCGGGGATTCCGGCTGCAGCTTCAGGTAGACGTAAAACAGCACCAGCGTGATGACGATCAGCAATGCGGCGCCGGCGCTGGCCAGGCCCCAGTTGAGGAACGACTGCACCTGCTGAATGATGAACTCCGGCAGCATCATGTTCTGCGCCCCGCCCAGCAGTGCCGGGGTGACGTAGTAACCGAGCGACATCACGAACACCATCAACCCGCCGGACGCCAGGCCCGGCCGGCACAGCGGCAGGAACACCCGGAAGAAGTTGGTCCAGGGGCTCGCGCCGCAGATCGAGCCGGCCTGCAGGATCATCGGGTCGATGGCCTGCATGGTCGCCTGCAACGGCAGCACGATGAACGGGATCATGATGTAGCTCATGCCGATCACCACGCCGGTCAGGTTGTGCACCATTTCCAGCGGCTGATCGATGATGCCCAGCGCCATCAGCGCCTTGTTGATGACGCCCGAGGCCTGCAACAACACCAGCCAGGAATAGGTGCGGGCGAGGAGGCTGGTCCACATCGACAGCAGCACGATGTTGAGAATCCAGCGGCCCCAGCCGCGCGGCACCAGAGTGATTGCCCAGGCCAGCGGGAATCCAAGTAGCAGGCTGAACACCGTCACCAGTCCTGCCACCGAGAAGGTGTTGAACAGCACCCGTGCGTACGCCGAGTTGGCGAACAGTTGTTCGTAGTTGCCAAGGCCCGGCACCGGTTCCAGCACGCCGCGCAGCAACAAGCCAATCAGCGGGGCGAGAAAGAACAGACCGAGGAACAACAGCGCCGGCGCGAGGTTGCCGGCGCCGCGCCAGCGTTGCTTGAGGGACGGGGCTTGCGCCATGGCACTCGCCTTTTTGCCTTCAGCCTGGCCGGCAGCGCTCGTGGCGCTCCCGGTGGCAGTGGAGGGACGGGACGCGGTGGCCGCCATTTTCATTTGACCAGCCATTCGTTCCACCGTGTCGCGATGGCCGGACCGTTCTTGGCCCAGTACGCGAAATCAAGAGTGATCTGATCCTTAGCGTAGGCAGTCGGCAGGTTCGGGGCCAGCGTCGAGTCCAGACGCTGCACGCTGTCGACGTTGACCGGGGCGTAGGCGGTCAGGTTGGAGAAGTCCGCCTGGCCTTTGGCACTGCTGGCGCTGGCCAGGAACTTCATCGCCGCGTCCTTGTTTTTCGAACCCTTTGGCACGACCAGAATGTCGGCCATGACCAGGTTCTGTTTCCAGCTCACGCCGACCGGTGCGCCGTCTTCTTGCAGAGCGTGAATCCGGCCGTTCCAGAACTGGCCCATGCTCGCTTCACCGGAAGCCAGCAGTTGCTGCGACTGCGCGCCGCCGCCCCACCAGACGATGTCTTTCTTGATGGTGTCGAGTTTCTTGAAGGCGCGATCCAGGTCCAGCGGGTAGAGCTTGTCGGCCGGCACGCCGTCGGCGAGCAGAGCCAGTTCAAGCACGCCGGGGCTCGGCCATTTGTACAGGGCGCGTTTGCCGGGGAAAGTCTTGGTGTCGAACAGCGCGCTCCAGTCCTGCGGCTTGTTGGCGCCGAGTTTGCCCTCGTTATAGCCGAGGACGAAGGAGAAGAAGAACGAGCCGACGCCGTAGTCGCTGACGAAACGCGGGTCGATCTTGTCGCGCTGGATCTGTTTGAAATCGAGGGGTTCGAGCAGGCCTTCGGACGCAGCACGCAGGGCAAAATCGGCTTCGACGTCGACCACATCCCATTGCACGTTGCCGCTTTCGACCATGGCCTTGAGTTTGCCGTAGTCGGTCGGGCCGTCCTGCACGACGGTGATGCCGCTGGCCTTGCTGAACGGATCGGCCCAGGCCTGTTTCTGCGCATCCTGGGTGCTACCGCCCCAGCTGACAAAGTTCACACTCTCGGCGGCCATCGCGGCCTGGCCGGTCACGCTCAGCAGTCCCGCAAGAAAGATCGCGGTTGCAGCTTTGTTCAACACCATTTTTACGCCCTCATTGTTGTGTTTTTGAGCGGGCTTGCGTTGTTGCCCGCCTGTCGGGAGCAGTAGCTGGACGGTTTTTCAGGTCGTCCGGTCTATGGAATATCATATTATGGTATTCCAAACTTTGTGCAAGCACTTTGCCTTACCGGCTATCTGGCAAACGGGATTATTCGGTGAACGGAATGCTCTCGATCACTTCCAGATCGTAGCCGGTCAAACCGGCATATTTGAGCGGCGGGCCCAAGTGGCGCAGCTTGCCGACGCCCAGGTTCTGCAGAATCTGCGCCCCGGTGCCCACCTCGGAATAGATTCGCGATTGCGAACGACTGAACTGCCGTGGCGGTTGAGTCAGTTGCGGAATGCGCTCCAGCAAAGCCTGCGAAGACTCATGATTGGCCAGCACCACCACCACGCCATGCCCTTCGGCCGCGACCCGTTGCAGCGCCGCCCACAATGTCCAGTTCGTCGGCCCGCTGTACTCGGCGCCGACCAGATCCCGCAGCGGATCAATGACATGCACGCGCACCAGCGTCGGCTCTTCGCGGCGCAGCTCACCCATGACCATCGCCATGTGCACGCCGCCCTCGATACGATCTTCGAAAGTGATCAAACGGAACGTGCCATGCACCGTCGGCAGTTCCCGCTCGCCGATGCGCTCGATGGTGTGTTCGGTGCTCAGGCGATAGTGGATCAGGTCGGCGATGGTGCCGATCTTGATCCCGTGCTTGCGCGCGAAGACTTCCAGATCCGGACGGCGGGCCATGGTGCCATCGTCGTTCATCACTTCGACAATCACCGAGGCTGGCGTGAACCCGGCGAGCCGCGCCAGATCACAACCGGCCTCGGTGTGGCCGGCGCGGGTCAGCACGCCACCTTCCTTGGCCCGCAGCGGGAAGATATGACCGGGCTGCACCAGGTCTTCAGCGCGAGCGTTCGGCGCCACCGCAGCAGCCACCGTGCAAGCGCGGTCGGCTGCGGAAATCCCGGTAGTCACGCCGACCGCCGCTTCGATGGAAACCGTGAACGCGGTACTGAACACGCTGCCATTGCTCGGCACCATTTGCTCAAGTCCCAGGCGCTGACAATGATCGTCGGTCAGGGTCAGGCAAATCAGCCCTCGAGCTTCGCGGGCCATGAAACTGATCGCCTCGGGCGTGCAACGATCAGCAGCCAGCAGCAGGTCGCCTTCGTTTTCCCGGTCTTCGTCATCGACCAGCAGCACCATTTTGCCGAGGCGATAATCTTCGATGATTTCTTCGATGCTGTTGAAGGCCATGCTGGACTCTCGATGTGGATGAAATTCGTGGTATACCATAATACAAAATCAACCAAGAGGTCACTATGAAGGCGTACTGGATTGCTCACGTGGACATCACCGATCCCGATCACTACAGCCAATACACCCAGCGCGCGCCGAAGGCGTTTGCGGAGTTCGGCGCGAAGTTCTTAGCCAGAGGCGGGCGCAGCGAAGCGATGGAAGGGCGGACGACACCGCAGCGCAGCGTGGTGATCGAATTCGACAGCTACGAACAGGCCGTGGCGTGTTATCGCTCGGCGGCGTATCAGGAAGCGAAAAGTTACAGGGAGGAATGGGCTAGGGCGGAGATCGTCATCGTTGAAGGCATCGGCCACCTCTGAACTCCACGGTATTGATCGTTCCCACGCTCTGCGTGGGAATGCAGCCCTGGACGCTCCGCGTCCCTGAACCGCCGAACGCGGAGCGTCCGAACAGGCATTCCCACGCGGACGGTTCGACGCCTCGACGTGGGAACGAGCAGAAAAAGGAGGAAGGTGACTGTCAACGCATGAAATGAATCTTGCCGCTGTCGTCATTGCCCATGTACATGCCATACACCCCGGCCTGGCGTTCCTCGATGTAGCGTTCGAGGATCTGCCGGATCGCCGGGTAGTAGATCTGGTCCCACGGAATGTCTTCGGGGGCGAAGAATTTGCAGGCGAGGGTTTCCGGGCCGTACTGGCCGGTGATTTCCAGCGCGAGGGCGCGGAAGATGATGTAGACCTCGCTGATCTTCGGCACGCTGAAGATCGAGTAAGGCGAGACGATTTCCGCGCGTACGCCGCTTTCTTCCCAGACCTCGCGCAGGGCGGCCTGTTCGGTGGTTTCGCCGCTTTCCATGAAACCGGCGGGCAGGGTCCAGGTGCCGGGGCGCGGGGGAATCGCCCGTTGGCACAGGAGGTATTTGCCGTCCTGCTCGATGATGCAGCCGGCGATGATTTTCGGGTTCACATAGTGGATGTAGCCGCAGCCGCGGCACATCAGGCGCTCGTGCGTATCGCCCGGCGGTACTTGCTGACCGAGGTCAGTGCCACCGCATTTCGGGCAAAAGCTCGGGCTGAACATGTCAGTGACCTATGCGCGGTTCTTTCAGCGCGATGGGCAGGGTGATCGCCGGTGTGGCGCCGGTTTCTTCCTGTTTGCGCTTCAGGTAATCGAGGGCCACTGCCGCCGCCGCACGAACGTGATCGACGCAGGCCTGATGCGCTGCGAGTGCGTCACCGCTCTTGATCGCCTCGACCATTTTTTCCATTTCGTGATTACTGGCGCCGCGACGGTTTTCCTGGGATACCGACGTCGCCCGCAGGTAACTGATGCGCGCCTGCAACTGGCGCAACTGGGTGGCCGCCACATGGTTGCCCGAGCCTTCCAGCAGCACGTCGTAGAAACCCTGCACCGAGTCGATCACCTGTTGCAGTTCGCCGTCCTTGAGCGCCTTGCGGTTCTCGTCGAGGGCTTTTTCCAGGGCCTTGATGTCCTTGGCCTTGGCACGCAGGGTGAACAGCTGGACGATCAGGCCTTCAAGCACGCAACGCAGTTCATAAATGTCGACGGCATCGGCGAGGGTGATGATCGCCACGCGCGGGCCCTTGGCGTCGGCGAATTCCACCAGGCCTTCGGATTCCAGGTGACGCAAGGCTTCACGCACCGACGTACGGCTCACGCCCAGGCGATCGCACAGATCGCGCTCCACCAGGCGATCGCCCGGCAGCAGCTGGAAGTTCATGATGGCGCTTCGCAGTTTATCCAGCACGATTTCGCGCAGGGTGACGGGGTTGCGATTGACCTTGAAGCTGTCGTCGAGTGGCAGGCGTTTCATGGGGTCCGCTCTTTAAGTTGGCTGTCCATGCCAGACGGGCATTCAAACAGCCGAGGGGTTAACTGGAGGCCTCGGCGTCGGCTTCGGCGAAGGCTTCACGGGCGAGCCGGAAACTGTCCACGGCTGCCGGGACGCCGCAATAAATACCGACCTGAAGCAGAATTTCGCGTATTTGCTCACGACTCAGGCCGTTACGCAAGGCGCCGCGCACATGCAGTTTCAGTTCGTGCGGGCGGTTGAGCGCCGAGATCATCGCCAGGTTGATCATGCTGCGCTCCTTGAGCGACAGGCCGTCGCGTCCCCAGACGTGGCCCCAGCAGTATTCGGTGACCATTTCCTGCAGCGGACGGGTGAAGTCGTCGGCGTTCTCGATCGAGCGCTGCACATAGGCTTCGCCCAGCACCTGTGTGCGGATCTTCAGGCCCTTTTCATACTTCTCGTTGTTCATCATTACCTCTCACACCACCATTCCCTGTGGGAGCGAGCTTGCTCGCGATAGCGTCAGCACCTGCAACATTGATTTCGACTGACACTACGCCTTCGCGAGCAAGCTCGCTCCCACAGGGTTTCGCGTTATTTTCTCAAGCCAAGGTCGGCAACGCGCCGAGCTTGCCCTTGTGATAAATCATCGGCGTCACCGGTTGCTCCGGCAGGATCAGGTTCTTCACCGCGCCGACGATGATCGCGTGGTCGCCACCATCGTATTCGCGCCATAGTTCGCACTCGATGATCGCCGTGGCCCTGGCGAGGATCGGGTTACCCAGCTCGCTCAAATGCCACTCGATGCCGTTGGCCTTGTCCTTGCCTTTGCCGGCGAAAGCGTAGGCCTCGGTCGTCTGGTCAGCGGACAGCAAATGGATCGCGAAACGCTTGCTGTCGCGCAGCACCGGGTAGGTGTCGGAGGCGTAGTTGGGGCAGAACAGCACCAGCGCCGGATCAATCGACAGCGCACTGAAGGCGCTGGCGGTGATCCCGACGATGCCGCCGTCCGGGTCGAGGGTGGTGACCACCGTGACCCCGGACGGAAACGAGCTCATGACGTCTTTGTAAATGCCGGGTTCGATCATGTCGCAGGACTCCTAACGCATCACAAACGGATCAGGCATCGGTGCCTGGGAGAGGTTGATCCACACCGTTTTCAGTTCGGTGTAGGCCAGCACCGAATCGATGCCGCTTTCGCGTCCATAGCCACTGTTCTTGAAGCCGCCGATCGGTGCCATTGCCGACACCGCGCGGTAGGTATTGACCCAGATGATCCCCGAGCGCACGTCCCGGGCCAGACGGTGGGCGCGGCCCAGATCGCGAGTCCAGATGCCGGCGGCGAGGCCGAACTGCGAGTCGTTGGCAATCGCCAGCGCTTCGGCTTCGTCCTTGAAGCGGATCACCGAGGCCACCGGGCCGAAGACTTCTTCCTGCATGATCTTCATCGAGTTGCGGTCGCACTCGAACAGCGTCGGCTCGTAGAACCAGCCATCGCCCACGCCACTCGGACGCTTGCCGCCCAGACGCAGACGCGCGCCTTCAGCGATGGCGTCGGCCACCAGACCTTCCACCACGGCCAGTTGCTGCGCGGTGGCCATCGGGCCCATTTCGCTGCTGTCGTCCTGCGGGTTGCCGATGCGGATGCGCTGGGCGCGCTCCGCCAGCCGGCTGACGAATTCGTCGTAGATTTCATCCTGCACCAGCAGTCGCGAACCGGAGACGCAGCTCTGCCCGGACGCCGCGTAGATCCCGGCGATGGCGCCGTTGATCGCGCTGTCGAGATCGGCGTCGGCGAAGATGATGTTCGGCGACTTGCCACCCAGCTCCAGCGACAGCTTGGCGAAGTTCTCGGCGCTGCTGCGCACCACATGCCGGGCCGTGGCCGCGCCGCCGGTGAAGGCGATTTTGCGGATCAACGGATGACGGGTGAGGGCGGCGCCCGTGCTCGGGCCGTAACCGGTGACGACGTTGACCACACCCGGCGGAATCCCGGCCTCGAGGGCCAGACGTGCCAGTTCGAGAATAGTCGCCGAGGCGTGTTCGGACGGTTTGATCACAATCGTGTTGCCCGCTGCCAGCGCCGGCGCCAGTTTGATCGCGGTCAGATAAAGCGGGCTGTTCCACGGAATGATCGCGGCAACCACGCCCATGGCTTCGTGCACGGTGTAGGCGAACAGATCGGGCTTATCCAGCGGCAGGGTGCCGCCCTCGAGCTTGTCCGCAAGGCCGGCGGTGTAGTGAAAAAACTCCGGCAGATAACCGACCTGCCCCCGGGTTTCGCGGATCAGCTTGCCGTTGTCGCGGCTTTCCAGCTGCGCCAGTTGTTCCTTGTTCTCGGCGATCAGATCACCGAGACGGCGCAACAGTTTGCCGCGCGCGGTGGCGGTCAAATCACGCCATGCCGGGCTGTCGAAGGCAGTCTGTGCTGCTTGCACGGCGCGTTCGACATCGGCCTCATCGGCGTCGGGCAGTTCGGCCCAGGGCTCGGCGAGCGCCGGGTTGAGGCTTTCGAAAGTCTTGCCGGAGAGGGCGTCGACCCATTCTCCGCCGATGCACATCTGGAAGCGTGCGAGCGTCATGCAACGATCCCCTTTATATGGTTTTGTCGGGCGTGTGCGGTGTCGAGAAATTCCAGCAGCGTCTGGTTCACCAGCCGTGGCGACTCTACCGGCATCATATGCCGTTGCTCCGGCAGCACGGCAACCTTCGCGCCGGGAATGCGCGCGGCCAGTTGCTCGGCCATTTCCGGGGTCGATCCGGGATCCAGTTCGCCGGTGGCGATCAGCGTCGGCGCCTGAATGCTGCCCAGGTCGTCGGCGCGGTACATGTCCTGGGTGGCGAACAGTTCGTAGGTCGTCAGATAGCCTTGCGGATCATTGCCGGCAAGGGTCTGGCGAATCGCGGCGATCTGCGCCGGGTTGGCCGCCTGATATTCGCGGCTGAACCAGCGCGACAGCGCCGCTTCGGCATTCGCGTCCGGCCCGTGCTTGGCGGCTTGCGCGGTACGGGCGATGACGCCGGCGCGTTGCTCTTCGCTGCGGTTGAATACGCTATTGAGCACCACCAGGCTTTTCAGGCGTTCGGGGTAATGCAGGGCAAACGCCCGCGCCACCAGACCGCCCATGGAAAAGCCGATCACCGACGCCTCGGGCAATTGCAGGTGGTCAAGCAACTCCAGCAACTGATCGGCATAGCCGAGCAGGGCAGTGCCGCTGGCCGGTCGCGGGCTGGCACCATGGCCGAGCATGTCGTAGGCGATCACCCGGTATTGCGTGGCCAGGCCAACGATCTGGCCGCCCCACATTTCTTTATTCAGACCCACGCCGTGGATCAACACCACGGGTTGGCCTTGGCCGGTCGCCAGATAACTGGTGCCGGCCGGGGTGAGTTCAGCGGTGAGCCGAATCATGGAGCGCTCCTGCAATGCCTTTTTTTATTGTGATTACTGGGCTTTTTCGGCGGCCAGTTCTTCCAGATCGATGTAACGGTTGCCGATGCGCGGGTGCAGGCGACCACCGTCGGCGCAACCGAGCACCACGACAATTTCGTCGGCGCGCGGGGCGTCTTCGATCTGCATTTCCAGAGTGATGTAGTGCGAGCGCAGGCCTTCGTCGTCCTTGTGCATCATCGGGATCTGGATCGAAGTGCCCGGACCGCCACGCTTGTTGGTGAAGCTCAGATAACTCTTGGCCTTGACCGCTTCGCGGTAGTGATTGCCGAAGCGCAGGGTGTGGATCACCGCCGACGCGTGCTCGATTTCACCATCGGCGCCGACCACAGCCGCTTTGCCATAAGCCTCGATCTTCTCGGCACCGCCGATGATGCCCACCAGACGCTTGACCATCATCGCGCCGAGGTCGGAGCAATTGGCGCGGATCTGCGGCTTGAGGTCTTCGACAAAGCCATTGCCGACCCACGGGTTCTTCATGACGACGGCCAGGCCGACCATGGTCACCGGGGTGTCGGACGCCTTGCCGCCTTCGATGAAGGTCTCTTCGACATAGCTGACGATCTTGCGAATTTCGAAACTCATGAGCTGCTCCGTAGGGGATAAAGAGTGTCTGTGCGTCTGATGGTATACCATAATACCGATCGTGCAAGTCCCTCTCGCAAGAATCCCTGCCATCAGTCGGACGAATGCCCGCGCATTCAGCTGCTGCTGTAGTCCCTTTCGGTTAACAAAAGATAACGTTGCGCCGATTGTCAGACGTTTCGAATGCCCGATAGGATGAGCCAGCTTCCGAAGGGGCTCTGGATGGCGGGTTTCAGGACTATGCTTGTGACCAGGCAGTCACCGTGAGCACCCTTGCGGCGCCCTTTAAGGTCCATGACCAACAATAATAAACAGGGGAAGGTCTATGAGTCGTTGCCGCCCGCCGGCGTTACGCAACACCGCGTTGCTGGCCACAGCACTCTCTCTGCTGGGCTTTGCCACCTTGTCGGCGCCTGTCCTGGCGGCCGAAGCGCCAGCCGATGTGGTCTATTCCACCGAATCGGCCAAGGCCTCGAAAAGCCTGATGCTCGATGTCGTTCACGCCGGAACCCGGCTGGTGGCGGTCGGGGATCGCGGGCACATTCTCTATTCCGACGATCAGGGCAAGACCTGGACCCAGGCCAAAGTGCCGAGCCGCCAGTTGCTGACCGCCGTGTATTTCGTCGATGACAAGCATGGCTGGGCCGTCGGCCACGACGCACAGATCCTTGCCAGCGAAGACGGCGGCCTGACCTGGACCAAACAGTTCGAAGACCTCAAACGCGAATCACCGCTGCTCGACGTCTGGTTCAAGGACGTCAACAGTGGCCTGGCCGTGGGTGCCTACGGCGCGCTGCTGGAAACCACCGACGGCGGCAAGCACTGGGAAGACGTCAGCGATCGCCTCGACAACGAAGACCAGTTCCACCTCAACGCCATCGGCGCCGTAAAAGACGCCGGCCTGTTCATCGTCGGCGAGTCGGGCAGCATGTTCCGCTCCGCCGACTGGGGTCAGACCTGGGAAAAACTCGAAGGCCCGTACGAAGGTTCGCTGTTCGGCGTGATCGGCACGGCGCAACCGCAAACCCTGCTGGCCTACGGTCTGCGCGGCAATCTTTACCGGTCCACCGATTTCGGCAGCACTTGGGAGCAGGTTGAACTGAAAGCCGCGCGCGGTTCGCTGGAGTTCGGCCTGTCCGGCGCCACACTGCTCGACGACGGCTCCATCGTCATCGTCGGCAACGGCGGCTCGGTGGTCAGCAGCAGTGACAACGGCGAAACCTTCAGCGTGTTCAACCGTCCGGATCGCATCTCGCTGTCGTCGGTCACCGCCGCCGGCAACGGCAATCTGATCCTGAGCGGGCAGGGTGGCGTTCGGGTGACAACCGCGAACGGCGCCGAGCTGGGCAAATGAGCCGAATCAATAATAAGAAGGCGGGGCTATGACTTCCTTGAGCACTCATCATCAGGACAAGGCGACGTTTCTCGAGCGCCTGATCTTCAACAACCGCCCGGCAGTGATCGTGATCTGCCTGCTGGTCAGCATTTTCCTGTTCTGGCAGGCCACGCTGATCCGCCCGTCCACCAGTTTCGAAAAGATGATCCCGCTCAAGCATCCGTTCATTGAAAAGATGATGGAGCATCGCAACGATCTGGCGAACCTGGGCAACACCGTGCGCATTTCGGTGGAAGCGAAGGATGGCGACATCTTCTCCAAGGAGTACATGGAGACCCTGCGTCAGATCAACGACGAGGTGTTCTACATCTCCGGCGTCGACCGTTCAGGTCTGAAGTCGCTGTGGAGCCCGAGCGTGCGCTGGACCGAAGTGACCGAGGAAGGTTTTGCCGGCGGCGAAGTGATCCCGCAAAGCTACAACGGCTCCCAGGACAGCCTCGATCTGCTGCGCAACAACGTGCTCAAGTCCGGCCAGGTCGGGCGTCTGGTGGCCAACGACTTCAAGTCGAGCATCGTCGACATCCCGTTGCTGGAGTCCTACCCGGACCCGCAGGACCAGGGCAAGTTGCTGGCGCTGGACTATCGCCAGTTCTCCCATGAGCTCGAAGACAAGATCCGCAACAAGTTCGAAGCGCAGAACCCCAACGTCAAGATTCACATCGTCGGCTTCGCCAAGAAGGTCGGTGACCTGATCGATGGTCTGGTGATGGTGGTGATGTTCTTCGGCATCGCCTTCGTCATCACCCTGATCCTGCTGCTGTGGTTCACCAACTGCCTGCGCAGCACCGTGGCAGTATTGAGCACCACGCTGGTGGCGGTGATCTGGCAACTAGGGTTGATGCACTTCTTCGGGTTCGGCCTCGACCCGTATTCGATGCTGGTACCGTTCCTGATCTTCGCCATCGGCATTTCCCACGGCGTGCAGAAAATCAACGGTATCGCCCTGCAATCCGGTGAGGCCGATAACGCGTTGACGGCGGCACGGCGGACCTTCCGTCAGCTGTTCCTGCCGGGGATGATCGCGATTCTGGCGGACGCGGTCGGCTTCATTACGCTGCTGATCATCGACATCGGCGTGATTCGCGAACTGGCCATCGGTGCGTCCATCGGTGTGGCGGTGATCGTGTTCACCAACCTGATCCTGCTGCCGGTGGCGATTTCCTATGTCGGCATCAGCAAGCGCGCCATTGCCAAGAGCAAGAAGGATGCGCACCGCGAACATCCGTTCTGGCGCCTGCTGTCGAACTTCGCCAACCCTAAAGTCGCCCCGATTTCCATCGCCCTGGCGCTGGTCGCCTTCGGTGGCGGTCTCTGGTACAGCCAGAACCTGAAGATCGGCGACCTCGACCAGGGCGCGCCGGAGCTTCGTCCGGATTCGCGCTACAACAAGGACAACAACTTCATCATCAGCAACTACTCCACCAGTTCCGACGTGCTGGTAGTGATGGTCAAGACCAAGTCCGAAGGCTGCTCGCGCTATGAAGCCATGGCGCCGATCGACGAGCTGATGTGGAAGATGCAGAACACCGAGGGCGTGCAGTCGGCGATCTCACTGGTGACGGTGTCCAAGCAGATGATCAAGGGCATGAACGAGGGCAACCTGAAATGGGAAACCCTGTCGCGCAACCCGGACGTGCTGAACAACTCCATCGCCCGGGCCGACGGCCTGTACAACAACAGTTGCTCGCTGGCGCCGGTGCTGGTGTTCCTCAACGATCACAAGGCTGAAACCCTGGATCGCGCGGTGCATGCGGTGCAGGAGTTCGCCAAGGAAAACAACAAGGAAGGCCTGGAGTTCATCCTCGCCGCCGGTAACGCCGGGATCGAAGCGGCCACCAACGAGGTGATCAAGAAGTCCGAGCTGACCATCCTGATCCTGGTGTACATCTGCGTGGCGGTCATGTGCATGATCACCTTCCGCTCCTGGGCGGCAACCTTGTGCATTGTGCTGCCGCTGGTGCTGACCTCGGTGCTGGGCAACGCGCTGATGGCGTTCATGGGCATCGGCGTCAAGGTAGCGACACTGCCGGTGGTGGCGCTGGGTGTGGGAATCGGCGTGGACTATGGCATTTACATCTACAGCCGTCTGGAGAGCTTCCTGCGTGCCGGCCTGCCTTTGCAGGAAGCCTATTACCAGACCTTGAAATCCACCGGTAAAGCGGTGCTGTTCACCGGTCTGTGCCTGGCCATCGGCGTCTGCACCTGGATCTTCTCGGCGATCAAGTTCCAGGCTGACATGGGCCTGATGCTGACCTTCATGCTGCTGTGGAACATGTTCGGTGCGCTGTGGCTGCTGCCAGCACTGGCGAAGTTCCTGATCAAGCCGGAGAAGCTGGCGGGGCAGAAGGGTAATTCCCTGTTTGCTCACTGATCGGCGAGCCTGAAACGAAAAAGCCGCAACCCTGGGGTTGCGGCTTTTTTATGTCGCGAAGTTCACGATTAACCCTGTGGGAGCTGGTTATCCAGCTCCCACAGGGTTTAGTTGTGTTCAGGAGAGTTCGGTGCCGAGCACAACGCTCAAGGCACTCCGTGCATCGTCCAGTTGCACCAGCGTCGCATGCCGCGCGCCTAACGCATCCCGGTTCTCGATCGCCGTCAGAATCGCCTTGTGCCGAGGCAACGCCAGTTCATGCAGATTCGGTCGCTGGTTCGAATGCTTCAACGCCTCGGCAATCGCCACCGACAGCATGTTGCACAGGTTCGCCAACAAATCGTTGTGAGTCGCGTCGGCAATCCGGCTGTGAAAATCCAGATCCGGTTGCAGCAAGGCTTCCGGGCTCGGCGCGGCTTCCATGCGCTGGTAAGCCTCGGCAATCGATGCGATATCGGCATCGGTGGCGTGCTGGGCGGCGAGGGCGGCGGCGGCCGGTTCGATGATGCTGCGCACGCTGGTCAGGACATTGAAGAACTCGTTCTGCGGGCTGCTTTGCATCAGCCAGTGCAGCACGTCCGGGTCGAGCATGTGCCATTCGCGGCGTGGCTTGACCACCGTGCCGACCCGTGGTTTCGAATACACCAGGCCCTTGGCGACCAGCACTCGCGTGGCTTCGCGCAACACCGGCCGGCTGACCGCGTATTCCTCGCAGAGCAAGGCTTCGGCGGGCAGCTTGTCGCAGGGCAGAAAGCGTCCGGAAACAATCTGCATGCCCAGTTCCTGGACGATGCGCGAGTGCATGCTTTTACGGTCGGAAGGTTTGCGGTAATCCATGGGGAGCGGCGCGATCCTGAGCGATGGAGATGCCGCGCATCATAGCAGGCACGGCGTAATCTGGACCTACGCAATGATCGTTCCCACGCTCTGCGTGGGAATGCCTCAAGGGACGCTCCGCGTTCCAGCTCTCGAATGGGACGCAGAGCGTCCCGGGCTGCATTCCCACGCGGAGCATGGGAACGATCAGTGGAGAAGGTCAGTGGGAGTGACGCGGAACCTCGGCACCTCGGCAACCTACCAGGAAGTCGAAATCGCAACCCTGATCCGCCTGCAGCACATGGTCGATATACAACTGACGATACCCACCCACCAACAGCTGTTGCGGCGGTTGCAGATCCGCCATGCGCGCCGCCAGTTCGGCGTCCGGAATGTCCAGGTGCAAACGCCCGTTGGCGCAGTCCAGCTCGATCCAGTCGCCTTCCTTCACCGCCGCCAGAGGCCCGCCTGCCGCCGCTTCCGGGGCGACGTGCAACACAACCGTGCCGTAAGCGGTGCCGCTCATCCGCGCGTCGGAGATGCGCACCATGTCGGTCACGCCCTGCGCCAGCAGTTTGGCCGGCAAGCCCATGTTGCCGACTTCGGCCATGCCCGGATAACCCTTCGGCCCGCAGTTTTTCATCACCAGAATCGAGTTCGCATCGACGTCCAGTTCCGGGTCGTTGATTCGCGCCTTGTACATGTCGAAGTTCTCGAACACGACGGCGCGACCACGGTGCTGCATCAGTTCCGGCGTGGCGGCTGACGGCTTGAGCACCGCGCCCAGTGGCGCCAGGTTGCCGCGCAATACACAGATTCCGCCGTCGGCACGGATCGGATTGTCGAGGGTGCGGATCACTTGGTCTTCGCCGTAGATCGGCGCGTCCTTGGTGTTCTCGCCGATGGATTTGCCGTTGACGGTCAGCGCGTTCGGGTTGGGAATCAGATTGGCCTCGCCGAGGCGGCGCAGTACGGCTGGCAAGCCGCCCGCATAGTAGAACTCTTCCATCAGGAAGCGCCCGGACGGTTGCAGGTCGACGATGGTTGGCATGCCGCGACCGATACGGGTCCAGTCGTCCAGATCCAGCTCGACGCCGATGCGTCCGGCGATGGCTTTGAGGTGGATTACCGCGTTGGTCGAACCGCCAATCGCTGCGTTGACCCGGATTGCGTTTTCGAAGGCCTCCTTGGTCAGGATCTTCGACAGTTTCAAGTCTTCACGAACCATCTCCACCGCACGCATGCCGGACATGTGCGCCAACACATAACGCCGCGCATCCACTGCCGGAATCGCCGCGTTGTGCGGCAGCGACGTGCCGAGTGCTTCGGCCATGCAGGCCATGGTCGACGCGGTGCCCATGGTGTTGCAGGTGCCGGCCGAACGGGACATGCCGCCTTCGGCCGCGAGGAAATCGTCAATCGTGATGGTGCCGGCCTTGACCTGCTCGCTGAGCTGCCAGACCACGGTGCCGGAGCCGATGTCCTTGCCCTTGTGCTTGCCGTTGAGCATCGGCCCGCCGGTGACGACGATCGCCGGCACGTCGCAACTGGCCGCGCCCATCAGCAGGGCCGGGGTGGTCTTGTCGCAACCGGTCAGCAGCACCACGCCGTCAATCGGGTTGCCGCGAATCGCTTCCTCGACGTCCATGCTCGCCAGGTTGCGGGTGAGCATGGCGGTCGGGCGCAGGTTCGATTCACCGTTGGAAAACACCGGGAATTCCACCGGGAAGCCGCCGGCTTCGATCACACCGCGTTTGACGTGCTCCGCGATCTGGCGGAAGTGCGCGTTGCACGGGGTCAGCTCCGACCAGGTGTTACAGATGCCGATGATCGGCTTGCCGTGGAACTGATGGTCGGCGATGCCCTGATTCTTCATCCAGCTGCGGTACATGAAGCCGTTTTTGTCGGCCGTGCCAAACCATTGGGCGGAGCGCAGGGTGGGTTTCTTATCAGACATGATCGATTCTCTTATTGTAAGACTATTGTTTGCGAGCCTTGGCTAAACATAAGCTCAAAATCGACGGTTTGGAAGTGTTGTTGCCTAATTAGTATTACTATATAGTCGTTTTCGACGGAGGGATGGCCCTGGCGGCTTTGCGTGAGAGGCGTCCCCCGAGGTTCCATAAAAACAACAATCGGAGACCGATCTCATGAGCCAGGAACTGCGGCTTGTCCGGCGCATCACACTGAAACTGATTCCCTTCCTGATCCTGCTGTACCTGATCGCCTATGTGGATCGCTCCGCTGTCGGCTTCGCCAAGCTGCACATGGGCGCCGACGTGGGTATCGGCGATGCCGCTTACGGCCTCGGTGCCGGGCTGTTCTTCATCGGCTACTTCCTGTTAGAGATTCCCAGCAACCTGATGCTCGAACGCTTTGGTGCGCGGCGCTGGTTCGCGCGGATCATGATCACCTGGGGCGCAATCACCATCGGCATGGCGTTCGTCCAGGGCCCGCACAGTTTCTACGTCATGCGCTTTCTGCTCGGCGCGGCGGAGGCGGGGTTCTTTCCCGGCGTTCTGTACTACATCACCCAATGGTTCCCGGTGCGTCATCGCGGCAAGATCCTCGGGCTGTTCATCCTTTCCCAACCCATCGCGATGATGATCACCGGCCCCGTGTCCGGCGGACTGCTGGGCATGGACGGCATCCTCGGCCTGCACGGCTGGCAGTGGCTGTTCATCGTCATCGGCACCCCGGCGATCCTGCTGACCTGGCCGGTATTGCGCTGGCTGCCGGACGGCCCGCAGCAAGTGAAATGGATGGATCAGGCCGAGAAAGACTGGCTGACCGGCGAGCTGAAAAGAGACCTGCAGGAATACGGCCAGACCCGTCACGGCAATCCGTTGCACGCGCTCAAGGACAAACGCGTATTGCTGCTGGCGCTGTTTTACCTGCCGGTGACCCTGAGCATTTACGGCCTGGGCCTGTGGCTGCCGACCCTGATCAAACAGTTTGGCGGCAGCGATCTGGTGACCGGTTTCGTGTCATCGGTGCCGTACATCTTCGGGATCATCGGCCTGCTGATCATTCCGCGCAGTTCCGACCGTTTGAATGACCGTTACGGTCATCTGGCGGTGCTCTATGTACTGGGCGCGATCGGCCTGTTCCTCAGCGCCTGGCTGTCGTTGCCGGTGGCGCAACTGGCGGCGTTGTGTCTGGTGGCGTTCGCGCTGTTTTCCTGCACGGCGGTGTTCTGGACTTTGCCGGGTCGCTTCTTCGCCGGTGCCAGTGCGGCGGCCGGGATTGCGTTGATCAACTCGGTGGGCAACCTCGGCGGCTATATCGGTCCGTTCGTGATCGGCGCGCTGAAGGAATACACCGGCAACCTCGCTTCGGGCCTGTACTTCCTGTCCGCGGTGATGGTGTGCGGGCTGGTTCTGACGGGCGTCGTCTATCGCTTGCTGGAGCGCAAACATGTGCTGCCGGTCGAGCAGTTTGCAGCGAGTGCCCGAGGCGCCACCCGAACCTGAATGACTATCACCGACCCTGTGGGAGCGAGCTTGCTCCGGGCGGCGATCCGACGAAGTGTTCGGCACATTCAACATTTGTGGTGACTGATGCACCGCCTTCGCGAGCAAGCTCGCTCCCATGGGGATCGGCGGTGTTTTTGAGGGAATAGGAGAGGATTTATGCATCTGGTTCAATTCGAATTGAGTAGCGGCGAGCGCCGTGTCGGGGTGGTCGAAAACGGTCTGGTGTGTGAAGTGCAGGATGCGCGCACCGTTCGTGATCTGGCCCTGGCCGCGATCGAGGCCGGCAGCACCCTCGCGCAGCAAGTGCAAACCCTGGGGCTGGGCACCCGCCACGATTACGCGCAGTTACTGAAAGAGCTGCGCATCCTGCCGCCGCTGGACCACCCGGACCCGGCGCACATGTTGGTCAGCGGCACCGGCCTCACGCATCTTGGCAGCGCGTCTGCCCGGGACAAGATGCACCAGCAGGTCGGCGACGAAGCGGCGATGACCGACACCATGCGCATCTTCAAGTGGGGTGTGGAGGGCGGCAAACCGGCGGCGGGGCAGGCAGGCGTGCAGCCTGAGTGGTTCTACAAGGGCGACGGCAGCATTGTCGTGCGTCCCGGTCAGCCATTCCCGCTGCCGCCGTTTGCCGAAGACGCCGGTGAGGAACCGGAAATGGCCGGTCTCTACATCATCGGCCACGACGGCAAGCCGTATCGCCTCGGTTTTGCGGTGGGCAACGAATTCTCCGATCACGTCATGGAGCGCAAGAATTACCTGTACCTGGCCCATTCGAAGCTGCGCAGTTGCAGCTATGGTCCGGAGCTGCGCGTGGGTGAGTTGCCGCAACACCTGGCCGGCACCAGCCGCATCCTGCGTGACGGCCAAGTGCTGTGGCAGAACGAATTCCTCAGCGGCGAGGCCAACATGTGCCACAGCCTGGCGAACCTCGAATATCACCACTTCAAGTACAGCCAGTTCCTGCGTCCCGGTGATGTGCACATTCACTTCTTCGGCACGGCGACCCTGTCGTTTGCCGACGGCATCCGCACCCAGCCGGGCGATGTGTTCGAGATCAGCCAGGCTGAATTCGGCGCACCGCTGGTCAACGGCATCGCTCCGGTCGCAGCGGTATTCGAACCGGACAGCATCGGCACCCTTTAAGGAGATCCCATGACTCAGATTCTCGGTCACAACTACATCGGCGGCCGTCGCAGTGCGGCAGGCAACGTCAAGCTGCAAAGCGTCGACGCCACCACGGGCGAGGCACTGCCTCACGACTTCATTCAGGCCACGGAAGCGGAAGTGGACGCTGCCGCCAAGGCCGCTGCGGCGGCCTATCCGGCGTATCGCAGCCTCAGCGCTGAACGCCGCGCGCAGTTTCTCGATGCGATTGCCGATGAACTGGATGCGCTGGGCGATGATTTCGTCGCCGTGGTCTGCCGCGAAACTGCATTGCCTGCCGGGCGCATCCAAGGTGAAAGAGGGCGCACCAGCGGCCAGATGCGACTGTTCGCCAAAGTCCTGCGACGCGGTGATTTCTATGGTGCGCGCATCGACTTGCCGTTGCCGGATCGTCAGCCGCTGCCGCGTCCGGATCTGCGCCAGTACCGCATCGGCCTGGGGCCGGTGGCAGTGTTCGGCGCGAGCAACTTTCCACTGGCATTCTCCACTGCCGGCGGCGACACCGCGTCGGCGTTGGCGGCCGGTTGCCCGGTGGTGTTCAAGGCCCACAGCGGCCACATGGCCACCGCTGAACTTGTGGCCGACGCGCTAATCCGTGCAGCAGAAAAAACCGCGATGCCGGCTGGCGTGTTCAACATGATCTACGGTGGGGGCGTCGGTGAATGGTTGGTCAAGCATCCGGCCATTCAGGCTGTGGGTTTCACCGGTTCGCTGCGAGGCGGAAGGGCGCTGTGTGACATGGCCGCCGCACGGCCTCAGCCGATCCCGGTGTTCGCCGAGATGTCGAGCATCAACCCGGTGATCGTGCTGCCCCAGGCGCTGGCCGTGCGTTCGGAAACCGTCGCCCGCGATCTGACCGCGTCGGTGGTGCAGGGCTGCGGTCAGTTCTGTACCAACCCGGGTCTGGTGATCGGTATTCGCTCGCCGCAGTTCAGTGCGTTTGTTGAGCAGGTCGCGGCGCTGATCGGTGATCAACCGGCGCAAACCATGCTCAATGCCGGCACCCTTGGCAGCTACGGCAAGGGCCTGGAAAAACTCTTGGCGCACACCGGTATCGAGCATCTGGCGGGCAATCCGCAGCAAGGCAATCAGGCGCAGCCACAGTTGTTCAAGGCGGACGTCAGCCTGCTGATCGATGGCGATGAAGTGCTGCAGGAAGAAGTGTTCGGGCCGACCACGGTGATTGTCGAAGTGGCCGACAAGGCGCAGTTGAGCGCGGCATTGCAGGGCCTGCACGGACAGCTCACGGCGACAATCATCGGCGAGCAGACGGATTTCGAGCGCTTCCCGGAGCTGACGCCGTTGTTGGAACAGAAGGTCGGGCGGATCCTGCTCAACGGTTATCCGACCGGTGTCGAAGTCTGTGATTCGATGGTCCACGGCGGGCCGTATCCGGCGACCTCCGATGCCCGTGGCACCTCGGTGGGCACTTTGGCGATCGATCGTTTCCTGCGTCCGGTGTGCTTCCAGAACTACCCCGACAGCCTGCTGCCGGAACCGCTGAAAAACGCCAACCCGCTGCGCATTCAGCGGCTGGTCGATGGCAAGCCATCGCGCGAAGCCCTCTAAGCCACCCCGAGATCCCTGTGGGAGCGAGCTTGCTCGCGAAGGCGGTCGTCCAGTCACTTGTTGATTGCCTGACACTCCGTATTCGCGAGCAAGCTCGCTCCCACAGGAGCCCAGCGACAGCTTTGAGCTATCATTGGCCCTTTCCCCCCTGAAAGACATGATTGCCATGACTGCCGTAACCGACACCCTTCTCAACGCCCTCGAACACTGCGGTATGGTCGAAATCGACGGCCTGCACGCTTTCGAATTCGCCCTCGACGAAGACGACAACCTGCACATCGAATGCATCGATGGCCGGGTCGCCAAGCATTGGGAATTCACCCCGGCTCAAGTTGCAGCGGCGACGTTTGATGAAGATCTGCAGAGCTGGCTGATCGTCGGTTTTTCCAGCGACACCAAAACCGTTGGCGAACACCGTCTGGTCTGCCTCGGCGATGTACTGAGCAGCGCCGATGACGAGGATGAAACCGAATGAACATGCGTAAATTCTGGCCATTGCTGATGGCCGGCAGCGTCGGCGCGATGGGCCTTTCCAGTGCCTCGGCCGAAAGCTTCCAGTTTTTGGTGGGCTCCTACACTGCCGGCCCCAGCGAAGGCATCTACCGGATGAGCTTCGACAGTGCCACCGGCCAGATCGCCGCCAAGCCGCTGCAAGTGATCAAGAGCGAAAACCCGTCGTGGCTGACCCTGTCCAAGGATCAGAACCGGTTGTTCGTGGTCAACGAAAACGGTCCGGGCCAGAAAGATCCGGTCGGTCGCGTCAGCAGTTATTCGATCGATCCCAAGACCCACGCCCTGACCCTGATCAATCAGGTCCAGAGCCTGGGCAACGAGCCGACCCATTCGAGCCTCAGCGGCGACGCCAGTCATCTGTTCGTCAGCAACTATTCCGTGGTCGAAGATCCGGGCGGCACCCTCGCGGTATTGCCGGTGGGCAGCGACGGCCAGCTCAAACCGGTGGTGCAGATGAGCGCGCACCCGGCGAGCCGGGTCAATCCGGAGCGTCAGGCCTCGAACCACGTGCACTCGACGGTCTCTTCGCCGGACGGTCGTTATGTGTTCTCCAATGATCTCGGTGCGGATAAAGTCTTCATCTACCAATTCGACCCGAAAGCCAATCCGGACCTGCCGCTGACCCCGGCGAAAACCGCTTCGGTGCAACTGCCACCCGGCAGTGGGCCGCGTCATCTGTTGTTCAGTGCGGACGGCAAGCATGCCTGGCTGACCATGGAAATGAGCGCTCAGGTCGCGGTATTCGACTACAAGGACGGCGTGCTGACCCAGACGCAAATGGTTGATCTGGCGGCCGGCCAGCCGACGTCAGACAAAGCCGCTGCGGCGCTGCATGCGTCCGCCGACGGCAAATTCCTTTACGTCAGTAACCGTGGCACCGCCAATCAGCTGCTGGTATTCGCGATTGACCCGGCCAGCGGCCAGCTAAAGGAATTGCAACGACGTTCGGTGGAAGGCGATCACCCGCGTGAGTTCAGCCTCGATCCAAGCGGTAAATTCCTGCTGATCGCCAACCAGAAGAGCAACCAGATTGTCGTGGTCGAGCGCGACGGCAAGACCGGTCTGCTGGGCAAAACCGTGCAAAAACTGCCGATGGACGCCCCGAGCGACCTCAAGTTTCTCGTGCGTCAATAAGCCGCAGGCCCCGGTCTACGGGGCCTGAAGCTTTGTATTAATCCTGCTGATAACAGGTAATGTTGCAAAGCATTTCAAGCGATTAACCCTTGAGCGTTAAGTTTGCTTCACGGCCCAACCGGGCAAGCAAGCCAACTGAACACGAGGGTTACCGCCATGAACTTCAATCTCTTCTCCGTGATTGCCGCTTCCGCCATCTCCGCCACCGTGGCCCTGCCAGCCAGTGCCAACGTTGAAATCAGCAGCAAAAAATCCCATACCCAGAGCTACACCCAGAAATACCTGCAACAAAGCGCCAACTTCTACGCCGCGCTGGATCACAAAGCCCAACACTGAAATTTCCGTCACGCCCTGGAACTGCCCAAGGCTGCGATCCTTTGATCTTGTTTCTAAAAAAGCAAAATCAAAAGATCGCAGCCTTGGGCAGTTTTTTATCTGCGGTTCGACCGGCGATAGCTATTTTCAAACGGAGAAATAGACCGGCTAAATAATCAACGAAGCTGATGGTTACTATGGCAAACGCTGAGTGGTTACCCCGGCTTTTTTGATCGATTCTGTGGACCTCGAAACATTGTCCACGGAGCACACATCATGGCCAGTTCAATCATCACTTCCGCCAAGCGCGGCGCCTACGTGGCCATCGGTCTGTACCTGGTCATGGTGCTGTTTGTCAGTCTGGCGTCGCAGTCGCAACACAGCTTCGAAGCACCGATCGACGTTGCACATCCCGGCATCCAGTTCGAACTCCGCTCGCAAAACGCGGCGGTGGATTCGACTGAACTCGCGGGAGTCGGCGGAGCATGAAAGGCTACAGACTCTGGGTCATTGCCGGACTGGCGTTCATGACCAACGGCGCCTCGCTTCTGGGATTCGGCCAGGGCTCGGTCGGAGGGCTGGCCCGGGCCATAGAGGCCAACCACAACATCGCGCACAACATCGAACGGGCCAATGCGCTGGGGCTGCTGGCCGGCAATCCGCCGGTGAAAACTTCCAGCGGTTTTCTCGGCCCGTTCGAAGTGGATTGCTCGGCGATCGGCATGTGTGAAGTGCTGGCGTAACGCGCTTACTTTTTCATGATATCGGTGAACAGCTCCGATTCCAGAAACCGCTGCAACCAGGCCTGCAACCGCACGTAAGGCGTCTGCGCAAACCAGTCACGATCAACGTGAGCGAACTGGCGAACGAACGGCAACAGCGCGATATCGGCCAGGCTCGGATGCCCGGCCAGCAAATAATCGCGACCTTCGAGCAGCTCATCGAGCCGCTGCAAAAACAACGCACCTTCCGCGCGATAAACCTCCATCGGTTGTTCCGGATAACGCTCGGCGTACTTGTAGCGATTCAAGTGAACCTTGAACACTTGGTCGTTGGCTTCGATCAACTCGGCAATCCTTGAATCGCCATTCAGCAACCAGTCATCCGGATCATGCTGCGCCAGCGCCCAGCGCATGATCTCCAGGCTTTCATCGATCACCTGACCGTTCGCATCCAGCACCGGCACCGTGCCCTTGGGCGAGATCGCCAGCATCGCGGCCGGTTTGGCCTTGAGGCTGACTTCGACGATGTCCACCGGCACGTCCGAATAACGCAGGGCCATCCGCGCCCGCATCGCGTACGGGCAGCGGCGGAAGGAATACAGCGTGTTCATTTCACCTCCAGTGTGCTCAGACCGTTGCCCTGGCGCTGTACCTGAATCTGCACCGGAATCCGTTCGTGCATTTCCTGCACGTGGGAAATCACCGCCACCTTGCGCCCCTGAGCCTGCAAGCCGTCGAGAGCGTCCATGGCCAGTTGCAGGGATTCCGGATCGAGGCTGCCGAAGCCTTCGTCGATGAACAGCGATTCGATCTTCAACGTGCTCGACGCCATCGAGGCCAGGCCCAGTGCAAGCGCCAGCGAAACCAGGAAGGTTTCGCCGCCGGACAACGAATGCACCGAGCGCAGTTCGTCGCCCATTTCGGTGTCCATCACCAGCAGGCCGAGCATGCTGCCGCCGCGCTTGAGGCGATAGCGCTTGACCAGTTGCCGCAGTTGCACGTTGGCGTGATGCACCAGCAGGTCAAGGTTGTAGGCCTGGGCGATCTTGCGGAACGTGTCGCCGGTGGCCGAGCCGATCAGCGCATTGAGCCGCGCCCAGCGCTGATACTCGGCATAGGCGTCGGCGATCTGCTGCGCCAGCGCCTGATTGGCGTTCTGGCGGCGCTGGTCTTCGGCCTGCTCGGCGCGCAGTTCGGCACATTGCTGTTCGCTGGCCGCGCACTGGTTTTGCAGGTCGGCGAGGGCACTGGCGAGTTGTTCCGCATCGAGGTTGCCATTGTGTTGGGCCTGATGATCGAGCAGGCGCTGATCACGTTCCTGCAACAACACGGTGGCCTGTTCAACGGCTTTTTCGTTGCGCTGCAAGCGCTGGCGCAGTTCGTCGACCTGGGCGTCATCAATCCGCAGCAGGTCTTCAAGGCCGCCGTCATCCAGCTCCGGATGACGGGCGCGCCAGTCGGCAATTTTGCCGGCCAGATCGCGGTCTTCGGTTTCCAGCGCTTGCAGACGCTCTTGCTGCGCTTTGAGTTCGGCGGCGATTTGCACCCTTTGCGTACGCGTTTCCTGGAGCGCCTGAGTCGTGGTGGATTCGGCGTTGCGCGCCAGTTCCACCGCTTGTTCCAGTTGCTGCTGCCAATGCTCGGCGCAGGTGTGATCGCCGAGTAATTGCGCCAGCTTCTGCTGGCTGGCGAGTTGCTGTTCGGTCAGTGCGTTGAGCTGCTGCTCAGCGTTTTGCAATTGCTCGACACGGCCCTGTTGGCGATCCTGTTCCTTCTCGAGCGTTTGCTGGCGTTGTTGCTGTTCGGTCAGTTCTTCCTTTTGCTGTTCGACTTGCGCCAGACGTTCGGCGATCTGCCGGTCAAGTTGCATGAAGGTCGCGGCCGGTTCAGCGCGCAAGGCATCAAGGGTGTCGCTCGGCAACAGCGTGGCGAAGGCTGCCAGCTCTTCGTCCAGGCGCTGGCGGTCAGCGCTCAGTTCGCGTTGCTGATTGCTCAGTTGTTGCGCCGCTTGCTGGTGTGCCGTCTCGGCCTGCCGCAATTGCTGGGTCAGCCGCGCCGCGTCCTGTTGCAGCGTGAGCAGGGCGGACTGGCGCTGCTCGTCCTGGGTGATGCTTTGATTTAGTTGATCGTTCTGGCGGGTGAGCCACGCCGTGCGCTTGTCACTGTCCTGATTCAGCAACGATGCCGCGAGCGGATGCGCTTCGATGCTCGGCGTCAGCGATTGTTGCTGAGCGGCCAGTTGCTCCTGCTGTTGCAGCAGTTCCTTTTGCCGGGCAATCACCCCACCGACATCGGCGCGCAGCTCGGTGAGTTTTTCCTTCAGTTGATCGACGGCTTGCTGCGCGCTGGCCTGCTCGCTTTCATCGTGACGGCCGAGGCTTTGCAACAGGGCTTCCGGCTGGTGATAAGGATGTTCGTTGCTGCCGCAGACCGGGCACGGCTGGTCGTCCTGCAATTGCGCACGCAGCTCTTCGACACTGGCACTGCGGGCCAGACGCTGGCGCTCAAGCAGTTCACGGGTGACGTTAAGGGTCTGTTCGGCGACAGTCAGCTCGGACTTGGTTTTCACCCCGTCCTGGGTCAGGCGCTCGCGCTCCTGTTGCGCATCGAGCTGACGCTGTTGCAGCTCGGCACTGCGCTTGTCCAGATCCTGCTGGCTGGCCCACAGCCGCGTCAGGTCTTCGATGGCGCGCAGTTGTTTGCGGTTGTCCTGCAGCAGAGTACCGAGAATGCCGATCTGCTCGGCGACTGCGTCCGGCTCGGCGCCAGCCTCCTTGAACAGCACTTCCAGCTGCTGCTTCTGCGTGGTGAGCGCTTCGGCGGCGCGGGTGGCGTTTTCCTCGAGAGACGCCAGTTCGCTTTGGCCTTTGTTCAACCGGTTGCCGATCAGCATCAGTTGCTGCAAGCGGTCGCGATAGGCATTCCACGCTTCGCTCAACGGTGCCAAGTGAGCGCTTTGCTCAAGATCGGCGGCAATGCGCTGCAAGCGATCGGCGACCTGTTTTTGCTGATCGAGCAGGGTCTGGATCGCGCTTTGGACCTGAGTGCAGGCCTGTTCTGCGGCTTGCTTCGCTTCGCTGCCCGACGCTACATCCCTGGCGAGGCGGGCGAGGGTGCTTTGCTCATCGAACGCCTGACGCAACAGCGGTGCGCTTTCGCTATGCTGCGTTTGCGCCTGGGTCAGGGCGATCTGCGCGGCGGCGAGATCCTGTTCCAGTCGCGCCTGGCGCTCGGTCAGCTCGCCATGTTGCCGGGTGTGCGCGTGGATCTGGGCAGCGAGTGGCGTCAGCTGTGCATCCAGTTCGGTTTTGCGGGCGAACTGGTGACGTTGCGGGGCAAGTTGTTCCAGACGGGTGAGCTTCAGACGCTCACCGGCCAGCGACTCTCGCTCGTGCTCGGCGCTGCGCAGTTGTTCGGCGGCGGCTTGTTGCGAGTCTTGCAGTCGCAGCAGCTCCTTGAGCCAGTCGTGCTGTTGCTCGATCTGCTTGAGCTGCGCCTGCTGCAACTTGAGTTGTTGTTGGGCGGCGTTGAAGCGTTCGTCGAGTTCCGCGCGTGCCTCCGGGGCCAGCGGGGTCACGCCGGTGGCCTGATCCTGCAATTGCTTGTGGGCTTCGCGGGCCTCTTTGGTCTTGTCGAACGCGCGACGGCCGAGGCGGGTGTAGAGCGCGGTGTCGGTGAGCTTTTCCAGCAGTTCGCTGCGGTCGTTGTCGTCGGCCTTGAGGAAGGCGCTGAACTCGCTCTGGGCCAGCAACACGGCGCGGGTGAACTGTTCGAAGTTCAGGCCCAGCGCGGCTTCGAGCTGAGTCTTGTACTCACCTTTCTGGCTGGCGAGCAGTTGATCCTGATCGATGTCGCGCAGGCTCTGACGGCTGGCCTGCAACTTGCCGCCGGCCTTTTCCCGGGCGCGATTGGCTTCCCAGCGCGCGCGATAGCGACGGCCATCGACGCCGACAAAATCCACTTCGGCAAAGCCTTCACCGGTGCCGCGACGCAGCAGGGTGCGCGGGTCGCCAGTGAGGATTTCGCCGTCGGCGTCCGGCACCTTGGCGTCACGCCCGGTGTTGTTCAGACGCGGCACGGCGCCGAACAGTGCCAGGCACAGTGCATCGAGCAGGGTGCTTTTGCCGGCGCCGGTCGGGCCGGTGATTGCGAACAGACCGGCGCTGGCTAGCGGTTCGGCGGTGAAGTCGATCTCGAACGGGCCGGCCAGCGAGGCGAGGTTCTTCAAGCGAATGGCGAGAATCTTCATGGCTGCTCGCCCTCCATCTGTACGTCTTGCAGTAGCTCGGCGAAGTCCTTGAGGGTTTGCTCGTCGACCTCGCTGCCGTAGTTGTCGAGCCAGGCGCGACTGAACAATTCCTGTGGTGTGAGCTGGTCCAGTTCGATCAGCGCGCTGCCGTCCTCGGCGCCGTCAGCGCCACGGTTACCGGCGTATTCGGCGGCGATCCGCACCAGTCGCACAGCCTTGCCTTGCAGGGCGCTTTCGACTTGATGGCGCAAGTCTGGTTGTGGCTCGTCGAGGCGCACCCGCACTTCCAGCCAAGGCTGACGCTGGGTTTCGGCCAGCAGGTCGATGTTCGGCAGGTCCGCCAGTTGCAGCAGGATTTCCGCCAGTGGCGCAGGGCCGAGGCGTTGCAGGTTGACGGAGCGGGGGATCAGCATTGGCTCGACGCTGACCAGGGTTTCGCCGTCCAGAACGACGTCGAGCACCTGATGCTGATAACTGATTTCGGAAAACGACAACGGGATCGGCGAGCCGCTGTAGCGAATCCGTTCTTCACCATTGACCTTCTGCGGCTTGTGCAAATGGCCGAGGGCGACGTAGCTGATGCTCGGCCCGAACAGACTGGCAGGCAGGGCTTCGGCGTTGCCGATAATCAGGCTGCGCTCGGAGTCTTCCGACACCGAGCCGCCGGCCATGTGCGCGTGGCTGATGGCGACCAGTGCCTGGCCCGGCTGGCGCTTGGCGTTCGCCGCTTCGATCAGCCATTCATGCACTTGGCCGATGCCGCGCAAATAGTTATCGCCCAGGTGCGCGCCGGTCACTTCGGCAGGCCGCAGGAACGGCAACGCCAGGCACCACGCGGCGATCTCGCCGGACGCATTCGGCAGCGGCAGCAGCAGACGTTCCGCATCCAGTTGCCCGTCATCCAGCCACAACACGCGGCCCAGTGCATGGGTGCGCAAACGCCGCATCAACGGCGCGGGCAGTTCGATCCGCGAACCGGAATCGTGGTTGCCGGCGATCATCACGATGGTCAGCGACGGCTGCTGTTCGTGGGCGCTGACGATGAAATCGTAGAGGCGTTCCTGGGCTTTGACCGGCGGGTTGACCGTGTCGAAGATGTCGCCGGCAATCAGCAGCACGTCCGGCTGCGCCAGCTTCAATTGGCGCAGCAGCCACTCGAGAAAACAGGCGTGCTCGAAATCGCGCTCCTGGCCGTGCAGGTTCTGCCCAAGGTGCCAGTCGGAGGTGTGAAACAGACGCAAGGCTGACTCCGCAATATAAAGAGGTGATGGCCGCCGGGATGAGAGGGCGGCGAAAGAGGGGAGAGTTTACAGATTATTGCGAGAGGCGGGCCGGAAGGGAATTTAGAAACCATCGTCAGAAAGGTATGACTGTATTGCTACCGTTCGTCGGCAACGCTGCACCCGTTCATACATTTATTGACGCCAAAATAGTGGCCATCTAATATCGCGCCACTATTGTGACATCAGTGTGCTGCTATGAGGGAGCTGGCAGATGTGTTGCGGCCTGCTCCGTGACCGATCCCGCTATATCCAGGTTGCCCCGGCAATTTTCCTCTTACCCACTTCTCGGTCGACCGGCGTCGTGTGAATGCCCGTCGGGAAGTGCTGCGCCTGAGGTCTGCCTGCTCATTTATGTTTGTTGCATAGAGACTTCAACATGGACGTTCGCCAGTACGCCTTCCTCGCTCGCCTGCCATCTGCGGCCGTAGAACGCCGCGATACCTTTCTGGGCATGCCCAAGCGCGGGATCGCTTTTCTGCTGGCCAACGTCATGTTCTGGCAACCGATGTGGGCCCAGGCCGACGGCATTGTGGTGGCCAACCCCGGCACCACCCTTGATCGCGCCGGCAACGGCGTGCAGATCATCAACATCGCCACGCCCAACGGCAGCGGGCTGTCGCACAACCAGTTCCATGAGTACAACGTCAGCGCGCAGGGCGTCATCCTCAACAACGGCGCCAACCAGGCTTCGTCCACTCAACTGGGCGGCTACATCATTGACAACCCGCACCTGAAAAACAGTGGTTCGGCACAGGCGATCCTCAACGAAGTCATCGGCGGCAGCCCGAGCCAGTTGCGCGGTTACACCGAAGTGGCGGGGCAGTCGGCACGGGTGATCGTCGCCAACCCGTACGGCATCAGTTGCAACGGTTGCGGTTTCATCAACACGCCCCGCGTCACCCTCACCACCGGCAAACCGGTGCTGGATGGCAGCGGTCGGCTGGACCGTTTCCAGGTCGATCAGGGCAGCGTCGCCATTGAGGGCGCCGGGCTCAACGCAACCAACGTCGACCGCTTCGAAATCATCACCCGCAGCGCGAAGATCAACGCCGAGATCCAGGCGAAAAACCTGACCATCGTTGCCGGGCGCAACGACGTCAACGCTGAAACCCTGAACGCCACCGCCCGCGCCGACGACGGCAGCGCCAAGCCGCAACTGGCCATCGACTCCTCGGCGCTGGGCGGGATGTACGCCGGTGCGATCAAACTGGTCGGCACCGAAGCCGGGGTCGGGGTGAAGCTGGACGGCAAACTGATCGCCAGCGGCGGTGACATCCAGCTCGATGCCAACGGCCAGTTGAGACTGGCCGAGACCTCCGCTACTGGCGCGGTCAACGTCAAGGCCGCGAGCCTGGAAACCCGAGCGGCGGTCTACGCCGGCACCTCGCTGAACGTACAGACCCAGGGCGACCTGACCAACCGGCAGACGCTTGCGGCGCGGGATAGCATCAGCCTCAGTGCGGGCGGTCAGCTCACAAACGCCGGGACTATTGAAGCCGGGGTCAACGCTGACGGCGGTCGTAATGCCAATGGCGATCTGAGCCTGAGTGCGCAAAACATCGACAACCGTGGCAAGAGCCTGGTGGCGAGCCGCAATCTGGCGGTGAATGCCGCGCAGGTGCTGAGTAACCAGGGCGGCACGCTGAGTGCTGCGCAGATCGCAAGCATCGTTGCAGGGACACTGGACAACCAGAATGACGGGCGTGTGCTGAGCAAAGGCGCGCTGAACGTGACCGCCAATCAAGTGCACAACAGCCAAGGCTTGATCGACGCAAAGGGCAGCCTGACGGCCACGATCGGTCAGTTGAACAACAGCAACGGTCAGATTTCGAGTTCCGGTATCACTCGACTCAGCGGGACGTCCGTCAACAACCTCGGAGGCCAGATTCTGGGCGATCTGGGGCTCAACATTGATCTCAGCGCGGCGCTGGACAATCGCGACGGCATGCTCGGTTCCGGCGTTGCTCTCGACCTCAAGGCCGGCAGTCTCGATAACCGTGACGCCGGGGTCGTGGTCAGCGATGGCGGTCTTGTAGTGCGGGTCAGTGGTCTGCTCGACAACCGCAACAAGGGCGAAATCACTGCCAGAGGCGCCATCGATGTGCGGGCCGATCATCTCGACAATCGTGACGGCAAGGTCATCGGCAAAGGCACACTGGCCTTGCGAAGTGATTCGGCAGACAACCGTGGCGGCGCGCTGCAAGGCGACGGACAACTGACGCTGAATGTTGATCGACTGGATAACCGCGACAACGGTCTGATCATCGGCAAGGCCGGCGTTACCTACGCGGGCACGCGACTGGACAACAGCAATGGCCTGGTCAGCGCTGTTGGCGCTGTCGGTATCAAGGCCGGCGAGGTGCAGAACGCCAAAGGGCGGATCTCCAGCCAGGGCGACTTGACCGCGACCATCGGTCTGCTGCAACAGCAGGGCGGCGCACTGGTCGCACAGGGCAATCTGAGCCTGACCGGCACCACACTCGACAACCGTAACGGCGGGCTGATCGGCACCAAAAAAGCGCTGACTCTCGCGGTCGATGACATCGATAACCGAGCGGGCGAGCTATCTGGCAACCTGTTGCTCAACATCAAGGGCCAGCGTCTGGACAACAGCGACGGAGGCAAGATTCTCGCGGCCAGCGATCTGGAGCTTGCTGTTACCCGATTGATCAACCAGAACAAAGGCATGATCGTCGCCAGTGGTGCGACGAAACTGACCGGCAGCACGCTGGATAACACCGGTGGCTCGTTCGATAGCTTTAAAGGCCTGGTCATCACACTGGACGATGCACTGCTCAACGGCCAGGGGCTCATCAGCAGCGAAGGCACGTTGACCCTCAATGCCGGCCGTGTCGATAACAATGCCGGCAACCTGACCAGCGCCGGTGCCCTGGCGTTGACCAGCCTTGGCGCGCTGCTCAATCAGGGTGGCTCCATCAGCACCGACAGCACTCTGAAACTCAAGAGCGCCAGTCTCGACAATAGTCAGAAAGGCCTGATCTCCGGCAAGGACAACAGCCGGATCGACAGCGGCGATGTCGACAATAGCCAGGGCGGGCGCCTGATCAGTGGTGGAACGCTGGACTTCACGGCGGGACAGGTCAACAACGCTGCAGGCCGCATCGCCAGTCAGCAAGCCATGACCATGTCGGTCACCGGCCTCGATCAGCAGGGCGGTGAACTGTTCAGCAAGACCAGCCTGAGTCTTGATTTGAACAACGGCCAGTTGAACAACCAGAACGGTTTGATCAATGCGCCCGGCGAATTGCTGCTCAAGCAACTCAGTGGCGTGAACAACCAGGGCGGTGAAATCTCCAGCCAGCAAGCTTTCGCACTGACCGCCCATGACCTGGACAACAGCAACGGTAAACTGCTGAGTCAGCAAGGCTTGACCGTACGCATTGCGCAGGCGCTGAACAACACCAAAGGCGTTATTTCCGGTACATCACTGGACAGTCACAGCGCCAGCCTCGACAACAATGAAGGCTTGATCAGCAGCCGTGGCCCGCTGACGCTGACGACCGACAACACCCTGGATAACCAGCTTGGTACGGTGATTGCCGACGGCAAACTCGAACTGACGGCGCAGACGCTGGACAACCGTGGCGGCAGCATCGCCGGCAAGTCGGATGCCACCGTGCAGGCGAAAAAGCTCGATAACCAGGACGGCCAGTTGATCGCCACCGGCGTCCTCAAACTCGATGCCGACCTGCTCGACAACCGTCAGGGCGGACTGCTCGGCTCGACCAGAACCATGACTCTTAACGTTTGGGATCTGGATAACCGCGGCGGTGAAATCAGCACCAATAGCGATCTGCAGGTGACCGGCAAAAAACTCGACAACAGTGACGCCGGCAAAATCTTCACCGGCCAGTCGTTGACGCTCACTGTCGAGCAATTGATCAACCGCAACAAGGGGCTGATCAATGCCAGCACCTCGTTCGATCTGCACGGCAAATCGCTGGACAACAGTGGTGGTGAACTGCTGAGCCAGCAGGCCATGGGGCTGACGCTGGGCGGTGCATTCGACAACAGCCAGGGCAAGGTCAGTAGCGAAAGCGCCCTGACGGTCAATACCTCGCAACTGACCAACATGAAAGGCAGCCTTTCCAGCGCGGCGGACCTGACAATCGAGAGTCGCGGCAGCGTTGATAACCAGGGCGGTGCGGTGGTCACCGATGGGGCGCTGGTGCTCGACAGCACCCGCCTCGACAACCGCCAGGCAGGCATACTCAGCGCCAAGGGCGCGGCCAGCGTCACCACTGGCGACTACGACAACAGCACCGGCAAGCTCAGCAGCGCCGATACCCTGAACCTCGTCGCGGGGAAGGTCACCAACCGCGATGGCGGGCAGATTGGCAGCCAGGGCGCTTTGATGGCGTCGGTCACGGGGCTAGAGCAACAGGGCGGCAAGCTGTTCAGCAACACTCGCCTGAGCCTGGACATGAACAATGGCCAGCTTAATAACCAGAATGGTTTGATCAATGCCCCCGGTACGCTGCTGCTCAAGCAGCTCAATGGCGTGAATAACCAGGGCGGAGAAATTTCCAGCGGTGAAGCCTTTACCGTGGCGGCGCAAAATCTGGACAACGGCAATGGCAAATTGCTGAGCACTCAGAGCCTGACGCTGCGAATCGCCCAGGCTCTGGACAACGTCAAAGGCATGATCGGTGCAGCATCGATCGATGCCCGGGCCGGCAGTCTTAACAACAGTGGCGGCAGCCTGATCAGCCATGCCGACCTTGACCTGACCGCAGATGGATTGCTGCGCAATGATAGCGACGGCCTTGTGAGTGCGGCGCAAGCGCTGCGCATTCGCAGTACCGACCTGAACAATCAGGGCGGTGTATTGCAGGGTGTCAGTGCCGTCACGCTCAACGCGATGGCGCTGAACAATCGCGAGAAAGGTTTGATTAGCAGTGAGGGCAACCTGTCGCTCACCGCGACATCGCTGGACTCCAGCAACAGCGGTGAAGTCTCCGCCGGCGGTGACATCGACCTGACCTTGACCTCCCTGACCCAGAACGGCGGGCGTCTGCTGGGCGACAAAGCTGTCACCGTGGATCTTGCCAATGGCGACCTCGACAACACCAATGGTTTATTGACGGCCAAGGGGCCGTTGACCCTCAAGCGCTTGCGCGACCTGAACAACCAGAGCGGTGAAATCTCCAGCAGCCTGGGGTTCGACGTCATTGCCCGGGCGTTGAACAACAATGCCGGCAAGATCATCAGCGGCGAGAAACTGAAGCTCAGCGGTACGACCCTGACCAACCAGAACGGCTTGCTCTCGGGCTGGCAGCAGTTGAGCGTCAGTGGCGACAGTCTGGACAACCGCGCCAACGGCACGCTCTCAAGCCGCAACGGCGATGTGTCGGTCGATTTCAAGGGCGCTCTGCTCAACAGCGGTAACGGCGCTCTGGTTTCGCAAGGCAATCTGACCGTCAATGCCGCCAGCCTCGACAACAGCGACAAAGGCATCCTCAGCAGTGCGGCAGGGCAGACCCTCACGCTCAAAGGCGCACTCAACAACAATCAGGGCGGCCTGATCGACAGTGGCGCCGCACTGGACATCACCAGCACTGCACTGACCAACGCAGGCGGTTCTATCAACGCGCTCCAGGCGCTCACTGCCAACGCTTCGAGCCTGGATAACAACGGGGGCAAACTCGCGGCCAACGGCGCGATCACCCTGAACCTGGCGGGGCAACTGAACAACAACGCCGGCAAACTGGCGGGCACCGGTCCGGTCGTGATCAAAGGCGTCAGCGATCTGAGCAACCGCAACGGCCAGCTCGCCAGTCAAGGCTCGCTGCAACTGCTGACCGGCTCGCTGGACAACGGTAGCAAAGGCACCATTGCGGCCAAGGATGACTTGCAGATTACCGCCAGCGCCGCCGTGCGTAACGATGCCGACGGCTTGATCTACAGCCAGACCGGCAGCCTGCAACTCAAGGCGGCAAGCCTGGCCAACGGCAAAGGTTCGATCCAGAGCCAGACCGGCCTGACACTCGACGTTACTGGCGATCTCGATAACCAGAGCGGAAAAATCATCGCTCAGGAAGGCGACGTGACGATCGGCGCAGCCAGCATCGATAACCGCGGCGGAATTCTGGCCAGCATCAAGGGCGCGCTTGAGGCGCGTACCGTCGGTGTCCTGCGCAATGGCTTCGACCTGAACAACAATCGCCAGGTCGGCGTCATTCAGGCTCAGGGCCTGAAGCTTTCGGCACTGGCCGGTCTGGACAACAACGGTGGGCGCATCTCGGCGCAAGGCTCCGATGCGAATATCACCACCGCTGCATTCGATAACCGCAACGGCGTGATCTACGCCAAAGGGGTGGCTGGCGTAAGCGGCTCGAGCCTGGACAACGTCGCCGGGCAGATCGCCGCCGAGCGCATCGACTTTGGCTTGAGTGGTGCGCTGAGCAACAGCGCGGGTGTCATTGAAAGCAACACCCGACTGACCGTCAAAGCGGCCAGCGTCAATAACCAGAATGGCCGACTGCGTTCGCTGGGCACCTCTGGCAAGACCGAGTTCCAGATCGGTGGCCTGCTGGACAACCGCAATGGCGTGCTGGAAACCGCGAACACCGACATGACCCTGGCCGTCGGCAGCTTCCTCAACGGTGGCGGGCAGCTCAACCACGTCGGCCGTGGCCGATTCGATCTCTCCACGGCCAACGTGATCGGCGCCGGCGGCAGCATTACCACCGGTGGCCTGCTGGACCTGACGGCCGACACCTGGAACAACTCCAGCGTGATTCAGGCCGGGCGATTGAACGTGAATGTCCGCCAGTTCAGCCAGAGCGCCAGCGGCAAGCTGCTGGCCTCCGATCTTCTGCAGATACGTGGGGGCAACTGGACCAACGACGGTCTGCTCGCCAGTGATGGCCTGATCGACATGCAACTGACCGGTGCCTATGGCGGCAATGGGCGGATGTCGAGTCAGCGTGGTCTGAACCTGAGTGCAGCGCAAGTCAACATCGGTAGTGCCGGCAGCATCGCCGCTGACGGATCGTCGACGATCAGTACCGGTGGATCGCTCGTCAACTCGGGCCGCATCACCTCCAGTGAAGATCTGACCGTGAACGCCGGCAGTGTCGCCAACTACGGCACGTTGGGTGCGGCGCAGAACCTGAACATCAACACCCCTTCATTGCTCAATGACCGCGGGCTGATCTTCAGCGGCAAGGACATGACGCTGAATGTCGGCAACCTGACCAACCAGCACGGTGATTTCTACGGATTAGGGAACGTGACCATCAATGGTTACGGCGGTGCCGCGCGGGCGGCGGGTGTCTACAACATCTCCGGCTCAATGGAGAGCGGTAGTGGGTTCACTATCAACGCCGATGTTTTCGAGAACCGTACGGAAGGTCCGGTGATGTCGGGTGACCGCAAATTGGTGTCGGGTTATATCGCCAATATTTGCAATGACTGCCAGGGTGACAATTACGTCTTCACGCTGATGGCCAAAGAGTTTTATCAAAGTACGGACGCTGATCGCAGCCCCTCGGCAGTGCTTAATGTCGGCAAGGATTTTGTTTTCCAGGGAGGTACGTTTCTCAATAGTAAAAGCACCGTCGCTGCTGGCGGCAATATCAATATCACCGCAGACAGTCTCAAAAACATCGGGGCGAAAAGCGGCACCATCGAACGCACAAGTACTTACGTACTCAGCATGACCGACGGTGGTACCAAGCGGTTCTTTGACAGTGTCGTGTTGCCTTACAACCAGCGCAATAACCCTGATTTTCCATTTGTTTATTACATCGGAGCGGGAGGCAGCATACGTAAGGCCATTCCCAAGTCCACGCGTATGAGAGAAGGGGGGCGCGACGGCGAGTGGTTTGAAGTTGTAACACTCAAGGACAGCGAAACTGGCGCGGTCGTCAGTAAGCTGCGTGGATGGGGCAACGCGATACCAGACGTGAACTACGGCTTTGAAACCACAACCCCCTCCCTGTATGACCCGAACAACCTGGTCGAACTTCCTGGCCAGTTGACCCAGTACAAACCGGAGTCTGTCACTGAGGTCGCCGTTGACAGCACCGGTGCCGCCAGCACCAACACGGGTCGCAATGCCGTCATCCAGGCGGGTGGCAACGTCTCGATCATTGCCGCCCAGAATCTGGAAAACAGCGTTATCCATCAGGACTACGGTTCGACGGGAGGTACCAACAAGGTCGGTAACACCAACGTCGGCAATTCCGGCACAGCCGTCATCAGGATCAACAGCCAGCTGCCTCCGGAACTGGCGCAACAGCAAGTCAACCCGCTGACCTTGCCCGGCTTTTCTCTGCCAACCGGCGACAAGGGCCTGTTCCGTCTGAGTACTCAAGGCGCCAGTAATCTTTCCCCGGTCGTCGCTACAGGTCCGTCGCCCACCTGGACAATGACCGGCGAGTCGGTCAAGGCCGAGCAGCATCTGGTCGCAGGCACCAGCGGCGGTCCGCGCAATTTGCTGGTCGATGCTCCTGCACCGGTCTCTGACAGCACGCGCGCAGTCGATACCTTTCGGCGCGACCCTACCGTGGTCAAAGCGGTCGCCAGCACGCTCGATGTGAACGTTCCGGTGAATCCGGCCGGTCCCGGCAGGGGCGGACGTGGCAATGACGCCCGGGAGTCGATCGACAGTCGCCCGGTCACCCGCGTGACGGGCCTGCCAGACACCAAGGCCCCGGCGAACGGCCACAAATACCTGATCGAAACCAACCCGGCGCTGACCGATCTCAAGTCCTTCATGAGTTCGGACTACCTGCTCGGCAAACTCGGTTATGACCCGGACCAGAGCGCCAAGCGCCTGGGTGACGGCCTCTTTGAACAGCGTCTGGTACAGCAAGCCGTGACCGCGCGTACCGGCCAGGCCTTCATCGATGGCCGCAGCAACAACGAGGACATGTTCCGCTACCTGATGGACAACGCCATCGCCAGCAAGGACGCCCTCAACCTGTCGATCGGCGTGGGTCTCACGGCCGAACAAGTGGCGGCGCTGACCCACGACATCGTCTGGCTCGAAGAGCACGAAGTGAACGGCGAAAAAGTGCTGGTGCCGGTGCTGTACCTGGCCCAGGCCAACGGCCGCCTCGGCCCGACCGGTGCGCTGATTGCCGGTAACGATGTGACGCTGATTGCCGGCGGCAATCTGGATAACGTCGGGACGTTGAAGGCGACGAATAATCTGTCGGCGACGGCGGGCAAGGACATCGTCAACAGCGGCCTGATCGAGGCGGGTAACCGTCTGGATCTGCTGGCGACCAACGACATCGTCAACAATTCCGGCGGCATCATCACCGGGCGCGATGTGAACCTGACCACGCTCAAAGGCGATGTGGTCAACGAGCGGACAATCACTTCCTCCGACAACAGCACCCGGTTTGGCACCCAGCATCATGACTACGCCGACAACGCGGCAAGGATCGAAGCGGCCAATGACCTGACCGTCAAAGCGGCCAAAGACATCAACATCGCCGGTGGCGTGATGAAAAGCGGCCAGGACATGGTCGTGAATGCCGGGCGTGACATCAACGTCTCATCCGCTCAGGTCACCAACAGCGTTTACCAAGACGCCAGGCACAACAGCAGTGACATCACCCAGCTGGGTGCGGAAATCGACGCTGGTCGTGACTTCAAGGCTGACGCCAAGCGCGATATCAACGTCATCGCAAGCCAGATCGATGCAAAACGTGACGTTGCGATCAAGGCAACCGGAGACGTGGTCATCACGTCTGGGGCGGATGAAACCCACTCCCTGTCCAAGAGCAAGAAACTCACCGTTCAGGAGGACCATGTCAGCCAGGTCATGTCCGGCATTTCGGCAGGCGGCGACGTCAGACTGGATGCGGGTAAAGACCTCAGTGTGATTTCCAGCCGTATCACTGCCGGCGACGAGGCCTATCTGGTTGCGGGTGAGAACCTCGATATTCTTGCTGCGCAGGATTCCGATTACTCGCTCTACGACAAGAAGAAAAAGGGCAGTTTCGGCAAGCTCAAGTTGAAGCGCGATGAGGTGACCGACATCAAGCATGTCGGCTCTGAAATCAAGGCGGGCGGTGATTTGACGCTGTCCAGCAAGGGCGATCAGCTTTATCAGGTTGCCAAACTGGAAAGCGGAAACAACATCACGCTGGACAGTGGTGGCGCGATCACGTTTGAAGGGGTCAAGGACTTTCATGACGAAAGCCATACCAAGACCAATAACAGCGCAGCATGGGTATCTTCCAAAGGTCGAGGCAATACCGACGAGACCCTGCGTCAGACCCAGATGATTGCCAAGGGCAACGTGGTGATCAAAGCCGTTGATGGGCTGAAGATCGATATCAAGGACGTTAACCAGGAGTCCGTCAGCCAGACCATCGACGCTATGGTCAAGGCAGATCCGCAGTTGGCCTGGCTGAAAGATGCCGAGTCTCGTGGAGACGTCGATTGGCGACGCGTCAAGGAAATCCACGAGTCGTTCAAGTATGAAAACTCTGGTGTGGGCCCGGCAGCACAAATAGCCATCGCGATCATGATGTCGTTTGTCATGGGGCCCGGAGGATTGGCATTGACCAGTGGTGGCTTCGGCGGCGCAATTGCCACCTCTTTGGCCACCACTGCTGTGACCAGCACCATCAGCAACAAGGGCAACCTGGGAGCTGCTTTAAAGGACACCTTCAGCGCCGACAGCCTCAAGAGCGCGGCCATCGCCGGGTTTACCGCAGGCGTGCTGAACTATGCGGACTCAAACTGGTTTGCGGGTGGAACCAGCAAAACTGCAAACGTCCTGACGAGCAGCAACTTTACCGACGTCGCTATCCGGACGACTGGCCGGGCGATCATCACCAGTGGGATTTCGACCGCCATTGGCGGCGGCAGCTTTGGTGACAACTTTGGCGCGGCACTGGTGGGGCAGGCGGGTAGCGTCGCCATGGCAACCGGGTTCAATTGGGTTGGTGACACCATCAAGTTTCCAGAGGGCAGTCTTGAAAAGACTGTCGCGCATGCGCTGATGGGAGGCTTACTGTCACAGGCCATGGGCGGAGATTTTGCCACCGGAGCGGCGGCTGCCGGCCTGAACGAAGCGGCGATGAACGTTCTGGCTGACTTCGTCGGCACTAACAAAGATATGCATCAAATGCTTTCTCAACTTACCGGGATGATAGGGGCAGCAGCGGTAGGTGATGACCTGCAACTGGGTGCAGGCATTGCCGGGAATGCTACGACCTACAATCATGATTTTCACATGCCTCCGGGGTTGACGGAGTATGCCAACGCATCAACGACCTTGACGGAGTACATGCAAAGCATAGGGGCATCAGCAGAGGACATTGCCCAAGTACAACGAGCACTCGGTGAAGGGCAAGGTTTTGAGGGTGTGCAGCCTGCCACCGAGTTCGTCAAAGCGTGGGGCCAGTTCATGGCTGGCGAGCTCTCCTTTTTAGGGCTGGCTGCCGTAATAGGTCGGGTAAGCTCGGGGTTTGCGAAAAGCGTCATTGGGGTGGAAAAAATTGAGCCACCCATCCCGAAAATCGATGTTACCAATGCGTTTGATAGATTGCCTACCGTCAATGGGATTACTACGTGGAAATACGGCAATCCTGATGGAATAGCGGGATTGATTGTCCGAGTGAATGACGAAGGAGTTCTGGCGTTTGAAATTCGCGCGGCGAAGGACCATCCTTATTTCGAGGCTTCGGGTACGGATATGTTCGCTAGCGCGATGCGGCGAATCGGCAGTGAAGGTGTCCAGGTCAATAAAATCCGTGGCTCTTGGGAGAAGGATGCTGGCAGTGTGAATACTGCTCAATATCGTCAGAATATCGCCAATGGGATGTCACCAGAAAATGCTGCTTTGAACACGTGGACCGGAAAAATATCCCAAAAGTACGGCTTCACGAAGGTCGAGAAAATTGAAGATGACGGATACACCACTTATGTCACTTTCGGAAAATAGGCGTCTATTTGCAAAAATATTGGATGGAGAGTTGCCGAGCACAGTGTTTAATATGATGCTGGAAACTGTTCATGATCTGGATAAGTATGTTTTGGCAGAAGCTTTTTTGGAGGAGTATGATCGTTTGGATGATAAGGTTATTTCTGTGATTTGGCATTGGAAAAGTGTCAAGTCGATGAGAGGTACTTCTGATCAGCAACTTGATGAGACGCTTTTAAGGAAGATGAGAGAGGCAGGTTATAAGGTGTGAAAAATTGAAAGAAAAAAAGGGGACAGATTTATTTGATTAAATAGATCTGTCCCCTTTTGGGATTGTCCCCTTTTGGGATTAAGGCGAGCAAGTGCGGACGAAGTTCAACTATTGATGGCCAAACCCATGAGAGGTGATCGTCAGTTGTCGTGAGTAATCAGACGCTGACGATTACTTGAACTACTTCGGATAAAGCGGCGGCAACCCACTATCCCCAACCGGATCCTGCACCCGCTCCGCCGTCGGAATCGTCCTAATCGCCCGCCACAAATCCTCTCCCTGCCAATGCTGCCCGGTCTCGCTGTACAGCGCGCCGTTCAGCCCATCAAGCGCATCCGACAGCGGCACAAATCGCGCCGCCATGTCCGCCAGTGTTTCCGGCTGCTGACGGGCCCAGGCGTCGAGGGCCTGGCGGGTGGCGTGGGGGTCGTTGGCCTGGCTGGCGCGTTTGATGTCGTCGAGCAGGGTGCGGGGGCTCGGGCCGGTTTGTGCGGCGCGCAGGATTGCCGGTTGCCAGCGGGCACGCCACCAGAGGCCGAAGCCGAGCAGGGTGGTGCAGGCGAAAACGAACGTGCTGAGCTTCCACCACCACAAGGCTTCGCTGTCGGCGGCGCTGAGCGGTTGGGCGTTGCCCGCCGGGGTGTCGACTTGCAGGCTCGGGTTGTTCGCCACCTGCAGGGTGCGCGCCGGCAGGCTGGTGTGTTCCAGGTGATCTTCGAAGGTGTTCCACCAGACCACGTCTACTGTTGGCAACTCGATCGAGCCGCTGCGGCTCGGCACCAGCGCTTCACGTTCTTCGCGGCTGCCGATCAGGCCGCGGTCGCTGCTCTGGTTGTTCAGCACCGGTTGATCCGGGTAGCGGCGCAGGCCGTTGGCTTCGGTGGCGGGCAGGGCGGGCAGTTGCGAGCTGGCCAGGCCTTCGACCTTGAGGGTCAGGCTGCGGGTCAGGGAGTCGCCGACCTGGGTGTGCTCCGGCTCCGGGTTCCAGCTTTCGCTCAGGCTCAGGCTGCGGGCCGGCAGCCACGGCGCATCGCTGGGGTAGGTCATCGGTTTGGGTTTGACCGTCAGCGAAGTCGCGGCGGAGCTGATGTGCATCAGTTTGCCCGGCTTCGGCCCCTGCGTCGTGGCGTCCTGCGAGGGCTGGGTATCGACCAGTGTGGCGCTGAACGTTTGCGGGGCGATGCTCAGCAATCCACTGTGCTGCGGATAGATCGCATAGCGCATCTCGATCACGCCGTGGCGCACACCGTTGATGTCTTTTTCGTAGGTGCGCATGTCGCCCAGTTGCTCGATGCGCGCGTCGGCGATCTGCAATGGCGTCAGGCTGCTGTCGTCGTACAGCGACACCGAATGGTAGATGCGCAACGTGAGGATGGCCTGGGCCTGCACGTAGACACTGGTCTGGTCGAGGCTGGCCTCGATGAACACCGGTTCGCGGGCATTGTTTTCTTCGCGGGTGTCGCTCTCGATCACTTGCACGGTGATCGGCTGGCTCTCGACGTCGCCCAGTTTCAGCGGCGGGATTTCAACGCTGCCGTTCTCCTTGGGCAGCAACGTGATGATCCAGCGCGTGGTGGCGCGGTTGTCACCGTTGAGCGTGTTCAATTGGTTGACCTGACGCGTGCCGCGCACTTCGAACAGCGGCTCCAGCGGGCTCAGGTCCGGTTTGCCGAACTGCGTGACATCGTTGGATTCGAGGGTGAGTTCCACCGTCTCGCCGGAGTTCAGGCGACTGCGATCCACACTGGCCGTCAGCTCGGCCGCCTGGGCGGTGGCCGTGCAAATCAGCAGGGGCAGCAAGAGAGCGGTGAAACGGGTCATCGAATGTTTTCCTGATCCTGATGTTGTTGCTGTTCGTACCAGAATTTGCGTCGCAGCAGTTCGCCCGGGTCATCCGGGATCTTGCCCAGCCATTGTTCCAGCGCCTGCTGTTGTTCGCCTTCGAGGTTGTCCTCATTGGGGCGCAGCAGCGGCGGTGTGTTCTGTTCCTCGCCCGGTTCGCTGTCCGGCAACTCGTTGGCGCCCGGTAGCGGCGGGGTAGTCGGCGGCGGCTCGCTGGCGGACTCGCCGGTTTGCGGCTCGCTGTGGGTTTCGCTCTTGACCGCTGGCGGCAGAGCGGTCGGTGGCGGTGGTTCGTCGCCCGGTAGGTTTGGCTGCGCCGGTTTGTCTTGCGGTTCGGCCGGCGGCGGGGCGTTTTTCTGTTTCAGCAGGTTTTCCACCAGCGCCTTGTTGGTCAGCGCCGGACGCAGATCCGGCTGACGTTCCAGAGCCTGTTCATAGGCGTCCAGCGCCGCTTCCAGCTCGCCGCTTTTGGCCAGTGCGTTGCCACGATTGTAGTGGGCGTGGGCGTCATTGCCCTCGGCGAAACGCTGAGCGGCGCCACTGTAGTCGCCGGCTTCGTACAACGCCACCCCTTGCCATTGCGGATCTTCGAAATGCTTCGCTGCCTCGGCCGGACGCTTCTGTTTGAGCAGATGCAGGCCTTGCTGATCGGGACGCAGCCACAGGTCTTCGAAGTCGAAGGCGTAGCTCGGTTGCGGCAATGCCAGCAGCAACGGCAGGCAGAACAGCCAGCCACGCCGCCCGGCGCACGCGGCGAGGAACAGCAGTGGCAACAGCAGCCAGTAACCCTGATCGGCCCAGGTGTCGAGACGCACGGTCTGGCCATCGCTGCGCAGGCTGCGCGGGCCGTCGAGCAGGCCGAGGTCGCCCAGATCGAATTCATCCAGGCGTGCGCTGCGGTACTCGCCGCCGACCGCGTTGAGGAACGCGCCAAGGCCAGGGCTGTCGAGTTGCGGTACGCGGATCGCGCCCTGAGCGTCCTTGAGGAAACTGCCGTCCTCCTGAGCAATCGGCGCGCCCTCGGCGGTGCCGACACCGAGCATCAACAACTGCGCCGATTGGCCGCTCAGCGCATGACGAATGCCTTGGCGTTCTTCTTCGGAAAGCGAAGAACCAATCAGCAGAATCCGCCCCTGACCCAACGCACCCTGCTTGAGCAGCGCCAATGCCTTGCTCACCGCCAGATCGGCGCGGTGGCCGCTTTCCGGCATCAGCGAAGGCTTGAGCGCGTCGAGCAGATTGCGACTGGTCGCCAGGTCATCCGACAACGGCACCAGCGTATGGGCGCTGCCGGCGTAAACGACGATGGCGGTCTGCGCATCGCTGCGCACCTGCAACAGGTCGAACAGCTTGCGCCGGGCCTGTTCCAGTCGCGTTGGCGGCGAGTCGGTGGCGAGCATTTCCGGGGTCAGTTCCAGCACCACCACCAACGGGTCGGCGGGTTTCTGGCTGGTCTGTTCGACCCGTTCCCAGCTTGGCCCGAGCAACGCCAGAATCGTCAGCAGCCAGGCCATGCTCAGGGCGACCCACGGCAACTTGCTGTCGCGACCGCTGCCGCCACTGAGCAGCGTGGCGTGGAAGGCCGGCGGCAGAATCATTTGCCAACGACCGGCGCGTTTCTGCCGGTGCCAGAGCTGCCAGATCAGCCAGCCGAGCACCGGCAGCAGCAACAGCCACCAGGGGCGGAACCAGTGCGGCCACAGGGCGATCATCGGCGCCTCCGCAAACGCAGGCGTTTGAGGCGGTCGCGCCAGTCAGGCAAGGGGCTTTGCAGATACAACTCCTTGGTGAAAAAACGCTGCAGCAGGTTGTCGGGCCACAGTACGCGGGCAACCAGCAGAATGCTCAACAGCAGCGCGAATGCCAGTGGCCACTGATACAACGCCTGTGTGGGGCGGGCCTGGGTCGGCTGCTGGGTCACGGGCTCGAGCTGGTCGAGGGTGTCTTTGATCGCTTGCAGTTCCTTGCCATCGCGGGCGCGGAAATAGCGGCCGCCAGTAACGTCGGCGATGGCCTTGAGCGCCGGTTCGTCGAGATCAAGGGTCGGATTGGTGCCGAGCAGTGCCGTGGCGCCGCTTTCTTCAGGGTCGGCGCCGATGCCGATCGGGTAGATTTTCACGCCTTCGCTGGCGGCCAGTTTAGCGGCGGTCAGCGGGTCGATTTCGCCGCCATTGTTCGCGCCGTCGGTGACCAGAATCAGCACCCGGCTCTGGGCCGGACGCATGCGCAGGCGCTTGAGGGCCAGACCGATGGCGTCGCCAATCGCGGTGTTCTTGCCGGCAATGCCGATCCGTGCTTCATCAAGCCAGACCCGAACGGTGCGCCGGTCAAATGTCAGCGGCGCTTGCAGGTAGGCTTGGCTGCCGAACAGGATCAGACCGACCCGGTCGCCGTCGCGGCTTTCCAGAAAATCACCGAGCAAATGCTGAACCAGCGACAGGCGACTGACGTCTTCGTCGTTCCATTGCATGTCCGGGAAATCCATCGAGCCGGACACGTCCACTGCCACCAGCAGATCACGACCGCTGGCGGCAATCGGCAGCGGTTCGCCGAGCCATTGCGGGCGGGCGGCGGCGATCAGCAGAAACAACCACAGCAACATGAACGGTGCCTGCTGGCGCCACGCTGGCAGATTGGCCCGGGCGCGACGGCGAGCGAGGCCTTCCAGGTCGCCCAGGAAACTCACTTTGAGCGCCGGCTCGCCGCTGTCGGCCACCGGCAGCACGAGGCGCATCAGCCACGGCAGCGGCAACAGCAAAAATATCCACGGCCAGGCGAACTCAAACATGTTTGCGAATCCAGGTCTCGACCGCCTGGGTAAGGCCGGCGATGGCTTTGTCGTCGAGTTTGCACTCGGGTTTGTAGGCGCCTTCGACGAGCACCATCCAGCGGGTCAGGCCGGCGGCAGGGCAACGGTTGTCGAGAAACGCCAGCCATTTACGGCCGTTGAGGGTGTGGCTCTGGCTATAGGGATAGTGGTTGCGGCACAGGCGCTTGAGCAGGCCGTTGAGTTGCTGCAGCCAGGCCCCGGCCGGGGCGCCGTCGTAGGGTTTGGGCATCTGCGCCAGTTCGGCGAGTGCGGCGATGCGCACCGGGTCGAGCGGCAGCTCGGCGCGCACGATCGGTTTTTTCTTGATCGGAATGAAACGCCGCAGACGCCAGACCGCAAACCCGATCACCGGCACCAGCAAAAGCAGCAGCCACCAGCCCGGCGCCGGCGGCCAGAAGGCAATCGGTGGCGGGGAGATCAGCGGTTGCAGTTGTTCGAGGCCGTTCATCGACCTTTCCCCGGACGTTGCGGGTTAAGGAATTCGCGCATCTGTTCGACCATTTCGCTCTGGGTGCTCAATGGCATCAACAGCACGCGCAGCTTCTGCGCGAGCAATTCCCAACGGGCGATGCGTGCTTCGGCCTGGGCGCGGTAGGTCTGGCGCAGGTCGAAATTCAGAGTGTCGAGTTCCAGCTGCGCGCCGCGCTCGGCGAATCTCAGCAGCCCGGCAGCGGGCAGGGCGTGATCCAGCGGATCGGACAGCGGCAGCATCAGCAGGTCGCAATGGCGCGACAACAGGCTCAATTGCTGCTCGGCGCTGTCGGACAGTGCGCGCTCGTCGCAGATCACGATCACCAGACTGCCCGGTCGCAGCACTTCGCGGGCCCGGCGCAACGCCACGCCGAACGCATCGCGATCCGGCTCCCGCTCGCTGTGCAGCGACTGATTGACCTTCACCAGCCGGTTGAGCAGCTGCAACAGGCTCTGCTTGCTGCGGCGCGGTTTGATTTCGTAATGCTCGTTGTCGCCGAACACCAGCCCGCCAACCCGATCGTTGTGACCCAGCGCCGCCCAGCCGATCAGCGCCGCCGCCTGCGCCGCGAGCACCGACTTGAACATCAGACCGGAGCCAAAGAACAGCCGCGTGCTTTGCTCGACCATGATGAAAATCGGCCGTTCGCGTTCTTCATGAAACAGCTTGGTGTGTGGCTCCTGAGTCCGTGCGGTCACGCGCCAGTCGATGGTGCGCACGTCGTCACCGGCCTGATAGACCCGCACCTGATCGAAGTCGACACCACGACCACGGAATTTCGAGTGATGCAGGCCGATCAGCGGGCTGCGCTGGCTCGGCGTGGAAAACAGCTGCACTTCGCGCACGCGGTGACGCATCTCGATCAGCTCGGCGAGGCTGATGCGGATGCCCGGTTCGGAAGGCAGGGTGGCGTTCATCGGTGTCAAGCGACGGCTACGACGTCGAGAATCCGTTGCACCACCCGATCCTGGTCGATGCCTGCGGCTTCGGCCTCGAACGACAGAATGATGCGGTGACGCAATACGTCGAACAGCACGGCCTGGATGTCTTCCGGGCTGACGAAGTCGCGTCCGGCCAGCCAGGCATGGGCGCGAGCGCAGCGGTCGAGGGCGATGGAGCCGCGCGGGCTGGCGCCGTAGGCGATCCACTCGGCCATTTCCGGATCGAATTTGGCCGGGTTGCGCGTGGCCATGACCAGTTGCACTAGGTATTCCTCCACGGCGTCCGCCATGTACAGACCGAGAATTTCCTTGCGCGCGGCGAAGATCGCCTGCTGGCTGACCCGGCGCTCGGGCTTGGTTTCACCGTTCAGGGCTTCGCCCCGGGCCTGTTGCAGAATCCGGCGTTCGACGGCAGCGTCCGGGAAACCGATTTTCACGTGCATCAGGAACCGGTCGAGCTGGGCTTCGGGCAGCGGATAGGTGCCTTCCTGCTCGATCGGGTTCTGCGTGGCCATCACCAGAAACAGGGGCGACAGCTCGTAAGTGCTGCGCCCGACGCTGACCTGGCGTTCGGCCATGGCTTCGAGCAGCGCCGATTGCACCTTGGCCGGGGCTCGGTTGATTTCGTCCGCCAGCACCAGGTTGTGGAAGATCGGGCCTTGCTGGAACACAAAGCTGCCGGTTTCCGGGCGGTAGATTTCGGTGCCGGTGATGTCGGCGGGCAGCAGGTCGGGGGTGAACTGAATCCGATGGAACTGGGCTTCGATGCCCTCGGCAAGCTCTTTGATCGCTTTGGTCTTGGCCAGACCCGGAGCGCCCTCGACCAGCATGTGGCCGTCGGCGAGCAGGGCGATGAGCAAGCGCTCGATGAGTTTTTCCTGGCCGAGAATCTGCGTTGAAAGAAAGGTTCGCAGCGCCAGTAGCGCTTCACGATGTTCCATCGATGACTGTTCCTGGAAAGGGTGGCCACAGGCGTTCGGATAACGCCGGGGCTGGGGGCGTTACTTTAATCCATCGCAGGGGGTGGCGACTAACGGCATTTTGCGCAAAGTGCGGGAAATGACCGGGTCAATTGTTGGAAATTTGTAGGGCGGGGGATGTGCGGTGTTGTCGAGGGCCCTTTCGCGGGCAAGCCCGCTCCCACAATGGACCATATTCTCCTGGCAGAGCGCGGTCACTGTGGGAGCGAGCTTGCTCGCGAAGGGGCCAGTGCAGACACCCTCAAATCTGGCTGATAAAGGTGCCAGTACCCTCAAGAATGTTCTTCAGGGTTTCCTCGACTTCAGCCAAGTCCACCATGTCCGGGTTGAAGGTGATTTCAAGCACATCATCGCCATTCAACGCATCGGCATCCGCGGCCGCGATTTCGATCTTCAACTGGGTCTTGCTCAGGGTGGCCTTGACCCCGTCGAGGGTCGACGGCTCGCCATCCAGCGTGATCTCCAGTTCTTCCTCGTCCGGGTAGCGGCTCATCAGGAACATTTCGCCCTTATCGCTGTGGCAGCAGAGCATGGCCATGTTGTCTTCTTCGTCGTCGCACGGGTTGACGATCAAAAGGGCGGTGGTCATTTGCATGGGGGAATTCCTGTCTCGGCGGGCTTGTCGGTCGCAATTGGGCGCGATTCTGCCAGCCCTCGGGAATTTCTGCATGTGAGAGTGTCAGAGGATGTGTCGTGAACGCGACACAGGTCAATGGTCATTCCGGGCACGCCTGTACCGTAAAAACGGGCATTCAGACCGGCGCTCTGCCCCATGAATGCTAGTGTTTACCGATGCGCAGGCCTTGGTTTACGTGCCAATGACCGAATATGTCGCAGCACCGCAAGCAGACACATTGTCGCACCCATTAAGCTGCGCAACGGATGAGCACCCGTAAAGGCATTGCCATGGCCCCGCGAGCGGCGCCAGGCAGTCGTTTTTGCAGATGCTCATTCATGGAAGGTGAATGTGACCTGAGTGTCTCGTCCAGCTTCACCCACCTGTCACCCTGTTTCCTCTGCCCGAGATTCAGGAACAGGGCGACGGAACGCCCCGAAAGGGGTTTTGTACGCGACGCTTTCCATCAATAACAAGCCCAAGCGGAGTACCACAGATGGCGTTCTTCACCGCAGCCAGCAAAGCCGACTTCCAGCACCAACTGCAAGCGGCACTGGCGCAGCACATCAGTGAACAGGCACTGCCACAAGTGGCGCTGTTCGCTGAACAATTCTTCGGCATCATTTCCCTGGACGAGCTGACCCAACGTCGCCTCTCCGACCTCGCTGGCTGTACTCTTTCTGCGTGGCGCCTGCTTGAGCGCTTCGATCACGCGCAACCGCAAGTGCGCGTCTACAACCCCGATTACGAACGTCACGGCTGGCAGTCGACCCATACCGCGGTCGAAGTGCTGCACCATGACTTGCCGTTCCTGGTGGACTCGGTGCGTACCGAGCTGAACCGTCGCGGCTACAGCATCCACACCCTGCAGACCACCGTGCTGAGCGTGCGTCGCAACGACAAGGGCGAATTGCTGGAAATCCTGCCAAAAGGCACCACCGGCGAAGGCGTGCTGCACGAGTCGCTGATGTACCTGGAAATCGACCGCTGCGCCAATGCGGCCGAATTGAATGTGCTGTCCAAGGAGCTGGAACAGGTCCTGGGTGAAGTCCGCGTCGCGGTCGCCGATTTCGAGCCGATGAAGGCCAAGGTGCAGGAAATCCTCACCAAGCTCGATAACAGCGCATTCGCCGTCGATGCCGACGAAAAGAACGAAATCAAAAGCTTTCTGGAATGGCTGGTGGGCAACCACTTCACCTTCCTCGGCTACGAAGAATTCACTGTTGTCGATCAGGCCGATGGCGGCCACATCGAATACGACCAGAACTCCTTCCTCGGCCTGACCAAGATGCTGCGCACCGGTCTGACCAACGAAGACCGCCACATCGAAGACTACGCCGTTGCCTACCTGCGTGAACCGACGCTGCTGTCGTTCGCCAAAGCCGCGCATCCGAGCCGCGTACACCGTCCGGCCTACCCGGACTACGTGTCGATCCGTGAAATCGACGCCAACGGCAAAGTCATCAAGGAACACCGCTTCATGGGCCTGTACACCTCGTCGGTGTATGGCGAAAGCGTGCGTGTCATCCCGTTCATCCGCCGCAAGGTCGAAGAGATCGAGCGTCGCTCCGGCTTCCAGGCCAAGGCTCACCTGGGCAAGGAACTGGCACAGGTTCTGGAAGTGCTGCCGCGTGACGACCTGTTCCAGACCCCGGTCGACGAACTGTTCAGCACCGTGATGTCGATCGTGCAGATTCAGGAGCGCAACAAGATCCGCGTGTTCCTGCGCAAAGACCCGTACGGCCGTTTCTGCTACTGCCTGGCCTACGTGCCGCGCGACATCTACTCCACCGAAGTCCGCCAGAAGATCCAGCAAGTGCTGATGGAGCGTCTGAAAGCCTCCGACTGCGAATTCTGGACGTTCTTCTCCGAGTCCGTGCTGGCCCGCGTGCAACTGATCTTGCGCGTCGACCCGAGAAACCGCATCGACATCGACCCGCTGCAACTGGAAAACGAAGTGATCCAGGCCTGCCGCAGCTGGCAGGACGACTACGCCGCCCTGACCGTCGAAACCTTCGGCGAAGCCAACGGCACCAACGTGCTGGCCGATTTCCCGAAAGGCTTCCCGGCTGGCTACCGCGAGCGTTTCGCTGCGCACTCGGCCGTGGTCGACATGCAGCACCTGCTGAACCTGAGCGAGAAAAAGCCACTGGCGATGAGCTTCTACCAGCCGCTGGCCTCCGGCCCACGTGAGCTGCACTGCAAGCTGTATCACGCCGATACTCCGCTGGCACTGTCCGACGTGCTGCCGATTCTGGAAAACCTCGGCCTGCGCGTGCTCGGTGAATTCCCGTATCGCCTGCGCCACAACAACGGCCGCGAGTTCTGGATCCACGACTTCGCGTTCACCGCTGCCGAAGGTCTGGACCTGGACATCCAGCAACTCAACGACACCCTGCAGGACGCCTTCGTCCACATCGTCCGTGGCGATGCCGAGAACGATGCGTTCAACCGTCTGGTGCTGACCGCCGGCCTGCCATGGCGCGACGTTGCGCTGCTGCGTGCCTACGCCCGCTACCTGAAGCAGATCCGCCTGGGCTTCGACCTCGGCTACATCGCCAGCACCCTGAACAACCACACCGACATCGCTCGCGAACTGACCCGGTTGTTCAAGACCCGTTTCTATCTGGCCCGCAAGCTGGGCAGCGATGATCTGGACGACAAGCAACAGCGTCTGGAACAGGCCATCCTGACCGCGCTGGACGACGTTCAAGTCCTCAACGAAGACCGCATCCTGCGTCGTTACCTTGACCTGATCAAAGCGACCCTGCGCACCAACTTCTACCAGACCGACGCCAACGGCCAGAACAAGTCGTACTTCAGCTTCAAGTTCAACCCGCACTTGATCCCTGAACTGCCGAAACCGGTTCCGAAGTTCGAAATCTTCGTTTACTCGCCACGCGTCGAAGGCGTGCACCTGCGTTTCGGCAACGTTGCTCGCGGCGGCTTGCGCTGGTCCGACCGTGAAGAAGACTTCCGTACCGAAGTCCTCGGCCTGGTAAAAGCCCAGCAAGTGAAGAACTCGGTCATCGTGCCGGTGGGCGCGAAGGGCGGCTTCCTGCCGCGTCGCCTGCCACTGGGCGGCAGCCGTGACGAGATCGCGGCCGAGGGCATCGCCTGCTACCGCATTTTCATCTCGGGCCTGTTGGACATCACCGACAACCTGAAGGACGGCAAACTGGTACCGCCAGTCAACGTCGTGCGTCATGACGACGATGACCCGTACCTGGTGGTCGCGGCGGACAAGGGCACTGCAACTTTCTCCGACATCGCCAACGGCATCGCCATCGACTACGGCTTCTGGCTGGGTGACGCGTTCGCGTCCGGTGGTTCGGCCGGTTACGACCACAAGAAAATGGGCATCACCGCCAAGGGCGCGTGGGTTGGCGTTCAGCGTCACTTCCGCGAACGCGGCATCAATGTCCAGGAAGACAGCATCACTGTGGTCGGCGTGGGTGACATGGCCGGCGACGTATTCGGTAACGGCCTGTTGATGTCCGACAAGTTGCAACTGGTTGCTGCGTTCAACCACATGCACATCTTCATCGACCCGAACCCGAACCCGGCCACCAGCTTCGTCGAGCGCAAGCGCATGTTCGACCTGCCGCGTTCGGCCTGGTCCGACTACGACACCAGCATCATGTCCGAAGGCGGCGGCATCTTCTCGCGCAGCGCGAAGAGCATCGCCATCTCGCCACAGATGAAAGAGCGCTTCGACATCCAGGCCGACAAGCTGACCCCGACCGAGCTGCTGAACGCCTTGCTCAAGGCGCCGGTGGATCTGCTGTGGAACGGCGGTATCGGTACTTACGTGAAAGCCAGCACCGAAAGCCACGCCGATGTCGGCGACAAGGCCAACGATGCGCTGCGCGTGAACGGCAACGAACTGCGCTGCAAAGTGGTGGGCGAGGGCGGTAACCTCGGCATGACCCAACTGGGTCGTGTGGAGTTCGGTCTCAATGGCGGCGGTTCCAACACCGACTTCATCGACAACGCCGGTGGCGTGGACTGCTCCGACCATGAAGTCAACATCAAGATCCTGCTGAACGAAGTGGTTCAGGCCGGCGACATGACCGACAAGCAACGCAACCAGTTGCTGGCGAGCATGACCGACGAAGTCGGTGGTCTGGTGCTGGGCAACAACTACAAGCAGACTCAGGCCCTGTCCCTGGCGGCCCGTCGTGCCTACGCACGCATCGCCGAGTACAAACGTCTGATGGGCGACCTGGAAGCCCGTGGCAAGCTGGATCGCGCCATCGAGTTCCTGCCGACCGAAGAGCAACTGGCCGAACGCGTTGCCGAAGGCCAAGGTCTGACCCGCCCTGAACTGTCGGTACTGATCTCGTACAGCAAAATCGACCTCAAGGAGCAGCTGCTGGGCTCCCTGGTGCCGGACGACGACTACCTGACCCGCGACATGGAAACGGCGTTCCCGCCGACCCTGGTCAGCAAGTTCTCCGAAGCCATGCGTCGTCACCGCCTGAAGCGCGAGATCGTCAGCACCCAGATCGCCAACGATCTGGTCAACCACATGGGCATCACCTTCGTTCAGCGACTCAAAGAGTCCACCGGCATGACCCCGGCGAACGTGGCGGGCGCTTACGTGATCGTGCGCGACATCTTCCACCTCCCGCACTGGTTCCGTCAGATCGAAGCGCTGGACTATCAGGTCTCCGCTGACGTGCAACTGGAGCTGATGGACGAGCTGATGCGCCTGGGCCGCCGCGCTACGCGCTGGTTCCTGCGTGCCCGCCGCAACGAGCAGAACGCTGCCCGTGACGTCGCGCATTTCGGTCCGCACCTGAAAGAGCTGGGCCTGAAGCTGGACGAGCTGCTGAGCGGCGAAATCCGTGAGAACTGGCAAGAGCGTTATCAGGCTTACGTGGCTGCCGGTGTTCCGGAGCTGCTGGCGCGTATGGTGGCGGGGACTACCCACCTCTACACGCTGCTGCCGATCATCGAAGCGGCCGACGTGACCGGTCAGGATCCAGCCGAAGTGGCGAAGGCGTACTTCGCCGTGGGCAGCGCGCTGGACATCACCTGGTACATTTCGCAGATCAGCGCCTTGCCCGTTGAAAACAACTGGCAAGCCCTGGCCCGCGAAGCGTTCCGCGACGACGTCGACTGGCAGCAACGCGCGATCACCATCGCCGTTCTGCAAGCCGGCGGCGGTGATTCGGACGTGGAAACCCGTCTGGCACTGTGGATGAAGCAGAACGACGCCATGATCGAACGCTGGCGCGCCATGCTGGTGGAAATCCGTGCCGCCAGCGGCACCGATTACGCCATGTACGCGGTGGCCAACCGTGAGCTGAACGACGTGGCGCTGAGCGGTCAGGCGGTCGTGCCTGCTGCGGCGACTGCGGAGCTTGAGCTTGCTTGAGTAACTGTTGAATGAAAAAGCCCCGGCATCGAGAGATGCCGGGGCTTTTTCATGGCGGCTGGATTTGTGTTGTTTGATCCGGCCTCATCGCTGGCAAGTCGATTAGGCCCTGTTTTTCACTGCAAGTTATGTGTTTGTTTGTTATCAAGCATCGACACTTTATCTGCCGGTCTGGTCAGCAAATTACTGAGCGACTGGTCAAACTTCTGCAACGCCCGAACCTGAACTTCCTGTTGCTGATTAATATCCGCAACAATCTCCTCCGAACGCTTGAAGTCCGCCCAGATCGGCGTTAACTCTCTCGCCTCGGAGCCTTTCGCCGTCCCGATATAGTTGAACTTGCCGTCATAGAAATCCGCACTCACATCGGCCTTGATGTCCGAACTGCGTGAAGTAATCAACTGGCTGTGAGTATCGACGATCGCTACCACATCCGGATTCGCCGCACGCAGGCTCTGCATGTCCGGGTACACCGTGACCGAGCCGAACTGGCGTTGCAGCGAGGCTTTCACCCAATCCACCGCCATGTCCGGTTTTGACGTGGCGACGTAGGCGTCATGAATCGGCTGCACCAGCAGACTCTGGCCAAAACCGGTGCCGGCGTTGGCCTGGTAGTCGCGCAGGTATTCGCGGTTGGTCTGGGTGCTCGGGCTGTAGACGACGCCCAGCGAGACACCGGGGCCGCTTTTGACCTGGGTGGCGCTGCTGCGACCCACCGGTTGGGTGAACAGGGTATCGAGGGAGGAAACCGCTTTCGGGGCGGTAGGAACAGAACAGGCTGACAACGCTAAAACCGATATCGCCAAGGTACTGGCAAAGGCAAGTTTCATGGTGAGTCTCCCGTGAAGCAACTTCAGTCGGAAAGTCAGAGATGTCGGGGTTGATTAAATGCAACCGGCGACAGTTGCCTCAGACTACTCCCGCCAAACTGAAAACAACCTGACAATTTGCTGAATGACTGTCATGCAATAGTTTCATTGGCTGTAAGCGTTCTTGATTAATTGCCGCGGGTAATAAAAAAGGCGCAAATCAATCATTTGCGCCTTTTATTTATGGCTGCTTGAACAACCATCAGTTTTTCAATGGGATCAGCACTTGCTCGTCTGGCGACAACACCATGAACACCAGCAACTTGGCAGGTTTGGTTTTGCTGGCGTTTTTCGACACCAGATGTTCGGAACCGGCCGGCTCGTACCAGTACTGGCCCTTCTTGTAGGTGATCGGTTGTTCGCCCTTGACCTGAGAAGTCACTTCGCCTTCGAGCACATAGGCCATCGCCGTGCCGTCGTGTTTGTGGGCGATGGAGGACTGGCCGGGTTTGTAATCGACTTCGATCATCATGGCTTTTTTGCCGGGGACGTTTTTCAGCATTTGGTCCTGGAGGACCGAGATTTTCTCGGAGGCGTCGTGGGCCATGGCGGCGGCAGAAACAGACAGGGCGAGAGCGGCGGCGAAAATGTGCAGGAGTTTCATGGCGGGTCACCAGTGAAGTGGGGGAGTCGGCTTTCACAGTAGTCCCCGATCCGGGCCATTCACACCGCCAATATTCGGGAAGTTCGGGTGACCAATCTGGGGGATGTCAGCGCTTTCGAATACGCCTTCGCGAGCAAGCTCGCTCCCACAGTGTTCTGTGTCGTTCATATTATTAGTGAACTGCACGAAACCCTGTGGGAGCGGGCTTGCTCCGGGCGGCGTTCCGACGAAGGCGTCGGATCAGACGATAGGGAAACTGTTGAAATCCACGCTATTGGCCAGACGACTGTCGATCAGGTCGATGAAGCCCTGGGCTTCCGGGCGATTGAAATGCGCCTGCATTGCCGCTTCCGACTGCCAGCGGGCGCTGACCGTCCAGCGGTGGCTGTCCTCGGGGCAGCGGTCGACCAGGTAGGAGTCGCAGCCCGGCGTTTCGCGCAGGGTTTCGACGATCTTCTGCAACTGCTTGCCCAGCTCCTCCGATCGGCCGGCGGCAGCCTGCACCTGTACGGTGTTGATCACTTCGTTGGACATTGCTCACACTCCTGAATCAGGCCGGACGAATCCTGCTCATTGAGGGATAACGCTTGTGCAGAATAGGCCTGCGCCGCCGGATCACCAATAACCAATCGGCGGTTAATCATTTAGTCCAATCTAACCAACAACCTGTTGCAGAATGTCGCGCAGGCGGTCGAGCGCGATGTCGATGTCCAGCGTTTCGATAGCACCGAAGCCGAAGTACATCCCGTTTTTTGCCGGTTGCTGGTGATAGAAGCCATTGATGGCGTACAGCCCGACTTCGACCTTTTTCGCCAGTTCGATCACCAGCGGCAAGTCGATCGGCACCTTGCAGAACACCGCCATGTGAAACCCCGCACTGGGCGGCACGGCCTCCAGCCACGGCGACAGGTCAGTGGCCATGCGCGCGAGAATCCGTTCACGGCGCTGGGCATAAATCGTGTGGCAGCGGCGGATGTGCTTGAGCAGACAGCCTTCGGCGATGAACTTGGCCAGCGCCCATTGGGGCAGGGTGGAGGCATGCAAATCGGTGAGTTGCTTGGCGCGGATCACCGCTTCGAGAATCGCCGGCGGCAGGATGGCGTAGCCGAGGCGCAGCTCCGGCAACAGGGTTTTCGAGAAGGTGCCGACGTAGGCAACGATACCGCGCTGATCGAGGTTGTGTAGCGAGTCGGTGGGCCGGCCCTCGTAGCGGAACTCGCTGTCATAGTCGTCCTCGATGATGATCGCGCCGAGTTCATAGGCCCGTTCGAGCAGGGCTTCGCGCCGCGCCTGGCTCATCGGCATGCCCAGCGGGAACTGGTGCGATGGCGTCACGTAGATCAACCGCGTGCCCTCGGGAATCCGTTCAACCTGAATGCCTTCGGCATCCACCGGCACGCCGACCACCGTCGCCCCGTGAGTGCCGAACAGCAGCCGCGCCGGCGGATAGCCGGGATCTTCCATCACCACCAGACTGCCGGGGCGAATCAACACGCGGGTGATCAGATCCAGCGCCTGTTGTGCGCCGTTGCACACCACGATGTCTTCGTCCTGACAGTTCACGCCACGGGAAAACGCGATGTGCCGGGCAATCGCATTGCGCAGCGCCGGCAGGCCTTCCGGCACGCTGTAGAAACCCTTGGAATTGGCCATCTGCCGCAGGGCATGAGAGACGCAGCGGCGCCAGTCATCCTGGGGAAACTGGCCCTTGCTGGTGGCGCCGCCGATGAAGTCATAACGCAGCGAACCCTCAAGCGTCGGATGGCGCAGGAACACCGGCAGATTGCGCCAGCTCTCGATCACCTCGGAACTGGCCAGCTCGGAATGGCTTTGCTTGCGCTGCACCGGCGTCGAGCGGGCGTTGACGTAAGTGCCTTTGCCGATGACGCCAGTGAGGAAATTCTCGTAAGTCAGCTGCGCGTAAGTGTCGGAAATGGTCTTGCGCGAGATCCCCAATTGCTCGGCGAGCAAACGGCTCGGCGGCAGTTGCGTGCCGGCGGCCAGACGCCCGGACTCAATGGCGCCGCGCAGTTGCTGGTACAACTGACCGGCCAGATCCTTGCGGCCGTTGATCACGACATGAAGTTCCATACCGACGGGGCTCCCGGGGGCGACTGAAGTGTCGGCCAGATTACCCCCGAATGCGGTATCGGCAGAAGTTGCGTAGTGCAAATCCCCCAAATTGGCGCAAAACCCTGTGTGAGCGAGCTTTCTCGCGAAAGCAGTGTGTCAGTTGACATCAATGTTGAATGTAATGCCCCCATCGCGAGCAAGCTCGCTCCCACAGATTTCGTGTTTTGCCTGGATCAGTGGCCTGCCGTTTTTTCGTGCAATTGGGGCTGTAACGTTGCTCAACCAGCATTTACCGTGAAATCACTCTTCTGCTGCCCGAGGCCCGACCATGTCCCCGCGTCTGGATTACTACAGCGCTTCACCCAAAGCCATGAAAGCGATGATTGCCCTGGAAGCGCTGACCAGCAGCCTGAGCATCGAACCGCCGTTGCTGCACCTGATCAAGATCCGCGCCTCGCAGCTCAACGGCTGCGCCTTCTGCACCGACATGCACTCCGTGGAAGCACGGCGGGCAGGGGAGACGGATCGACGGCTTTACGCCATTGCGGTCTGGCGCGACAGCGGCTTCTTCAACCTGCGCGAGCGTGCGGCGCTGGCCTGGACCGAGGCTGTCACGCTGCTGGCCGATAGCCGGGTGCCTGACGACGTTTACCAGCGGGCGCGGGAACAGTTCAACGAGACCGAACTGGTGGACCTGACCATGGCCGTCAGCACCATCAACAGCTGGAATCGGTTGGCGGTGAGCTTCCGTCAGATTCCCAGCGATTGATCACAAGCCATCCATCGCTGCGCCCCCTACACGCTGATCGTTCCCATGCTCCGCGTGGGAATGCCTCTGGGGACGCTCCGCGTCCAGTGACGCAGAGCGTCACGGGCTGCATTCCCACGCAGGAGCGTGGGAATGATCAGGTGAAAGCTGGTTCGGTGGCTGTGGTTTTGATCGTTCCCATGCTCCGCGTGGGAATGCCTCTGGGGACGCTCCGCGTCCAGTGACGCGGAGCGTCACGGGCTGCATTCCCACGCGGGAGCGTGGGAACGATCAAAGCTAGTTCGGCGGGCGCTGCGGTTTCACCGACGTGCCAAACGTATTGCCCATCCGCGTACTGGTGGCCGCTGGCGTCGCCAGTCCCACCTGATTCGGCGGGCGCTTGTTGACCGGCACATTCATCGCTTCCTGATTCTTCTGCGCAGCCGCCGCGCCGTCAGGGTTGTTGCCCATCTGCTGGCTAAGGCAGTCGTAATTCGGCGCCTTGTAGCCACCCACCGTCACCTCGACGCAGCCCAGCGGCTCCTCCGCTTGTGCAGCGCTAAACACCGTCAGCAACAATCCGCCGAGGGCGACTTTCCAGACTGTTTTCATGCCTGCCTCCTGGCCGGCCCGAAGGGGCCGCTCTGGCTCAAGAGTCTAGTGCAACGGCGGCGTCGATCCCGTGATGGTTTTTTTGCAGTGGCCGTCACACCAGATTCATAAACAGCCCTCAGGATGACGGTTTTCAGGGGTGCATCAGCCGTGCAGCGAGGCCGTGCCAGGGACGAATTTGCGCGCTCAGCGCTCATGCGCCAGCTCTGTCTGGGGCTGCTGCTTGGCTTGTTTCTGAGCCGTGCCAGTGCCGACCCGGTGCCGGCGACGATGCGCATGACGTTGCACATCCCGGCCCAGGAACTGTCCCGCGCCCTCGATCAGTTCAGCCGCGCCACCGGCATGGCGGTGCTGGTCGACAGCCAGTTGAGTCGCGGTCGCCGCTCCCTGGCGGTGGATGGCGAATTCACCGCTGCCGAAGCGTTGCGCCGGATGCTCGGCGGCAGCGGCTTGATGGCCAAGTACAGCCGCGACGACGCGTTCACCTTGCAGGTTGCGCAAGTCGAGGAAGTGCCAATGCCGGCGGAGAAACCCACCCCCGCCAGCGCAGCCGTCAACCGCAGTTACGCCACGGCGGTGCAGGCCGCGATTGAACGCAACCTGTGCCGTTCGCCACTGACCCGGCCCGGCAGTTTTCGCGCGGTGTTGCAGCTGTGGATCGGCCGCGACGGCGTGGTGCAGCACAACCGGTTGGTCACCACCACCGGCGATGTTCGGCGCGATGCCGCGCTGGTAGACAGTTTTCACACGCTCAAGATCGACCGGCCCACACCCGGCGCATTGCGCCAGCCAGTCACCTTGCTGTTGTTACCCGAATCGTCAGGAAAGCGCATGGAATGCACACAATGGGAAGGAGTTTCCGGGGGATGAAAGACGCCGGACAAAGTTCGATGGTCCAGCTGTTCCTGACGTCCTACGAGGACTTTCGGGTGCGCCTGCGACGCCGTCTCGGCTCGGAGGACCTGGCCAACGACGTGCTGCACGAAACCTACCTGCGGGTCGACCGCATGGAAGCGCCGCCGAACCTGCTGCGGCCCAACGCCTACCTCTATCGCATGGCCCTGAACATCGCCGCCGACCGCCGCCAGGCCGATGCGCGATTGCTCACCGGCAGCGAAGTCGAAGAACTGCTGCAAGTCAGCGACGAAGCGCTGGACCCGATGCGCGTGGTCGGCGGCCAGAAGGAAATCCAGTCCCTGCTCAGCGCCCTCTACGAGCTGCCCGCGCGGCGGCGCCGAATCTTCATCGCCGCACGCCTGGAAGAAGCGCCGCACCTGGAAATCTCCCAGCGTTTCGGCATCTCCACACGCATGGTCGAGAAGGAAATCAAGGCTGCCCTCGGACACTGCGCGGCCAAACTGGAAAGAAAAGTGTTTCAGCGGTTCGGTCGCGGGGCCGGAAAACCGTCTAGTGAATGAAGCTCCCGATCAACCCGTCGAGTACCTGTGCGTTTGAACATCTTCCGTCTGACACCTGCCGAGCCCACGCCTGCCGAGCGTCTGCAAAGCGAAGCCCGCGACTGGCTGATCCTGCTGACCTCCGGCCGCGCCACGGTCGCCGACGCCCGAGCGCTGCGCCAGTGGTGCGCGCAAAGCCCCGAACACGCCCGCGCCTTCGAAGAGTGCAAGGCGTTGTGGCATCTGCTGCAACCGGCGGCCGAAGCGACGCAGGCGCCACGTCGGTTTGGACGACGGGCGTTTCTCGGCGGCGCGATTGCCGCGTCAGCAGCGTTCCTGCTGGTGCGCGGCACGATTCCGGGCGGGTTCTCCGGGCTTGGCGCGGATTACATCACCGAAGTCGGCCAGCAACGCCGGGTCGAACCGGCGGATGGCCTGAGCCTGGAACTGAACACCCAGACCCGCATCAACCAGCGTTCGGTGGATGAGGGCGTGCAAGGCTTTGAACTGGTCAGCGGCGAAGTCGAAGTGCAGACCGCACGCCTGCCGATGGCGATGCAGGCCGGTGGCGGCTGGCTGCGGGCGAGCAGGGCGAGGTTCAACCTGCGCAACCTTGATCAGCAGGTGTGCGTGACGTGCCTGGATGGCGCGGTGGATGTTGAAGTTGAAGGCCGCAGCCTGCGCCTGGAACCGGGCCAGCAACTGACCTATGACGCGCAACAGGTCGGCACCGTGCAAAGCGTAGATACGGCGGCGGTGATGAACTGGCGTCAGCAGGTACTGGTGTTCAACGGCACGAGCCTCAGCCAGATGATCGACGAGATCAACCGCTATCGTCCGGGCATGTTGCTGCTGCTCAATCGGGAGCTCGGCCAACGCCGCGTACAGGCACGTTTCTCCCTCGATCAACTGGCCGGCGTAGGCGCACTGATCCGCGATGCCTACGGCGTCAAATGCACCGAGCTCCCCGGCGGCGTAGTCGTCCTCAGCTAACTAACACAACACTCAAAAACACCACGGAACCCTGTGGGAGCGGGCTTGCTCGCGAAAGCGGTGGATCAGCCAATGATATGTTGAATGTTCTGCCCCCTTCGCGAGCAAGCCCGCTCCCACACAAACCTCAGTGCTTCGGCTTACTGCAACGGCCCCATCACCTGCCGATACTTCTCCACCCCCTGCGGTGTCTGCCGAGTCAACCGCACCTCCAACCCCAACGGATCCTCCCGCCGATTCCCGCTCAACTGCCGCCACCCCTTGTCCATCTCCCAAACCCGCACCTGCAAATCACTCACCTCACCCAAAACCGCCACCCCAGCAGTCGGTGCCGGCAACGGATAGCGACTGCGCGCCGGCGCCACCGCGCGATACAGCGTGTCCCCCTTGAGCCACCAGCGCACCCGCTGCAACGCCCCCGGTTGATCCGCCGCGCTACGAATGATGTCCAGTCGAAACCCCTTGCTGTCACTGCTGCGCACCGTAACGGCAGGCGGGGCCGTCGCCGGTTCATCCTCAGTGCCAACCTTCTTCGGCTCCGTCAGCTCAATCCCGGCGCGCATCTCCACATCCCGCTGCATCTGATTCAGCGCCCGCAACAGGCTGTCGCTCTGCTCGCCACTGGCCTGCAAATGGCGGTCGGCGCGGGTGACACTGTCCAGCCCCTTCCAGGCAATCAGACTGACCACCGCCATCAACAGAATCGCGACCATCACCTCGATCAGCGTAAAACCTTGTTGTCTGTTCATTGCACGCTGATCCGGCCCGAAGCATCGCGCAGCACACTCAACCGATTGAGCCCGTCAGACAGCGTCAACTGCAGCGGCGGATTGATCCACTCCGCGTTCAGCACCACTTTCTGCTTCGGCTCCACCCGCACCTCCAGCTTCGGACTCTGCCACGGACGCGGCCGCAACTGCGGGTCCCGATCAAAATGATCAAAACCCTTGCCACTGTCACTGCGCCGACTGAACCGAAACCCCTTGCCATCGCTCAACCACGCAATCGGCCGCCCATCCGCGCGGGCCTCAGCCTGAGCAATCTGCAGCAACTGCGCCACGCGCTCGGCATCCTTGCGCAGCAACTGCAACGGATCGGGCTTGATACTCAAACTGATCGCCGCACTGGCGATCCCGATGATCACCAGCACCACCATCAACTCGATCAACGTAAAACCCTGCTGCCTGCACCGGTTCATCGAATGCGCACTCCCTTGCGTCCAGCCCGTCCCAAAAAACCATCCTGCACGGCCAACATGTAAGGCGTGTGAAATAAAACCGTGAGAATTGCCGCGTAGTCTGGTCACCGGGACTAAAAGGAGATTCAGCCCATGAGATTCACCGCACGCTTTTCACCCCCCCAAATCATCCAGGCCGCCGCACTGCTGGCCGCCCTGGTCGGCATCGCCACCTGGTCATCCCTGCTCCTGACCACCGCCGAATCCCACACCCCGGCGGCCACGCCGCAACTGCTCGCTGCGCGCAGCGATAACCCGGCGTTGCAGTGGTTTTCCAATCGCACGGCGCCGGTGGATATCAAGGTGAGCGGCGTGATGGCGGGGAGTCGGGGGGCGGTGGCGATACTCAGCCTTAACGACGGACCGCCGAGGAGCTTTTTGCAGGGGGAGCGGGTGAGTCCTGGGGTGAAGTTGGTGGCGGTGGAGGGGGATGGGGTGGTGATTGAGCAGGGTGGGGAGAGGGTGAGGTTGGGGGTGGATAGGTTGGGGGAGGGGGTGGAGATGCCTACGTTGGTGAGGCCTTGAGTTTTTTTTGGGGGGGGGCGTGATTTTGGCGTTTCAGTCAGGTGGTTGGTACTGGGGCGCCGGGGATGTATTGAAGGCGCTTGGCCAACCATAGGAAGCAACAAGTCCATTTCGGGCACCACCAGTCGTTCGAAATAAGAGACTGTTGGCTGTAGGAAATGCTTTGAATCAGGCTATGTATTTGTTACCAGGGTCATACGGCTACTGCTTTTGCGGAAATCCTACGTATGATTCGGACGATACTTGATGAAAAGTCATGAGCCTATACCCTCAAAGCGCACCCTAGCGTACGATGCATATTTTTGGTCTTGATGAGAGCAGCTCTATGTCTAAAATTGATCTGAAAGAATCTAAAAAAAGTAACGCAGAAGCAATTTGTTTTTTTAACAACAAAGGTGGGGTAGGTAAAACTACGCTTGTAGCAAATCTTGCAGCCGAGCTGGCATTGAATCACAATTATAAAGTATTAGTGATTGATGCGGATCCTCAGTGCAACTTAACCCAATATGTATTGCCAGATGAGCAGTTTCTTGAAATATACGGCTCTACAGATCCGCAGACTATATATAGCGTGATTCATCCGCTGTCCACTGGCAAAGGTTACAAAACTGAACTGCCGATTCTAAAGTCTAAAAATTTCGGCTTTGACGTTATAATTGGCGATCCGAGACTTGCGTTGAAAGAAGATCTTTTGGCGCAGGATTGGCGAGATGCGAAAGCCGGTGGGATTCGTGGATTGAGAACAACTTTGGTTTTCCATAATGTTATAGAGCAAACAAAGCACTATGATTATATATTTTTTGATATGGGGCCGTCGCTTGGTGCTATTAATAGAGCAATATTGTTAGCTGTAGATTATTTTCTTGTGCCTATGTCTATAGATATTTTTTCTAGTTGGGCGTTGAAGAATATTGGTGAAGCTGTAAAGGTGTGGGAAAAAGATCTAGAGTTTGGAATGAGGAACTCGGAAGATCCATCTGAGCTGCCTTTGGTGAATAATAAAAGATTACGTTTTTTAGGGTATGTCACCCAGCAACATAAAGAACGAAGGGAGAAAGAAGGCACTCGAATTGTGGAAGCGTATAATCATATCAGTAAACAATTGCCGGAGGTTGTAAAAAAGAATTTAAGTTATTTTTATTCTAAGGGTTTAAATCCGCATATTGGTGAGATCAAGCATCTAGCAAGCCTGGCTCCAAAATCTCAAACGCTTCACCAGCCAATGATTAACGTTAGTGCATTAGGCAGCTACACACTGATGAGGAAACAGGCTCGGGAAATTTATAGTTCGCTAGCATTGCGTTTCTTGGAAAATCTTGTTGTTTCAAAAGCTGATTGAGATAGGGTCAGGAAATATGCGAACGATAAATCCAGATTTAATTAACGATCTCGCAGAACGCCGGGCCGCAATATTTATAGGCGCAGGAGTGTCTGCTGGCGTAACAACTGTTGCAGGCGGTAAAATTAAACTTTGGTCAAAGTTTTTAGAAGATGCTGCGGACTTGCTTGATGATAAAAAATTGAAGGCTCACGCTAAGCAAATGATCAAGAGTCAAGACTACTTAATGGCTTGCGAAATGATCAGTCGAGGAATGGGCGTTGACGAATGGAAAAAACTTCTGATATCGGAATATGCTCAAAGAGGGACACCTACTGAGCTACAAAAGACTCTCATGGGTCTTAATCAAAGAATAGTTCTAACTACGAATTTTGATTTGTATCTAGAGGGGGCTTGGAATGATGTAAATCAAAATGCGACACACCATCCGCACGTTGTGAAATCCATCGGGGAGGACTCATTTCAAGCTTTTAGGGATTCGCAAAACTACATCTTTAAAATTCATGGTTCTATTGATGAAATCGACACCATGATATTCACTAAGAAGGACTATTCAGACAAGGCTTATGGTAATTGGGCGTACGCGAAGTTTATTGAAACAGTTCTTTTGACGCATACTGTTTTGTTTGTAGGGTTTTCGTTAAGCGATCCTGCAATATCTCAGGTGATCGAAAACTATGCTCATAACATTCCCAATGCGCGCCCCCACTACATTTTTCTCTCAGGCACACACACTGATAAATTTGTTGAAATCAATAAAGAGCTTAGGCGGATTTTCATAGTCCCATACGATAAGAGGGATAATCACGTAGAATTAACTGAACTCTTCAAGAAAATAACTAATCTTGTGGATGGAAGGCGACGCGAGTTGAGTGTCGAAGTAATGAGGTCGCTACAATCAACCGAGCCTCAGGCCTGAAGAGATCTAATACCCAGATGTTCCGGTCCCGATTTTTGATATTCTTTTATCGAATGCATTGCTATGCGAATGCTTCTGGCCGATACCAAGTGTTGAAAAAATGGAGGATGATCTATTGCCAGAAAATATATCAGTCTCCGTAAGTTTTCTTTGAACCTCGATCTATAGCTCGGAGCCTATGGCGTTAGAAGTTAAAAAAGCTCCCGTGCCTCTAAAAGTGGAAGGAATATTAACATGAATAAAAAGAAACTAGGAAAGGCTACTGTCACTGTCGAGGCGGCTTCTCCACTAGCCCTCGAAAAGCTTCTTGAGCAAGCATTGTTTGAGCTCAAGCTAAGCAGTACTGATGAAAATGGTTTTCAGCAGGCTCTTTCCAAATTTGCGGAAGGTGTGCAATCAGGCACCTTGGGAAGTTACAGCTTTAACTACATAGCACCTGAGGCTGAGTAGGACGAAACATTTTAGTATAAAAATGAGAGAGATTCCAAAAAATGCACTAAAAACGATTGTTTTTTTTTGATCGTATCTTCGAAGAATATCTGAAATGGAGCTTAGTCTAGAAAAACTGTGCTCATGCTTTTTCTCTTTCTTGAATTAAACAAATTAAATATGGTTTTGTTGGCTTCGATAAACCTTATTTTCCATTGCTCAATGGTGTTGTCGCTTGATCTATGGATGTAGAAATTAATGAGGCAGTTGTGAAGGTGATGGAGGGATGTTAAGTATTCGTTTATTGAATTCATCAGCGTGGCATGTTCTGTGGCTGAATCTGGAGTCAAGGATGCCCCCCAAAAGCCAAGCTCACTATTAACGGATATAAGTGATTGGGCATGGAGTTTTAGTTCGTTATTCTTATCAACTATTTTCTCAAGACTGGACTTTGCTTGGGAGTCACTAGGAACCAACATGCCAGCTTCCGGGATTAGGTTGAATAGCAGGTTTGCTATTTGTATTGTCGTTGATTCTATCTGAACAAGTGTTGAGATATACAGTTTTTTTGTTGAGTAAGCGTCTTCTCTGATTTTTTGTTTGTGCCACCCTATATATGTTGCGATGGCAAGAATGAGGGCTATTACCGTAGAGACACCGGATAAGGTTTCAGCCCAGCCTGAAGGATTCAACAGACCTTTTGCTACTAGGCCGAAAAATAGTCCAGTCGCGAACGAGCACGCTACTAGGATAGGTTGGATAAAACGGCGATTCGAAATAGCAGCCATGCTTCACCTGAATTCTATTAGTCAGATCCATTATGGACCATCACGTGAAAGTTTGGGATCCGAAAAAAGGGAGACTGATTTATTTTAGTTTGTGAGCGGCTGCTCTCGGCCAATAGCAGGCGATAGACCTTAAAAATCAGGCGCGACTTCAGTGGATCGGCCAGCAAAAACATGTGAAAGTGGCAATCAACTTTGCAGGTTATCCAAATATGGGGCGTCGAAGGTACCGGTCGATCAGATCCTCAACGTTATCGACGGAGTTGTAGCCACCTTGAAAATTCTGGTTTAGAGCGCTGAGCTGTAATGTCCGACCATCTTCTACGGTTACGTGGCCGGTACCTTCGTGGCCTCGACCAAGCTTTGTTAGCGATAAATGGCTCAAAGCGTTCTCGAAGGGCACGCAGAACTCATCTGGTACTAGACATGCTAGCTGCCAGTCTCCGAAGCTGTAGCAGGCATTCTCGAGTGAAATTCCTTCCCGGGAGAGAAACATAATTAGTTCTTCAGGTAGGGACCAGTCAGGTGCTGCGAAGAGGGTAAGATCCATCTTGTTCAACTGAGACAGTTGGTACATTGCGTTGGCTGGTCCATCTGAACAGTCCATGCAAGCGATGGAAAATGGCAGGCGCCCAAGAGCTATGCCGGCTTCTACCTGAGGGCGAGGAAAACAAAGAGCGTTATTCAAGTACTGCTGTGTCGGGGCAGAAAGACCCGATGCACCAAAAAAATTTGCCACAACGGACGACCAGAATGCCCCGCTCGGGCCGACTAAATATGCAGTGACGAGCGGGCTCTCAATCTTTCTGGTAACTGTTCTATCACCGGCGGCACCAAGAATTGTTCCTGTAGCGGAAAATCTTTTAGCGCTTTTCACGTTTCCACCAAGTAGCTTCGCACCTGCGTCTTTCAACGTAGCCATCAGCCCAGCTTGAAAACCACGAACGAAAGAAACAGCGGTATCGTCAGGCATTTCTATTGATACAAGCATGCCGATCGGCTGGCCCCCTGATGCTGCAATATCGGAGAGGTTTATTGCTGCGGTATAGCAACCCCAAACCTCTGGCGATGCTTTGCCGAACCAGTCTGCAACTGGTGTTGGGCAAGGATCCATTGACCATAGCAGTGTCCCTTTCGGAGCCTGGAGTAGCGCACAGTCGTCATTTTGCGAGCTTTGATTCGCAGACACGTCAGGTAAAATTACCTCTTGGAGGAGGCGAATTTCACCGAGATCAGAAACGGTAAGCTCTAGCTGCTCCATATTTTTTTTCCCATTTTTTGCAGCCCAAGCAAGGTCCATATCGGTTCCATTTCCGACATGTTGCTCAGCCCAAGTACGACTAAAAAAAGACTTACAAAATAGTGGCGCTCTGCGGAGTTATGCTCGTCCTTCATGTACTCGTTACAGTATTTTTTCAGCAACTCATTAGCTGAGTTTCGAACTACTCTCAAGCAAGTGTAGACACGAATTAGTGCGTCTTTTTGGAGTTCGTGAAGTTCGCCTAGATCAAGGAGGTGGCGATTGAAAACCTCCACCTCTGGAAGTTGCAGTCCGTGGTTACAAAGAAAGTCTTCGAACTGCTCATAGGTGGCTATAGGAAGATGCAGGGAGATTTTATTTTTCTTTGTTAAGCCAGCCAGGAACTCATGGAGTAGCATAAATTTCAGCGTAGCCTCCATAAGAACAAAATCCTTGGCCGGATGCCCATAATTTACCCAGCCAAAATCGATTAGCTCCGTCCGGGTAGGATCCTCGGAGTTGACCATCAGGTTACGAGCGTGTAAGTCTCCATGAACAAGATACGGCACGATCTTAAAATTGAACGCCGCTAGAATGTCATCATGATATTTAACTATTTCTTGTGCGACCTCCTGAAGGCCAATGTTAGTCATTTGCCCACCTTGCATGGCTTTTAGGCGCTCAAGTGGCATAGCAGATCGCTCCACGTATCGTTTATAGTCACTATAAAATAGATATTCCTCCGAAGCCGTTGGGTTGGGATTTTTTCCTATAAACTTGAACGCTGAAACAAGAGCACTTTCACAACTCTCCGTGCTGGTGTCGCTCAGGAAGAAATTGCGGAATTCTATATGATTACCCACCCGTGCCAGATCACAGATCAGCATGCCAAGGTCTTTATCAGGTAACTCGAATTTCGTTACGGCGGTTGCCATTTGAGCCGTACTTGCTTTAAACGCAGATGCATGCTCTCTTCTTGTGTTTTTAATATTTTGAAATTTGGCAATGAAACGTCTGGGGTAATCCAGGTTTTTGATTCTTACATCAAGATAAAATACTTCGCTGCCGCTTTTGCCAGCCCTTTCTACTGGGAAAAGAGTTACGCTCTCGAGTTCTGTTTCATCTGGTGCGTCGCCTAAGTATCTTTTTGTAAAGTCAATCATGAGATGCTTTCGGTCTGCTAAATCTTGGCGATGCTGCTTCAGATTCTCTTTAAATCGATACTCGAACTTTATCAAAGATTCGATATTTTCCACTTCGGAAATCATGGATTAACTCCTTCCAGTGACTTCAGCAGGGATTTTTCTCGACCAGCCTGTCGCCAGTCCCATTCGCCAATATCTAGTGCTGCAGCGACCTTCTTACGAAGTGTTTGGCTAGGGAGGGGGGCGGTGAGGTTCCAGCTTGTAAACCCGTGTTCATCACTCCCTATCAATGCATAGGATTGCTTATGAGGAATGCCCTCATAGAGCAGCTCCAATGACTTGCTTTCGAAGGTGTTATTGCTTCCTATAAAGTCTCGGCAATTAATATGCCCTGCATTTGGTAGGACGTGCAGATGCGCGTGGTAAATCCCGCATCCGCCATCGCTAGGGCTCAGTGCACCATGTTCAAAAAGAAGGCTGGCACTTAGCTTCCGCCCTAACGCCTCATGGGCAGCGTTAAGCAACGCTGTCAGCTCGTTTCCCGTAGACCCGATTCGGCTGCGGGTCTGAGCTAAGGTGCAATCATGATTTCGCGGCACGACTAAAAAGTGTCCCTCTACAAGCTGGCCAATACAAGGGAATGCAACAAACGATTCAGTTTCTGCTATGACCCTACTACGGAGTTCCGGATAGAGCCGAGCAAAATTGGTGTCTCGGCTCCCTTGCAGTTCACGACAAAAAACGCAGTCATCTAGCATTACGCATTCCTTTCAGCTCACATGTTGATGAGGGGCCCTTTCGGCCGATGATTCTAATTCGCTTCGAATGACCTCGACTATATCCCCTTCTTCTTAATCTAACCTAAGATCCCGTTCAGCTCATGCTGAGATAAGGGAACGAATTTATTTGCACAGGGGCTTTCTGATAGAGTCCGCACTCGTTCAATCCGCTGACAGGGAGTCAAGCACATGGCAAAGCCTGCCGCACGAATCACTGATCCAACCTCTTGCCCGATGCCCGGGCATGGCCCAAAGGCCATCGCCTCAGGATCCCCCGACGTGTTCTTCGACGGCCTCGCTGCCGCCCGTAAAGGAGATTCCTGTACCTGTGGAAGTGCTCTGGTTTCGGGTGTTTCCGCTACGGTATTCATCAATGGCAAAAACGCTGCGCTGATCGATACCACAGGTTCGCACGGCGACGTTGTGATTGGTGGTTCGGGGACAGTCATCATCGGGGATTCGCATACCCCGGCACCTTTCATTCCTCCTTTACCCCTAGCCATTCAGAAACGATTCGGGCAGTCGTTCAGTGTTACAGATAGTGAGACGGGTAAGCCCTTGGCGTTTCGTGACTATGTTGCGACGGTCAATGGCGTCGAGATCAAAGGCGTCACCGATTCTGATGGCATCGCACACATCAAAACGCCGACGCCCAATGCCCAAATCTCACTTCACATCACGTTCAATGCCCCAGCTCGAACGCTTCATGAATTTTCGGAGAAACAGTAATGGCCGCCAGTTTTGCGACACAGGCAACTGCTCAGGAGATTAAGCCAGGCGAGTTCATGTGCCCTATACCGGTAGCTGTGAATGATCGAGCGGCTACTCGCGAGGCGATCATCAAACGGGTTCGGGATTTGAAGGTCACGTTTGTCGAGCGCTCGTCCTGGAAAGCGTTGGATGGCAAGAAGGACATGGTCAAGGATTGGGACTACACCATGATCGCTTTGCACCACGCGGGCCGCAGCCATAGTTGCACTCCCGGTGCGGAGCAGATGCAGGAAATCCAGAAAGGACACCTGAGCCAGAAGTACGACGATATTGGCTACCACTACGGCATCGATTGCACTGGGCAGGTTTTTGAAGGTCGTGACATTCGGCTTCAGGGTTCAAGCGTTCTGAAATACAACACAGGGCTGATTGGCATCGTCCTGCTGGAAAACCTGACGACCCCGGAGGAGGGTGGCGATTGGGTCGCCAAAGGTAGGGTGGTTCTGGATAGCATCGGTTACAGCACCACAAACGTTATTCCCAAGGAGCAAATCGTTTCGCTGATGCGCCTGATCGACGCATTGAAAAGCGTGTTTTTTATCAAGAATTTTGGTGGCCACCGGGAATATCCAGGGCAAGGCTCTGAAGGGAAAATTTGCCCCGGAAATATTGGAATGGAGCTGGTCAGAAATATCAGAGCTAAAACCCAACTGCTTCCACCGCCGGCGCCACAGCAATGAAAAAGCTTTTAATCGCAGCAATCCTCGCCGTAGTAACCGTGCTCTACGTCGGTTACTACGAAGCCCTTGAGGATGGAGACATCGAGACCATTGTCTTCATCAAGAAGTACCCGACGATTCAGATGAAGTTCTACAACATCCACGCGAACGATGGAGAAATCCGGAGGGTAGAACGCCTGACGGCAGAGGAGCGGGGGTGGATTATTGATTACTGCAGGTATCGCTTGGGAATCGACACAGACCTGAAGACTCAGCATGACGTCGAGATGTGCCGCAAAAAATAGAAATGTTCCCTTGGCCGAGGTCGTCAGTCACACCTGACAACCTCGGCCATTTTCTTTCCGGCTACGGATCTACAGCGCTCAACCGCTTACGTCTTCACCTCAACATGATCCAACGCCTGATTCACCGCCAGCTCGCTCAACATCACCAATTGCGCAATCCCGATCGCCGTCTTGCGGTGACCAGACTCCAGCGTGGCTGCAAAGTTGTTGAGCATTTCGCTCGCCGATCCCAATGATTCGCTGGCGTTGGCGAGCAGGGATTCGGTGTTGTAAGCCGGGTTGGCCAGGTACATGGGATCGTGCTTGGTGTGGCTGCCCATGATGCGTTGTTGCGGGGTTAGGTAGTGGTCGAGGGCGCGTTCGGCGGCTTCGTTGAGGGTTCGGGAATCGGGAAATTTGTAGGGTGAAACCGGATCGGTTTCGGGGGGATTGGGTGTTGGCTTGAACATAGATGAAACTCCTCATGCTTCAGAAAGGGAGGCCATCCAATTTCGCTACCAAACGAAGGTGGCGGCCATGCTCAGGTTGGTAGACCGGCACATGAGGAACCCGGCGCACCCGAAGGTGCCCTGTGCATGACCACCATAAAGCCGAGACGAAACGACGCCGCGAATGGTGATGCTGTGCAACTCTCATGTGCGGGCTACCAAACCCGATCACTGTTTTTCAGTGACCCGGAAACGATAAAGCCCGCACCCCAGACGCACAAGCCGGCGGATTCTGGCGTAGTCGTAGGCAATGGCGCAAGGCGTTGTAGCCTTGAGGAAGTAACGGTGGATGTCTTTAAACAGTATTCAGAAAGTCGCTTAAACAGACGGAGTTTCACAGGCCAGTAACTAACCCGCGTCGTCTTTATTGGGCTCCGCTGGCGCATAGCACTGATGATTCGGGTCCGGAACCCGTAGCCAGAAATCCGGATTTTCCCTACAACGAACACCGATCCATCCTGCATTCAAACCTGAGCCCGTTCGCCAAAGTCCCCCGTTTTCAGAACGGGACACGGACGTGACCAGACTCATCCCGCAAAGCGAACTCCATGGCCAGCGCGACCAGATCCTCGATTCCTACCAAGCCTTGGAAGACTTCCGACAGGCATTGAATCGCCCGGACGACTTGCCCGGATTCGATGACCTGTTAAACGCCATGGGCCTGCATCGTTCGAACTACATGCAAGGCGTGAATGAGCGAAAACTCATTGATGCTGTGCGTAACGGTGAGTGGGCACTGGTGAAACCACGCATGGCTACTGACAACGGCGGTGCCTCCTGGAACGCCTTCAAGCCCAAACCCGAGCCACCTCCCGCACAACACCTGGTGGAGGAACATGCCTACACCTTGCCGCAACCCGCTGAATCGGGTTTTCACATTGTTCAGAAACCCATGACGCTCGAAGCGCTTGAACGGGAGTTGTACGAAGTCAGGCCCGGCGACTCACTGCGTCGCGAATTCCGCTCACTCAATCGACATCTCGGTGAGCAGGTCAAGCCTGGGCAAATGGTCTTGTTCAGCGACTCACGCACCGGTGGGGCAAGGCAGGCGCACCGGCACAACTGCCCGGATATGCAACCAACATTGCGGGCGTTGCCAGAGCAGCGAAGTTCATGAAGGGAGGTGGCTATCTCGGCATAGGTCTGCAACTGGGCGCGTCCAGCTCAAAAATCTACGAGGTATGCGCGTCCGACCGCGAGGCGGAATGCAGGCAAGTGAGCTTTGTAGAGGGAGGGAAAATGGTCGGCGGTACCGCCGGAGCTCTCGCTGGTGGATATTTCGGCGAGAAAGTAGGTTCGGCGGTATGTGCGAAGTTGAAAGGAATGGGAAAACTGGTGTGTGTGCTTGTGGTCGGTGCGGCAGGGTCCGTGGAGACTGGAACTCAGATGACTGAAGGTGGTGCGTATTTAGGACAAAAAATCTACGAGTACTCCGAATGATAGAAGTCAACAGCACGGTATATGCCTTGGCTTGGGGAGTGCTGATCCTGCTCGCAGTGATCAACTGCGCAATGATTTTCTACGCCGTTTATACAAAACTCGAAGCGCTGGAAAACCACTTTGACGAGTGGCTTTACCTGACCACGGACTGGCGTTCTTCAGGTGGGAGTTTTCACTGGAGATCTCGTCGAATGGCGGAGGTTAGCCGGTTGATTACCTCCAAGAGTATCCAACGGCAGGAACCGTTGCTGATCGACGCTGTTCAACAACTCCCCAGAGGACTCAGGTTCTGGGCTACGTGTCCGTTTCATGTCGGCTATTTCGTCTGCGGTGGGACGTCACTGCTTTGGCTGTATGGGAAATACAGAGGTTTTTTGTAATGGGGCAAAGCGAAAAACTGTGGTGGTGAGTTTTCAGGACAAAAAATCTACGAGTATTCCGAATAATGGAAATCACCAGCACAGTATTCGCGTGGGCCTGTGGAGCGCTGATCCTGCTAGGCATCATCAACTGCGCAATGATTTTCTACGCCGTTTATACAAAACTCGAAGCGCTGGAAAACCACTTTGACGATTGGCTATACCTGATCACGGACTGGCGCTCTTCAGGTGGGAGTTTTCACTGGAGAACTCTTCGAATGACAGAGGTCAGCCGGTTGATTACCTCCAAGAGTATCCAACAGCAGGAACCGTTGCTGATCGACGCTGTTGAGCGCCTTCCCAGAGGACTCAGGTTCTGGGCGACGCGTCCATTTCATGTCGGCTATTTCGTCTGCGGTGGGACGTCACTGCTTTGGCTGTATGGAAAATACAGAGGTTTTTTGTAATGGGGCAAAGCGAAAAACAAGCCTTCGGTGAAGTGGTTTACGAAGTCTCTCCCCATGACTGAAATCAAACTTCTGTTCGCCGCCACTGGCATTGGGTTACTGGTGCTGATCATTTCCAACGTTCTGGTGATGATTTATGTCGGGTATTTCAAGCTTTCCGAAATCGAGTCGCACCTTGAAAATTGTTATCTGCTCCAGAATTGCCCGCAGAAAGGAAGTGCCGGTTTTTGGGCGCGCAGGCACAGGCTCAATCTGATCACTGCTTTGCTTCGCAAGCGTCCTTCGCGCCTGTTGCTGGATAATCCGAACGCCCTCGAAGATGTCCGGCGCCTTCCGCTGAATTTGCGGCGGTGGGTCGAAATTCCATATCGATTGAATGCATTTTCTCTGCTGGGAATTCTGGCCTTGTATGGTTGGGCGGAATATCTAGGGCTGTTCGAGTAAGTGCCGTTGAGAAGCCGGTCGTCTATCAAAGGGTCTTGGTGGTCCGACGCTTCGAGGGGGGGTAGGGCTAAGGACTTTCCGGCCGGCTAAGCAACGTCTCCAGCCGCGCCAACGCCGGCCCCTCCTGGCTGCGATCAAAAACTTGCACCCCAACCTTCAGCAACCGCCCATTCTCCACCCCCCCAATCACCTGCTCACACCGCAATAACAACCGCCCCTGATCACACTCCATCGCCTTGACCCCCATCGGCAATCGCCCCTCCAGCCGCAATTCCGCCATCCGGCTCTGCGCCGCAATCATCGCAATCGAACGATCCCGCAAGACCCCGCTGCTCTGCGTCATCAACCCCGCCACGCGCACGGCGGCGGACATGGCCACGGCAATGATGGCCAGCGCCACCAGCACTTCAATCAGGGTGAAACCCGCTTCTCGGGAAGGCGCTCGCATAATGGGCCCAGAGCCAAAACACAGCGCTCAACGCTAACCCGCGTGCTTGACGGCTTGACGACGAAAACACCCGAGGATTTTCAACATCCCTGACATATCTTCTTGCAACACTGCGCGTCGAATCGAATCAAGCCAGGGAATGACGAGATGGATATCGCGCAATTCAAACAGCCCAATCGACCGAGCCGGATGCCCCGTGGGCAGCAGGGTTTTACGCTGATCGAGATCATGGTAGTGGTGGTGATTCTCGGGATTCTGGCGGCGATGGTGGTGCCCAAGGTGCTCGACCGGCCGGATCAGGCGCGGGCCACGGCGGCGAAGCAGGACATTGGCGGGTTGATGCAGGCGCTGAAGCTGTATCGCCTCGATCACGGCACTTACCCGAGCCAGAGCCAGGGCCTGAAGGTGCTGGTGGAGCGGCCGGCCGATGCGAAGAACAGCAACTGGCGCTCGTACCTGGAGCGCCTGCCGAATGACCCGTGGGGTCGTCCTTATCAGTACCTCAATCCCGGTGCCAACGGCGAGATCGACATCTTTTCCCTCGGCGCCGACGGCCAGCCTGACGGCGACGGTGTGAATGCCGACATCGGTTCCTGGCAGTTGTAAGGCCGGTCATGAACAGCCCATCGAACCAGCAGGGGATGGCGATCATCAGTGCGCTGCTGATTGCGGCGGTGGTCGCGGTGATCGCCGCCGGCATGCTGACGCGCCAGAGCGTTGCGACCCGGGCGCTGGAAGCCGAACAACTGCGCGTGCAGGGCCGTTGGCTGTTGCACGGCGGGCTGGAGATCAGCCGGCAATTGTTGTGGGACGCGCGGCAGCGCGATCCGCTGACCCGACTCGATCAGCCGTGGGCGCAGCGGTTGAACACCCAGGGTTTCGAAGGGCGGCTGGAGGACGAGCAGGGCAAGTTCAACCTGCGCAATCTGGTGGCCAACGAGCGGATCGATGACGCGCAGGTGCAGGCGTTCGAGCGCTTGTGCGAGTTGATCGGTGTCAGCAGCGGCTTGAGCCGGCGCATCAGTCAGCGGGTGATCGGCTCGTATCCGCACCTGTTGAATGCTCAAGTGGTGGACAAGCCTGTGGCGAAAAACACCTTCGAAAGCGGGCGCGCCACGTCGCCGTCCGCGTCGCGCAAGCCGCAATCGCCGACCTTGCCGATGCTGCGCACGCTTGATGATTTGCGCAGTGTCGACGGGGTCAACGATGCCGTGTTGGCGAAACTCGCGCCGTACCTGACGGTGATTCCGGCGACCACCTGGCTCAACGGCAACACGGCCACGGCGCCGGTGCTGGCGGCTTATGTGCCGGGGTTGTCGCTGGAGCGGGCGCAGGCGTTGATCAATGAGCGTGACGCCGGGCGCTGGTTCATCAATCGCGGGGATTTCGTCAATCGCCTGCGCTTGCCGCAACTGGAGATCACCAGCGTCAAGGTCGGTATCACCAGCGACTGGTTCCGGCTGCGCGGGCAGGCGCGGCGCGATCAGCGGCGGGTCAGCCTCGATGCGTTACTGCATCGCAGTGAAGACCGCTTGCCGCAAGTGATCTGGTCGCGGGTGGGCGTATGAGCCAGTTGCGCGTGAGTCTGCCGCCGCTGGCGGAGCTGAGTCTCGACAGTGAAGTGGATTGTGCGTGGCTGGATCGTCAGGGGCAGGTCGTTCGCCAGGAACGCGTGCGACTCGGCGCGCTGCCGAAGCAACCGCTGGTGTGCTTTCTGCACCCGTCGGACAGCCTATTGGCGAGCATCGATTTGCCGCCGCTGCCCGCGAACAAAACCGCTGCGGCGGTGCAGTGTGCGGCGCAGGCCTTGATGCTCGGTGACAGCGCCGAGATGCACATCGCTCACAGTGCCCGCAACGAAAGTGGCCAGGTGCAGATTGCCTGGGTAGCACGCAAGGATTTGCAGCACCTCGGGCAATTCGGTTTGAACCTCAAAGGTCTGTATCCGGCGGCCTACAGCTTGCCGGTGATGGCCGGCGGTGTTGGCTGTCTGCACGACGATCATCTGTTGCTGCGCCACGGCCCGAATGCGGCGCAGGTGCAGCCGATGATCGACGAAGCGTGGCTGCTGGAAACCGGTCTGCCGGCACACTGGATCGGTGACGGCGCACCTGAGGCGGTGCAATCGACATTGGCCGACACACAGCGAAACGCCGGCCCGTTGCCGAACTGGGGCCTGCACGGCGGCCTCCAGCAACCGGGCACCGAACATCGCGGCTGGGGCAGGGCGCTCGGTTGTTGTGCGCTGGCGCTGGCGGTGTGGGTGATCGGGTTGAACCTGTATGCCGCTCGCGAGGCCGGGCAGGTCCAGCAGCTCAAGGCGCAGATGGCGCAGCGGGTGAAGCAGGCGTTCCCCGAGTTGCCGGTGATCCTCAATCCGCTGCAACAGGCCCGTCAGCAAATCGCGGCGCGCCAGCAAGGCGCGGTGGATGCGCCGGGCCAGGATTTCACGCGGCTGGTGTTGCAGGCCGGCAGCGGCATGCCGTCCATGGCGGGCACGGTGCAGCGGCTGGAGTTTGTCGACGGTGCGTTGCAATTGAGCCTGCTGCCCGAGGCCCGGCGTTCGGGCAACGACAAGGACTGGCAAGGCACGCTGGCCCAGGCCGGCATCAGCATCAGCCCGAATGACGACGGTTGGGTCTTGCGCCCGGCCGGAGAGGCCACCGCTGCCACTGACAACGACAACGACGACAGCAGCGGAGCCGAAGATGAATAGCCCCTCGCTTGCGAAATACCGTGCCGGTTGGCAGCGCTTCAATGCTCAGTTGCAGGCCCGTTGGCAGCCGTTGGCCGTGCGGGAAAAACGCATGGTCGGTGGCATGGTTGCGTTGCTCTTGGGGCTGTTTGTGTGGGTGGCGTTGGTTCAGCCGCCGCTGAAAAAGATCGCCGCCTCGCAAGTCGAAACCCCGAAATTGCGCGCCCAGGCCGAAGCGCTGGAAGTGCTGTTGCGCGACGTCAGCGTGCGCCCGGAAGGGCAAAACCTGGAGCAGTCGCTGCAGCAGACGTTGCAGGCTAGCGGACTGGGCGGCCATTACCAATTGGCGGCCGCGTCCGCCGGCTGGCAGTTGACCTTCGACGCGGCACCGGCCGACGCCGTTCTCGACTGGCTGTTGAGCCAACCGCGGAATTTTTCACTGCAAGTGGTCGAGGCCCGTCTGCAACGCGCAGACGACACCGCGACCGATGACACCGCCGGCACTCTGTCGGGCACCGTACGCATGGATCAGGCGCTGGGCGCTAAGGAAGCTTCATGAAGGGGTCAGGCTCCAAACGCATGGCGTTGCCGATGCTGTTGATGGCATTGAGCGCGTGCAGCAACACCACACCACCGAATCAACCGCCGCTGCTGGTGGACAGCGAACTCGGCCGGCCGCTGGCTAACACCCAGCGCAGTGGCGACGCGGTGCTCGACCGCGAGCGGGCGCAGGCTCAGGCAAGACCTGCGCCGAAGCAATTGCACAACATCACTGAACGCGCCCGCAGTGGCGGCGCGGCCCGGGGCACGACGTTGCCGGCCAATCCGTTGGGCGATCAACCGGTGACGCTGAATTTTGTCGATGCGGATATTCAAGCGGTGGTGCGCGCGTTGTCGCGCTCCACCGGCCAGCAGTTTCTGGTCGATCCTCGGGTCAAGGGCAACCTGACGCTGGTCTCCGAAGGCCAGGTGCCGGCGCATCAGGCTTACGACATGTTGTTGGCGGCACTGCGCATGCAGGGTTTCAGCGTGGTGGACGTCGGCGGCGTGGCGCAGGTGGTGCCGGAGGCCGACGCCAAACTGCTCGGCGGGCCGATTTACAGCGCCGACAAACCGGCCGGTAACGGCATGCTCACTCGCACGTTCCGCCTGCAATACGAGAACGCGGTGAACCTGATCCCGGTGCTGCGCCCGATCGTGTCGCCGAACAACCCGATCAACGCCTATCCGGGCAACAACACCATCGTTGTCACCGATTACGCCGAGAACCTGACGCGGGTCGCGCAGTTGATTCAGGGCATCGACACCCCGAGTGCCATCGACACCGACGTAGTGCAGATCCAGAACGGCATTGCCGCCGACATCGCGCCGATGGTCGCCGACCTGCTCGACGCACCTGGCAACGATCCAACCCAGAAAATCGCGGTGATCGGCGATCCGCGCTCCAACACCATCATCATCCGCGCCGGCAGCCCGGAGCGCACGGAGCTGGCGCGTAATCTGATCTACAAACTCGACAACGCCCAGAGCAACCCGAGCAATCTGCACGTCGTTTATCTGCGCAACGCCCAGGCCGGCAAACTGGCTCAGGCACTGCGCGGATTGTTGACCGGCGAGAGCGACAGCGGCACCAGCGACAATGCGCGCTCGGTGCTCAGCAACATGGGCAGTTCCACCCAATCGGGCGGTGGGCAGAACGGCCAGAGCGGTACGCAAACCAACGGCTCCACTTCGAGCAACAACAGCGGCAGCACCGGCGGCAGTTATGCGCAGGGCAGCAGCACCGGCAACGCGCAGAGCAGCGAACAGAACGTCGCCTTCAGCGCCGGCGGCGTGACCATTCAGGCGGACGCGACCACCAACACCCTGCTGATTTCCGCGCCGGAACCGCTGTACCGCAACCTGCGCGAAGTCATCGATCTGCTCGACCAGCGCCGCGCGCAAGTGGTGATCGAAAGCCTGATCGTCGAAGTCGGCGAGGACGACGCCAGCGAATTCGGCGTGCAATGGCAGACCGGCAACCTCGGCGGCAAAGGCGTGATCGGCGGCGCCAACCTCGGCGGCTCGGGGATCAACCTCAACGGCAAGACCAGCCTCGATGTGCTGCCGCAAGGCCTGAACCTCGGCTACGTCAACGGCACCGTCGACATCCCCGGCATCGGCAAGATCCTCGATTTGAAAGTGCTGGCCCGGGCCCTGAAGAGCAAGGGCGGCACCAACGTGCTGTCGACACCGAACCTGCTGACCCTGGACAACGAAGCGGCGAGCATTTTTGTCGGCCAGACCATTCCGTTTGTCAGCGGCAGTTACGTCACCGGCGGCGGGGGCACCAGCAACAACCCGTTCCAGACCGTGACCCGTGAAGAGGTCGGTTTGAAACTTAACGTGCGGCCGCAGATTTCCGAGGGCGGCACGGTGAAGCTCGACATCTATCAGGAAGTCAGCAGCATCGACGAGCGTGCTTCGGCGGCGTCGACCTCGGCGGGGATCGTCACCAGCAAACGCGCGCTCGACACCAGCATCCTGCTCGACGACGGGCAGATCATGGTGCTCGGTGGGCTGCTGCAGGACGGCTACAGCCAGAGCAATGACGCGGTGCCGTGGCTGTCGAGCATTCCGGGGATCGGCGCGCTGTTTCGCAACGAACGCCGCTCGATCACCAAGACCAACCTGATGGTGTTCCTGCGCCCGTACATCATCCGCGACAGCGCGGCGGGGCGCAGCATCACGCTGAACCGCTACGACTTCATGCGCCGTGCGCAGGGTGGTCTGCAACCGGAACGCAGCTGGGCGATGCCGGACATGCAGGCGCCGCAGTTGCCGGCCACCGCTCAAGGCGTGCCGGCACCGGTGTCCGGCCCGCGCGCTACCATCAAAGCGGTGCCGCTGCAATGAGCGCATTGCCTTACGCCTGGGCCAAAGCGCAGCGGATTCTGCTGCGCGACGGCGTGCTGACGGTGTGCCCGTCGACGCCGGGCTGGTCGATCAGCGAGGTGCGCCGGCAGTTCGGCGCTGTCAGGCTTGAGCGGGTGCGCGACGACGAACTCGACGGCTTGCTCGCCACGGCCTACGCCGACACTGGCAGCGCGGCGGCGGTGGTCGGTGCGGCGGAAAACGAAGTCGACCTTGATCGCCTGATGCAGGACATGCCGGAAATCACCGACCTGCTCGACACCCAGGACGGTGCGCCGGTAATCCGCATGATCAACGCCTTGCTCACTCAGGCTGCGCGGGACGAAGCCAGCGACATTCACATCGAACCGTTCGAAACCCATTCGGTGGTGCGCTACCGGGTCGACGGCACGCTGCGTGATGTGGTGTCGCCGCGCAAGGCGCTGCACGGCGCGCTGGTGTCGCGGATCAAGATCATGGCGCAGCTCGACATCGCCGAAAAACGCTTGCCGCAGGATGGTCGGATTGCGTTGCGCGTGGCCGGGCGGCCGATTGATATTCGTGTGTCGACCGTGCCCACCGGCCATGGCGAGCGCGTGGTGATGCGTCTGCTGGACAAGCAGGCCGGACGCCTGCATCTGGAAACCCTGGGCATGGACGCGCAGGTGCTGGCCAAACTCGATCACCTGATCCGCCAGCCCCACGGCATCGTGCTGGTCACCGGCCCGACCGGTAGCGGCAAAACGACGAGTTTGTATGCGGCGCTGGCGCGGCTGGATGCGAGCACCAGCAATATCCTCACCGTGGAAGACCCGGTGGAATATGACTTGCCGGGCATCAGCCAGATTCAGGTCAACGCCAAGATCGACATGACGTTTGCCCTGGCATTGCGGGCGATTCTGCGGCAAGACCCGGACATCATCATGATCGGCGAGATCCGCGACCTCGAAACCGCGCAAATTGCGGTGCAGGCTTCGCTGACCGGTCACCTGGTGCTGGCGACGTTGCACACCAACGACGCGGTGTCGGCGGTCAACCGTTTGATCGATATGGGTGTCGAGCCGTTTCTGCTGGCCTCGTCGATGCTCGGGGTTCTGGCCCAGCGGCTGGTTCGACGGCTGTGCAATCAGTGCAAGCAGGAAGATCCAGCCACGCCCGGCACCTGGCGCCCGGTGGGTTGTGCGGCGTGCAATCACACCGGATACAGCGGCCGAACCGGCATTCATGAATTGTTCTGCATCGATGACGACATCCGCGCCCTGATTCACCAAGGGGCAGGGGAGCAGGCGTTGCGTGCGGCGGCGAGCAAGGCCGGAATGTTCAGCCTGCGTGAAGACGGCGAGCGCTGGATTCGCTGCGGAGCTACGGCGCCGGAAGAAATCCTTCGTGTGACACGGGACGCCTGATGAATCGCTATCGTTTTGAAGCCGCCGATGCCAGCGGCAAGATCGAGTCCGGGCATCTGGAAGCGGACAGTCAGGGCGCGGCGTTTGGCGTGCTGCGCGGTCGTGGCTTGACGGCGTTGTCGGTGGAGAAGGAAAGCAACGTCTCCCAGCACGGCGGCGGTGGGTTGTTCAGCGCCAAGCTCTCGGACAACGATCTGGCGTGGGCCACTCGGCAACTGGCGAGTCTGCTGGGCGCCAGTCTGCCGCTGGAAGCGGCGCTGAGTGCCACGGTCGAACAGGCCGAGAAAAAGCACATCGCCCACACCCTCAGCGCCGTGCGCGCCGACGTGCGCAGCGGCATGCGCCTGGCCGAAGCGCTGGCGGCGCGGCCACGGGATTTTCCGGAGATTTACCGGGCGTTGATCGCGGCGGGCGAGGAGTCAGGCGATCTGGCGCAGGTGATGGAACGGCTGGCGGATTACATCGAGGAGCGCAACAACCTGCGCGGCAAGATTCTCACCGCGTTCATCTATCCGGGCGTGGTCGGGCTGGTGTCGATCGGCATTGTGATTTTCCTGCTGAGTTATGTGGTGCCGCAGGTGGTCAGCGCGTTTTCCCAGGCGCGGCAGGATCTGCCGGGGCTGACGTTGGCGATGCTCAATGCCAGTGATTTCATCCGTGCCTGGGGCTGGTTATGCGCCGGGATCATGGCTGGCGCGTTCTGGAGCTGGCGCCTGTATCTGCGCAACCCGGCAGCGCGCTTGGGTTGGCATCATCGGGTGCTGAAGTTGCCGCTGATCGGGCGGTTTGTGCTGGGGCTAAACACCGCACGGTTCGCCTCGACCCTGGCAATTCTCGGCGGCGCCGGGGTGCCTTTGTTAAGAGCATTGGAAGCGGCGCGGCAGACCTTGTCGAATGATCGTCTGAGCTTGAGCGTCAATGAGGCCACCGCCAAGGTGCGCGAGGGCGTCAACCTGGCGGCTGCGCTGAAAGTGGAGAACGTGTTCCCGCCAGTGCTGATTCACCTGATCGCCAGCGGCGAGAAAACCGGTGCGCTGCCGCCGATGCTCGAACGTGCTGCGCAAACCCTGTCTCGTGATATCGAACGCCGGGCGATGGGCATGACTGCGTTGCTTGAGCCACTGATGATTGTGGTAATGGGCGGGGTGGTGCTGGTGATCGTGATGGCGGTGCTGTTGCCGATCATCGAGATCAACCAGTTGGTGCAGTAGGGTGTGTCTGTTGGTTTGATGTTGTCTGTGCCGGTCAGAGCAATAAATAATTCAGGTTTTTTTCAGCGACCTCGGCATCACCCGACCCTCATTCCTCCCATTCTCGGGTTCTCCTTTCTGTCATCTGCAACGGCCCTTCAAGGGCTGTGGCCGATTCGCTCGAAAAGCCCGCCACAGACACTCCGGATAGCCCCCGGAGCACCCGAGAAAATCCCTCGAAAATCACCCCGCACCTCCCGAGGTTTTTTCCTTTATCTGTCACCGGAAACTGCGAATTTCTCAGTGCGACTTAACCACGGACCCCGCTTGCGAAGGTCAGCGGTGAGTCTTCCCAGTGTCATGCAAGACCCCTGAAAACCTGTGTTCACAACCAACGTTGAAAAGGAGATTCTTCATGTTCAAGCGCACTCTGATCGCAGCTTCCCTGACCGTCGCCGCCCTGGCTTCCGCCCAGGCCATGGCCGCCAACGTCACCGGTGGTGGCGCGACTCTGCCTGCCGCTCTGTACAAAGGTTCCAGCAACAGCATCCTGCCAGCCAACTTCAGCTACGTGGGTACCGGTAGCGGCACTGGCAAGACCGCTTTCCTGACCAACAACTCGGCACTGTTCAGCACCACCGGTTCGGTTCACTTCGCCGGTAGCGACTCGATCCTCAGCGCTTCGGAAATCAGCACCTACAACGCCAACTTCGGCGCTTCGTACGGCCCGCTGATTCAACTGCCTTCGGTGGCCACTTCGGTTGCCATTCCTTACAAAAAATCCGGCCAGACCGCTCTGAACCTGACCAGCGCTCAGCTGTGCGATGCCTTCTCCGGCGCCAAAACCACTTGGGGCGCTCTGCTGGGCACTTCCGACACCACGCCGATCCGCGTTGTTTATCGCAACGTGTCCAGCGGCACTTCGGAAATCCTGACCCGCCACCTGAACTCGGTCTGCCCGACTCAGTTCACCACCAGCTCCACGTTCACCAGCGCTCGTCTGCCAGCCGGTTCGACCCTGCCTTCGAACTGGGTAGGCGTTGCCGGTACCGCTGATGTGGCCACTCAAGTCAACGCGGTTGACGGTTCCATCGGTTACGTCGGTCCGGACGGTGTGAACGCCGCCAGCAACGCAGTGGTTGCTCGCGTCAACGGCGTACAGCCAACCACCGCCAACGTTTCGCTGGCCCTGGGTTCGGCTGCTCTGCCAACCACTCCTTCGAACCCTTCGCAGTGGGTACCGGTCGTTCCTAACCCGGCCAGCGGTTACCCGATCGTGGCTTACACCAACTTCATCTTCGGTCAGTGCTACAAGGACGCCTCGGTGGCCGCTGATGTCAAAGCCTTCCTGACCACTCACTACAGCAACCCGGGCAACAACGCTGCTACCGTCTCGCACAGCTTCACTCCGGTTCCAACCAACTGGAAAGCCGCTGTGACTGCCAACTTCGTCACCAACACCTCGGGCAACAACCTGGACATCAACAACGCCAGCGTCTGCAACGCTGTCGGCCGTCCTTTGTAAGCCTCGCTTCAGCGCAATGAAATGGCGGCAGCCTTCGGGCTGCTGCCATTTTTTTTGGCCGATCTACTCCTCATTCATGAAGTTTGTGTGACATCCGTTCGGTCGCGGCCCTCGCCAACCGCCTATGTCGTAACAGCAGGGGCAAGCCGACCTGCGGCCTCATGTGGCAAACAAAAAGGATCTCGCAGTGATGCTCGCTCGCCCATCCCGTCGCAGTACCCGTGTCCAGCCCTCGCAGCGTATGGCCGCCGATCCGGCGCTGTGGTTGCTCAAGCCCCTGGCGCAGGCGGTTGCCTTGTGCCTGGTGGCGGGCAGTGCCGAGGCGGCGACTGCATTCAGTTCGGGATGGTTTGCCGCCAAGGGCGCCGCGCAACAGGCTGCCGCGTCACGCCCGAGCGTGGGCGGATTGCCGGGCATGACCCCACCGCTGGCCCAGCAGCAAAAGGCCAATGCGCAGTTGCAGCGATCGATTCAAACCCTGAACAACACGGTGGCCGCCATTGCTGCCCAACAGGCGGCGCAGGCCGCCGGTCGTGCGGCGGCGCTGGGCACGGTGCAGTGGGTGCCTGACGGTCTGGGCGAGGGCGGGCTGAAGGTCGATAACAGCCTGACGCAAGGTTGGCAGAACGCCAAAGGCCCGCAGCAGACTCAGGTCGATGGCAAGACCACGGTGACGATCGAACAGACCGCCGACAAGGCGATTCTCAACTGGGAGACGTTCAACGTCGGGCGCAACACCACGGTCGATTTCGCCCAGCAGTCGAACTGGGCCGTGCTCAACCGGGTCAACGATCCGAATGCCCGGGCCAGCCAGATTCAGGGCCAGATCAAAGGCAATGGCACGGTGATGCTGATCAACCGCAACGGCATCGTGTTCAGCGGCACCAGCCAGGTCAACGTACGCAACCTGGTGGCCGCAGCGGCCAACATCACGGACATTCAGTTCCGCGACCGGGGCCTGTATTTCGACAGCACCGGCAGTCAGCCGACGTTTACCGAGGCGGCCGGCAAAGTGCTGGTGGAGCGCGGTGCGTCCATCGAGACGGCGCGGCCAGCCAAATCGACCGATGCCGGCGGCTATGCCTTGCTGCTCGGCAGCGAGGTGCAGAACGACGGCAGCATCAACACCACCAAGGGCCAGACCGTGCTCGGTGCGGGCGATCGTTTTTACATTCGCAAAGGCTCGGGTACTGAAGGCAACGCTTTCTCCACGACGTTCGGCAACGAAGTCACACCGGGCTTCAAGACCGGCAGCGCGGCTGGCAAGGTCAGCAACAATGGCCTGATTCAGGCCGCAACCGGCGACATCACCCTGACCGGCCACGAGGTCGTGCAAAACGGCGTGTTGCTGGCCAGCACCTCGGTCGCCACTCGCGGCACGATCCATTTGCTCAACCCGGCCACCGACACTCAGGGCAGCGTGACGCTGGGGCAGGGCAGTGCGACGGCGATCCTGCTCGACAGCAGCGACCTGACCGCCCTCGACAGCCAGCACCAGGCCGCCCTGACCGGCGTTACGCCCAACAACAAAATTCGCAGCGATCAATCGCGTATCGAGATCCAGAGCGGTGGCAGCGTCGAGTTCCAGAATGGCTCGATCACCCTGGCCACCGGCGGGCAGGTCGCGGTGGCGGCGCAGCGTCGCAGCCTGGTGCGTGACGGCGCGCTGATCGATGTTTCCGGTGCCATCGGCGTCAAGGTCGCGATGGAATCCAACAGCATCAAGATCAACGTCCAGGGTAATGAGCAGCGCGATGCGTCGGTCAATCGCGAGAAGGGTGCGCTCAACAGCAATGACATCTGGGTCGATGTGCGTGAACTGGTGTACGTCCCGGCCGGCACCAATGGTTACGCGACGGATCGCTGGTACACCGCTGGCGGTTTGCTGGAGGTCGGCGGTTACCTCGGCACCCAGGGCCACAGCGTCGGCGAATGGATGGCTCAGGGCGGGATGGTGAGTTTTGCCGGCAATGACGTGGTCACCGAGAAGGGATCGTTGATCAACCTCTCCGGCGGCACGCTGGATGTTCAAAGTGGCGAGATTCGCCAGAGCTGGTTGCGCGGTGCCGACGGGCGTCTGTATGAGGTCTCCAAAGCGCCGGGGGATCTGCTCTACACCGGGCTGTACAAGGGCTATGAAGACAGCAGCCAGCGCTGGGGCCAGACAAATTACTACTACAACCCGTTGATTGCGCCGGCCAGTCGTCGGGAGTCGGGCTACACCGTGGGGCGCGATGCCGGGCAACTGGTGATCGGCACCCGCAACGCCGTGCTCGACGGCCAGATGCTCGGCGAGGTTTATCAGGGCGACCGCCAGACCCAGGCACCGCGTGCCGTACTCGATGGCTATGCGCAGAGCCAGACGGCGCTGGCGCGACGCGGGCAATTGATTGTCGGCAGTTATGACCCGGCGTACGTGGCGGCCTCCGGTGGCTTGCTCTATGGCCTCAATCCGTTGCTCGATCAGGTGCAGATCGGCGGCGAGCGCCCGGTCGCCGGCAATGATCGGGATCTGACCGGTGCCGTATCGGATGCGCGCAACGGCAAGCTGTTTGTCGATGCCGGGCAACTCAGCGACTGGCAACTGGGCGCGCTGAAAGTGGCGGCCAAGGAGCGGATCGACGTGCAAGGCGCGGTCACGCTCGCCAATGGCGGCGACATCACCCTTTACGGGCCGGACGTACAGGTCAACGCCGACCTGACCGCCCGGGGCGGCAGCCTGCATCTGGGCAACGTGCTCAACCAGCTCAGCACCGATCGCCTCACCGACACCCGGCTCGTCGCACCGACCGGCAAGGCCACCCGCGTGAGCGTGGCTGAAGGGGTGCAACTGGACACTCGCGGTCTGTGGAGCAACCTGCGCACCAACCCGGATGATGTCGCGAGCCTGGCGTATCTGGACGGTGGGGCGGTGTCGATTCGCAGCAGCGGCGATATCGAGATCGGTGCCGGCAGCCTGCTGGACGTGTCGTCCGGCGGCGCGATTCTGGCCAACGGCAAGACCCGCGGTGGCAAGAGCGGCGACGTGACACTGGAGTCCAGCGCGTTGTCCGCGCCGGGTGACACCCACCTGACCCTGGACGGGCAACTGCGGGGTTACGGTGTGTCCGGCGGCGGCCGCTTGCTGATTCAGGCGGGCGACATCCTCATCGGGCAGGCTGATAAACCCCTCGCCGACAACACATTGCAACTGCAACCGGATCTGTTCGCCAAAGGCTTCTCTGCCTACAGCCTGATCGGCCTCAATCGCCTCGATGTAGCGGACAACACCCTTATTGACGTGTTGATGCCGGTCTACCGTTTTGGTGACGCGGCAGCGAATCAGGTAAGCGGCACGGCGCCACGGCAGGCACTCGAACTCTGGACGCCCACGCTCTACCAGGAAAACCCGCTCAAGGCGCAACTGACCCAGCGCGCCGGCGCCAGCCTGACCCTGCAGGCCGGTTCCAGCGAGATTGCGCTGGTGGACCCGACTCGCAACACGTTGAGCCTGGGCCAGGGCTCGCGGATCAGTGTCGATCCGGGGCAGCGCATCAATTTGCGCAGCGCCGGTCAGCTCACCCTCGATGGCGAGTTGAATGCCTGGGGCGGCACGATCGATATCCGTCAGCAGCAATTCGGTTCGATCAATGTCGCCGATTCCTCGCAGACGGCAGACAAGCAAACCCACAACCGTTCGATCTGGATCGGCGAGCACGCGGTGCTGGATGTGGCCGGTCGCGTGGCCACCGGTATCGATGCGCTGGGGCGGGTGTATGGCCAGGTCGGCAAGGGCGGCTCGATCGTCATTGGCGGTGAAACCGATGCGAAGAAAGCCACGGCCACGTCGGCCGACGCCTATGTGATCGTGCGAAACGGTGCGCGCCTGGACGCCTCCGGCGCACAGGCGATGCTGGATATCGCCGGGCAGGGGCCAACGCTGGTTGCCACCGATGGCGGGCGCATTTCGCTGAGTTCCTACAACGGCCTGTTCATCGAAGGCGACCTGCGTGCCGCGGCCGGTGGTGCCGGGGCGGCGGGCGGGCGACTGGACATCGCGCTGGAGACGCCGAGTTATCTGCGCAGCGATGCGAGCAACGCTGTTCGTGTGCCGCGCGAAATCGTCATCGGCCAGGACGCCGGCCCGTCGCTGTTGCCGGCCAGTCTGCAAGCGGGTGACGCCGCCCCTGCGTTGCAATATGGTCGCGCCCGTCTGGGCGCCGATCAGTTAATGGCCGGCGGCTTCGACAACCTGAGCGTGCTGAGCAACGGTCTGCTGTCGTTTGACGGCAACGTCGATCTGCACATGAATCAAAGCCTGAGCCTGTATGCCGGGGCCTTGTCGCTGGCGGATGGCTCGCCAGAAAGCGCGCGGATCAATCTGTCTGCGTCTTACGTTCGCCTGTCGGGGCCGGGCAAATATTTCGAGGCCCCCGGCAATATCCGGCCGCGAGTGTTGAACAATCCGACCCATGCCGTGGCACCGTCACAGTTCACTGCCACGGCGGACCTGCTGGATCTGGGCAACAGTCTGTCGTTCGGCACGGCCGGGTCAATCGTGCAGCTCAGCGGTCCGGCGCTCGAGATCGGGCGGCGTGGTTTTGAACAGGTCACGTTCGACAGCCGAGGTGATCTGCGCTTTCTGGCGCCCACCGGCAACGTCGAGAAAACCGAACTCTGGACACCGGGCGACCTGAATCTGCGTGCCGCGCAGATCTATCCCGCCAGCGATGTCACCGCCGAGGTGCGCGTGGGGTATCAGAGTGTCCAGCGTGGCGCCAACCCGGCGCGGACCCTGCGAATCAGCCGTTCCGTGGCCGCGCCTGCGGCGTTGCCTTACTCGGTCTTCGGCAGCCTGACGCTGGCCGCCGGCCATATCGAGCAGGGCGGGCTGATCCGTGCGCCGCTGGGCATGATCAATCTGGGTGACAACCTGGTTCTCGATACTCAGGCATTGCATCTGTTGCCAGGCAGCATCACCTCGGCCAGCGCAGCCGGACTGGTCATGCCGTATGGCGGCACCACCGACGGCATCGACTATCGCTACAACGACAAGTCCGTGCTGCTTCGAGGGATCACCGCCGAAACCGCTGGCGTGACGCTTACCTCGCAATATGTCGATGTGCAAAGCGGCGCGTTGATCGATCTTTCGGGCGGCGGCGATTTGCGCGGTGCCGGTTTCGTTTCCGGCCGTGGCGGTTCCACCGATGCCCGCTACAACCCGCTGGTGCGCAACGCCAGTGACGGCACTTTCAGTCTGCCGGGGCTGGCCAGCAACCCGGTGTACGCCATCGTGCCGGGGAATCAGAGTGCCTATGCGCCGATGCTCGCCGAGGCGGGGGCGGTCGACCCGCGTATCGGTCAGCAGATCACCCTTGGGACCGGTGTTCCGGGGTTGGCGGCGGGCAGCTATACGCTGCTGCCTTCGACTTTTGCGCTGTTGCCGGGGGCTTTCCGGGTCGAGGTCAATGGCCAGGCGGCAGCGGGTGCGACCAACGCTGCGCTGCCACTGCGCAATGGTTCGTGGACCAGTTCGGGGCGGATGTCGATTGCCAATACCGGCCTGCGTGACAGCCTGGCGAGCCAGGTCATCCTGACATCCGCCGATGTGCTGCGCCGTTACTCGCAGTACAACGAAACCTCTTTCAGTCAGTTCATCCAGAGCGATGCGACGCGCCGGGGCGTGCCTCGGGCATTGGCGCCCATGGACGGCAAATCCTTGAGACTGAATCTGTCCCGTGGCGCCGCAGCGGGTAACGCGCTGGATTTCAACGGTCAGGCGCTATTTAAGCCCGCCACGGGCGGCGTCGTCGGGACGGCGGTGGTGAACGGCGCGGCGAACTTCGAAATTCTCGGCGCGGGGCATTCGAGCACTGAAGGTTTTGCGGGGGTGTCGCTGTATGCCGACAGCCTCAACGCGCTAAACGCTGGCCGCTTGACCATCGGCGCGCAACCGACGATCGACTACAACACGTCGGGCAACATCATCGCGTTCAGCGGTGATACTTCAACGATCACCCTGCGTGAAGGCGCTGTGTTATCGGCGCCCGAAGTGCTGTTGCGCACCACCCGGACCGATGGCGGTATCAGTCTCGAGGCCGGCTCGGGCATCAACACGCTGGGGCGTGGCAACGCGCCTTACGATTCCAGCACCGGCTTCATCTACAAACCGGGTGCGGCGGGGTTGCTGGTGGTGTCGAACGGCTGGACCAATGTGCTCGCGCCCGAAGTCTCGGTCAGGACATCCGGCTCGGGCGACATCCGCATCGGCAACTGCCCGACCACTGCCTGCAACAACCCGACATTGCTCTATTCCAATGGCAGCATTACCGCCGCCACCGACAGGCAGTTCGAACTCGACGAGTCGGTGCGCTTCGGCACCCGTCATCTGACGCTGGCCGTGGGCTCCGTCAATGCCGGCAGTGCCGAGGCCTTGAGCGCCGCCGGCAACCGGGTGCCGACCGGTCTGACCCTGAACCAGAATGTCTTGAACCGCCTGTTGCGGGGCGATACCCAGTACGGCGCGCCGACGCTGGAAACCTTGAGCCTGACCAGCCGCGACGCGTTCAATTTCTACGGCAACGTCAGCCTCGATACGCGGGATCCGCAGACCGGCGTCAGCAAACTGCAAAACCTGATACTGAGCACCCCGGCCATTTACGGCCTGGGTGAAAGCGGCGACGTGGCGTCCATTCGCACCGCCAACCTGATCTGGAACGGCGCTACTCAGGATCCGGGTGCGGTGATCAAGGATGGTGCCGGCACGGGCCGGGGCGAGTTCAACATTCAGGCGCAACGCATCGAGTTCGGCTACGGCCCCAATCCGCAGGCCAGTGGTCTGGACCAGAACAAACGTCTGGTGTTGGGTTTTGCCAACGTCAATCTCGCTGCCAGTGATCGCATCACCGCCAACCACAAGGGCAGCCTGGCGGTGTACCAGACGCAGGGTGCTTTCGATCCGGTCAACGGTTATGCCTATAGCGGCGGCAATCTCACGCTGCGTACGCCGTTGCTGACGGGAGAGTCGGGCTCGGTCAACCGGCTCAAGGCCGGTAACAACCTGACCCTGACGGGAGGCGGTGCAGCGACAGCCGCCAACGCCCTGGGGGCTGAGCTGACCCTCGATGCTCGCAGTGTCTTGCTGGACAGTCGCATCGCCCTGGCCAGCGGCAAACTGGTGGTCAAGTCCGAGGGCGATCTGACCCTCACCCGTGGCGCGTATCTGGACATGGCCGGTCGTACCTTGCCGTTCAACGATGTGAACAAATACAGCTGGGGCGGCGACGTGGCGCTGTACAGCAGCCAGGGCAACATTCGTCAGGCGGCGGGTTCGCGTATCGATCTGTCGGCGCAGAACAATCAGGCCGGTAACCTGAGTGCGGTCGCCCTGGCCGCCGATGCCGGCATGGTCGATCTGCAAGGCGATATCCTCGGTGCCAGCAGCGGTCATTACGATGCCGGCGGCACGCTTGTGCCGTACAAGGCCGGTGGTGTGGATATCCGCGCGCAGCACCTGAACGGTGATGCGAGCCAGCAGTTCGCGGCGCTCAATCAGCGCTTGAATGCGGGGCAGGTCTTCGGCAGCCGCAGCTTGCAGCTCAAGCAAGGCGATCTGTTGATCGGCGACGGGCTCAAGGCGGGGGAGGTCAATGTGTCGGTGGACAACGGCCGCCTGACGGTGGCCGGTCTGATCGATGCCAGCGGCGAGCGGGTCGGCAGTATTCGCCTGTCGGCGCAAAACGGCCTGACCCTGGCGGGCAATGCCGTGCTTGACGCCCATGGTCGCGTGCTGCGGGTCGACAGCTACGGCAAGATCATCGATGCACCGAACCGGGCAATGGTCGAACTCAATTCCGGACAAGGTGTGCTGACCCTCGGCGCTGGCGCGCGCATCGACGTGCGCCATGGCACCGAAGCGGTTCGCGGTTCACTGCCGGGGCAGTCCGATGGGCTGCTGCGCGGCACGCTCGAGCTGAATGCGCCGCGTCTGGGGGCGGATGACATTGCCATCGATGCCGGCGGCGCGCTGAGCATTCAGGGTGCGCGCTCGATTGGTCTCAACGCCACGCGCCGCTATACCGATGCCAGTGACGGCACGGACCCGGCGGCCAGCGGACGTCCGTATCAGGTGATCGATCAGGCTTATCTTGATCGCCTTCACGGCGACAGCACGGCGTTCATCGACGCGGCGCTGGCCAACAGTCATTTGCTGAACAACAAACTGGCCGGTCTGAACAACGCCACGTATGCCGACGCCTTCCATTTGCGGCCCGGTGTCGAGATCGCCAGCAAAACCGCCGACGGTGATCTGGTGGTGCAGGGTGATGTGGACTTGTCCGGTTATCGCTATGCCAGCCTGAATCCGCATACGCAGAAGACTTCGGTATACGGCTCGGGCGAGGCCGGTAACCTGGTGATTCGCGCCGGCGGCAACCTTGATATCCACGGCAGCCTCAACGACGGTTTCGCACCGCCACCGGAGACCGTGGACGACTCCGGCTGGAAATTGCTGCCGGGGATTCAGCCGTTCGGTGGCGATCTGATCGTGCCGGGGGCGGGCGTTACCTTGGCGGACGGCACGGTATTCCCGGTGGGCGCCACGTTGAACTACGACCTCCCGTTGCAAGCGACGACGCTGGCCAGCGGCACGCTGTTGCCCACCGAGGCGACGCTGGCGGCGCCGTACACATTCGGCGCCGGCACGGTGCTCGCCGGTTCGGTGCGCGATGCCTCGGGCAATCTGCTGTATGCCGCCGGTACGCTGCTCGCCGACAGCGTGACCTTGCCGGCGGGCAGCCGGTTGGGAGCGGGTATCCGTTTAAACGAGGCAACCGCGCTGCAAGCCCTGCGCTGGCCCAAGGGCGTGCCGCTGCCGGGCAGCGTCGAGGCTGGTGACAACGGAATCAAGGGCGTGCGCCTGAGCGGTTCTCTGGCTCTGTTGCGCGGCTCGCTGATACCGTCGATGACGAATGTCGTGCTGGCTGACGGTACGTCGTTCATCGAGTTGCGACCCTTGACCGGCACGACCCAGGGGCGCAACTGGGCGGTCGCCAGCATGTTGCCGGCGGGCAGCGCGTCCTGGTCGATGCGCGTGGTGGCAGGGGCCGATCTGGGCGCTGCGGACAGTCGGGCGATCAAACCGGTGTCCAGCGATGGCAACCTGCGCTTGGCCGACACTCACTACGGCCTGACCGTCACCGAAAAACCACCGACCCTGGTCTGGGGCGAAGGCAACCTGGGCGGTTTCACGCCGGGCGAGCCTGTCCCCGAGGATCAAATGATGTGGTGCGACTGGGCGCCGAATTCCTGTGTGCCGGCGCCGCGTTGGGTCTGGGCACCGGACAACTGGATGGGGATGCCGCCCGGCTCGCCGATGACCGACGATGATGTACTCGCCTGGTGTGGCGCCTTCCCGGAACTGTGCGTGGAAAACAAACCGGGGACCACCGTCAAGACCCACACCCAGATGTTCAGCGTGCTGCGGACCGGCACCGGTGATCTGGACGTGCTCGCCGCCGGCAACCTGAGCATGGATTCGCCGTACGGCGTCTACACCGCTGGCACTCAATCGCCAGACATCGATCCGCGCTTCAATCAGCCTCGCGGAAAACTCTCGGACAACGGCTCGGTGCTGGGCAGTGCCGGCGGCGATTACGAAAAATGGGTCAGTGGCAGCGACAGCCTGTATCAGGCCTGGTACCCGCAAATGGGCGGCAACCTGACCATCAATGCCGGTGGCTCGATTTCGGGTGATGTACTGGGCCGTCGCGGCTTGTCGCAAACCATGGACACCCGTGAGCAAGTCCCGAGTGTGGCCGTGGGCAACTGGCTCTGGCGCCAGGGCACCGGCAATAGTGATGTGCCGACTGCGTGGTGGATCAACTTCGGCAGCTATGCGACGCAACCGTTGCCGGATCAAAGCGTTGATACGGGCCCGTATCTGGTCGGTTTCACCGGTTTTGGCACCTTGGGTGGCGGCAATATCAGCCTGCGTGCCGGGGGCGATGCCGGCATGCTCAAGGCGATGGGCGACGGTAACAAGGTCAATCTTTATCCGCGCGGGCAGGGGCTGGTCGTGGCGGTCGGCAGCACCGGTCGCGTGGGCAGCGACGGCAGCCTGCAATTGACCGGTGGCGGTGACATGGACATCCGCATCGGCGGATCGGTGAACCCGTCATTGCAGGCCCGGGCCGGAGAGAATGGCATCGGTGTGGCACAACACGACCTGCAAGGCGCGTTGATCAACCTGCGCGGTGCTGCGCGACTGGCCGGCGGCGCGTTGGGCGGGATCAATCTGCAATACGGCGCCGCAGCCTCGACCCAGGATCCTCGCGAAGTGCGTCCGTTTGACCCGTTCACGTCCACGATGGGCAGCGCCTCCGGCGGGCTGGTGCTGATTCCGGGGGATTCCGGGATGAGCCTAAGCACCCGTGGCGATCTGGTGTTGGGCGGGGCGGCGGATCCGGGCCGGGTGCGGCTGCAGAACTCCACACCGTTCACCACTGACGACGGTGTCGTCCACGAGGGCGGCGGTTTGACGGGCTTCTCGTTGTGGACTGACCACACCGCGATCGACCTGTTTTCGGCAGGGGGCAATCTGACGCCGAGTACGCAACTGGGCGAAGTCACCGGCCAGGGGCCTGTCACCGGGCGCAATACGTCGCCGACCGACGGGCGCTTCCTGTACCCGTCGATCCTGCGGGCGGTGGCGGCGCAAGGTTCGATTTATGCCGGACCTTCAGCGGTCTACAGCCAGGGCAGCGGAATAGTGCCGGCAACCGGGTATTCGCTGTTGCTGGCACCTTCCAGCACCGGGCAACTGGAGTTGCTGGCACACGACTCGATCTACGCCGGCGGCTATGCGATCAATCAGTCGGGCGCCAGTCCGCTGGCCATCGCCACGCCGTTCGCGCCAGCCTTCAACGGTTACGGCAACAACACGTCGGCCACGCCGATCATGAGCAACCGCAACAGCGACGGTATCGCGCCGGACAAGAACCTGCGTTATCCGTTGTTCGCTTTCGGCGCCAACAGTTACTCGGGCTTGAATGACGTCCAGACACCGGCGCGGTTTTATGCCCTGACCGGCGATCTGGTGGGCGTTCGCAGCGGTGAAACGCTGACGTTCAGCCTGTCGAAACGTACCTGGCACGAAGCGGCAGGCCCGGTCTGGATGCTGGCGGGGCGCGACATCGTGGCGTCGGGTACTTTCCTGGGCAATCCGACGACCGTGCCTGACGCCGAGATGGGCGTACCGACGACAGAAAGCATCACGTCGACCGGCAACCTGTTCGTGCATGACGATCCTCGGGATGTTTCGCGGGTCTCGGCAGGGCGTGACATCCTCTACAGCAGCTTCGATATCGCCGGCCCCGGCGTCCTCGATATCACAGCCGGGCGCAATATCCTGATGGAAGATCGTGCCAGCATCACCAGCCTCGGATCGCTGGTGGCGGGTGATCAGCGACCGGGTGCCAGTGTGGTGTTGCAGGCCGGTGCGGGCGCGCAGGGGCCGGATTACTCGCGGTTCATCGCCCGTTACCTGAACCCGCAGAACCTCGCCGACCCGAATGCTTCCCTCAACGGGCAACCGGGCAAAGTGGTCAAGACTTACCTCGACGAACTGCAGAGCTGGCTGAACCTCGGCTATGGCTTCAGCGGCAACGCCGAACAGGCGCAAGCGTTCTTCGCTGCGCTGCCGAGTGCCGAACAAGCGATCTTCGCCCGCCAGGTGTACTTCGCCGAATTGCGTGCTGGCGGTCTTGAGTACAACGATGTCGACGGCCCACGCAAAGGCAGTTATCTGCGGGGTCGCAACGCCATTGCTTCGCTGTTCCCGACCACCGATGTGGTCGGCAATCCGGTCCGTTATGACGGCGACATCACGCTTTATGGGGGCGCCGGGGTCAAGACGCTGTTCGGCGGTGACATCCAGATGCTCACGCCGGGTGGCGGTCAGGTGTTCGGCATCGAAGGCGCGGCGCCGCCCTCGACGGCGGGGATCATCACTCAGGGCTCGGGCAACATTCAGCTCTACTCCGAGGGCAGCATTTTGCTGGGGCAGAGCCGGATCATGACCACGTTTGGTGGCTCGATTCTGGGCTGGTCGGCCGAGGGCGACATCAACGCCGGTCGCGGCTCGAAAACCACCGTGGTCTACACGCCGCCGAAACGCGTGTACGACACCTGGGGCAACGTGACCCTGTCGCCATCGGTGCCGAGCACCGGCGCCGGCATCGCCACGCTCAACCCGATTGCCGAAGTGGCCCCGGGCGACATCGACCTGATTGCGCCGCTGGGCACCATCGATGCGGGCGAGGCGGGGATTCGCGTCTCGGGCAACGTCAACATCGCCGCGCTGACGGTGGTCAACGCCGCCAACATCTCGGTGCAGGGCAAGGCGACCGGGGTGCCGGTGGTCTCGGCGGTCAATACCGGGGCGATCACCTCGGCCAGTTCCGCTGCGTCGTCGGCCACCCAGGCGGCGGAAGACGTCGCCCGTCAGCAACAGGCCGCGTCACGACAGAACCAGGCCTCGGTGTTCACCGTGCAGGTGTTGAGCTTCGGCAACGAACAACTGGCCCCAAGCCGCGATGGCGCCAGCCGTGCACCGACACCGGGCTACAACCCCAACAGCCCGGTGCAGGTGCTGGGCGCCGGAGCCCTGGATGAACAGGCGAAACAGCAGTTGACCGAGGAGGAGCGGGGGCAGCTGACGTTGTAAAAGGACTCTCGTGCAGTACGTTTCGGGCGGCCATTTGGCCGCCCTTTTTTTTAGGTTGATGAGGTTCGTGGGTATTGTCGTCGGGTGTGGACTAACGTCAGTATTTTGATGTGCCCGTTCACTCGATAGACCAGCAGATAGTTTGGATTGACCACCATTTCCCGAGTGCCTGGCACTCGACCGGACCGGTAACCATAGGGAATTGATGAAAGCCTTTGCGTCGCTGCACCAACCTTGTGCTGCAGAGCCGTTGAAGCGTTTGAGTTGTATTGTTCAACGTAGTCGATAATGCCAGCCAGATCGTCCAGAGCTTGATTGCTCCATTCAAGCGGCAGCGGGTCGATTCTTGCGTTTCTCTTCTAATAGTTGGTCGAGCCGCACCATGGCTTCTTTATGGGGAATGCCCGGGCGAGGGTCATCCAGTACAGCCTGCACCTTGGCGCGAAACCAGCGATCGTAGCTCTCGGCCTCTTCTTCGGATTCAAAGTCAGAGTAAAACGGGGAAAGCAATATGCTCATAGTGATCTCCGTGTTCAATCTCGGCAGTTTAAGGGGGAATGGCCCATTGTCGTCACTGGCAGACGATGCACCCCATGAGCCCTTGAGGAACCATGAGGTAGCGGGACTCAGTATCTGCAAGCCCCCCTTTGAAATCTGCCGGACGTTTCCCTCCGTTGTCCGGCAATCTCGACCACCGCTGTAGGCCTATTCCCACCCTCTGTTTTTCAGGTTTCCAGCCTACAAATCCGCACGCGCCTTCTTACAAATGCACTCAGAACGCATACGGAATACTCACCTTCGCCCACAACATTTCCCCCTCCGGCCGGTTCTCTACGTCGAATTCCTTGGCCCAGCGAATCTCCGCGCTGGCGTACTTGAGGAAGGTGAAGTGCAACGCCGGACCTATGGCGAAGACTTTGCCGCGCACACCGTCATCAACGTCCTGACCGGCGAACTGCACGGTGTGGCCGAACTGTTTGTCGTCGGTGGTCTGCTTGAGGTAGTAGCCGTTGATGCCGAGCATCAGGTCATCGGTGATCTTGTAGCTGGCCGAGTAATCGAAGTGGAAGATCTGGCCGGACTTGTAGTCGGTGTCCTTGTTTTTTTCGTTGAAGCTGTAGGTGGTCTTCATCGACACCTCGGTGCGTTCGGTCGGCAACCAGGTGAAGGAGAACAGCGGTTTGTAGGTGTAGAAGTTATTGCTGGTGTTGGCCAGCCGATCGACGCTGTATTCGCCGGTGGGTAAGGTGATTTCAACGGCTGCGCCGAGGGTCAGGTTCTTGCCCATGTCCCACAGGATGATCGGCGCGATGGTGGTATCGCCCATGCCTTCGCGGGTGTCGCTGAGGCCGAATACCGAAACCTCCTGCTTGAGCCACGGCTGGGCGATGTAGCCGGCCAGGCGTCCGCCGAAGATCCGCACCGGGCTGAGGTAATCGAGGCGCGGGATGACTGCGGTGGATTCGATCTCGACATTCGGCACTTTGCCGCCGAGTGAGCTGATATTGAGCTTCGTTGATTTGTAGTGGTTGTAGTAGAGGTTGAAGGCGACCATGTTCTCCGGAAGGCTGTCGACTTCCAGCGGCAACATGAAGAAGCCGTCGGTTCCGGGGCCGATGTTGTCGACGCCGGCTTCGGTAGCCAGCACCGGCAGGGTCGCGGCGCAGCCAAGCAGGCTCAGCGCCAGTTGCACAGGGAAAGTCGCGCGGTTCGGGGTCATGGCCGTCCTCATTATTATTGTGTTTGGGCGCAACGCCGGCGCGCAGGGCGCCCGGCCACTATAGAAATAAGCCCTTGGCGCGCGCCGGGGCAGGGTATTGGCGGACACGGAAGGGGGCTTCTGCGGACAGTCGGTCAACCCTGTGCTAACTTCCTTCGACATAACCGGTTACAAAAATAACAATTCAACGTGATCCGGAATGTCAGCCCCCATGAACGTAAAACTCCAAGACCCCACCTTCGATCTGGCGCTGGTGTCGCCATTTCTGTTGCAGACCCTGGCCGAAGTCGTCGCCGGCAAGGGCATCGAGCCGCAGAGCCTGTGCCGTGGCCTGGGTTTTGATTTCGAAGACCTGCAGGATCCGGCACAGCGGATTTCCTACCGGCAGGCCGTGGCCATGATCCAGCGGGCGCTGAAGGCGTTGCCCAATCAGGGGCTGGGCCTGTGGGTCGGCGCGCAGAATGTGCTGGGTACGCTGGGGCTGCTCGGGCATGTGCTGTCGCTGTGCAAGACCTTGCGCGACGCGTTCGAAATCGGGGTTCGGCATCAGCACACGTCCGGCGGGATTGTGGTTTCCAGCGTCGATGTGGTGGGTGATCAGGTGTATGTCGACGTTGAATGCCGGTTGCCGTTTGCCGAGGTGCAGGTGTTCGCGGTCGAAGAGTTTTTCGCCAGCCTGCTGGTCTACGGCCGGGCGCTGGTGGGCGAGACGTTCAAGCCGATTGCCGTGCAATTCATGCACGCCGCGCCGGATTACGTCGATGAATACCGGCGGCTGCTGGGGCCGGACGTGCGCTTCGGCTGCCTGCACAATCGCATGCTGATCGACGTGCAGTGGCTGGATGTGAATTTGCCCAACCACCATTCGCTGGCGCTGCGTCAGGCGGTCAAGTTGCTGGAACTGGAAGCGGCGCAGGTTCATCAGAAACTTGATCTGATCCAGGCAGTAGAGCGGGCGATTGCCCGGGACCTGAGCCGGGGCAGCCACATTGAAAAGATCGCTGGCGACTTGAATATGAGCAGCCGTACTTTGCGTCGGCGGCTGACCGAGCACTCTCTGACTTTCGAGGCACTCCTGGAGCAAGTGCGCCAGGCGCGAACCATGAGCCTGCTGGCCAATCCCGACATGCCGATCGAACGCATCACCGAACAGGTCGGCTATAGCGACGTGCGCAGTTTTCGGCGGGCGTTCAAACGCTGGACGGGGAAAAGTCCGAGTGCGTGGCGCAGCGAGTGCGTCATCTGATCCCACACAAATCTTCCGCCTACAGTTAAACTCCGCGCTCTTTCCAAGGAGTCGACATGAGTTACTACCAGCCGGGCATCCTCGCCACCCCAGTTCCGCCGCAAGCACGTCACCTGTTTTTCGCCCTCGAGTCGGTTGAAGCGCTGCCGCAGGCGATCGACAACCTGCTGAATCTGGTGGACGGCAAGTCGGCGGTAATCGGTTTCGGTGAATCCCTGGCCAAGGCTCTGAATGTGAAGATCGACGGCCTGCGCAGCTTCCCGGCGCTGACCGGCGTCGGCGTGGAAAACCCGTCGACCCAGCACGCCCTGTGGGTCTGGCTGCACGGCGTCGACCGTGGCGAACTGCTCAACCGCAGCACCGCACTTGAGGCCACACTGGCCCCGGCACTGCGTCTGGTGCAGATGCAGGAAACCTTCCGCCACAAGGACGGCCATGACCTCACCGGTTATGAAGACGGCACTGAAAACCCGCACGACGAAGCCGCCATCGCCGCCGCACTGTTAAGTGAAGGTGCGGACGGTCTGGTGGGTGGCAGTTTCGCCGCGATCCAGCAATGGCAGCACGACCTCAAGGGTTTCCATGCGCTGTCCGCCGAAGACAAGGACAACATCATGGGCCGTCGCCTGAGCGACAACGAAGAGATCGACGACGCCCCGGTGTCCGCCCACGTCAAGCGCACCGCCCAGGAAAGCTTCGCCCCGGAAGCCTTCGTCTTGCGCCGTTCGATGCCGTGGATCGAAGGCGACCGCGCCGGCCTGATGTTCCTCGCGTTCGGTTTCTCCCTTGACGCTTTCGAAGCGCAACTACGCCGCATGAGCGGTCTGGAGGACGGCATCACTGACGGCCTGTATCGCATCAGCCGGCCGATCACCGGCGGCTACTACTGGTGTCCGCCGCTGCAAAACGGTCACCTCGACTTGCGCGCACTGCGCATTGGCTGAGGCACAAGAATGAAGGTGGTGCGTTGGGGCATGATCGGTTGCGGCAGCGTCGCCGAACGCAAGAGCGGGCCGGCCTTTTACAAGGCGCCCGGCTCGGCGTTGGTGGCGGTGATGGGGCGACGCCTCGAAGCCGTGACCGATTATGCCGCGCGCCACGGCATCGCCCGGATCTGCACCGACGTCGATGCCCTGATCAACGACCCTGAAGTGGACGCGGTGTACATCGCCACACCCCCCGACAGCCATCACGCCTACAGCCTGAAAGTCGCCGCCGCCGGCAAGCATTGTTGCGTGGAAAAACCCATGGCCCTCAATGCCGGGCAAAGCCGTGAGATGCAGCAGGTGTTCGCCGAGGCCGGTCTGCACCTGTTCGTCTCCTATTACCGCCGTTCGTTGCCGCGATTCCAGCAGGTTCGGCAATGGCTGGAGCAGGGGCGGATCGGCGAGGTGCGGCACCTGAGCTGGACGTTGACCAAAGCGCCTTCACCGAAGGATCTGGACGGCAGCGCGAACTGGCGCACCGATCCAACGGTGGCGGGTGGCGGGTATTTTGCGGATCTGGCCAGCCATGGGTTCGACCTGTTCCAGTATCTGCTCGGTGACATCGTGGAAGTCGCAGGTTTCACGGCGCGTCAGGCCGGGCTGTACGCGGCGGAAGATGCGGTCAGCGCCAGTTGGCGATTCGCCTCGGGCGCATTGGGCATGGGCTGCTGGAGCTTTGTTGCGGATCGGCGCGAGGATCGGGTCGAGATTATCGGCAGCCAAGGGCGGATCGGTTTTTCGGTGTTCGACGAGCATCCGGTCGAGCTGCATGCCGACGAAGACATCAGCCTGGAAATCCCCCATCACGAGCACATCCAGTGGCACCACGTACTCGGAATGAACGCGCAGATTCGCGGTGAGTCCAGGCACCCGGCAGTCGCCGCCGAAGCGCTGAAAACCGATTGGGTCATGGATCAGATTCTCAAGCGCCAATAATTCCCCAGACCACACCGTACCCCCTGTGTGCGAGCTTGCTCGCGATAGCGTCCTGTCAGTCAATAACTTGGGTGACTGATACACCTCTATCGCGAGCAAGCTCGCTCCCACAGGGGATGGTGTTGGACATCTAACCTTATGCTCATTCGGTATTTCTCAAGCTTGTCATAACGTCTCTAAGATCACGTCATAACTCGTTATAACAAGTGATCCCGTGATGACCGATAACGCTCTCTCCTCAAGCCCGCTCTCCTTATCAAGTGTCCCGCTGCACACCCAACTGCGCGACGTGCTGCGCGCCCGCATTCTCGACGGCGAATACCCGCAAGACAGCCAGATGCCGTCCGAAAGCGAGCTCGGCACGCTGTTCAAGGTCAGCCGCATCACCGTGCGTCAGGCCCTGGGCGATCTGCAGAAGGAAGGGCTGATCTTCAAGATCCACGGCAAAGGCACCTTCGTCGCCAAACCCAAGACTTTTCAAAACGTCAGCACCTTGCAAGGCCTCGCCGAGTCCATGACCGGCCGTGGCTACGAGGTGATCAACCGCCTGCGCAGCTTCAAATTCATCGCCGCCGACAAACGGGTCGCCGAGCGCTTGCAGGTCGCCGAAGGCGAAATCGTCGCCCAGATCAAACGCGTACGGCTGATCAACCGCGAGCCGATCTCGCTGGAAATCACCTATCTGCCCAAAGCCATAGGCGAGCGGTTGAAGAAGGCCGATCTGGTGACCCGCGACATCTTCCTGATCCTGGAAAACGACTGCGGCATTGCCCTCGGCCATGCCGATCTGGCCATCGACGCGGTGCTGGCCGATAGCGACCTGACCCAGGCGCTGAACGTCGAGGCCGGCTCGCCGATCATGCGCATCGAGCGTCTGACCCACGATGCCAACGGTCAACCGCTGGACTTCGAACACCTTTACTACCGTGGCGATGCGTTCCAGTACCGCCTGCGGATCGACCGGCAAAAAGGGGAGCAGGCATGAGTCGAACGACACTCGAACAGGAATACGACATCGTCGTGATCGGCGGCGGCACCGCTGGCCCGATGGCCGCGATCAAGGCCAAGGAAAAGAACAAGGACCTGCGCGTGCTGTTGGTGGACAAGGCCAACGTCAAGCGCAGCGGCGCCATCAGCATGGGCATGGACGGCTTGAACAACGCGATCATCCCCGGCCACTCGACGCCCGAGCAGTACACCAAGGAAATCACCATCGCCAACGACGGGATCGTCAACCAGGCGGCGGTGTACGCCTATGCCACCCACAGTTTCGAAACCATCGAGCAGCTCGACCGCTGGGGCGTGAAGTTCGAGAAGGACGAAACCGGTGATTACGCGGTGAAGAAAGTCCACCACATGGGCGCCTACGTGCTACCGATGCCGGAAGGGCACGACATCAAGAAGGTTCTTTATCGCCAGTTGAAACGGGCGCGAGTGAACATCACCAATCGCCTCGTCTGCACCCGTTTGCTGACCGACGAGGAGGGCGCCGTCAACGGCGTGATGGGCTTCGACTGCCGCACCGCCGACTTCCATGTGATCAAGGCCAAGGCTGTGATCCTTGCCTGCGGCGCGGCCGGGCGTCTGGGCCTGCCGTCCTCGGGTTACCTGATGGGCACCTACGAAAACCCGACCAACGCTGGCGACGGTTATGCGATGGCCTATCACGCCGGCGCCGAACTGGCGAACCTGGAGTGCTTCCAGATCAACCCATTGATCAAGGATTACAACGGCCCGGCCTGCGCCTACGTCACCGGCCCGCTCGGCGGTTATACCGCCAACAACAAGGGCGAACGCTTCATCGAGTGCGACTACTGGAGCGGGCAGATGATGTGGGAGTTCCACCAGGAACTGGAAAGTGGCAACGGCCCGGTGTTCCTCAAGCTCGATCACCTGGCCGAAGAAACCATCCAGAACATCGAGGAAATCCTGCACAGCAACGAGCGCCCGAGTCGCGGCCAGTTCCACGCCAATCGCGGCACCGATTACCGCACGCAGATGGTCGAGATGCACATCTCGGAAATCGGTTTTTGCAGCGGTCATTCGGCGTCCGGCGTGTGGGTCAACGAGCGCGCCGAAACCTCGGTGAAAGGTTTGTACTCGGCCGGTGACATGGCCGCCGTGCCGCACAACTACATGCTGGGCGCGTTCACCTACGGCTGGTTCGCGGGCAACAACGCGGCGGAATTTGTCGCCGGGCGCGAATTCTCCGCGCTGGATGCCGAGCAGATCGCGAAGGAAAAGGCCCGGGTCTACGCACCGCTGGACCGCGAGCACGGCCTGCCGCCGGCCCAGGTCGAGTACAAGCTGCGGCGCTTCGTCAACGACTACCTGCAACCGCCGAAAGTGACCAGGAAGATGGAAATCGGCCTGCAACGCTTCGGCGACATCGAACGCGATCTCAACGAGATGAAGGCCAACAACGCCCACGAACTGATGCGTGCAATGGAAACCAGCGTGATCCGCGACTGCGCCGAAATGGCCGCCCGCGCCTCGCTGTTCCGCGCCGAAAGCCGCTGGGGCCTGTACCACTACCGCGTCGATCACCCACAACGGGATGACCGCGAATGGTTCTGCCACTGCCACCTGAAGAAGGGCGAGGACGGGCGCATGACCAGTTTCAAGAAAGCCGTCGAGCCATACATCATCCCGCTCGATGCCGAGGAAATGCAGGCCTACGACCGCCTTCGGGTTGGCGCTTTCGCCGCTTGAGGCATCACCAGAGAGAGTCCGAACCATGGCCTATCAAGCCCAGGAAATCTTCTTCCGCTCCAATGCCCCCGTCACCGTGGACGAGGACAAATGCATCGCCGAAAAGGGCTGCACCGTGTGCGTCGACGTCTGCCCGATGGATCTGCTGGCGATCAACCCGGCCACGCAAAAGGCCTACATGGCGTTCGACGAATGCTGGTACTGCATGCCTTGTGAAAAGGACTGCCCGACCGGTGCCGTTAAAGTCGAAATTCCATATTTACTGCGTTGACCGGTAGTCCGCTTTCGCGAGCAAGCTCGCTCCCACAGTGGATAGAAGTCAGCCGCAAATAATGAGTAAACCGACGATCATGTGGGAGCGAGCTTGCTCGCGAAGATGCCCGCACAGATAGTCCCAAAGCCATCCGTAAACCCCGGACGCTGGATTCACCAAACACCCCTCGTTTCCCACCGCGCCCTGATCGCGGCGGAGACGAACATTCTGAAAATGATTCGAGGGGATTCAGCCATGTTGCGTGCAGCAATCGCCGGTCTGGTACTGGCTTCGTTCACCTCGTCGGCCTCGGCCGAAACCATCCGCATTGCCATCGGCACCCAGGACACCACCATCAACTGCGCCGCTGGCGGGCTGTTGATTCGTGAACTGGGCCTGCTCGACAAATACCTGCCTCACGACGGCGCCTACAAAGACGCCAAGTACGACGTGCAGTGGAAGAACTTCACCAGCGGCGCACCGCTGACCAATGAAATGGTCGCCGGCAAACTCGACTTCGGCGCCATGGCTGATTTCCCGGGTGCCTTCAACGGCGTGGCGTTTGAAACTGCCGGCAAACACAGCCTGTTCATCAGCGTGCTGTCGGGCAGCATCAAGGGCAGCGGCAACGGGATCGTGGTGCCGAGCGCGTCCGGCGTGCAGTCGCTGAGCGAGCTCAAGGGCAAGACCATTTCCGTGCCGTTCGCCTCCACCGCCCACGGCATGTTGCTGCGCGCCGTGGCAGAGCAGGGCTGGGATCCGCTGAAAGATGTGAACATCATCGCCCAGCCGCCGGAGGTTGCAGGTTCCGCGTTGCAGGCCGGCAAGATCGACGCACACGCCGACTTCGTACCGTTCGCCGAACTGTTCCCGAGCCGTGGCTTCGCCCGCAAGATCTACGACGGCGCCCAGGCCAATGCGCCAACCTTCCACGGTGCACTGGTGGATCAGGCCTACGCGAAAAAGTACCCGGAAATCGTCGTCGCTTACCTGCGCGCCAGCATCGAGGCCAATCAACTGCTGGCCGCCGAGCCCGAGAAGTACAGCGAACTGATCGCCAGGGTCACTGGCGTCGATGCCGAGGTCAATTATCTGTTCCACGGCCCGCTCGGCGTGCAGACCCGCGACCTGAGCTGGAAGCCGGAATACCGCCAGGCTGTGGGCACCGCGATCGACACGCTGAAGTTGCTGAAGAAGGCCGATCGCGGGCTCGATCTGAACACCTTTATCGACGATCAGTACATCCGTGCCGCGTTCAAGGCCTCGAATCTGGATTACACGGCGCAAGTGGCCAATTACGCGCAGACGCCATTGAAGTCTGTCGATGCGGCGACTGGAAACACCATCAGCGATTTCAGCCATGTCGCGGAAATCTGGGTGCGGGGTGAGGACAAGGTCCGGCGCTATGCCTCGGCAGGAGAGGCATTTACCGCACTGGCGGGACTGAAGTCGGAAGGCAAGAGCATCCGGGCGGTGTATGCGCAGGCGAGTGACAGCGGGATCAAATTGCTGGCGGAGCAGGCGTGGTTTGCCAGTGATGGGAAGGGGCGCCTCAGCGCGTTTTTGCTCAAAGGCCAGGCCCAGCAATTTGCCTCCGCTCAGGGCGGGAAAGTCTTTGATTTCACCGACGCCACGACCCAGGCCGTTGCCACCCGTTAACTCAAGCGAAGATCGTTCCCACGCTCTGCGTGGGAATGCATCCCGTGACGCTCTGCGTCACAGTGGACGCGGAGCGTCCATGGCGGCATTACCACGCAGAGCGTGGGAACGATCAGAGGTGATATATGTTTTCACGCTGGATCCCCCGAGCCGCCTCACTGCTGCTCTGCCTGCTCTTCTGGCAACTCGCCGCCAGCCATCACTGGAACCTCGGCCTCGTCACCTTCGCCAACGTCCCGACCCCGTTGGCCGTGATCGAAGCCGCCCTCGGCCTCGGCGACTCCGGAAAGCTCATCCAGCACCTGAGCGCCAGCCTCGGCCGGGTCTTCGCGGGCTACCTCGCCGCTATGGTGGCCGGCATCGCCCTGGGCCTGGCCATCGGCCGTTCCAGGTGGGCCGAAGACCTGCTGCTACCACCCCTGGAAGTGCTGCGCCCGATCCCCGCCGTCGCCTGGATTCCACTGGCGATCCTGATGTTCCCGTCGTCTGAACTGTCGATGGTGTTCATCACCTTCACCGGCGCGCTGTTCCCGATCCTGCTCAACACCGTGCACGGCGTCGAAGGCGTCGACCCGCGCCTGATCGCCTCGGCCAAAAGCCTTGGCGCCGCGCGCCGGGCGATCCTGCTGGAAGTGATTCTGCCGGGCGCCGCGCCGAGCATCATCACCGGCCTCGCCATCGGCATGGGCACCTCGTGGTTCTGTCTGGTGACTGCCGAAATGATCTCCGGCCAGTTCGGCATCGGTTACTACACCTGGGAGTCCTACACCATTCAGAACTACGCCGACATCGTGGTCGGCATGTTGCTGATCGGCGTGTTGGGCATGGGCAGCAGCCTGCTGATCAAACGCCTGGGCGGGCTGTTCACGCCCTGGCATCGACCACGAGGGAAAGCCTGATGAGCGTGATGCAAACCCCGGATGGGCGGATCCTTGAAGACCTGCGCCTGGATTTCCCCCGGCCACGCACCACTGAACTGGTGACCAGCCATGCGTTCTCGCGCCTCAAGCGCCACTGCCTCGACCTGCTGCGCCACGACAACGACCGACCGCTGCCGCGCCTCAATCCGCTCGGCTTGCCTCCTGAAAACCCCTTGCCGAGATTTGCCCTATGACCTCATTTTTTGCGGTGACCGATAACGACGACATTCTCGCCCTGCAACCGCGTCTGACGGCCGATGACGCCGGGGTACGGCGGATTGCCCTGATCGACCTGGCCGACCTCGAAGAACCGGACGGTCTGCTCTGGCTGGTCGAGCGCCTGGCCGAAGACCCTGCCGAAGAAGTGCGTGCCGAAGCGGCGCGCCTGTTGGAGGCCTGGGAAGATGAGCCGGTGGTTGAAGCGCTGTGCCAGGCGCTGACGGATCCGTCGCCGGCGGTGCAGGCCGCTGCGGCGCAGAGCCTGAGCCTGCTCAAGACCGAAGCGGCGGGCCGGGTGATTCTGCCGTGGACCGCCCATGTCGAAACCGGCGTGCGGATTGCCGCGTTCCGGGCCTTGCGTGAGTTGCGTTTCCCCGGCGCTGCGTCGGCCGCGATTCAGGCGCTGAACGATGCCGATGCCAGTGTCCGCCGCGAAGCTGTCGGGGTGCTCGGCTGGCTCAAGCAGCTCGACGCACTGCCGGGCCTGGCCCGCTTGGCGAGTGATGACCCGGACACCGAAGTACGTCGCGCCGCCACCGGCGCCCTGGGCCTGGCGAGTGATGCCGAGGTGCTGCCCGCGTTGCGTCAGGCCTTGCAGGATCAGGCCTGGCAAGTACGCGAAGAAGCCGCAACCACCCTTGGCAAGGTCGGCCATACAGATGCGGGCCCGGCGCTGATCGAAGCCCTGGATGACGATTACTGGCAGGTTCGTCTGCGCGCGACCCGCAGCCTCGGCCGTTTGCGCTATGTGCCGGCACTCGATGCCCTGATCGACACCCTCGGCCATCGCATCAGCAACCTGCGCAAGGAAGCCGCGCTGGCCCTCGGCGAATTGAATGATCGCGGGGCGGTGGCGGCATTGCAGGCCGCGCAGGACGACGGCGACCCGGAAGTGCGCAAAGCCGTGCGGATTGCCTTGAGTCAGCTGCAATGAATCCGCTGTCGGTCGGCAATTCCCGACGTGAGCACCGGTTACGGCTGAGCTGGCCGGATGGCCGCGAGCAGCTGCTGGACCATGCCGAACTGCGCCGCCAATGCCCGTGCTCGCAATGCCGGGCGTTTCGCCTGCGGGGCTCGCCGCCAATGATTGACCCGCGTGTGCGGGTCATCGAATTGAACGCTCAGGGGTACGGTCTGCAACTGGTGTTCAGCGACGGCCATCAACGCGGGATTTACCCGTGGGCCTATCTGGCGCAGCTGGAGGGGATCACTGTCCCGCCGTCATTGCCGGCCGACAACCATGGAAAATGTCCAGCCCAGGCTGATACAGCGACGTCCTGACCTCGAACAACCCCAGCACTGAGTGAAACAGATTGTCATGGCTCAGATCCGATTGGCTGCTTTTGCCTTGCAGGCAGCCACGGTCGATGCCGAGTTGCGCCAGGGTGTTGTTGCCGAACCACATCACCATCGGCACATGGGTCTGCGCTTCCGGCGCCAGCGCATAAGGCGCGGCGTGCAGGTACAGACCGTTCTCGCCCAGCGATTCGCCATGGTCGGAGACGTACAGCATCGACGTATCGAGGTGATCCTGATTGCGTTTGAGCAGTTCGATTACCTTGGCCAGGAAATGGTCGGTGTAGAGGATCGTGTTGTCGTAGACGTTGACCAGTTCGTCACGGCTGCAACTGCCCAGCTGGTTGGTGTGGCAGATCGGTTTGAAGCGCTCCATGTCCTTGGGGTAGCGCTCGTAGTATTCCGGGCCGTGGCTGCCGTCGGCGTGCAGGACGATGATCGCGTTGCCCTTGAGGCTGTCGATGTAGCCTTGCAGGTCGGCCAGCAGTGCTTCGTCGAGGCAGTTGTTGCCGTCGCAGAACGGTCCCGGCTGGTTCTTCGCGATGTCGCGGTTCGGCACGCGCAGGCAGGTGCCCTTGCAGTCGCTGTTGTTGTCCAGCCACAGCACCTGCACGCCGGCCCGTTGCAGGATGTCGAGCAGGCCTTCGTAGGTTTTGCCTTTCTTGTCGCTGTAGTCCTCGCGCGGGAACATCGAGAACATGCACGGCACCGACACCGCCGTCGAAGTGCCGCAGGAATGCACTTGGGTGAAATTGAGGATGTCGAGTTTGCTCAGCTGCGGATTGGTCTCGCGCTCGTAACCGTTAAGCGAGAAATGGTCGGCCCGGGCGGTTTCGCCCACTACGAACACCATCAGCGATTTCTTCTCGCGACTGGCTGCCTTGGCGCTCATTACCGCGTCTTCGCCGATGGCCTGCACCACGAAATGCTTTTTGATCCCCAGCCGTTGCTTGGTGTATTTGCTGATCGCGTAGATGTAGTTGGTCGGGTTGATGAAGTGGGTGAGCTTGTCTTCCTCGCGAAAGATCGGCGCGTAGGTCGAATAGAACGCGCCCACCGAAGCGCCGATCACCAACACGCAAGCCGCTATCACCAGCACCTTGTTCAGCAAGCCCCGAAAGAACGGTCGATAAACCACCGGCCAGCGCCAGATCAGCACGGCCGGCAACACGCCGAGCAACAGCACATAAGCCAGCAGTTTGCCGCTGAACAGCGCGGTGGCTTCCTCGGGATTGGTTTCGAACACGTTCTGGATCATCACCGTGTCGATGGTGATCCCGTATTCGTTCATGAAATACGCCGCGCAGGCCGAGAGCAGGGCCACCAGCGTCAGCGCCGGTTTCAGCGTCCAGCGAAACGACACCAGGGTCAGCAGCAGCGTGATCGCCGCCCAGAGAAACAGCCCGAAGGACGCGAAAAACGCCAGTTTCTGTGCACCTTGCAGGGTAATCAGTGTTCCCAGCGCCTTCCAGGTCGCCAGGTTGTACAGCGCCACCAGTGCCAGCGAAAACAGCAGCACCAGCCGGGTCGGAGTGATGGACGGTAAACGCAGTCCTTTGCCCAAAGCCATTTCGATACTTTCCTCTACGTCAGTCGGAACCCATGCGGTTACGCGCGTAACTGTAGAAGGGCGTTGGTAAAAATTCCGTAAACATCCAGTAACAAAATCACGCTGAGTGCAAAAAATGTGGGGCCAGCGATCTGGTCCCCCACCAGAGTTTTGCGTTCGGTCAGAAAGATTTGCTGACGCTGGCGACGACCGTCGCCGTGCACACGTCCTTGAAGCCCCAACTGCTCAGGCACTGGCTCTGCGAGAGATCGGTGTCGATGTAGCTCAGACCCAGCACCACGCCGGCCAGGTTGTGGGTCAGTTTGACTTCCCACTCCCGGTAGGACTCATCGCTGTGTCCGGACGCCGAATACATATGCGGGTCCTTGAAGTCCATGTTGCCGTAGCGCAGTTTCAGCCCGGAATCGAACGGCAATCCGGTTTCATAGCCGATGTAGCTGTAGAGCGAGCTCTGTTTGCTGTCGATGCCCGGCGCGTCACTGGAGTAATACGCCGCGAGTTTCACGCCGTAAGCGCTGAGAATCGAGTACACCTCGCTCTGGTTGAACTGGCTCTCCTTGGGGTACGCGTATTTGATGTAGCCCAGATCCAGACTCACGGCTTCGGTCGCCTGCCACAGCCAGCCGGCGTAGTAGTCGACTTCCTGACGGGTTTTCAGGCCACCGCCGAAATCGACGTTCGAACTCCACGCGCCCAGGTACAGGCCGCTGCTGTGGGCCAGGGTCAGACCGGCCTGCACGGCGGGATCGTTCTGGGTCTGGGAGATGCCGCGGGTGCGGTAATCACTGGCCAGGGTCAGGTCGACCAGCACCGCAAAATCATCGTTCAGGGCAATTGCGTGGCTGCTCAGGGGCAGCAGGCTCAAGGAAGTGAGGGCGAACAGGGGCAAGGCTTTCATGTGAAGTCCCGTTGTTGTGGTTGTTATGGGGCAGAAAGAGAAAACTTGTGGGAGCGAGCAAGCTCGCTCCCACAGGAGAACAGTTGTTGTCATTGAGCGGCGGTATAGACCTGACGGCCGGCGAACCAGGTTTGCAGGACCTGGGTGTCATGCAGGGCTTTGTCATCGACGCTGAACACGTCGCGATCGAGCACGATGAAATCGGCCTGTTTGCCGGGGCTCAGCGAGCCGATCTGTTGTTCCAGGCCGATGGTCCGCGCGGCGTTGGCGGTGTAGGCGTAGAACATGGTTTCGCGGTCCAGGCGTTCGTCGGCGTTGAGCACGCCCAGCGGCCCGGTGCGGGTGATGGCCTGGGCCATGGCGTTCCACGGGTTTGGCGAGGACACCGGCCAGTCGCTGGCACCGGCAATCGTCGCGCCCTGCTTGAGCAGCGAATGTGCCGGGTATTGATAGCGGAAGGCGAGGGCGCTGACGTAAGGCTTGATCATGTCGGTGGTGTAGTCGTCGGCGCTGGCCCAGAGCAGTTGCATCGAGGCGATCACGTTCAGCGGCTTGAAACGGGCGAACTCCTTCGGGTTGACCATTTGCAGGTGGGTGATCGAATGCGTCACGCCACTCTGCCGGTCCTTGCGCGCCTGGGCGATGCCGTTCAGTGATTCGCGCACGGCACGGTCGCCGATGGCGTGGATGTGCACCAGCCAGCCGCGCTGGTCGATGGCGCTGACCAGTTCGCCGAAGTGCTGCGGATCGATCAGCAGTTCGCCCTGTTTGTGCGAGTTGCTGTAGGGATCGATCATCGCCGCGCTCTGGGCCGGGTATTCGATCACACCGTCAGCGAAGATCTTGATCCCCGGCAGCGTCAGGTTGGGGATGCCCTGGAACTGCCGACGAACCTTGTCGAGGGTGTCGAGATCGGCCGGGACGCTTTTCGAGTTGGCCACCAGCAGCGCGGCGACGTGGGCGGTCATGCCGCCGCTTTCCGACAGGGCTTTGTAGGCCGGCAATACGCCGACGGTTTTCTCGGTGGGCTTGAGGGCGAACACCGGCTCGCCCGGCGCGGCGTTGGCGGCGGGGTCCATCCACGCGGTGATGCCGAGGCTGTTGTTGAAACGCACCGCCGATTGCGCAGCCTTGAGCAGGTCGGCCGGGCTCGGCGCCGGTATTTTCGAGGCGACGCGATCCCAGCCGGCATCGACCACAAAACCGTTCGGCTCACCGCTGGGCAGTTTGCCGATGGTGTCTTTTTCCGCGTCCGGCAGGGTTTTCAACAGCGCGGCGTCGATCCCCGCACGCTTGAGCATCACGTTGTTGGCCCATGCGGTGTGGTGATCGCTGCCGGTGAACACCACCGGCACGTCGGCCCATTCGCCATGGTTGAAGAGGTTGCCCAGCGCTTCAGCCCTGGCCCAGTACGCCGAACTCATGCCGGCCACACTCAATACGTCGCCATGCCGGGCCTTGCCGTCGTCACGCCAGTCGCGCAGGCGTTTTTCCAGTTCATCCAGACCGACCACTTCGTCTTCCATGTTGGCCGAGACCATTTCCAGTCCGCCGAAAATCGCGTGGGAGTGGCTGTCGATCAGGCCGGGCATCAGCGTCTGGCCTTTCAGGTCGATCACTTGGGTGCCGGGTTCGATCAAGGCCTTGATCTGCGCATCGCTGCCGACTTTCAACACTTTGCCGTTCTCCACGGCCAGCGCCTGAGCCTTCGGTTGAGCGCGGTCGGCGGTGAAAATCTTGCCATTGAGCAGCACCAGATCGGTCGCGGCCATGGCTTCCATCGAGGCAAAACTCACCGCGGCGATCAGCACGTTTTTTGCGAAATGCGGGATGAATCTTTTCATTGAACATTTCCGTGTTATTGCGTCTGATGGCCAGATTAGTGGCTGCCAACGCCCGACAGAACGCCTCCCTCACGAAAAACGTTTTTGCCTGAATGGAAAAAGCATGGACAAGCTGGGTGCACTGAAAATGTTTGTGGTCACCGCGCAGCTCGGCAGTTTCAGCCGCGCTGCCGAGCAACTGGGCAAGACCCCGTCGGCCCTGACCAAAGCGGTCAATCATCTGGAATCCGAGCTCGGCGCGCGGCTGTTCGAGCGCAGCACGCGGCGGATACTGCTGACTGAAATCGGCCGGCTCTATCTGGAAACCGCACGCCTGGTGCTGCAACGGCTGGACGAGGCCAGCGAGGAAATCGAGCAGTTGCAGCACGGCCTGCGCGGCAGCCTGAAAATCACTGCGCCGCTGGCTTACGGGCGGGCGTTTCTCGATCAGGTGTGCGACGGCTTTTTGCAGCAATACCCGCAGATCAGCCTGCAAGTGGATTTGTGCGATGAATTCGTCAATCTGCTGGAAAGCGGCTACGACCTGGCGCTGCGCGAAGGGCACGATGATTTGCCGGGGCTGATTGCCCGGGTGGTCGGCAGCAATCGGCTGGCGCTGTGTGGCAGCCCTGAATACCTGGCGCGCAAGGACTTGCCGGTCACACCGCAGACCCTCGATCAGCATGAGTGGCTGCTGTATCGGCATCCGTTGCTCAGCCGCGAATTCTGGTGGGCCGAGCGCGACGGTCAGCGCCTGAGCCTGGCGCAGCCGGCGGCACCGTTGTTGCGCAGTGACAATTACGATTTGCTGCTGGCCAGCGCTCTCGCCGGACGCGGTTTGTTGCATACGCCGCTGTGGAGCGCCGCGCCGTATATCGCCGACGGGCGACTGGTGCGGGTCATGGCCGATTACGAGATCGACCCGGACAGTTTTGGCCCGCACATTCTGGCGGTGTACCCGAGCCATCGGCGGGCGACGGCCAAGGTTATGGCGTTTATCGACTACATCGCAGGGTTTCTGGCGGAGCGGGGGTTGAGCTGACGGAGAGATCGTTCCCACGTCGAGGCGCCGAACCGTCCGCTTTGATCGTTCCCACGCTCTGCGTGGGAATGCCTCTAGGGACGCTCTGCGTCCAGTGACGCGGAGCGTCACGGGCTGCATTCCCACGCAGAGCGTGGGAACGATCATCAGTAGGTTTGAGCTGACTGGCGGTGCTTGTCAGGAAATTCCCACAAGAGTACAAATGTACTCCATGACAAATCTGACTCCCCGCCGTACCGCCATCCTGACCTTTATCCGCGAACGCATCGCCGAACACGGTCAGCCCCCAAGCCTCGCTGAAATCAGCGAGGCTTTTGGTTTTGCCTCCCGCAGCGTGGCGCGCAAGCATGTGCTGGCGCTCACCGAAGCCGGGTTTATCGAGGTCAATCCGCATCAGGCCCGGGGCATTCGCCTGCTCGGGCAGCCGGCGCGGCCGGAACTGCTCGAAGTCCCGGTACTCGGCCGGGTCGCTGCCGGTGCCCCCATCGGCGCCGATGCCGACCTGCACAATCGGCTGATGCTCGACCCCGCACTGTTCTCCCGCACGCCCGACTACATGCTGCGGGTGCAGGGCGATTCGATGATCGAGGACGGCATTCTCGACGGCGATCTGGTCGGCGTACGCCGCAACCCCGAGGCGCTCAACGGCCAGATCGTGGTGGCGCGACTCGACGGTGAAGTCACCATCAAACGCTTCGAGCGGATCGGCGATGAGGTTCGCCTGTTGCCGCGCAACCCGGCGTACCAGCCGATTGTGGTGCGGGCCGATCAGGATCTGGCCATCGAAGGGGTGTTCTGCGGTCTGGTGAGGCAAGGCTGATGGGTGCCGTCGTTGCGCTGGATACGCTGTTCAATGGCGGCCAGGTCTGGAAGGGCCGGCCTGCGCCACCCACCGCCAGCCCGCAACCCACCGGGCACGCGGCGCTGGATGCGGCCTTGCCCAGTGGCGGCTGGCCGGAAGCGGCGCTGAGCGAAATCCTCCTGGCCGGGCCCGGCGTTGGCGAACTGCAACTGGTGTGGCCGACGTTGGCGCGGCTGTCGGCAGCGGGCGAACGCATCGTGCTGGTGGCGCCGCCGTTCGTGCCATACCCGCAGGCGTGGGCCAATGCCGGGGTCGATCTGCGCCAGTTGTCGGTGATCCAGGCCAGTGAACGCGATGCCTTGTGGGCGGCGGAACAATGCCTGCGCTCGGGCAGTTGCGGCGCGGTGCTGTGCTGGCCGCACAAGGCCGATGACCGCGCCTTGCGCCGTTTGCAGGTGGCGGCGGAAACCGGCCAGACCCTGGCGTTCGCGTGGCGCCCCTTGAGCGAAGCGGTCAACCCGTCGCCGGCCGCGCTGCGCATTGCCATCGATGCCCGCCCGGCGCAATTGCGCGTGCTCAAGTGCCGGGGCGGTCTGGCGCGCAGCGCACCGATCGCCTTCGCCGTGGGGCATTGAGGTCGCCATGCGCTGGGTTTGCATTCTGTTCCCGCAATTGGCCCTCGACGCCGTGCTGCGTCAGCGCCCCGATCCCGAACAACCCCTGGCGTTGCTCAGCGGCCCGGCCCAGCGCCGGGTGCTGCAAGCGGTCAACCCGGCGGCGCGGGCGCTGGGCTTGCGTCCGGGGCAGTCGATGACCGCCGCGCAGGCCATGAGCAAAGGATTCGCCACCGTCGATTACGATTCGGCCGAGGTCGAGCACTGGCAGCAGTTTCTCGCCGCCTGGGCCTATCGTTTCAGCGCCCAGGTCAGCGTGCATTACCCGCGCACCGTGGTATTCGAGATCGAATCGAGCCTGGGGCTGTTCGGTTCCTGGGCGCAGTTCGAAGCACGGTTGCGCACGGAGCTGTCCGAGCTGGGCTTTCGTCACCGGATCGTCGCCGCGCCCAACCCGGTAGCGGCGCGAATACTGGCCAACGCCTACGACGGATTGGTGGTGCCCGACGGTGAAGCCTTGCGCCACCACCTCGGGCAATTGCCGGTCGACCGTATCGGGCTGGAACCGAGCGTGGCCACGGCGCTGTCGCGCATGGGCCTGCGCAACCTTCATCAGGTGCAGAACCTGCCGCGTCAGGCCCTGGCCCGGCGTTTCGAGGCGCCGATGCTCAAGCATCTGGACACGCTGTTCGGCGCACGGCCGCTGGCGCTGGCTTTCTATCTGCCGCCGGACCGTTTCGACGTGCGGATCGAACTCAATTTCGACGTGCAATCCCATCAGGCGCTGCTGTTTCCATTGCGCCGCCTGACGTCCGATCTGGCGGCGTTTTTGTGCGGGCGCGACAGCGGCGTGCAGCGCTTCGATCTGCATCTGGAACATGCGGGGCTGCCGGATACGCTGATCAAGGTCGGTCTGCTCAGCGCCGAGCGCGATCCGGCGATGCTCTTTGAACTGGCCCGTGGCCGACTGGAGCAGGTGCAGGTCGAAGCCCCGGTGCGCGGCTTTCGTCTGCGCGCCGAGGATCTGCCGAGTTTCGTGCCGCAGTTTCAGGAACTGTTCGACGACCGACCGCAGCAGACCTTGCCCTGGGAGCAACTGCGCGAACGCCTGCGCGCGCGGCTGGGGGATGAGGCGGTCCAGGGCCTGCGCTTTCAGGCCGATCACCGTCCGGAATGCGCGTGGCAGAACGCCGACGACAAACAGCGTTGCCCTGCATTGCCGGGCGTGCAGCGTCCGGGCTGGTTGTTGGGTGAGCCGCAGTGCGTGCCCGAAGGTTCGGCGCGCATTCTCATGGGCCCGGAACGGATCGAGTCCGGCTGGTGGGACGGTGATGACGTGCGCCGTGATTATTACCTGATCCAGAACCGCGCCGGCCAGCAAGGCTGGGCGTACCGGACAGTGGGTGAGGGCGGCCCGTTGTGGCTGCAAGGCTGGTTCGCGTGAATCAGGGTTATGCCGAGCTGCACTGCCTGTCGAACTTCAGTTTCCAGCGCGGTGCGTCCAGTGCGCTGGAGCTGTTTCAACGTGCAAAAAAACACGGCTATCAGGCGCTGGCGATCACTGATGAGTGCACGCTGGCCGGAATTGTCCGTGCCTGGCAGGCAGCGAAGTCGGTTGAGTTGCCGCTGATCATCGGCAGCGAAATCCGCATCGAGAACGGCCCGAAACTGGTGGTGCTGGTCGAGAACATCGAGGGTTATCAGGCGCTGTGCGGCTTGATCACTCAGGCCCGAAGGCGCATGCAGAAAGGCCAGTATCAAGTGCTGCGCGAGGACTTCAGCGAGTCATTGCCGGGATTGCGGGTGCTGTGGGTGCCGGATACGGTCGATGACGTGGAAGAGGGCCGCTGGCTGAAGCAGACCTTCGGTGAACGGCTGTGGCTGGCCGTGCAGTTGCATCGAGGGCAGAACGATCAGCAACGGCTGGCCGCACTGCTGAGTCTGGCGGATGAATTGCAGATTCCAGCGGTGGCCAGTGGCGATGTGCACATGCACGCCCGTGGCCGGCGGGCCTTGCAGGACACCATGACTGCGATCCGCCACCACGTCCCGGTGGCCGAGGCCGGGTTGCGTCTGCATCCCAACGGCGAGCGGCATTTGCGCAGCCTCGATGTGTTGCGCGAGTTGTATCCGCAGACCTTGCTGGACGAATCGGTGAAACTGGCCCGGCGCTGCACGTTCGATTTGAGCCAATTGCGTTATCAGTATCCGAAAGAGCTGGTGCCCGATGGACACTCGGGTCGTTCCTGGCTGCGACAGTTGACTAAACAGGGCATCGCCTGGCGCTGGGAAAACGGCGCGCCCTTCAAGGTGCTGAGGCAGATCAACAAGGAACTGAAGCTGATCGCCGAACTCGGCTACGAAAGCTACTTCCTCACCGTGCACGACGTGGTGCGCTTCGCCCGCAAGCAGAAAATCCTTTGCCAGGGCCGGGGTTCGGCGGCCAACTCGGCGGTGTGTTTTGCCTTGGGCATCACCGAGATCGATCCGGATCGCACCACGCTGCTGTTCGAGCGTTTCATGTCGAGAGAGCGCAACGAGCCGCCGGACATCGACGTGGATTTCGAGCACGAACGCCGGGAAGAAGTCCTGCAATACGTGTTTCGTCGTTATGGTCGCCGTCGTGCGGCGCTGACGGCGGTGGTCAGCACTTACCACGCCAGCGGCGCGATCCGCGATGTGGCCAAGGCGCTGGGCTTGCCGCCGGACCAGATCAATGCGCTGGCCGACTGCTGCGGCCACTGGAGCGATGAAACGCCGCCCGTGGAGCGCCTACGCGAAGGCGGTTTCGACCCCGAAAGTCCGCTGCTGCACCGGGTGCTGAGCCTGACCGGGCAACTGATCGGCTTCCCCCGACACCTGTCGCAGCACCCCGGTGGTTTCGTGATTTCCGAGCAACCGCTGGACACGCTGGTGCCGGTGGAAAACGCCGCCATGGCCGACCGCACGATCATTCAGTGGGACAAGGACGACCTCGATGCGGTCGGGCTGCTCAAGGTGGATATCCTTGCCCTCGGCATGCTCAGTGCGATTCGTCGCTGTTTCGATCTGCTGCGCCGTCATCGTCATAAGGATCTGAGCCTGGCGACCATCCCGGCTGACGACCGCCCGACCTACGACATGATCAGCCGCGCCGACACCATCGGCGTGTTCCAGATCGAGTCCCGGGCGCAGATGTCGATGCTGCCACGTCTGCGCCCGCAAACTTTCTACGATCTGGTGATCGAAGTGGCCATTGTCCGGCCGGGGCCGATCCAGGGCGGGATGGTCCATCCGTATCTGCGTCGCCGGAACGAGGAAGAAGAGGAGACCTATCCGTCACCGGAGCTGGAAGTGGTGCTCAAACGCACCCTCGGCGTGCCGCTGTTTCAGGAACAGGTGATGCAGATCGCGATTGTCGCCGCCGATTACAGCCCCGGCGAGGCCGACCAGTTGCGCCGCTCCATGGCGGCGTGGAAACGCCACGGCGGGCTGGAACCGCACAAGGAACGGCTGGCCGCCGGCATGAAGAAAAACGGCTACAGCCCGGAATTCGCCGCGCAGATCTTCGAACAGATCAAGGGCTTCGGCAGTTACGGCTTTCCCGAGTCCCACGCCGCCAGTTTTGCCTTGCTGACCTATGCCAGCTGCTGGCTCAAGTGCCACGAACCGGCGGCGTTCGCCTGTGCGCTGATCAACAGCTGGCCGATGGGTTTCTACAGCCCGGATCAGATTCTTCAGGACGCGCGCCGGCATCATTTGCAGATCCGCCCGGTGGACGTGCGCGCCAGTGACTGGGATTGCAGTCTGGAGCCGATTGCCGGCGAGCAACCGGCGATTCGCATGGGTTTGCGGATGATCAAGGGCTTTCGCGAAGAGGATGCGCGGAACATTGAAAGCGCTCGGGCGAGGGGCGCGTTTGCCGATGTCGCCGATCTGGGCGAGCGCGCCGGGCTCGACAGTCGCGCTCAGGCGCTACTGGCGGATGCCGGCGCGCTGCGCGGCCTGGCCGGTCATCGCCATCGGGCACGATGGGAAGTGGCCGGGGTGCAGAAACAGCTTGGACTGTTTGCCGGGTTGCCGAGTCAGGAGGAGCCGGATGTGCTGCTGCCGACGCCGAGTGTCAGCGAAGACCTGTTCACCGATTACGCCACCCTCGGCACCACGCTGGGGCCGCACCCGTTGACGTTGTTGCGCGACGAGTTGCGGGCGCGGCGCTGCCGCAGCTCCCGGGAGTTGCTGGAGGTCGAGCATGGCCGGCCGGTCAGCGTGGCGGGGCTGGTGACCGGTCGCCAGAGGCCGGGCACCGCCAGTGGCGTGACGTTCGTGACCCTGGAGGACGAGTTCGGCAACGTCAACGTGGTGGTCTGGCGCGATCTGGCCGAGCGCCAGCGTCAGGTGCTTGTGGGCTCGCAATTGCTCAAGGTCGATGGCCGCTGGGAACGGGAAGGCGAGGTGCGGCATCTGATCGCCGGACGCTTGAGCGACCTCAGTCCGTTGCTCAACGGGATTCGGGTGCAAAGCCGCGATTTCCACTGACGGCAACTGGTTGATTAGTGATCGTTCCCACGCTCCGCGTGGGAATGCCGCCATGGACGCTCCGCGTCCACTGTGACGCAGAGCGTCACGGTATGCATTCCCACGCGGACGGTTCGACGCCTCGACGTGGGAACGCTCGGTCGCTGACGGCAGCTGATCGCTTCAAAAGCCAATTTGCTGACGTCAAAAAAACCTGTCCTCACTGATGGCACTTTGGCATAATGCCGCCCCTTTCCCGATCCCCCACGACTTCGCCGTGCCGGGACACATCGATTTTCAGAAGGAATGCAAAGTGAGAATGATCTCCCGGATGTTGGTCTCAGGTATTGCGATTGCCGTCCTCGGCACCCTGGCCGGCTCGCTCGCCGGTTGCGCCACCGAAAGCTCCCGCGCACTGCCGGTGGCCAAGGTGGAAAGCGCCGCCCAGGCCTGGTCCGGCGTGCGTATCCCGATGGCCGTGGGCAAGTTCGACAACCGTTCGAGCTACATGCGCGGAATCTTCTCCGACGGCGTAGACCGTCTCGGCGGCCAGGCCAAGACCATCCTGATCACCCACTTGCAGCAGACCAACCGTTTCTCCGTGCTCGACCGCGACAACATGGGTGAAATCCAGCAGGAGGCGGCGATCAAGGGCCAGGCCCAGCGTCTGAAAGGCGCCGATTACGTCGTGACCGGTGACGTCACCGAGTTCGGCCGCAAAGAGACCGGCGATCATCAACTGTTCGGCATTCTCGGCCGTGGCAAGACCCAGGTTGCCTACGCCAAGGTCAACCTGAACATCGTCAACATCAGCACCTCCGAAGTGGTGTATTCGACCCAGGGCGCCGGCGAATACGCCTTGTCCAACCGCGAAATCATCGGCTTCGGCGGCACCGCTGCCTACGACTCCACCCTCAACGGCAAAGTCCTCGATCTGGCCATGCGCGAGGCGATCAATCGCCTGGTCGATGGCATGAACGCCGGCGCCTGGAAACCGGGCAACTGATAGACGCCCATCGCAAGGAGCAACACACCATGAATCTGTCCCTGTCCCGGTCGCTGATGGCCCTGGCTGCCGGCGCGCTGCTGGCTGGTTGCAGCAGCCCGCAAACCCTGTACCAGTGGGAAGGCTACCAGCCACAAGTCTACGAATACTTCAAAAGCGAAACGCCGAAAGAGGCCCAGGCCGAAGCGCTGGAAGCCGATCTGCAAAAGATCCGCGCCAGTGGCAAGCCGGTACCGCCGGGTTACCACGCACACCTTGGTCTGCTGTACCTGAGCATGGGCAAGGACGATCAGATGGTGCAGCAATTGCGCACCGAGAAGACCCTGTTCCCCGAGTCCGGCACGTACATGGACTTTCTGCTTAAAAACGCCAAGACCGGAGATGCGCAATGATCTCGCGTGCCTTGAAAGGGCTGGCCGCAGGCCTGGCGCTGACCGTTCTGGGTGGCTGCGTTGCACCTAAAACCGTGGACTACTCGGCGTACAAGCAAGCGCGGCCGAAATCCATTCTGGTACTGCCGCCGCTGAACACCTCGCCGGACGTCAAGGCGTCCTATAGCCTGTTGTCGCAAGTGACTTTTCCGCTGGCCGAGGCCGGTTACTACGTGCTGCCGATCACGTTGGTCGACGAGACGTTCCGCCAGAACGGCCTGACTACGCCGGATGACATCCATGCGGCACCGGCCAACAAGCTGCAGGAAATCTTCGGTGCCGACGCGGCGCTGTACATCACCGTCAGCGAGTACGGCACGCGTTACATGGTGATCAGCAGCGAAACTGCCGTCACCGCGAGCGCCAAACTGGTGGACCTGAAAACCGGCGTCACCCTGTGGACCGGTGCGGCCCGGGCGTCGAGCGAAGAGGGCGGCAACAACAGCGGTGGCGGCCTGATCGGCGCGCTGATCACCGCAGCGGTGAAGCAGATCATCAACAGCTCAACCGATGCCGGCTACCCGATTGCCGGTGTGGCCAGCAATCGACTGCTGTCGGCCGGACATCCGGCGGGCCTGCTGTACGGGCCACGGTCGCCGAAGTACGGCACTGACTGATCGACCTGTTTCGCACTGATCGTTCCCACGCTCTGCGGCTGCTCGGGATCGTTCCCACGCTCTGCGTGGGAATGCCGCCATGGACGCTCCGCGTCCACTGTGACGCAGAGCGTCACGGTATGCATTCCCACGCGGACGGTTCGACGCCTCGACGTGGGAATGATCAGCACCTCGGTGGGCCGCTGTTTTATCTGGCGGGCCAAAACCGCTCGCCACCTCCCGGTGCCTCCGTCCACGCTTGCAACGAGCGGGTCGGCAAATCGAAGTAATCCCGGGTCCGCGCATAACCATGGCCGCCCATGCGTCCGATCGCATCCAGCCCCAATTGATCGATGTACAGGGTTTTCGGGTCGATCAACTCGTCGCGCACATGCGCCATCAACACCTCGCCAAAAATGATCTCCCGCGACTGGCCGATGTTCAGCGCCATCATCCGCCGACATTCCAGCGCCACTGGCGCTTCGCCGATTCGCGGGCATTTGACCGAGGTGCCGGGAATTGCCGTCAGGCCCGCTGCGGTCAACTCATCGAAGCCCGGCGCGAACGGCACGGCACAGACGTTCATGGCTTCCACCAATGCGTCGCTGACGATGTTGACGGTGAATTCCTGATTCATCTGGATATTGCGCGTGGTGTCCTTGGGACTCTGGTCGCCATAGTTCTCCACGCCGAGCGCAAGAATGGGCGGATCCGCCGACAGCGCATTGAAGAAGCTGAACGGCGCCGCATTGACCCGGCCTTCGCCGTCGATGGTGGTAACCAGTGCAATCGGGCGCGGCACCACGCTGCCGATCAGAATCTTGTACTTTTCCCGTGGGCTCAGTTGGCTGAAATCGAAGCTGTGCATGGCAGTGTTCTCTAAAGAAGTGGATCGATGGCGCTCAACGGCGCTTCGGCGCTGTAGTCGTCGGCGAACGGTATGGCCGGCTGGAACAGGGTTTTCCAGTCCGGTCGGCCAAAGGCCCGGTCGCTGTGGCTGCGCATCAGTTTTTCGTATTGGCGCTGGGCCTGACGTTGCAGCGTGGGGTAGTCGACGCCGTTGACCTGACCGTCGTGCATCACGCAGCGACCGTCGATGAAACTGGCGATGCAGTCGTCGCCGCGTCCGGCCAGCAGCAGGTTTTTCAGTGGATCGAATAACGGGCCCAGGTGCAGTCCGCGCAGGTTGAACACGGTGATATCCGCCTTGGCGCCGGGTGCCAGGCGACCGAGGTCATCACGGCCCAAGGCCTTGGCACCGCCGAGGGTGGCGGCGTTGTACAGATCGAGGCAGCTGGTCAGCGTGGGCCCGCCCTCCATCAACCGGGCGATATTCAGTCCGTGGCGCATGTTTGCCAGCAAGTCCGCCGGCCAGGTGTCGGTGCCAAGGGCAAAGTTGATGCCCTTGGCGCGATAACGGCCGAACGAGTTCAGTGCCTCGCCGTCACGGGCGAACACCAGCGGGCAGTGCACCAGACTCGCGCCGCCGTCGATGACCCGTTGCAGATCGTCATCGCCCGAGGTGTAGATGCCGTGGGGTAACAGACTGCGCGGAGTGAGCAGGTCGAGTTGCTGCAACCAGCCCAGCGGCGTGGTGCCGCGCAACTGTTCGACCATCGCCACTTCGCCAGGCGCCTGACAACAATGCAGACGCATCGGTGCATTCAGCTCGCGGCTCAATGCAGACGTACGTTGCAGCAGTGCCGGGGTGCAGGTCTGGATGCGATCCGGCAGCAACGTACCGCGAATCAACCCCGCATGCGCACCATCGAAATCCTTGAAGAACCGTTCGGCCGCGTCCAGCCCGGCCAGCCCCCGAGCCTCATCCCAGTGGTGGGCGAGGCTGCCGTCGGCACGCCAGTAACTCATGCCGCTCATGTAGCAGGGGCCGAGGTACGTGCGCAGCCCCAGTTCGCCCGCCACGTCGGCGACAGCGGCAAACTCGTCGTAGGTCTCCGCCCATTCGCGGTAGTACATCGAGGTGATTGGCATCGCCGTGGTGATGCCGTTGCGGATCAACTGCGTAAAGGCGTAGCGGTACTTGAAGACTTCTTCTTCCGGGCTGAACGACTCACGCGGGCCGCTCGCCAGGTACTCCGCCGACCACATGCGGCCCATGGCGCGTTCGTCGCCGTTGTCCAGGGTCAGTACCGTGGAATCGAGATCGCCGAGGGCATCGAGGTCAATGAACCCGGGCCCGATCAGCGCATTGCCGTAATCGATCCACTGATCCAACGGCTCTTGATAACCGCGCCCGACAAATTCGATGCGCGAGCCGGCAAATACCACTTCGCCGTCGCGCCACAGCACATGCTGCGTGCCGTCGAAACCGACCACGCAAGCGGCCTTGAGGCCGATCCGTTTCACAGACGGCTGCCCAGCAAGCGACCGCCGCTGGCGATCAGTTCGCCGCCGCGATACACCTGACGCACTGGCCGCGCGACGACAGCCTCGCCGAGGGTTTCGACCGGCATCAGCAGAAAGTCCGCAGGCTTGCCGATGGCGAAGCCGTAACCCTCGATCCCCAATGCGCGCGCTCCGTTCACCGTTGCCGCGTCGAATGCCGCCGCCAGTTCATCGTCCTTGCCCAGGTCGAAACGGAACGCCAGCAACATCGCTCGTTCGAGCATGTCGCCATTGCCCATCGGCGACCACGCATCGCGGATGCCGTCGGAGCCGAGACACACGTTGACACCGGTTTCACGCAGCGCCAGAAACGGCGGCACCGCGCAATCGGCCGGCGCCGAACTCATCAGCGAAATCCCCAGCGCCGCGAGGCGTTCGGCAACGGGTTTGACCTGGCTCCAAGGCAACATGCCCAGGCAATAGGCATGGCTGATCATCACCCGGTTCTGCAGGTTGAAGCGCTCGGTGTAATCGGCGATCCGGGCGATCTGCCACAGACCCAGTTCGCCTTTGTCGTGCAGGTGAATGTCGACGCCACGCTGAAAGTCGCGGGCCAGGTTGAACACGAAATCCAGTTGTGCAATCGGGTCGTTGTCGATGCCGCAGGGGTCGAGTCCGCCGACGTTTTCCACGCCCAGGGCCATGGCTTCGCGCATCAGTTCCGCGGTGCCGGGGCGGCTGATCAGGCCGGTTTGCGGGAAGACCACCAGTTGCAGGTCGATCAGGTCGTTGTAGGTTTCGCGCAGTTGTTGCATGGCCTCGACGTGACGCAAGCCGAATTCCGGGTCGATGTCGACGTGGCAACGCATCGTCAGCGAACCCCGGGCGATGCAGTTTTCCAACAGCGCACCGGCCCGTTCGGCAATCGGCGCTTTCACTTCGCGCAACACGCGGCGTTCGTTGCTGATGTAATCCTTGAGCGTCGGGCCCGCGCTGTTCGGGCGCCAGGGCTGGCCGTACAGGGTCTTGTCGAGGTGGACGTGGCTTTCCACCAGCGGGGCGGTCAGGAGCTGGTTCTGGCCGTCGATGTCGGTGGCAGCCAATGGAGCATTGGAGGCCGGGCGGCGCTGGGTGAACTTGCCGTTTTCGATCAGCAGGTCTTCGGCGGGGGCGCCGTAGGGGCGGATGTTTCTGAGCCAGCGGGGATGGGACATTGCATACCTCTGTTTCTATGTTGTCTGGGCGGGCCTCATCGCTGGCAAGCCAGCTCCCACATTGGAACTGTGAGCGCCACCGATCCTTGTGGGAGCGAGCTTGCTCGCGATGGCCGCAACTGGGTCTTGAGTCAGGCGATCAACCCTTGAGCTTCGACCAGATCCGATCCTGCAGCTCCCGCGCCTTGTTGCTGCATTCCTTCTCCGGCCGCAGCCGCGAGGCGTATTCCTCGGGCATGTTGATCGCGTCCATGACCTTCCATTTCGCATCCAGCAACTGATCGCTCTGAATCCCGTTGGCATAGGCAATCGCGTTGGACACGGCCGCCGCGTTCTCGGGCTTCATCATCCAGTCGATAAAGATCTTCGCGTTGCCCGGATGCGGCGCGCTTTTAGGTACGGCGAAGTTGTCCTGGAACATCGCCAGGCCTTCTTTCGGGTACACGTATTTGATCGTGCTCTTCTGCAAGGTGGCGCGGGCGGTCGAGCCGTTCCAGTTCTGCATCATGATCACTTCGCCCGACGCCATGCGGTCGACGGTGTTGTCGGAGCTGTACATCTTCAAAAACGGTTTCTGCTTTTGCAGCAGTTCGAGGATGCGCTTGGCGTCCTGCGGGTTTTCCGTGCATTCGTCGACGTTCAGGTAATGGCTGGCGGCATTGATCACGCTGCTGGAGGTGTCGAGGGCGGCGAGTTGGCCTTGCAGTTCCTTGCGCGGTTCGAAGAACTCTTTCCACGAGTCGTCGAGCTTGCCGCCCGGCACCCGGGCGCTGTCATAGGAGAAACCGGTGGTGCCCCACAGATACGGCGCCGAATATTTGCGGCCCGGATCGAAGCTCGGATCGCGGAACGGCCCTTTGACGTACTGGAAGTTGTTCAGGGTCGGAGCGTCGATTTCCAGCAGCAGATCCTGTTTGATCAGCGTCTGCATGATCGACTGCGACGGCACGATCACGTCATACGCCGCGCCGCCGGCCTGCAACTTGGCGAGCAGGGTTTCGTTGCTGTCGTAGCCGTCCATGGTGACTTTGATCCCGGTCTCCTTTTCGAATTTGGCCAGCAGGTCCACCGGGTAGTAATCGGTCCAGTTGTAGAAGAACAACTCCTTGGGCTCGGCGGCGTGGGCGCCGAACGCGGTGAAACAACTCAGGGCCAGACCGGAAATAGCCAGACGCATGCTTTTGCTTTTCATGAACAGAGCGCTCCAGGTTTATTGTTGTTTGCCGCGTTGGCCAAGCCAGAAGGCCAGCACCACGAGCACGATGGAAATCACCAGCATCAGGGTCGAGATCGCGTTGATCTCCGGCGTTACGCCGGCCTTGATCGCCGAGAAGATGTACACCGGCAAGGTGGTTGAACCGGGCCCGGCGACGAAGAAGGTCATGATGAAATCGTCGAGGCTGACCACGAATGCCAGCACCGAACCGGACAACACCGCCGGCCACAGCAGTGGCAGGGTCACGCGGCGGAACACCTGCCACGGATTGGCGTACAGGTCGTTGGCGGCTTCCAGCAGGCTCTTGTCCAGATCGTTGAGCCGTGCGCGGATCGGCAGGTAGGCGAACGGAATGCAGAAGCCGATGTGCGCGACGATCACTGTCATCAGCCCGAGCTTGATCCCCAGTGCCATGAACAGCAGCAGGGTGGCCACGGCAGTGACGATCTCCGGCAGGATCAGCGGCAGGTTGATCCCGCCCTCGACCATTTTCTGCCCGTAGAACGGCCGATAAGTCGCCAGCGCCGCCAGCAGTGCAATCGCCGTCGCGCACACCGTGGCGATGGTCGCGACGATGATCGAATTCAGCGCCGCGGTCTGGATCGACGGGTTGGCCAGGATCCGCCCGTACCAGGCGAACGAGAACTCGGTCCACACCGTTGCCGAGCGGTTGGCGTTGAAGCTGTAGACGATCAACACCAGGATCGGCACGTACAGATAGGCGAGGATCAGCAGGCTGATTTCCCGGGTCGCCGGGAGTTTTTTCAGGTGCAGAGAGATCATGCTTTCGCTCCCCGATTCAGGGTTTTCGCCGCGCTGCGGCTGTAGAGGGCGTAGAGCACCAGGGACAACAGCAGAATCCCCAGCAACAGGAACGACAGCGAACTGCCCAGCGGCCAGTTGCGCGCGGTGCCGAATTGCTGCTGGATCAGGTTGCCGATCATCAGGGTCTTGCCCCCGCCGAGAATCGCCGGGGTGATGAAGGCGCCGAGGCTCGGCACGAACACCAGCAACGCGCCGGCAATCACGCCGGGCATCGACAGCGGCAGGATGATCCGGCGCAGTGCGTGCCAGCGGTTGGCGCCCAGGTCATAAGCGGCTTCCACCAGACGCCAGTCGAGTTTTTCCAGGGTCGAGTAGATCGGCAGGATCATGAACGGCAGGAAGCTGTAGACCAGACCGACGCTGACCGCGAAGTCGTTGTAGAGCAGGGTGATGCCGCCGGCATTCGGGAACAGCGCGTTAAGGCTCTGGGCGACCCAGCCCTGTTCGCGCAGGATGATCAGCCACGCGTAGTTGCGGATCAGCAGGTTGGTCCAGAACGGAATGGTGATGAGCAACACCATCAGGTTGCGTCGGCGCGGGGTCAGGCTCGACATCCACAACGCCACCGGAAACCCGAACAGAAAGCACAACACGGTGGTGCCGCCGGCCTGGAACACCGAGCGCAACAGCGCCTGGGCGTAGACCCAGTTCAGTTCCAGCTCGCCGTCGAAACCTTCCTGGAAAAACAGCTGCACGTAACTCTGCAACTGCCATTGCGCCTGCCAGTCGACGCCGCCGTAGGTGTTGCGCGGCAGCAGGCTGATGTAACCCATGATCCCCAGCGGAATGGCGATCAGGGCGAGCAGGGTCAACACCACCGGGCTGAGCAACAGCGCGCGGTTGAGGGAGGGGGAAGTGCTGCTGACGCTCATCTCAGGCCTCCATCAACAGGCAGGCCTGGGGTGGCAGATGCACCGCCACGGGCTCACCGACTGTGCGACAGGCGCTCAAACCTTCGTTGTTTTCCCGCAGCATGACTTTGATGTCGTTGTTCAAACGGCACTGGTACAGCGTCGCGGTGCCGACATACAGCACGGCTTCGATCACCCCGCGCAAATGATGCGGCTGGTCCGCCGCGACCAGTTGCGAGCGCTCGGGCCGAAACGCCAGTTGTACGCTGCTGCCATTGACGCCTTGCGGCGGGCAGGGAATTTCCACCGGCATGCCGTTGGGCACGAAGAGGTTCTGGTTGTGCTCGCCACGCTTGAGCTGGCCGGGGAGGAAATTGATGTCGCCGATGAACTGGGCGACGAAGCGGTGCTGCGGGCGCTCGTAGATGTCGGTCGGGGTGCCGATCTGCAGGATCTTGCCGGCGGACATCACCGCGATCCGGTCGGACAGGGTCAGGGCTTCTTCCTGATCGTGGGTGACGAAGATGAAGGTGATGCCGGCTTCCTGCTGCACGCGCTTGAGTTCGACCTGCATCTCCTTTCGCAGCTTCAGATCCAGCGCCGACAGCGGCTCGTCGAGCAACAGCACTTTCGGTTTCGGCGCCAGGGCCCGGGCCAGAGCGACGCGTTGCTGCTGGCCGCCGGACAGTTCCGCCGGTTTGCGCCCGGCCAGGTGCTCCATCTGCACCAGCGCGAGCATTTCGTCGACCCGTCCTGGAATGGTCTTGCGATCAAGACCCTGCATCTCGAGGCCGAAGGCGATATTCTGCGCGACACTCATGTGCGGAAACAGCGCGTAACTCTGGAATACTGTGTTGACCCGACGCTTGAACGGCGGCAGGTGATTGACCGTTTCGCCCGCCAGACGGATCTCGCCGTCGCTGACGTGTTCGAAACCGGCGATGGTGCGCAGCAGGGTGGTCTTGCCGCAGCCCGAGGGGCCGAGGAGGGTGAAGAACTCGTTGTCGGCGATGTTCACCGACACGTTGTCGAGGGCTGGCGCCAGGCCAGGATCATCAGAATACCGCTTGGATACGTTACGCACTTCAATGGCTATTGGCTGACCCATAATGGTGCAATCCTCTAATTATTGTATGCAATATCTGAATGCAATTTAGAAATACCCGGATTAATCTGCTGGCGCAACCCCCCATTTCCCCGACTGAGTCGTTCGTCGGGCAGCGTTGCCAGCATTGAAGGAGTTTTCAAATGACCGAGAAAAAAACGGAAACCACGGTCGACCGCGTCTACCAAGGGGTTTACGAGGCGATCAGCAAGCGTTCGCTGCGTCCGGGGATGAAGCTGGGCGAGGCGTCGCTGGCGGAGTTGTTCAATGTCAGCCGCACGTCGGTTCGAGCCGCGCTCAAGCAACTGGAGGCCGACGGATTGGTCACCACCGAGCCCAATAAAGGTGCGTCGGTGTCGCTGCCCAGCGATGAAGAGATCCGTTCGCTGTTTGAAACCCGGCGCTTGATCGAGATCGGCATCGTCACTGAACTGTGCCGGCGCAAGGACACTGCCGCGATGCAGGACCTGCGCGATCACTTGCTGCTGGAAGACGAGGCTCACGCAGCCGGCGACCACGAGCGGCTGATTCACCTGCTCGGCGAGTTCCACATCAAACTGGCCCGCAGCCTGAACAACCCGGTGTTGCTCGACTGGTTCCAGAAGCTGATTTCCCGCGCCTCGCTGTATGCCGCCGCGCTGGACGACGACAGCCACGAAGCCTGTCGCGACGACGAACATCTGCGACTGATCGAGTACATCGAGGCCGGCAATCAGAACGCCGCCATTGAGCTGACCTGTATGCACCTGGACGGCATCCAGAAGGCCATCCTCGATGTCGCTGCAAAGATGAAGACCGGCTACCATCCGCTCAAACACCTGATCGAAGTCTGAACGTCGAGCAGGGGTGAAATCGGCTATACCTCTAATGAAACCATCGCTGCCCAGCGCGCTCGAAATAGACGGGCGCGACGCTTGACCGCGCAGCGATTGAACCGGACCCACCACAAGGCGTTAAAGCAGCCGATGCAGTTTTTATCCGATAGCCATGGGTGTGACGGCTGGCAAGGCGAAATGGCCGGGCGAATCCGTGAGTTCGACTGGAGCGGCACGGATCTTGGCCCGCTCGAAACCTGGCCGGCCAGCCTGTGCAGCACGGTCCAGTTGATGCTGGCCTCGCCGCTGCCGATGGTCATGCTCTGGGGCCATGCCGGTTACATGATCTACAACGATGCCTATTCCCGATTTGCCGGCGGACGGCATCCGTACCTGCTTGGATCACCGGTGGAACTGGGTTGGCCGGAAGTCGCCGATTTCAATCGGCATGTGGTCGACACCTGTCTGGCGGGCGGCACCCTGGAGTACCGCAACAAGGTATTGGTGTTGTTGCGCGATGGCGTGCCCGAGGACGTCTGGCTCGACCTTTATTACAGCCCGGTGGCCAACGATGCCGGCGTGCCTTCGGGTGTCATGGCGATGGTGGTGGAAACCACTGAACTGGTGTTGTCCGAGCGTCTGCGCCAGGCCGCTGAAGATGCCTATCGTGCCGATAACGAGCGGGTGCGACTGGCCCTCAATGCCGGCGCATTGATCGGCTCCTTTGTCTGGGACGTAAAAAACAATGTGCTGTCGGCCGACGAGCGTTTTGCCCGGACATTTTCCTTCCCGCCGGATCAAGACCTCACCAACCTGCCGCAACACATTGCTGAAGCGCACATTCATCCCGATGATCGTCCCTGGGTGCAGGAGTGCATCGAAAATTCGGTACGCACCGGCGAACCCTACAACGCCGAGTACCGCGTAATACGCGCCGATGGCAGCTTTCTATGGGTATTGGCCAGTGGCTGCTGCGAGTTCGACGAACAGGGCCGGCCGTTCCGTTTTCCCGGCGTGCTGATCGATATTCACGAACGCAAGATCGCCGAAGAATCCCTGCTCAAGTTCACCCGCAATCTCGAGCAGCGTGTGGCAAATGAAGTCGAAGCGCGCCTCGCCGCCGAAGAGCGACTGCGACAGTCACAGAAACTCGAAGCCATCGGCGGCCTCACCGGCGGCGTGGCCCATGACTTCAACAATCTGCTGCAAGTGATTGCCGGCAACCTGCACCTGCTGGCTCGCCACGAACCGAACAACGCCAACGTGCAGCGTCGGGTCAGCGCCTCGCTGGCGGCAGTCGAGCGCGGTGCCAAGCTGTCCTCGCAACTGCTCGCGTTCGCCCGCCGCCAGCCACTGTCGCCGGCGGTGTGCAATCCCCGGCAGATCTTTGAAGGCGTCGGTGAGTTGCTGCAACGGGCGTTGGGCGAAATCATTCAGATCGACGTGCAGTTGCCGGACGAACCGTGGCACATCAACGTCGATCGCAATCAACTGGAAAACGCCATTCTCAATCTGGCGATCAATGCCCGCGACGCCATGAAGGGCGAGGGCACAATTGTGCTCGGCGCCGCCAACCTCTCGCTGGATCAGGCGTTCTGTTCGGGCAAGGGCATCGTGCCGGGGGATTTCGTCCGGGTCTCGGTCAGTGACAGCGGCGTCGGCATTGCGCCGCACATGCTCGAGCAGGTGTTCGAACCGTTTTTCACCACCAAGGCCGACGGCCAGGGCACCGGTCTCGGCTTGAGCATGGTGTTCGGTTTCGTCAAACAGAGCGGCGGCCATGTCGAGATCGACAGCCAGGTGGGCCAGGGTACGCGAGTGCAGTTGTACTTTCCGCGCAGCGTTCGACCGGTAGATCATGCGGCGCCCAGCGTGGAGAAACGCCTCACGGGTGGCAACGAGACGATCCTGGTGGTCGAGGACAACGAAGCGGTACGCAACTCCGCCGTCGAGCTGTTGCGTGAAGAAGGCTACCGCGTGCTGATCGCCGGCAATGGCGATGCGGCCATGCAGATGCTGATGGAAGGCGCTCGGGTCGACCTGATCTTCACCGACGTGGTCATGCCCGGCCTGATCAAGAGCTCCGATCTGGCGGCGTGGGCCAAGGTGCAGATGCCACCGGTGGCGGTGCTGTTCACCTCGGGCCACACCCGCGACATCATTTCGCGCAATCACCAGCTCAGCCCCGATACCCATCTGCTCGGCAAGCCTTACGGCCCCGAAGCGCTGTTGCAGATGATCCGAACCGTGCTCAGTGCCTGAGCTTCGAATCCCTTGATCAAGGCTGGCCAATGACCTCCAAGCGCAGCTCCAATTCCGCCGCCGGCATGGTTCGCGTGCGCGGCGCCCGTGAACACAACCTGAAGAACGTCGATGTCGATATTCCCCGTGATGCGCTGGTGGTGTTCACCGGCGTGTCGGGTTCGGGCAAGTCGTCGCTGGCGTTTTCGACGCTGTATGCCGAAGCACAGCGGCGCTATTTCGAATCGGTGGCGCCCTATGCGCGCAGGCTGATCGATCAGGTCGGCGTGCCGGACGTCGACTCCATTGAAGGCCTGCCGCCGGCCGTGGCCCTGCAGCAACAACGCGGCACGCCGAGTACGCGCTCGTCAGTCGGCAGCGTGACCACGCTGTCGAGCCTGATCCGCATGCTTTACTCGCGCGCCGGCAGCTACCCGCCGGATCAGCCGATGTTGTATGCCGAGGATTTTTCACCGAACACGCCACAAGGCGCGTGCCCCGAGTGCCATGGACTGGGGCGGGTTTACGAGGTGACCGAGGCGCTGATGGTGCCCGATCCCGAACTGACCATTCGCCAGCGCGCCGTGGCCGCCTGGCCGCTGGCCTGGCAGGGACAGAACCTGCGCGACATCCTGGTGACCATGGGCATCGACGTCGATATTCCATGGCGCAAACTGCCGAAAAAGCAGCGCGACTGGATCCTTTTCACCGAGGAAACACCGACGGTTCCGGTGTACGCCGGGCTGACACCCGAAGAAACCCGCGTCGCCCTGCAGCGCAAGATGGAGCCCAGTTATCAAGGCACCTTCACCGGCGCACGGCGCTACATCCTGCACACCTTCACTCATTCACAAAGCGCGTTGATGAAGAAGCGCGTGTCGCAATTCATGCTCGGCAGCCTGTGCCCGTTGTGCGATGGCAAGCGCCTCAAGCGAGAGGCGCTGTCGGTGACGTTTGCCGGGTATGACATCGGCGAGTTGTCGCGGATGCCACTGTTGCAAGTCGCCGAAGTCTTGAAGCCGGTGGCGGATGCGAGCTGGCTGGAGCACGCCGATGAAACCGGTGAAACCCTGACTCACCGCCAGACCCGCGAAGCCCGCCAGCAGCGCGTGGCCCATGGCGCCAGCGGCCACGCCAACGCGCCGGACGTGCGCCATACGCCGAACCTGTCGCTGGAGAAGCGCCTGGCCGCGCAGCGCATTGCCGAGGACTTGCTGGACCGGGTCAGCACCCTGACCGATCTCGGCCTCGGTTATCTGGCCCTGGAGCGCAGCACGCCGACCCTGTCGTCCGGCGAGTTGCAACGTCTGCGGCTGGCCACTCAACTGGGTTCGCAATTGTTCGGTGTGATCTACGTGCTCGACGAACCGTCCGCCGGCCTGCACCCGGCTGACGGCGAGGCGCTGTTCGAGGCCTTGCAGCGTCTGAAGGCCGACGGCAACAGTGTGTTTGTGGTCGAACACGATCTGGACACCATGCGCCGGGCCGACTGGCTGATCGATGTCGGCCCGGCAGCGGGCGAAAAGGGCGGGCAGATTCTCTACAGCGGCCCGCCACCGGGGCTGGCGGCGGTCGAACACTCGCAGACCCGCGCCTACCTGTTTGCCGAACAGCAACGGCCGACCCGCACCGCGCGCAAACCGTCGGGCTGGCTGAAGCTCGACGGCGTCACCCGCAACAACCTGAATAACCTCAGCGCCGAATTTCCGCTGGGCTGTTTCACCTCGGTCACCGGTGTCTCCGGTTCCGGCAAGTCGAGCCTGGTCAGTCAAGCGCTGCTGGAACTGGTCGGCGCGCAACTCGGGCGCAGTGTCAGTGACGCCGAGCCGGAAGAACTCAATCTGGAAGATGAGACCCCGACTGCCAGCACCGGCCAGGTCAGCGCCGGGCTGGAGTCGATCAGGCGTCTGGTGCAGGTCGATCAGAAACCCATCGGTCGTACTCCGCGTTCGAATCTGGCGACCTACACCGGGTTGTTCGACAACGTACGCAAGTTGTTCGCCGCGACCGACGAGGCGAAAGCGGCGGGATACGACGCCGGGCAGTTTTCCTTCAACGTCGCCAAGGGGCGCTGCCCGACCTGTGAAGGCGAGGGGTTTGTCAGTGTCGAATTGCTGTTCATGCCCAGCGTTTATGCGCCGTGCCCGACCTGTCATGGCGCGCGTTACAACCCCGAGACCCTGGCCATCCTCTGGCAGGGATTGAGCATCGCGCAGGTATTGCAGCTGACGGTGGATGAGGCGGTGACGGTGTTTGCCGAGCAACCGGCAATTCGCCGTTCGCTGGAGGTGCTGCGCGATATCGGCCTCGGTTACTTGCGCCTCGGGCAACCGGCGACCGAGCTGTCCGGCGGCGAAGCCCAGCGGATCAAACTGGCCACGAAGCTGCAGCGCAATCAGCGCGGCGCGACGTTGTACGTGCTGGATGAACCCACCACCGGTTTGCACCCTCGGGATGTCGACCGCTTGCTCGAGCAGCTGGATACGCTGGTGACGGCGGGGCATACGGTGATCGTGGTCGAGCATGAAATGCGCGTGGTGGCGCAGAGCGACTGGGTGATCGACATCGGACCGGGAGCGGGGGATCAGGGCGGCAAGATCGTCGTGGCCGGGACGCCGCAGAAAGTGGCGGCGAGCAAGAAGAGCCGGACTGCGCCGTTTCTTGCCCGGGCCTTGAGCCGATAACGGCGTCGCCTGGGCCGGCCTCATCGCGGGCAAGCCCGCCCCCACTGAGTCTGATGTGTTCACGAATGTGTGTACGGCAATAAGACTGTGGAAGCGGGCTTGCCCGCGATGGCGGCGTATCAGGCGCCGTCGAGCGTGCGGCGCACCTTGTCCAGCAATTCACTGATGTGGAACGGTTTGACCAACATCTCCATGCCAGCCCCGAGGAACACCTGGCGGTTGATCGCCGTTTCCGCGTAACCGGTCATGAACAGGATCGGCAACCCTTCGCGCCAGCCCCGGGCAACGTCCGCCAGTTCGCGGCCGCTCATGCGCGGCAGGCCGACGTCGGTCAGCAGCAGATTGATCGATGGATCGTTCTGCAAGCACTCCAGCGCGGTTTCGATATCGCCGGCCTGGGTGCAGCGGTAACCGGCGTCCTCCAGTACCTCGGTGACGAACAGTCGCACGCCCGGCATGTCTTCGACGATCAGCACGTGTTCGCCGCTGCCTTTGGCATCAATCGTCGGGATGGGCACATCGACGGCGGTCGGGTCGTTGCTGGCTGGCAACATGATCGTCACTTCGGTGCCGCGCCGCGCCACACTGCGGATGTGCGCATCGCCGCCTGACTGGCGGGCGAAACCGTAGATCGTCGACAGTCCCAGCCCGGTGCCCTGGCCGAGCGGTTTGGTGGTGAAAAACGGCTCGAATACCTTGTCGATCAAACTGTGCTCGATACCGGTGCCGTCATCGCGCACCGACAGCGCTACGTAGGAACCGTCGGTGAGGTTCGGATCACCGTGGGAGTACGCCGCGTAGGTGCTGACCCAGATATTGCCGCCCTGAGGCAACGCGTCCCGGGCATTGATCACCAGGTTGAGCACCGCGCTTTCCAGCTGGATCGGGTCAACCAGTGCAATCGCCGGTTTGGTGGTCAGCTCCAGCTTGAGGGCGATGCGTTCACCGATGGTGCGCACCAGTAATTCTTCGAGCGAACGAACGTGCTCGTTGATGTCCACCGGCCGAGTGTCGAGCGGCTGTTGCCGGGCGAAGGCCAGCAAACGATGGGTGAGCGAGGCCGCACTCATCGCCGAGTTCAGGGCCGCTTCGGCGTAGAACCGGACCTTGTCCGGACGGGCATCGGCGACGCGTTTCTGGATCAGCTCAAGACTGGTGATGATCCCGGTCAGCAGGTTGTTGAAGTCATGGGCGATGCCGCCGGTGAGTTTGCCCAGCGCATCCATCTTCTGCACTTGCAGCAGTTGCGATTCGGCGCGTACCCGGTCGGCGACTTCCTTGGCCAGTTGCGTGGTGGTGTCGTCCAACTGAGCCAGGTGCGAGCGTTCGCGATGACGGTGCTCGGTGACGTCTTCGACGAACACCAGGCTCAGCTTCGGGGTGCGATAGGGTGAAATCTGCCACTCGGTCTCGCGGATCTCGCCTTGCACGCGCATGTTCAGCGTGCCTTTCCAGCGCTCGCCGTCCACCAGACGCAGGCGCAACTCGCGAAGGATCGCACCTTGATCGTCAGCGAAACACTCGTTGAGTGCCTCGGAGTCGAGGTTGTCCTGGATCAGTTGGGAGAAGGCGTGATTGCACTCGTGGACCTTGAGCTCGGCATCGAGTACCGCAATCGGAGCCGAGACATTGACGAAAATCTCGCGAAAACGCGCCTCGCTTTCACGCAACGCACTCTCCGTGTCGCGTACTCGCAGCAGGGTGCGCAACGTTGCCAGCAGCACATCGGGATCGACCGGGTGAATCAGATAGGCATCGGCTCCGGCGTCGAGGCCGGTGATGATGTCGCCGGTCTGGATCGACGCGGCCGACACATGGATCACCGGGAGCAGGGCAGTGCGAGAGTCGGAGCGCAGTTCACGGACGATGTCGAAACCGCTCATGTCCGGCAGGTTGACGTCGAGAATCAGCGCATCGAGCGGTTCACTGGCGATCAACGCCAGACCTTCGCCGCCGGTGCCGGCTTCGAGCACTTCGTAACCGTGGCGCTCCAGGCGCCGGCGCAAGGCATAGCGAGTGGCGACGTTGTCATCGACGATCAACAGACGGATGTCATGTTTCATCGACGTTCTCCTGGGCGATCGCCAACGGAATGATCACGAAAAAGCTTGAGCCCACGCCCGGTGTACTCTCGACACCAACCTCACCACCGAGCAATTCGGCGAAGCGCTTGCACAGGGACAAGCCGAGCCCGGTGCCGCGCAGGCGCTTTTGCAGCGGTGAGTCGACCTGTGAAAAATCTTCGAACAAGGTGCCGTGCAATTCAGGAGCGATACCGATGCCGGTGTCGCTGACCGCAAATCGCACTTTGTCCTGGCCTTCGAGGCGCGCCGAGATCCGGACTTCGCCACGGGTGGTGAATTTCAGCGAGTTGGAAATGAAGTTGCGCAGGATTTGCGCCAGCTTCTTGTCATCCGTGAAGAGTCGCGGCAGGCCCACGGGTTCTTCAAAAATCAGGTCCACCGCCGTGGCGTCGACAATCGGCCGGAACATTCCCCGCAAGGCGGCGAACAGATCGAACATGTCGAACCACGCCGGGGAAATGTTGATGCGTCCGGCCTCGATCTTGGCCAAATCGAGCAGGTCATCGACCATGTCGCTGAGTTCCCGGGCGGCGCTGCTGACAAACGCCACCTGCTTGTGTTGCTCCGGGCTGAGTGGGCCGTCGAGTTCGTCGGCCAACAGGCTGTTGATGCTCAGAATCGAACCCAGCGGGGTGCGGAACTCGTGGCTCATGTACGACAGGAAGCGGCTTTTCAGGTCGGAGGCCTGACGCAGTTGTTCGGCCTGGGTATCGAGTTCGGCGTACAGGGCGAGCACGCCCTGATTGGTTTCGTCGAGTTCGTCACGCAGTGCCGCCGTTTCGCTCTGCAACCGGGCGATCAACGCAGCCTGTTCGGCGCTGTTCAAGGTCGGCGACTCAGCCATGGGCGGCCTCCAGGGCAATGACCAGCACCGTTACATCGTCGCGCCCGCGACAGAAGTCGCGGTGCAGGACGGTGGCTATCACGGCAGGATGACGATGCACCAGGCCGGGATAGTCTTGTAGATTCCAACGGGACTGCAAGCCATCGCTGTACATGATCAATAGATGTCCGTTCACGTGAGCATAGTCAAAGGGCTGGGCTTTTCGGTACTGGCCGCCGACGATTCCGGGGTGCGAGGCCAGTCCGCGGGACTTGTCGGCCGTCACCAGGCTGGCACCGATGTTGCCGACACCGGCATAGGTCAGGCTGGCGCGCTGGCCATGGAACTGCGCAAACGCCACCGCGCCGCCACGGGTGCCGATCATTTCCCGGTGCAGGTCCTCCATCAGCGGCACCGGGGAGCCGAAGGGGTTCAGGGCGAAGGCTTTTTCTCCGGTGCGGCCGGCGCGCTCGGCGTCTTCGCCATGGCCCAGGCCGTCGATGATCAGGGCGCTGATATCCGGCCCGTTGAACGCCAGATGCCACACGTCTCCACATGCCGGGTCGTTGTGCAGTGAATGCTGACTGACGCCGAAGCGCAGATCCGGCTGCCGATCACTGCGCGGATACAGCCGTGCCAGCAATACGGCGCCCCGAGCGTCGGCATACACATCAAACACTTCGGTCTGGCGCGACACCGCGCCGAGGCCGATCCCCTGAGTGCCGCCCGTGGAAAAACCATCGGCCATGCACGCATCGAGATCGAAGCCACCGGCGCGGTCGACCGCGAGCATTTCGAGGCCGAAACCATCGACGCGCTTCAACACGCGCAGGTGCAATTCACCGTGTGTCGCATGCTTGAGCACGTTGCTCGCCAGTTCCGTGGCCACCAGCGCAACACGTCCGGCATCGCGCTCATCAAAACCATGCTGCTCGGCGAGTTGCTGCGCCGTGCGCCGGGCATGGCCGATCTGGCTGCTGTCTTCAAGGAGCAGCACTCGGGTCAGACTCCCGCTGAAATTCATGTCCATCGGGTGATTGTTATCCGGGTGCCTTTACCGGGCGCGGTGTCCAGTTCGAATTCGTCGACCAGTCGCTTGGCTCCGGTCAACCCCAGGCCGAGGCCGCTGCCGGACGTCCAGCCGTCGGTCATCGCCAGTTTGATGTCGGCAATGCCCGGGCCTTCATCGCGAAAAGTCAGACGCAGGCCGACCTTGTGGTTGTCGTCGAGGATCTGCCAGTCCATGTCGCCGCCACCGCCGTAGACCATGGTGTTGCGCGCCAGCTCGCTGACCGCGGTCACCAGTTTGGTCAGGTCGATCAGGCGCATGCCGCATTCGGTGGCCAGTTTGCGTGCCTGTTGCCGGGCCAGCACCACGTCCTGCTCGATGTGAATCGGTTGGGTACCGCTGCTGCGCACGGTCATTGCTGGCGTACTCGTTCCTGCAACAGTTTCATTCCGCGCTCGACGTTCAGCGCGGTGCTGACGCCTGGCAGGTTCAGGCCGAGCTCGACCAGGGTGATCGCCACCGCCGGTTGCATGCCGACCAGCATGGTTTCGGCGTCCATGATTTTCGACAGGCCGGAAATGGTGCCGATCATCCGGCCGATGAACGAATCGACCATGTCCAGCGCCGAGATATCGATCAGCACCCCACGGGCCGAGGTTTTGCTGATGCGCTCGGACAAGTCGTCCTGCAGGGTGAGGGCGAGTTGGTCATGCATGTCGACCTGGATGGTCACCAGCAGGAAGTCGCCCATCTGAAGAATCGGGATACGTTCCATTGATCAAACCGTCTTGGTGAGGGTGGTACCCAGACGGGTCAGCGCCAGTTTCAAGGCATCGGCCAGATTGGCTTTGGTCACCACGCCTTGCAGATCGAGGCCCAGGTGGACGATGGTCTGGGCGATCTGCGGACGCACGCCGCTGATGATGCAATCGGCGCCCATCAGGCGGATCGCAGTGACGGTTTTCAGCAGGTGCTGGGCCACAAGGGTGTCGACGGTCGGCACGCCAGTGATGTCGATGATGGCGATTTCCGAACCGGTGTCGACGATGCGTTGCAGCAGCGACTCCATCACGACCTGGGTGCGTTGCGAGTCGAGGGTGCCGATCATCGGCAGCGCGAGCACGCCTTCCCACAGCTTGACCACCGGGGTGGACAGCTCCAGCAGTTCTTCCTGCTGACGCTTGATTACCGCTTCACGGGATTTCTGGAAGGTGCGGATGGTGTGCAGGCCGAAGGCGTCGAGCAGTTCGGAGATTTCCCAGAGCTGTTCGGCGAGCAGCGCCGGCTGTTCACGGTAATGGCTTTGCAGCAAAGCGAATAGCGGACCTTTGAGGGCGAAGATGAAACTGGCGGTCTGTTGTGAATCCTGACCGAGCAGGGCACGACTGTGAGACAGCTTTTCGAGGAACTGGCGGGTAGCCTCCCAGCCCGGTGCGGCGATGTTGGTGGCGTTGTCGTTTTCCAGTCCGCTGACCACCAGTTGCAGGAACTCGCTGGTCTGCTGCTGCACGTCGTGTTCCTTGAGATTGCGGGTGGCGCCGCTGTCTTGCAGCCCTTTGATCCATTCGCCCAGCAGTTGTGCCTGTTTGTTTTTCATCGCATCAAGTGTGCTGTTCTGCAGTGCTGCCATGTAGATGTTGCTCCATTGCGAATTGGGGGCCGGTTCTTCGATAAATGACCGGCGCGAAGTGAATGACCTTGGCCATTCGAAATAGTTGTTCGTACCCGCGAGGATATTTTAGATCTGCCGCATGGAACGCACCGGTAACTCTAGTCGGCGTGACGGCGAATGCTGGCATTTTGCGCGCAACAAGACCTCAACGCAAAGAGGCCGCGTCCAATGGAGGCGGCCTCTTTGCGTATCTGGCGGTTACTTGCTGGGGTGTTTGGCCTGCAGCTCTTTGGCGGCCGCCAGGTGTTTCTCCAGACCCGGCAACATTTTCTGCGCAAAGGCCTTGAGTTCAGTGGCGCCTTTGACCTTGTCGTCAGTCACGGTGTTGGCTTGTTTCTTGAAAAGCTCGATGGTTTCTTCGTGGGCCTTGACCTGATTGTTGGCGTACGCCGCATCGAAGGATTCATCGCGCATGTCCAGGATCTTTTCCTTGGCCTGCTTGACCAGCGTCGTAGTGTCTGGCACTTCAATGTCGTTGGCCTTGGCAATCGTCGCCAGCTCATCGTTGGCCTTGCCATGGTCGGTGATCATCATGTTGGCGAAGGCCTTGATGTCGGCCGACTGGCTTTTTTCCAGCGCCAGGCGGCTGGTTTCGATTTCAGCGATGCCACCGGCCGCGGCGTTATCGACGAAGTCGTTATCGGTGGCGGCGAAGGCCGAGCCCATGCCGGTGCTCAAAGCCACGGCCAGAAAAAGATGACGCAGTTTGAATCCGTCCATTGGTATTACTCCACGCAGGTTTTTGTGAGCGTTATTCAATGGAGGGAAATCGCCGACAAAAGGTTTTATCGCATTTGCGAAAGGGCGACGAACGGGCACCGCTGGTCTGACAGGAGGTCGACAGAACCGGTCAACCGAGGCCATTCTGATACCTGGCCAGCGCAATCGAACGCGTTGGCTGCCGATCAATTGACGGAGGTGTTCCATGCCGGTGACCCATGATTTGTTACAGGACTTGAAACTGACAAAGGAAGAGATCCAGCAACGACGCACCGCGGATCCACATCTGGATGCACTGATCAACAAGTATTTCCTGGCGGACGCCGAAGTCGTCAAGGCCGAGACGGCGACCTCGGATGCACCCAGCGACGACACCCTGAAGAAACTCAAAGAGAAGCGCTTGCAGGTCAAAGACAGGATCGTCGAGCAATTACAGGTTCGATCCTGACCGTCAGTCGCGCCACCGGCCCCCGGTGGTGAAACGACTGGAACAACAGCCCCGACGGGCACCTCGAATGTTAAGAGTCTTCACATAGCGACTCTCAGCGAGGTGCCTTATGAAAGATCCAAAATTTCCTAGTGAAGAGCAGGGCGCATTCGACCCGGTTCCCACGCATCCCGAGCCCAATAGTCCGGCGCACACCGTCCGTAATCCTGAAGAGGAACGCAAGAGCGAGGAAATGCCGGAGGATGAAGATCCGGACAAGTTTGATCGATCCAGTAACTGACCGGCTGCCATCGCCTCACTTCAAGGCTGCCTCGAGAGGCAATCGCGCCATGTGCGTGGCCTTCAGCGAGCCGAAATACAACCACTCGCCATACTCGCGCGCCGTGGTGATCGGCGAGTAATTGCCGGCACTGGCGTCCTGCAGATTGGCGATCACCTTGCCGTCCAGATCCAGCCCCAGGACAAACCCGCGTTTCTCCACCGGTTTGGGCAGCACGGTCATGGCCCGGACGATCATCTTGCGCACGAACGGGTGTTCAGCCGTGCGATCCAGCAGTGGATTGCGCGGCGTGTACACCGCCACCCAGAAACGATCGCGGCCATTGAATGCGAGGTTGTCCGGCAGCCCCGGCAGGTTGTCGATGAACAGGTCGTGGGTGCCGGCCTTGGGCCCGGTCAGCCAATAGCGGCTGATGCGGTAGGCGCCGGTTTCGTTGACCAGCACATAGGCGTCATCCGGGCCGAGGGTCACGCCATTGGCGAACTCCAGTCTGTCGAGCAGCACGACAGTCTTGCCGGTCTGGAAGTCGTAACGCAGCAGGCGTCCGTCGCCGCCATGCTCGATGATCGCTTCGCCATCGTGGCCGTAGCCCCAACGACTCGAAGCATCACTGAAATAGGCGTAATGCCCGGACTTGTCGATGGCCACGTCATCGGTAAACCCGAACGGCAGGCCATTGGCTTCGGTGGTCAGCGCCACGAGCTGACCCTGCGCGTCGAGCGACAGCAAACCCTTGACCCCGTCAGCGATCACCAGCAAACCGTTGGGATGCCGCGCCAGCCCCAGCGGCCGTCCGCCGGTATCCGCCAGCACCTTGCGCTGCTGGCCGTCGAGGCTGGTGCGCAGCAGGCGACCGTCGTGCAGGCCGGTAATCAGAAAGTTGTTTTCCAGCAACAGCGCTTCCGGGCCTTCGATGTCGCTCGGGCCGACTTGCGCTGCGCCCTTGAGCCGCTGGTTGACAGCGTATTGGCCTTCGGTCAGCGAGGGGGCCGGTTGCGGCGTCCAGGCCACGGGCTCGACCTTGGTCGGCAGCAACAGCAGAAAGGCCAGAACCGCGACAATCAGCAGCAACACCAGATAACGCCATCTCACACGTGGGCTCCCGCAAGAGACAGGTGCCGGGTCGCCATGTCACGCAGGGCGAGCATCGAAGCCGCCGATTCGCGATCGATGCGACGCTTGAGCAGCAGGTGGTTGGCAATGCGCAGGCCGATGCCTTCGAACTGATAATCCAGGGTGCGCACGAACCGCGTGGCATCGTTGTGCGCCGAGCATTCATAGGTCAGCAGCAACGACAGCCCCTGATCACCCTGTGCCCGGGCACACCAGCGCCGACCGGGCAGGTACTCGGTGACTTCCCAGCGCAAATGCCCCTCACGCCCGCCGGCATGGATGTCCTCGTCGAATCGCGCACCGGCATGCAGCGCACCGCTGGGGCCGTCGATCTTCAGCGAAGACGGGTGCCACTCCGGCCAGCGACTGACGGTGGCGGCGTAGGCGAGGACGGCGATCGGGTCGCCGGCGATGTCGACTGTGTGCTGCATGCGGGTCATGGGTATTCTCGAATCGGTCAGAGGGGCGATTTCCGGCTCCCAGTAGAGGGTGCCGAACAAGTAATCCATCAGCGGAAAAACGATATTGAAATTGCGTTCCTGCATGCGTTCGCGACGGTGATGCAGTTCGTGCAGGCGGCGCATCTGGCGGATCCACGGCAGGCGGGTCAACGGGTTCTGCGGCGGCAGATGCTCGCAGGCGTGAAACACTTCATAGGTCAGGTACCCGAGCACCATGCAGCCGCCGAACAGACCGGCGACGTTGCTGTTGACCTGCGCGAACAGCCACCACAGGGGCAGGGTGATCGCCAGCGTGTGCAGCACGATCAGCCAGGCGGGGAACAGAATCACCCGCCAGTCGCGGGCGCCGTCGTAGGTCATGTGCCCGGGGGTGAAGAAGCTGTGATGATCGCCGGCATGCCGGGCGTAGAACATCCGCGCAAAGCTCTTTTTGTGATGGCCGAGGTGGCGGTGCACCATGTACACGCCGAAATTGAAGAACAGCAGGGTCAGCGGCACGGTCAGCCATTCCAGCGGCCGTACCTGCTGCACGCTGCTCCAGAACGCGCCGATGGCCAGCACGCCGAACAGCAGCACGAACGCGCCGTGCAGCCACGGGTTGTAGCGGGGATGGATCGCCGCACGGTAGCGGCTGCGAAATGCCTCGGTGGTTTGCCTCACTGCGGTCACCTGCGGATATTTTTGTTATCCCGGCAGATTAGCCGATCCCGCCGTTTGTGCAGGGGCAACCTTCAGGTCACAAGTGCCATGCTCCGGTACATAGCGGCGGTCAGCTCAACGGGTTCCAGCGCTGCGACCAGTCGTCATCGGCCCTGATCACTTCGCGCAGCAGATCGAATGCCTGTTGCAGGATCGCCGAGTCGCGGTCGCGGGAGTAGACGAGGTAGGTCGGATAGCCGAATTCCGGGGCCTTGGTCACTGGCTCCAGTGCGCCGCTTTCCAGATAAGTGCGCACCACCCGGGTGCGGAAATAGCCGCTGCCGCCGTTCTCCAGAATGTACTGCAGGGCCAGCGGGCCGAGGTTGAAGCTCAGGGCGGCCTTGGCCTTTTCCGGCAGCGCCGCGTCGTGCTGGCGGCGGAAGTCCGGGCCCCAATCGATGTAAACGTAGGGAGCAGGGCGGCCGGGCGTGGTCACCAGAATCAGTTTCTCTTCCAGCACCTGCTCGACCTGCAGCCCCGGCCAGTATTCCGGTTGATAGACCAGTGCCGCATCGAGCACCCCGAGTTCGAGCTGACGCAGCAGGTTTTCGCCGTCGCGAATATCCATACGCAAGGCGTGGCCGGGGATTTTCTCCCGCAGTTCTGCGGCCCAACTGAGCATCAGCGGGTTGCACAGACTGACCTCGCCACCGATGTGCAATACGTTGTGATAACCCTCGGGCAAGGGCAGGTCGCGGCGCGCCGCTTCCCAGGTCTGCACCAGTTGATTGGCATAGACCACGAAGGCCTCGCCGTTGGCGGTCAGCCGCGCACCGGCGCGGTTGCGCACGAACAGCGTGCTGCCCAGCTGGCTTTCGAGTTTCTGGACTCGGGCGGTGATTGCCGTTTGGGTGACGAACAGCTTTTCAGCCGCCGCGGCGAGGCTGCCGTGGCGGACGATTTCCAGAAAGGTGCGGGCGAGGTCGATGTCCATGGGCGGGCCGGTGGTTGAGGTGCGCGCATTGTAAGGCAAAAGCGCCCTCAACCTGACCCTCCCGAAACGCCGGACCGGCCCGAGGGAGAGGGCCAGGGTGAGGGAAAAAGCAGACGCCGCGGACTAACCGGCCAACTCAGCCTCCCGCACTCGAGCCCAATCCTCCACCAACCGCGCCGGCGTGCAGCAGGTCTTGCGCTTATACACAAAATTCCGGCACTTCTCGGCGAACTGATTGCGGTTGTACAGCATGTCTTCCTGCATCTCTTGCAGCTCCGCTTCGCGACACTGACGAATCAACACGTGATCGACCCGCAACTTGCGTTCCCGCACCGCTGCATAAGTCGGATCACTCAGCACACTGTTGGCCCGTTGCAGCAACCACAAACCAAACTCGTCCGGGCAGCGCGGGCCGATTTCCTGAACCATGCCCAGTTGCAGCGCCTGCGCAGCGCTGACAGGCAGACAGGCCTGGGTCAGTTGTTCGGCCATCGCCGGGCCGACGGCGCGGGGCAGGCTGTAAGTCCAGTATTCCGAGCCATACAGTCCCATGCTCTTGTAATGCGGATTGAGCACGATGTCGGCGCGGGCAAACACGATGTCAGCCGCCAGTGCCAGCATCACACCACCGGCGCCAGCATTGCCGGTGACCCCGCTGACCACCAGTTGCCGCGCGTTGAGCAATTCTTCGCAGACATCATCGATGGCCTGGATATTGGCCCAGGCTTCGGCGCCCGGATCCTCGGCGGCCTGAATCACATTCAAATGCACGCCGTTGGAAAAACTGCCGCGTCCGCCCTTGATCAACAACACCTGAGTGTCGCGGGATTTGGCCCAGCGCAGTGCCTCGACCATGCGCCGGCATTGCTCGGTGCTCATGGCGCCGTTGTAGAACTCCAGCGTCAGTTCGCCGACCTGCCCGGACTCGCGATAACGGATGGGTTGATAGGCTTCGTCGCTGAACGGCGCGTTGGCGACCGACCAGTCCAGCACCGGCACGTTCGCCAGTTTTCCGGCCAACACGTGCCGCGCCGGACGCTTGAAGGTTTCTTCACCCGGTTGCGGTTTGCGTCGCAGCGAGCCGATCCACAGGCTGTGATCACCAGCCGCCACCAATACCGCGTCGTCGTGCACGGCGAGAATCTCGCCGGGAATGCCAGTGCGCTGATCGAGATGCGCGTCGTAGACGTAATACTGACCGCCGGCGAGACTGGCGAGCACGCCAGGCTGGCCGTCCGCCGCGTCAATGCAGCGTTTGATGTAACGCGAACAGTCGTGCCAGCTGAAGGTGCGGTCGTCCTGTTTCATGTTCGGTTGCAGGCAGCCGCGAACCTTGGGATCGGTGTAATCCAGGGGCACCGGGACGAAGCCGTCGATGAATTTCTCCACCACTTCGCGGATGCAACGGATCGCCGCGTCGCTGACCCGGCCGTTGTACAGCTCGGATTTGCGCAGGCCCGCCGGCAGGTTGAATTCGCAGGTGGCCCAGACCGGGCCGGCGTCCATTTCCTCTACTGCTTGCAAAGCGGTCACGCCCCAGGATGGCAACTCGCGCATGATCGCCCAGTCCAGTGCGCTGGCACCGCGATCGCCGACGATGCCGGGGTGAATGATGACCACCGGACGCTGGGTGTTGCTCCACAGCGTGTGAGGGACACGGTCTTTGAGGAACGGGCAGATCACCAGATCAGCGCCGCTGTTTTCGATCTGCTCGCACACGGCGGTTTCGTCGGTGAACAGCACGACGCTGGGTGCATGCCCGGCCTGACGCAGTTCCAGCCAGGCACGCTGAGTCAGGCCGTTGAACGCCGATGACAGAAGAATGATGTTGAGTGATCGCATGATTGCTCTTCCTTGAAAAGGTCAGCCGTAGGCTCCCGGTGAGCCGTCCGTGGCTAATCGATGGAGGCGCAAGGTTAGAGACTGGCGTGGCGGGCGCCACTGATCGAGATCAACGTTGTGTCAGCCAATGTTGCAGTGGCGACGATCTGCCTTGTCCTAAATGGTTTGGGCACTGAGTTGGCGGCGTCGTTTGCCGGTTTGAGCGCCTGAAACGACAAATCCCGCCACAGGGGCGGGATTTGTTTGCAGACGGGCTGCGGTCTTAAGCCGGGAACAGCTCGGACAGTTTCATCGACAGCATCATGTCGCCTTCAACGCGCAGCTTGCCGCCCATGAAAGCCTGCATGCCGTCGGTTTCGCCGCTGACGATACCTTTGAGGGTTTCGCTGTCCAGCACCAGCGTGCAGTTGGCGTTCGGGTTTTCGCCTTCCTGGATGTCGCAGGTGCCATCTTTGACGATCAGGGCGTATTGCTTGTCTTCGTCAGTGATGTTGAAACCGAAGACCAGATCCAGACCGGCAGCGGCGGCTGGGTTGAACTTGGCTTGCATTGCTTTTACGGCATCAGCTACGGAGGTCATGGTTCGATCCTTTTTGGTTGATTGCAGCAGGGTCACAGTAATCCGGACTCAGCGAAACGTGATGAGTTCCGGTGCCTTCAGCAGTTGCAGGTGTGCATGACTGTTGAAGGAAGCCAAAGCCACCTCGCGACCGCGGAACTTCAGCTGGTTGAGCGAGGTGTTGACGATTTGCCAATTCAGTTCAAAGGCCTGTCGTGCAGGCATTTGAGTGATGAGATGGAGCAGGGCGGTGATCGTGCCACCGGAGGTGAACACGGCAATTTTCTGGGTGTTGTCGGCCTGTTCGAGAATCCGCTGCAGCCCGGCCTGTACCCGCTCTACGAACGCCAGCCAGCTTTCCAGGCCCGGTGTGTCGTAGGTGCCGGCGAGCCAGCGTTCGATGATCAGGGCGAAGATGCGCTGGAACTCGCCACGGTTTTGCGCGGCGTTGCGCAGGATCTCCAGGGCTTCAGGCTCTTCGGGCAGCATGGCCGGGAGCAGTGCGCGGATCACGGCGTCGGCGTCGAATTCGTTGAAAGCCGAATCGATTTCCAGAACCGGAACCGGCAAACCGACGGCGGCGAACTGTTCCAGCGCGCTGTTGGCCGTGTGTTGCTGGCGGCGCAGATCGCCTGACAGGCAGCGGTCGAAGCTGATTCCGAGTTCGGCGAGGTGACGGCCGAGGATTTCTGCCTGGCGTACACCGGTCGGCGACAGGACGTCATAGTCGTCTGCACCGAAGGAGGCCTGGCCATGTCGAATCAAGTAGATGCTGCCCACGTCCGCGTCATCCCGGTACGTTGAAGGTTGTGGCGAGGTTATGGGGATGGCGGTGAGCTGTCAATGAAAAAACATACGCTTGTTTGAAATGCCTGTTCCAGCCTTGTTGCCGGAGGTTTCACGGCTGGCCGACGGGCCGGTGCATGGGTATGCTGGAGCCCATTCCCGCGCAGGTTTCACGACCGCGCATCGTTTGAAGGAGTCACTGTGGAGTTTTTGACTGAATACGCCAGTTTCCTGGCCAAGACCGTGACGCTGGTCATCGCCATTCTGGTGGTGCTGGCGAGTTTTGCTGCATTGCGCAGCAAGGGCCGGCGTAAATCCGCGGGCCAGTTGCAGGTCAGCAAGCTCAACGATTTCTATAAAGGCCTGCGTGAGCGGCTGGAGCAGACCCTGCTCGACAAGGATCAGCTCAAGGCCTTGCGCAAGGGCCAGGCCAAAACCGAGAAGAAACAGAAGAAGAAACCCGACGCCAAGCCTCGGGTGTTCGTGCTGGATTTCGACGGCGACATCAAGGCCTCGGCCACCGAAAGTCTGCGTCACGAAATCACCGCGCTGCTGACCCTGGCTACACCGAAGGACGAAGTGGTCCTGCGTCTGGAAAGCGGCGGCGGCATGGTCCACAGCTACGGTCTGGCGTCGTCGCAACTGGCGCGCATCCGTGAAGCCGGCGTGCCGTTGACTGTGTGCATCGACAAGGTCGCGGCCAGCGGTGGTTACATGATGGCCTGCATCGGCGAGAAGATCATCAGCGCGCCGTTCGCGATTCTCGGCTCCATCGGTGTGGTGGCGCAGTTGCCCAACGTCAATCGCCTGCTGAAAAAACATGACATCGATTTCGAAGTGCTGACCGCCGGGGAATACAAACGAACCCTGACCGTGTTCGGCGAAAACACCGAGAAGGGCCGGGAGAAATTCCAGGAAGACCTGGACATCACCCACCAGCTGTTCAAGAACTTCGTCGCCCGTTATCGCCCGCAACTGGCCATTGACGAGGTCGCCACCGGTGAAGTCTGGCTCGGTATCGCGGCGCTGGACAAGCAACTGGTGGACGAACTCAAGACCAGCGACGAATACCTGGCCGAGCGTGCCAAACAGTCCGAGGTCTATCACCTGCACTATGCCGAGCGTAAAAGCCTGCAGGAACGTATCGGCATGGCGGCCAGCGGTTCGGTGGATCGCGTGTTGCTGAGCTGGTGGAGCCGTCTGACTCAGCAACGCTTCTGGTAAAGACTTCACACGCTCGTGAGCTGTCAGGCTCGCGGGCGTGCTGCATTTTCAGCGGAAGAAAGTGCGGTACATAGTTATTTTATAGTTGCCTATTGTTGTTGTTTTGCCGGTTGATTCATCAATTAATTGCGCTGTATTGAAAGAAGCTGAAACTTTACTCTGAGCGCTCTTCTCAGAAATGAAGTTGCTAAACATGGATGTTAAAAAAAGTGATTCGAATACGCCTGTCATGACGCCTGCTCAACAGGGCGTTTTTTTTGACCTGTATAAAAAGCAGATCCCCAACTGGTTGCTTGAGTCTTCGGAAACTGCTCGAAACGATCTCTATGAAAGTTTCAAGAAAAGTTTCAAATCCCGTCACGCCGCGCGGGAAAAATTGCGCGCACTGAAATCCCCTCAGAGTTTTTGCACGCCACTGCTGGCCAAGGCCATGGCCGAGAAACTGGGCGAACCCTTTGAGGTCGAAGGGGCGATATTTCAGCATGTCCGCTCTGCGTCGAGCCTCTTGGGGCTGCATAGAAAACTGGTGCTGCCCATCAATCGCGATTTGTTGACCGCGGCTTGCGAGAATTTCGAATTGTCGGAAACCCTGGCCAGCACGTATCACGAGAGTTCCTTGCTGTACATCCCGGAGCGGATAACCGGACGGAACAATAAGGTATTGTCGATACAGCCTCACGAATTTGCCAGGCTTTGCCGGTATCTGGATCTGGGCAAGCAATACCAGAAACATATTGAGGGGTTCTTCGGCAGCGACAGTCAAATCGCAAGTTTGCAGGAGTCCGCTATTGCATATTCCAGGGATCAGTTTGATGTCGAACGGCACATCGCTTATATGCGCGGGCATATCAGTTCCGATGTTCACCAGATGCTTGGATCGGTGAGGAACTCGAATCCTGCAATCAAGCTGGGCAAGAACACCCTGGGTTATCAAAGCCTTGAAATTCTCGGAGTACAGCTCAAAGGCCCGATGTTCATCGGTCCGGTCAGCGAACATGCGGATGACGATTACCGTTGTGTCATCTATATGCCTGGCGATCCCGATCATCCTCTCAAGGAGTACCCCAGTTTCCAGAAGTTCGAGCTCGAGTTGAGCGGGCGTTTACGCAACTCGCAGTTTCGCAGTTTTTTCATGCGCTTCATCCCGATGAAGGATCGCTCGGTTTTCCTCACGGGACTCGACGTACGTCTGTTGAAAGCCCGACCGAACCAGTTCCCCGTTTCCACGACCTTTCTTCCGCTGAATGGGATCGATCTCCAGGGGGACGCAAGAGATAACCTGTTTCTCGCGATGTTCCAGCACCGCGCGGAGCAGGTTCGGGCCGATACTCGCCTGCTGGTAGTGCCGACGGATGATGAAGATGAGAAAACCCGCCTTGCCAGGCAGGACTCCTATAAAGCCATCGGGCTGAATACGCTGTTGTTCTTTGCGTCCTTCGTGCCGGTTCTCGGTGAGGTCATTTGTGCCGTCGCCGGGATCCAGTTGCTCGGTCAGATCTACGAAGGCATCGACAGTTGGGCCCACGGTGACCAGGAACATGCCACCGATTGTCTGTTCGATACGCTTGAAAACCTGATCCTCATGGCGGGTTTTGCCGCAGGCGGTCTTGCTGTCGGCAAAGCCTACAAAGTCGTGCGTTCGTCGAGTTTCATCCAGGGACTTCGGCGCGTTCAGGTTGGCCCAATGTCTTATCGCCTGTGGAATCCGGACATGAAGGCTTACCGTCAGCGCGAGTCATTGCCGCGCAGTTTTGCTGCGGATGCGCAAGGGCTGGTATGGCGTGCAGACAACCGCTATTTGCCGCTGGGTCCCGACGCGTATGCGGTGCGTCCGGTGACCGGCACCGGTTTGTGGGAGGTCCATGACCCGCACTTGCCCGGGCGTTATTCACCGTTGCTTGAGACCAATGGAGCTGGCGCCTGGCGTCATGACTCCGAGCTGCCCCATGATTGGAGTTCGTTGACCCTGTTCCGTCGTCTGGGTTTTCGCGAGGACAGGATTTCGGACATCCGTGCCCTGCAAGTCATTGCGGCCAGCGGAGTCAGCCAGGCGGCCATGCGCAAGTTATTTGTCCAACGCAGCAAGCCAATGGCGATGCTCACAGACTCGGTCAGACGGTTTCGTGCAGATTCCGACGTCAGTGAGTTCATGGCGCAAATTGACACGCCCGCGTCTGCTTCATTGGCGGATGCCGATCTGCAACTTTATTCGCTGACAGCGGCAGGTCGCTGGCCACGGGATATGGGCATCCTTGTGAAGGACATTACTGGAAACGAAGTGGCCCGCTATGGCGCAGACAAGACTGAACGCCAGGTGAGCATCAGTGAGGATGCACTGCGCAACGGTCAGTTTTATACGCCTCTTCTGGCGGCACTCAACGACAGTGAGCGCACACACTTGCTGGGTTCGGCCACTGTGGAGTCGAAAAACCAGATAGCGTTATTGGGTAAACATATTGCCGGGCTGGCGCCGCGGATGCGCATGGCGATGTTGGAGCGGTTGTTCCGGCGAACCGATGTCTGTGAGCTTTCCGCAGGCGAGACGATCATCAAGGCGTTTCCAGGGCTTTCAGCCAGTGTTGCCGACGAACTGGTGCAACATGCCGATGCGCGTGAGTGGGCGCAGCTTGAATCCGACACCGTACCGTTGCGTCTGGCCGAGGAGGCCAGGCGCTATCAGCAGGTACAGCGACTGAACCGCGCGTACGAGGGGTTATACCTGGACGCCGCCAGCGGGCGCGATGCAGACATGCTGGTACTCGATACCCTGAGCCACTTGCCGGGCTGGCCTGATGATGTATTTGTCGAAATTCTGGATTGGGGAGTGTACGCCGATCAGCGGGCCGTCATTGGCCCGAGCGATGCCCCACACAAAGTGCTTGTCGAAGCCTATGCCGAGCGCTATCAGGTCCAGGATCCGCGTAACAATAGCGTGTCCAGTCATCCGGCACGCACCCGGGCGAATTTTTTCCAGGCGCTGTGGGAAAGCCTTCCAACCCACAGTCGCAAGGCCATCGGCGTTGACGCGCAAGTTGACGGTACGGGCTTGCGACAGAAAATCACTGCATTGGCGCTGCAGCGGCGCGAAGCCTTCGCCAGGGTGCTGGAAATTGCACCGGTGCGATCGAGTTATCGTTCACCCATGGGGCTGGCAGATCCCCGGATCGAACAGGTCACTGTCGAGCAATCGGCACCTTCAAGCCATTCTTCTCCTGGCATTTCCCCCGCGCCCGCGCTCGTGCGTCGGGCGCAGGAGTTGTACCCGAGCCAATCAACCGCACAGATCAAACGTTTCGTGACCTCACTGGGCACCGATGAAGTACTGGCCATCAGATCGCTTGAGCGGTTGCACGAGCAATACCGAACGATGGTGGAAACCCTGGAGCGCTGGACTCATCGCAATACGTACTATCAGGATGAAGAAGGGCCCAGGCTCAAGGTGCCAGTCCACAGCAAAGCCCGGGCAATGCAAGCCATTTTGCGCGCGTGGCGCAAGGAAACCCGCGACGCGTCGCATCCGGGGCATCCGACCTACAGTCTGACCCTCGATCCGGTGCCGTTAGGGGAGATGCCGACCCTTGTCGGTGACTTTGCCCACATCACCGCGCTGGAAATGAGCGGCGTGGGCGCCAGTGCAGGTTTGAACAGGTTTCTGCACAACTTTCCCGGATTGCGGGTGCTGAATCTTTCGGGGAACGGACTGACACGCATCCCTCTCGCGATCGGGGACATGCCGGGGCTGACGGGGCTGGACTTGAGCAACAACCGCATCCGGCTTACCGGGCAGACGATTGTGGAGCTGGCCAGCAAGCAGCACCTGCGTACGCTGGATATGGGTTTCAACCCGCTCCTGGGGCGCACTCCGGATATCAGGGCGCTGCGCAATCTGCGTCACCTGAACCTGCGCAACACCGGCATTAGCGAATGGCCCGCAACCGATGCGCTTGCGCATCTGGAAACACTCGATCTGCGCAATAACCAGATCGTCGATATCCCGCCATCAGTGTTCAACTCTCGCGCTGTACTGAACCGGGGTACCGCCATCGACGGCAATCCGCTGTCGACAGAGAGTTTGCAAGCCATCGCGGAGTACCAGCAGTCACAAGGTATCAGTCTGGGCGTTAGCACCACCGAGTACGCCCGCGCCGCGCGGTTGGCCGGAGGTCGGGAAGGGACCGCGTGGGTAAATGGCTTGCCGACGGTGGAGGTTGAGCGGGCGAAGCAAGTACTGTTGTCACTGTCGGCTGATCCGGACTCTCGGGATTTTTTTGAAGTGCTCATGCAACTGCGTGAAACCTCCGATTTTGCCCGAACCCGCGAACAGCTGGGCCAGCGTGTGTGGAATGTGCTGGAGGCTGCCTGCGAGGACGACTCGTTGCGTCGTGCGCTGTTTCGCATGGCCCGCGCAGGCTGGCTCAGTGCGCCCAACGTTGCTGGACTGTTCAGCGATCTGGAAGTCAGAGTTCTGTGTTATCGGGCAGCGGCAGCGGCCCGCACCGGCACGCAGACTCTGGAAGGCGATCTGGTTCGCCTGTTGCGCGGGCTGTTTCGTCTGCAGCAGGTGGAAAAACAGGCGTTGATCGATAGTGCGCGGCGTTCCCGCGCAGGCACCTTCACCCAGCGTCAGGCGCTGGACATCAGCCTTGTTTACCGGGTACGACTGGCGCAGCGCCTGGCGTTGCCTGCACAACCCACGGAGCTGAATATGCCACTGGATGTCGAGGTGACCGACGCGCAGATCGATCACGCGTATCTGGAGGTCGTCAGGGCCGAGCAGACGACGCAACTCTCTGAGTGGGTCAACAGGCAGGAATTCTGGACCGAGTATTTGCTAGCGACGCGTCAGGATGCATTTACCGGTGTGTTCGATCGCAGCGCTCAAGCGTTTGCGCGACTGGAAGCGCAAGCCGGACTGTCTCGTGAAGCCGCCAGCCAACAAATGACGACGATTCTAGACAACTTCAGAAATGACAGCCTGGAGCTGCGTAAACAGTTGACCATTGCGGCGCTGGCGAGGCATCCGGGTCTGAGCTTGCCGGTCACGCCGGAATCGAACGAATTGGTAAAAACGCAGGGATAAGCAGCAATACCCGAGCCCGCGAATGCAGGCTCGGGTACACGGTCAACGGCGACGGAACAGCGGCAGCGGTTCGTCAGTGGCGGCCTGATAGGTCACCGAGAAGTCCTTGAGGCTTTCAAGGGCGTCGTACGGGTCTTTGTCCGCACGCAGGGCGAAGGCATCGAAACCGCAACGGCGCATATAGAACAGCTGATCGCGCAGCACGTCGCCGATGGCCCGCAGCTCGCCTTTGAAACCGTAACGGTCACGCAGCAGGCGGGCGTTGGAGTAGTTTCGACCGTCGGTGAAGGCCGGGAAGTTCAGGGCAATCACCTGGAACTCGTTCACGTCGTCACCGATTTCCTCGGCTTCTTCGTCGGCATCCAGCCACACACCCAGACCGCCGTCGCGGGCCTTGAGCATGCGGGCGTGCTCACGCCACAGCTGCAGCGGGACGATCAGGTCGTCGCAGTTGCTGATTTCGTCGATGTTGAAATCCTTGGGCAGCAGGTGCCAGGTCTCGTCGACGACCTCGTTGTTCTTAATGATTCGCTGCATAGACGCGTTCCTTGAAGAGGTCGATGCCAATACGCTGGTAGGTGTCGATGAAACGCTCGTCTTCGGTGCGTTGTTCCACGTACACGTCGATCAGTTTGGAGATCACGTCCGGCATGTCTTCCTGAGCGAAAGACGGGCCGAGGATCTTGCCCAGGCTGGCGTCACGGCTGGCGCTGCCGCCGAGCGAGACCTGGTAGAACTCTTCACCTTTCTTGTCCACGCCCAGAATGCCGATGTGGCCGACATGGTGGTGACCGCAGGCGTTCATGCAACCGGAGATGTTCAGGTCCAGTTCACCGATGTCGAACAGGTAGTCCAGGTCGTCGAAACGGCGCTGGATCGATTCGGCAATCGGGATCGACTTGGCGTTGGCCAGAGAGCAGAAATCGCCGCCAGGGCAGCAGATGATGTCGGTCAGCAAGCCGATGTTCGGCGTGGCGAAGCCGCTTTCACGCAGCTCGCCCCACAGGGTGAACAGCTGGCTCTGCTCGACATCGGCCAGAATGATGTTCTGCTCGTGGGAGGTGCGCAATTGGCCAAAGCTGTAACGGTCGGCCAGGTCGGCGACGGCGTCGAGCTGCTTGTCGGTGATGTCGCCCGGTGCAACGCCGGTCGGCTTCAGGGACAGGGTCACGGCCACGTAGCCCGGCTTCTTGTGCGCCAGGGTGTTGCGGGCGCGCCAGCGGGCGAAGCCCGGATGCTCCTTGTCGAGGGCGGCCAGTTCGGCGTCCTGACTGCTCAGCGCCTTGTAGTCCGGGTCGACGAAGTGTTTGGCGACGCGATGAACTTCGGCTTCGGTCAGAGTGGTCTGGCCGCCGCGCAGGTGTTCCATTTCGGCATCGACTTTCTGGGCGAAGACTTCCGGAGTCAGCGCCTTGACGAGGATCTTGATCCGCGCCTTGTATTTGTTGTCACGACGGCCGTAGCGGTTGTAGACCCGCAGGATCGCGTCGAGATAGCTCAGCAGGTCCTGCCATGGCAGGAACTCGTTGATGAACGCGCCTACGACCGGAGTACGACCCAGACCGCCGCCCACCAGCACGCGGAAACCGAGTTCGCCAGCCGCGTTGTGCACTGGCTCAAGGCCGATGTCGTGGACTTCGATGGCCGCACGGTCGGAGGTCGAACCGTTGACGGCGATCTTGAATTTGCGCGGCAGGTAGGCGAATTCCGGGTGGAAGGTCGTCCATTGACGAACGATTTCGCACCACGGACGCGGGTCGATCAATTCGTCGGCCGCAACACCGGCGAACTGGTCGGTGGTGACGTTGCGCAGGCAGTTGCCGCTGGTCTGGATCGCGTGCATCTGCACGGTGGCCAGCTCGGCGAGGATGTCCGGGATGTCTTCGACCGCCGGCCAGTTGAACTGGACGTTCTGGCGCGTACTGATGTGGGCGTAGCCCTTGTCATAGTCGCGGGCGATTTTGGCCATCATGCGCATCTGACGCGAAGTCAGCTGGCCGTAAGGCACCGCCACGCGCAACATCGGCGCGAAACGCTGGATATACAGGCCATTTTGCAGGCGCAGGGGGCGGAATTCTTCTTCGCTCAGCTCACCTGCCAGATAGCGTCGGGTCTGATCACGGAACTGCTTGACGCGGTCCTCGATGATCCGCTGATCGTACTCGTCGTATACGTACATATAAGTCCTGTTCTCAGGCTTGGGCCACTCGGAAAACGCTGCGTTTTCGCTTGCTGGAGTCCGATGGTTCCTCTGCAATTCTGCGCGCACGGCCGCGCACTCCTTGACGGAGCCGGGGCAATATACCCGTTTGCAGTTATGCGCAAAAGTGATGTTTGAGTATATGGAAAGAACCAAATCGCCTAACGAGAATTACTGTCAACTAACCCACATTTGTCGTGCGGTCAATCATCGTCTTAACTGTGGTCGAGTCTTTCTGCAATCACCGACAAAACCGACAAGAGGCGATGCAATGAGCAACCCAACCAAGGCAAGGAAAAGCGATAGCAGCGTCGATGCATGGGCCATTCTGTTCCTGATCATTCTGGTCGTTGGAACAGCGGTGTTCTGGGTCAGCCATCAGTAAAACGACTCGTCCGGGCCCCGCTTGCGACGATTGTCGGACAAAAGGCGGGATCAAGCGCCAAAGGTCAGGCGATCAATGGCTATAATGCGCGGCCATTTTTCCCTGGGCCCGGATGTTTCATGTTCAAGCTTCTCCACATCAGCCTGCTCCTGTTCGGCGCGGTTTTCGCTACCTGCGCGCGTGCGGAGTCGGTGCTGTTCCTGAATCCGGGCTCGACTCAGGAAACGTTCTGGCTCAGCTACTCGCAGTTCATGCAGGCCGCTGCCCGGGATCTGGGTGTGGACTTGCGCATCCTTTACGCCCAGCGCAATCCCGAACTGACCCTGGCCCAGGCGCGCCTGGCCCTGCAAGGGCCAGATCGCCCGGACTATCTGGTGTTCGTCAACGAACAGTACGTGGCGCCGCAGATCCTGCGCATGGCCAATGGCAGCGGCGTGAAGCTCTTTATTGTCAACTCGGCACTCACGCCCAGCCAGAAGGCGCTGATGGCAGATCGTGCTGATCATATCGGCAGCCTGGTGCCCAACGATGAAGAGGGCGGCTATCTGATGATGAAGGAGCTGATTCGCTTGCATCCACCCGTGGCGCCCGGTGAAAGCATTGATTTGCTGGCCTTTTCCGGTCTGAAAATCACCCCTTCGGCGCAACTGCGCGAAAAGGGCATGCAGCGGGCGCTGGCCGAGCACCCTCAGGTGCGTTTGCGACAACTGGTCTACGGTGGCTGGACGCAGCAACGGGCCTACGAGCAGGCCAGACAGTTGCTGGTCCGCTATCCCGACGTTTCGTTAGTGTGGGCGGCCAACGATGAAATGGCCTTCGGTGCGATGCGCGCCGTTTCCGAGGCCGGCAAAGTACCGGGCAAGGACGTATTGTTCAGCGCGGTCAATACCTCGGCCAAAGCTTTGCAGGCGTTAGTGGATGGGCGCTTGAGCGCTTTGCTCGGCGGCCATTTCACTCTGGGCGGCTGGGCGCTTGTCGAGTTGCACGATCACGCGCAAGGCGTCGATCTGAATCAATATGGCGGTCGTGACCGGCAGATTCCTTTGTTGCAACTGATCGACAGGGATCATGCCCGCCGAATTCTTGCCATGGGCGCCTCGCCAGACTACGGCGTGCACTTTCGCAAACTGTCGGCGAAGGGCCGTCCGGTTTCGTATCGCTATCCGTTCAACCTGCAGACCCTGATGCACTGACGCAGATCAGACGCCCGCCAGATGCACCACCAGTTGCACGATGCCGAACAGCGTCAGGGCGAACACCGCCGTGAACGCGATGCCCAGGAAGATGAAGTGGCTGGGCTTTCCATGGGTGAAGTCCCTTGCCCGGTTCTTGCCGCTCTGCACCCCGAACGCCGCTGCCATGACGCTGTGCAGCATCTGCCAGAAGGTCGGTGGCTTGTTGTCGACTGGATCGTCCATACATCCCTCGTCTTAAAGTGTGCCTATTGAGCATAGTCAATCGGCTGGCTGCGCGAGAAACCATTGGAAACCCCTCGCTGACGCCGACATAACTATCTACCACGGCTGGCCGCCTTCGAAATGGTGTGCTGATGCTTCACTTTCACAGGAGAAGCGTTATGTCATCGATCCCGGCTACCGGAATGAAGCCAGCCGCCTCACAGAGCATCCACGGTGCCTTTCTCGAACAGGCCATTCCCGATTGGTTGACGGACGCCACCGCGCAGCGCCGCGCAGAACTCAAAAGCGCCCGTGCGACGCTGCCGCCTGGCTATCGGCAAGCCACCCGGGCGCAGCGTCGAGCCCTGAATGACGGGTTTACCGCCAGCTTTGTCGCCCAGTCCCGGCTGGACAGACAACTGTCATCCCTGCAGGACATCGACACGTTTGCCGAGCCTCTGCTGATTGAAGCGTTACGAGACGAGTTCGGCATCGAAATGGATGTCAAAACGATCTATCTGCGCCTGAACAAAGCTGTCGAGGCCGGTATTTTCTCGATTGAAGTGGGGGTTTATGAAGTCTCCACACTTTCGTTACTGCAGGCGGCCCTGCATAACTTCGAAGACTCGGAATGCGAACCGGGGGCCTTTCACCGTTCTTCCGGTTTTCTGGTCGAACGGAGGAAACCCGGAGAGTTGCTGCCCCTGACAACGCCGATGACCGTGACTCGATTCATGGCTTTATGCCGTTCGCTGGATATCGGTGCGAAGTATCAGGCCTATCTCAAGAATTTTTTTGATTCCAAAGATGCGCAGGCCGCAACGGCACTGCGTGAGACATTCATCGGCGCTGCCAAAGCCGATCTGCACGCTGCTGCGCAGTACGCGTTGTCCTGTGGGGACATCGAACCCGAGGATTACACGATGATCCTGTCGGTCATCGATGGAGACCTTCATCCGCGTCTGGGCCGCAAGAACGTCTGGTTTCACGATCTGAGCCTGATGAAGCATCGAATGACAGGCTGCGTCTGTTTTTCGATCAGTGAAGACGAGCGTTATACCGATGATCTACTGCTCTACATTCCCCATGACCCTTACCACCCGTTGAAGCGTTATACCCGCAGACAAATGGAGGCGATGTTCAAACGAAGATTCACCGAACGCGACGGCTTGTCGTCTGAGGATACGGTGCCGACGGCCTATCAGCGGTTTTTCAGTCGTTTCGTGGCGTATGCCGATCGTGGGGACTATTTCAGCCGTTTCTTGCACGACTCATCGTCCACGGCTCATTTTTCCGCTGATGCCATCGCACTCCTCAATCCTTTCGGGGGCCTCTGGCGCATTAATAACAGGCCTCCCACCGTGGAGACAAAGTCCCCCGAGGATGACCCTTTTCTGGCCCCCACCGTGATTCCACGGGAGGGCGATAATCCCACCTCTGAAAATGTCGATCTGTGGAACTATCTCTTTGAACGGCACAGTGAGCGGACCATTACCGATGCCCGCAGTCACGCTGTGCCCACGGCAGATGTCGACGAAAAGGTACGCAGCAGGAAACTCGCGACATTACTGAACATCGGCATGCTGGTGTTGACCACCGCAGCGGGTTTTGTACCGGTGCTGGGTGAGATCATGACGGCGGTGATGGTTGGCCAGTTGCTGGAGGAATCCATTGAAGGCGTCATCGAGTGGAGCGAAGGCGATCGCAGGGCCGCCAAGGCGCACCTGATCGATGTTGCGGAGAACCTGGCTCTGTTCGGTTTGCTCGCTGGCGCCGGTAAAGTCCTGTCCCGCCTCAAGCCGGCCACGGCTGCGCCGGTCATAGAAAAACTGCGGCCAGTCACATTGGCTGACGGTCAAACACGGTTGTGGAACCCGGATCTGACGGTCTATGAAAGCCCTGTTGAACAGCTTCCCCAGGGCGGGCCTAATGCTCAGGGCCAATTCATTGCACAGGAACGAGCCTGGATCCGGTTGCAGGGCCGGGTCTACGAAAAGAACTGGGACAGGGCATCCCTGCGCTGGCGTATCAGGCATCCCCGTGATCCTGATGCCTATCAGCCGATACTGAGCCACAACGGTGCCGGCGCCTGGCGATCCACGCTGGAGCGCCCGTTGTCCTGGGATCGCTTGACACTTTTGCGCCGGATCGGTCACAGCACCGAAATGCTGACCGACGAACAATTGCTGGCCATCGCCGACATAGGCGCAGTCAGTGACGACAGCTTGCGCAGAATGCACGTGGACAACCTGCCGCCACCGCCTGAACTGGCCGATGCGTTGCAACTGTTCGACGCGCAACGTCAAACCGCCACACCGGATGCACGGCTCCTCAAACTGCAACGGGTATGTCCGGGTCTCGGTGAAAACGCTGGCCGGGAAGTTCTTGCCCATGCAGATGCAGAATCACTGGCGGCTTTGCAAACGTCGACTTCAGTGCCGCGCCGCCTGCTGGAGGAGGCACGCTGGTACGCCGGACAGGGAAGGGCGGCCCGAACCTATGCCGGCCTGCATCAAGAGCATCCCTCCATCGACAGCTGCCGGCTGGCCTTGCGATTACTCGAAAAGTTGCCGGGCTGGCCGGACGATGTGCGGCTTGAACTTCGTGATTCACACATTCACGGGCCGTTGCTGGAGGCGATTGGCGGCCAGTCGGTCACGAACCGGGTGTGCGTGGTCAAGCAAGGGCCGCTGTTTCAGGCATTCAGTGACCATGGATGGACGCAGAACGGCCAGCTCGATACCTTTTTTCCCTCGCTCATGCGCGCCTTGCCACAGGAAGCCAGTCAAGCTCTGGGGCTGTCTGGAAGTGAAAGCAGCGCTCGCTTGCAGCGGGCAATCATCGACTATGCAACGGCGCATCCTGAGCAGGTTCGTACGGCCGTGGCCCTCTCAAGTCCGAGCAACCGTACGTACCAACCTCCGATACGCCTCAAGAATCGTCGATTTGGGTATCTCGCCAGTGGCGAGGGCGCGCTGGGGCGCCCGGGGATCAACACTTCACTCGCGGTGCAAGTGCTGGAACTCTATCCAAATCTGGATTTCAGACAGGCCAACGGAGTTGTGCTGCGAGCGATGCGAGAGGGGCAAAGTGATGTTCAGATCATGCAGTGGCTCAACGAGCGTGCTCAGGAATGGGAACGCCTTGAATCGACCCTCGATCACTGGGCGGCCCCCGGCCCCGGCCTTGAAGAACGTTTGAGAGCCGCGCATGACTTGAAACGCTGCTGGCGTGAAGCCCCCTTGGCTGCGAGCAATCGCGGCTACGACCAATTTGTCTGGGTCTGCGATGATCCGCTGCCGTCGCTGTCGGCGAGCTTTCCCCACGTCAAGTCCCTGCTTGTGCAATCGCGTCGGTCGGAAACAGGTCAGATCCGCAATTTCCTCCGCGCTTTTCCCGAGGTTCGATATCTCGACCTCAGTGACTGTGCGCTGACAACCAACCCGATCCCGACGGATATCCGCGCCAGACTGGTCGAACTCGACCTGTCCGGCAATCCGATTTACAGGTTGGATATGTCGAGCATGCCGAACTTGAAGGCGCTGAGCCTTGAAGGCACGCAGTTGCAGCAGTGGCCATGGGGCGCCGAGGACCTTCAGGCGTTGCGCTGGCTGGATTTGCGAAACACCCGCGTTACCTCGCTGCCTCCGCAGGCTCTGGCCCGTGATGACCTGCTGATCAACATGCTTCTGACGGGTGCTCCCCTTGGGCCAGACACACAAATTCAGCTGCAGGCGGCCCGGTCCCGGGTCGAGTCGACGCTGGGGCTGCCGGAGGGAGCGCTGGCGAGATTTGCCGCTGAACCCCTGCCCGACAGGAGCGCGCAACCCATGGAGACCGGATCCCGTGTGGCATCGCGGTTGTTGCAGTTGCCACCGGCGCCGCCTGCCGAAGAAAGTCTTTCTTCCTTCATCAGCCGCTTGCAGCGGGTGATTCCCGGTCTGTCGGAGGAGGACGCGATTGACGTGGTCGAGTACCTACGCTTCGGGGCTACCGACGCGCAAGTCAATGCTCGTATCAATGACTGGAACCAACGGTTCGAAGCGCTGACGCGCGAGCTCAATGGCTGGATCTTCGTGCGACGCAGTGTCGAGATGCGTTTCAGGCAGCCGCGGATTTCCTCGAAAGGCCGGGCGCAGGCGGCGCACAGAATCATGGAGTGCTGGCAAATGGGCCTGTTTGGCGAGGCCGGCGTAACCGACTATGTGCTGGATCTGGAGGGTATTCCCGGAGTGGGGGCGTTGCCCGACCTGCCGGAAGCCTTTCCTCATGTAAAGGGTCTGAACCTCAGGGGGCTGGAGCTGAGCGAGCAGGGGCTGCAAGGGTTTCTCACGTCATTCAATCAAGTGGAAACCCTGGATCTGGCCGCCAACGCGCTGCGAGACCTGCCGCAAGCCATTGGCGATATGGAGCGACTGGAGCAACTGGATTTGTCCGCCAATCGGTTGCATGACGCTCATGCAGCCGAGCAATTATTAGGTTCGCTGAACCATCTCAAGCGCTTGCGCCTGAACCTCAACCATTTCAGAGCCTTCAGTGCAGCGTCTCTTGAGGGGTTGGAACTGCTGGAGTTGAACCACAACCGGATCCGCTACTTCAACGAAGCGATCCCGCCCTGGCTCGAAGCGCTGCATTTGAGCGGTAACGACCTGAGGGAATGGCCGGCACAAGTTTTACAGGCCGAACACTTGCGCACACTGAGATTGTTGGGCAATTCGATCAGGGATATTCCGGAGCAGCTCTTAGACGGCAATCATGACGAGCTGCTGCTCGACACCCGTTTATCCGGAAACTATCGCTCACTGTCGACTGCCAGTCTGCAACGGATCCGTGACTATTTTGATCGTACGGGCTACCAGTCGGCACTGGGCATTACCCGGGAGACGCTTGAACAGTGGATGGCAGACACGGACTGGGAGGAACCCGGTGGTTCCTCCTCTTCCGGAGGGGCTGATCAGCACTGATTGTTCAGTTGTCGTAACCCAGGTTCGGCGCCAGCCAGCGCTCGGTCAGGCTCAGTTCCTGGCCCTTGCGCGAGGTGTAGCTCTGGACCTGATCCTTGTCGATCTTGCCCACGGCGAAGTACTGCGCCTGCGGATGGGCAAAGTACCAGCCGCTGACCGCTGCCGCCGGGAACATCGCGTAGTGCTCGGTGAGGAACACGCCGCTGCGGCCAGCGCGCATTTCCTGCGCCTCGGGGTCGAGCAGGGCGAACAGCGTGGCTTTTTCGGTGTGATCCGGGCACGCCGGGTAGCCCGGTGCAGGACGAATGCCTGAGTACTGTTCTTTGATCAGCGCCTCGTTGTCGAGGGCTTCATCCTTGGCGTAACCCCAATGCTCCTTACGCACCTGCTGGTGCAGCCATTCGGCGCAGGCCTCGGCCAGACGGTCTGCAAGTGCCTTGACCATGATCGAGTTGTAATCGTCGCCAGCGTCCTGATATGCCTTGGCCACTTCTTCGGCGCCGATCCCGGCGGTGGTGATGAAACCACCGACATAGTCGGTCACCTCGCTGTCCTTCGGCGCGACGAAGTCGGCCAGCGAGAAGTTCGGCTTGCCGTCGGTCTTGATGATCTGCTGACGCAGGTGATGCAGGCGGGCCATGGGCTTGCCGTCATCGCCGTACAGCTCGATATCGTCGTCATGCACCTGATTGGCCGGCCAGAAGCCGAATACCGCACGGGCGCTGATCAGCTTTTCGTCGATCAGCTTGGTGAGCATCTCGCGGGCGTCCTTGTACAGCGAGGTCGCCGCTTCGCCGACCACTTCGTCTTCAAGGATGCGCGGGAATTTGCCGGCCAGGTCCCACGAGATGAAGAACGGCGTCCAGTCGATGTATTCGGCCAGTACGTTGAGGTCGATGTTGTCCAGCACGCGGGTGCCGGTGAAGGTCGGTTTGACCGGAGTGTACGTGGCCCAGTCGAACTGCGGCTTCTTGGCGATCGCGGCCGCGTAGCTCAGGCGCTCGGTGCGGGCACTGCGGTTGGCGGTGCGCTCGCGGACGTCGATGTACTCTTCGCGGGTCTTCTCGACGAAACCGGCTTTCAGTTCCTTGGACAGCAACTGCGTCGCCACGCCCACGGCGCGGGAGGCGTCGGTCACGTAGACCACCGCGTCATTGCTGTACTTGGGCTCGATCTTCACCGCCGTGTGCGCCTTGGAAGTGGTCGCGCCGCCGATCATCAACGGCAGGTGGAAGTCCTGACGCTGCATCTCGCGGGCCACGTGGACCATTTCGTCCAGCGACGGGGTGATCAGGCCGGACAGGCCGATGATGTCGCATTTTTCTTCGCGGGCTACCTGCAGGATCTTCTCGGCCGGCACCATCACGCCGAGGTCGACAATGTCATAGCCGTTGCAACCCAGCACCACGCCGACGATGTTCTTGCCGATGTCGTGCACGTCGCCTTTTACCGTGGCCATCAGGATCTTGCCCTTGGCTTCCGGCTTGTCGCCTTTTTCCAGCTCGATGAACGGGATCAAGTGGGCCACGGCCTGTTTCATCACGCGGGCGGACTTCACCACCTGCGGCAGGAACATTTTGCCGGCGCCGAACAGGTCGCCGACGATGTTCATCCCCGCCATCAACGGGCCCTCGATCACTTCGATCGGGCGGGCGAAGGACTGGCGGGACTCTTCGGTGTCTTCAACGATGTGGGTGGTGATGCCTTTGACCAGCGCATGCTCCAGACGCTTGTTGACGTCCCAGCCGCGCCATTCTTCGGTTTCGGCTTCCTTGACGCTGCCGTCGCCCTTGTACTTGTCGGCGATGGCGAGGAGGGCATCGGTGCCTTCAGGCGTGCGGTTGAGGATCACGTCTTCGACGGCGTCGCGCAGTTCCTGCGGGATCTGGTCGTAGATCTCCAGCTGACCGGCGTTGACGATGCCCATGGTCAGGCCGGCGCGGATCGCGTACAGCAGGAACACCGAGTGAATCGCCTCGCGCACCGGGTTGTTGCCGCGGAACGAGAACGACACGTTGGACACGCCGCCGGAGCTCAGGGCATACGGCAGTTCGTCACGGATGTAGGCACAGGCGTTGATGAAATCCACAGCGTAGTTGTTGTGTTCTTCGATGCCGGTGGCCACGGCGAAGATGTTCGGGTCGAAGATGATGTCTTCCGGCGGGAAGCCGACTTCGTTGACCAGAATGTCGTAGGAACGTTTGCAGATTTCTTTCTTGCGCGCTTCGGTGTCGGCCTGGCCGGCTTCGTCGAACGCCATCACTACAACTGCCGCGCCGTAGCGTTTGCACAGCTTGGCGTGGTGGATGAACTGCTCGACGCCTTCTTTCATGCTGATCGAGTTGACGATGCCCTTGCCTTGAATGCATTTGAGGCCGGCTTCGATCACGTCCCATTTCGAGGAGTCGATCATGATCGGTACGCGGGAGATGTCCGGTTCGCCGGCAATCAGATTGAGGAAGGTCACCATGGCCTTCTTCGAATCGAGCATCCCTTCGTCCATGTTGATGTCGATCACCTGGGCGCCGGCCTCGACCTGCTGCAGGGCGACTTCCAGGGCTTCGGTGTAGTTGTCCTCGCGGATCAGGCGGGCGAATTTCGCGGAACCGGTGATGTTGGTCCGCTCGCCGACGTTGACGAACAGCGAGCTGCGATCGATCGTGAACGGTTCCAGACCCGACAGGCGGCAAGCCTTGGGAATGTCGGGAATCTGCCGTGGCGCGTAGCCGGCGACGGCTTTGGCGATGGCTTCGATGTGGCCCGGTGTGGTGCCGCAGCAACCGCCGACGATGTTGAGGAAACCGCTTTGGGCGAATTCTTCGATGACCTTGGCAGTGTCCGCCGGCAGCTCGTCGTACTCGCCGAATTCGTTCGGCAGGCCGGCGTTCGGGTGGGCGGATACGTGGGTGCTGGCCTTGTCCGACAGCTCTTCCAGGTACGGACGCAGCTCGCGGGCGCCGAGGGCGCAGTTCAGGCCCACCGAAATCGGTTTGGCGTGGGCCACGGAGTTCCAGAACGCTTCGGTGGTCTGGCCCGACAGGGTACGGCCGGAGGCATCGGTGATGGTACCGGAAATCATGATCGGCAACTCGAAGCCCAGTTCTTCGAACACGCCTTGCACGGCGAAGATCGCAGCCTTGGCGTTCAGGGTGTCGAAGATGGTTTCGATCAGGATCAGGTCGGCGCCGCCCTCGATCAGACCCTTGGTGGCTTCGGTGTAGTTCTCCACCAACTCATCGAAGGTGACGTTGCGATAGCCCGGGTTGTTGACGTCCGGTGACAGTGAGCAGGTGCGACTGGTAGGACCGAGCACGCCGGCGACGAAACGCGGCTTGTCTGGCGTCTCGAGGGTTTTCGCATCGGCGACCTTGCGCGCCAGCCGGGCGCCTTCTACGTTGAGTTCGTAGACCAGTTCTTCCATGCCGTAGTCGGCCATGGAAATCCGGGTGGCGTTGAAGGTGTTGGTTTCGAGGATGTCGGCGCCGGCATCCAGGTAGGCTTTTTCGATGCCACCTATCACGTCCGGGCGGGTCAGTACCAACAGGTCGTTGTTGCCCTTGACGTCGCTCGGCCAGTCGGCGAAGCGTTTGCCGCGATAATCCTGTTCTTCGAGCTTGTAACTCTGGATCATCGTGCCCATGCCGCCGTCGAGAATCAGGATGCGCTCTTTGAGAGCTTGCTTGAGAGCTTGAAGGCGAACGCTGCGATCGGACATTGGGACTACTCGGAAAAAGACCATGACGAAGGGCCGGGATCATAACAAACCTGTGCGGTTTTAGAGCATGTGGCGCTTTTGCATGAATATCGCTCATGTTGGTACGGTCGTCATAACGGTAGAATCGCGGCGTTTTTCTTCTGGATCAGGATCAGGGACATGTCGTACCGCGTCATCAGCATTGCATTGCTGTTTTTAAGCTTTGGCGCGGCGGCGCAAAATCCTGCGGTTTCTCCCGCTATTTCTTACACTCGCGATATCCAGCCGATCTTCACCGAGAAGTGCGTGGCCTGCCATGCGTGCTACGACTCCGCCTGCCAGCTCAATCTGGGCAGCGGCGAGGGCGCTGCCCGTGGTGCGAGCAAGATGCCGGTCTATGATGGCGAACGCACCCAGGCGGCACCGACCACGCGGCTGTTCTATGACGCCTTTGGCAAACGTGCCTGGCAGCAGAAAGATTTCTATTCCGTACTCGATGCTCAAGGCAGTCAGGCCGCGCTGATGGCGCGCATGCTGGAGCTGGGGCACAAAACGCCGCTGACGCCCAACGCCAAACTGCCGGAAGACATCGTGCTGGGGCTCAATCGCGAAAACCTGTGCGCGATGCCCGCCGAGTTCGACGGTTATGCCAGCGCCCATCCGAAAGAGGGCATGCCGCTGGCGGTGACCGGCCTGACCGATCAGCAATATCAAACGTTGCAACGTTGGTTGGCGTCCGGTGCGCCGATCGATGAGCAAGGCCTGGCGCCGAGCGCCAAAGAGGCGTTGCAGATCGTTCAGTGGGAAAACCTGCTTAACCAGCCCGGCGCGCGGGAAAGCCTGGTCGGGCGCTGGCTGTTCGAGCACTGGTTCCTGGCGCATATCTATTTCAAGGACGGCGAGCCGGGGCATTACTTCCAGTGGGTGCGTTCGCGCACACCGACGGGGAAGCCGATCGATCTGATCGCCACGCGTCGCCCGAACGACGATCCGGGGACCCAGGTTTACTACCGCCTGTGGCCGGTGCAGGGCGTGATCGTGCACAAGACCCACATCACTTATCCGCTGAGCGCGGCGAAGATGGCGCGGGTCAAAAGCCTGTTCTACAACGGCCACTGGCAGGTCAATGCCTTGCCGGGCTACGGACCGCAGAGCCGGGCCAACCCGTTCGCGACCTTTGAGGCGATTCCGGCGCAGGCGCGCTATCAGTTCATGCTCGATAACGCCGAATACTTCGTGCGTACATTCATTCGCGGCCCGGTATGCCGCGGGCAGATCGCAACCGACGTGATCCGCGACAACTTCTGGGCGCTGTTCCAGGCGCCGGAACACGACCTGTACATCACCGACCCGAACTATCGCGGCCAGGCCACGCCGTTGCTGGCCATGCCGGGGCAGAACGACGATGTCGGCAGCGTGCTGAGCCTGTGGCACAACTACCGCAACAAGCGAAACAAATACGAAGCCCTGCGCCGTGACAGCTACGCCGACCTGCCGGCGCCGAGCTGGTCGACCCTGTGGGCCGGCAACGACAACGCCTTGCTCAGCATCTTCCGTCACTTCGACAGCGCCTCGGTGACCAAGGGCCTGATCGGCGAAGTGCCGCAGACGATGTGGCTGTTCGACTATCCGCTGCTGGAGCGCACCTATTACCAGTTGGCGGTGAATTTCGATGTGTTCGGCAACGTCTCCCATCAGGCGCAAACCCGCTTGTATTTCGACCTGATCCGCAACGGCGCCGAGCAGAACTTCCTGCGTCTGATGCCTGCCGATTCTCGCGAGGGCTACCTCGACGATTGGTACCAGAGCAGCGGCCAGTTCAAGATGTGGCTCGATTACGAAGCCATCGATGACGACAACCCGACCGCGCTGAAGCTCGACGAGAAAGACCCGAAACACGATTTCGCCATGCAATTGCTGGCGCGCTATGGCGACCTCAACGCGCATCCGGATCCGATCAACCGCTGCGCAGACGCCTATTGCTCGCGTCCGAACATCGACCCGGCCCTGCAAAACGCCGAACAGGCGCTGAGCCGCCTGACTTCACGCCCGGCGGCTGGCTTGAAAGTGATCGATCAATTGCCGGAAGCGACCATGCTTCGGGTTGAAACCCGCAGCGGCAAACGCGAGGTCTACAGCCTGCTGCGCAATCGTGCCCACAGCAACGTGGCGTTCCTGCTCGGTGAATCGCTGCGCTATCAACCGGGGCTGGATACGCTGACGATCTATCCGGGTGTACTTAGCAGCTACCCGAACTTCATGTTCAACATCCCGGCGGATCAGGTGCCGGCGTTTGTCGATGCCATGGAAAACGCGAAGGATGCGCCGCAATTCGAGAAAATCGTCGAACGCTGGGGCATCCGCCGCAGCCATCCGCAGTTCTGGTTCTATTTCCATGATTTGAGCCAGTACATCCACGAAACCGATCCGGTGGAAGAGGGCGTGCTGGATATGAACCGGTACGAGAATCTTTGATCGTTTGAACGATGGCGGTTGTCCCAATCCTGTGATGTACGGAATCGGGAGCGCCATCGATGTTGATTTCAGTGCAGGCCCTGCGAGCGCTCGCCGCGTGGGCAGTGGTCTGCCATCACTTCATGCAGATTTTCTTCGACTTCAAGGCGCGCGGGCCGATAGGGCAGCTGTTCATCGACAAGGGCGCGGTGGGCGTCGATATCTTTTTCGTGATCAGCGGGCTGGTGATTTTCCTGTCCACCGAAGGCAAGGCGTTGCCGCCGACGCGGTTTCTGCTGTATCGACTGTTTCGGATTGTGCCGGCGTATTGGCTCTACACCGTCCTGATGGCGTTGCTGGTGGTGTTCGCCCGGCCATTGCTGCCGGATCAGACAGTGGACTGGAGCCATTTGCTGTTGTCGCTGCTGTTTATCCCGACCGAAAACCCCGGTGGCTACGGGATCTACCCGACCCTGAACGTCGGCTGGACCCTGAATTACGAAATGCTGTTCTACGTGTTGTTCGCCTGGGCGCTGTTGTTCCGGCTGCAAGTGCGCTTGCTGGTGGTCGCGGCGCTGCTGTTTGCGGTGTGCCAGGCCTGGACCGGGTTTGGCTGGGTCAGCGAGTTTTATCGCTCGGACATCGTTTATGAGTTCCTGCTGGGGATCGGCCTCGGCATGCTTTACCGCCGCGGCTGGATCGGGCCGGCGCTCTGGCTGCCGTTACTGGGGATCGGCGCGGCGTTGCTGGCGATCTATCACCTGCCACCGGAACCCCGATTGCTCAACTGGGGCGTGCCCAGTGCCGTGCTGGTCATGGCCAGCATTGCGCTGGAGCGACATGTCGAGCGCAACAGGTTGCTCAAATTGCTGGGCGACTGTTCGTACTCGGTGTACCTGATGCACGTGCTGGTGCTGTCGGCCGGCGGGTATCTGGCCCGGCGCTATGGGATCAACCCGTATTTGATGTTTGGCGCCTGCGCACTGGCCATTGCTATCGGTTCGTGGCTGAGCTACGAATGGGTGGAAAAGCGCAGTTATCAGTGGCTTAAAGCTCGGATCGACGGCGAACGTGGCGCTTAGCCGATTTGCGAACTATTCCTACGTAAATACTAGGACTTTGTGCCGCGCGCCGATTGGCGTAAACTCCGCCTCAAGCCTGCGAGGAGTCTCCATGACCGCTATTACCATTACCGACGCCGCCCATGATTACCTGGCCGATCTGCTCTCCAAGCAGAACACTCCGGGCATCGGCATCCGCGTTTTCATCACCCAGCCTGGCACCCAATACGCCGAAACGTGTATTGCCTACTGCAAGCCGGGCGAAGAAAAACCTGAAGACACGGCGCTGGGGCTGAAAAGCTTCACCGCTTACATTGACTCGTTCAGCGAAGCGTTTCTCGATGATGCCGTCGTCGACTACGCCACCGACCGCATGGGCGGCCAACTGACCATCAAGGCGCCAAACGCCAAAGTCCCGATGGTCAACGCCGACAGCCCGATCAACGAGCGCATCAACTATTACCTGCAAACCGAAATCAACCCGGGGCTGGCGAGCCACGGCGGTCAGGTCAGCCTGATCGATGTGGTTGAAGACGGCATTGCCGTATTGCAGTTCGGCGGCGGTTGCCAAGGCTGCGGCCAGGCGGACGTGACCCTGAAGGAAGGCATCGAGCGCACCTTGCTCGAGCGCATTCCGGAGCTCAAGGGCGTTCGCGACGTGACCGACCACACGCAGAAAGAAAACGCCTACTACTAAGGCGTTCGCTGCGGCATGAAAAACGGCGCCCCGTGAGCGCCGTTTTTTTTGCGTGAAATTTGATCGTTCCCACGCTCTGCGTTGGAATGCAGCCCGGGACGCTCCGCATCCCATTCATGGTCGATAAAGGTGCGCATGCCCCGCGCGATAAAGCGATGACTCACCAAAGTGATCGCTACCCAACACCCGCCCAACCAGAATCAACGCCGTACGCCGAAACCCCTTCGCCGCCACCTTCGCGGCAATGTCCTCCAGCGTCCCGACCGCCCAATCCTGATCCGGCCACGTCGCCCGGTGAATCACCGCGATCGGGCAGTCCGCGCCGTAATGCGGGAGCAACTCAGCCAGAATCTTCTCCAGATGATTGACCCCCAGATGAATCGCCATGGTCGCCCGGTGCTGCGCCAGATTGCCGAGTTCTTCACCGGCGGGCATCGCGGTCTTGTCCGCGTAACGGGTCAGAATCACGCTTTGTGAGATGTCCGGCAGGGTCAGTTCAGCGCCCAGCAGCGCGGCGCACGCAGCCGTGGCGGTCACGCCGGGAATGATCTCGAACGGAATATCCAGCTCGCGCAAATAACGGATCTGCTCGCCAATGGCGCCATACAGACTCGGATCGCCCGAATGTACCCGCGCGACGTCCTGGCCCTTGGCGTGGGCGGTCTTGATCAGGTCGATGATCTGTTCCAGGTGCAGCTCGGCGCTGTTGACCACGGTTTCAGCGCAATGCCCGTCCAGCACCGCCGTCGGCACCAGCGAACCTGCGTAGATGATCACCGGGCAACTGCGGATCAGCCGCTGGCCTTTGACGGTGATCAATTCCGGGTCGCCGGGGCCGGCGCCGATGAAGTAAACGGTCATCGCTGGATCCTGTAGAAAAGGGCAGTGCAGTGCTTCACAAGCCCTTCAGATGAAGAATGCTCATGATCGAAAGCAGGAATTATCGGGAATTTACGCAGCGCCGGCCAATGCCAGAGTTGCCTGCGCGTACTTTTGCCTGGAAATCAGCAGTTTTGCCGGGCCACTGATCAACTGTTCGGCGAGTGCCAGGGCGGCACTTTCCGCCACGCCGTAGCAACCGGTGCGTTCGAAGGCGATTTGTGAATGATGACTCAAGCGTTGCTGATAACAGGCCAGCTCTTCGCTGCTGAAATACAGCAACGGCAGCGCCAGTTGTGCGGCGAGTTCCTGCAGGCCGGGTTCATCGCGCTTGAGGTCGATGCTGGCCAGCGCCCTGACCTTCTCAAGATCAATTCGATGCGCCTGTAGCGCCTGATCAAGCAATGCGCGCAGCGTGCTGGCCGGGCAGCCGCGCTGGCAGCCCAGGCCGACCACGAAGGTCGGCGCTGCGCTGTCATCGGTCATGCGTGGTACTGGCCTTCGCTTTTGCGGCGGAACAACCAGGCGCTGATCAGGCCCAGGGCCAGCCAGAACGCGACGTTGGTCAACTGCGAAGCGATTTTGAACTGCGCTTCCAGAGCTTCCGGTGCGAGCATCGAATGCACTTGCGGTTGCGGCGCGCCGATTACATGCGGCACGGCAAGGATCGCTACGCCGAGGATCTTCATCAGCCAGTTGCGGCTGAACGCGATCAAGGCCAGACCGACAGCGGTGGAGGCGGCAGTGCCGATCCACCACATCTGACGCGAGGCCAGGTCGGCAGCGGCGGTGCCCGGCAGCTCGGGCGGCAGACCCATGGTCGGGGCGAGCACGAAGGTCGCGTAACCGGCCAGGCCCCAGAGCAAACCTTGGGAAGTTTTGGTCGGCGCCCGCAGGGTGTACAAGCCCGCCAGCATCAGGGCAAAGCCCACGGCAACCACCAGATTGCCGCCGGTTGTGGACAGCACGCGCTGCCAGCCGTCTTCCGGCTCCCAGGCTTCGGCATCGTGAGTGTGGGCGGCGGTGCCGGCGGCGTGTTCGTGAACCTCGACCACCGGTTCGGCTTTCTCGAAGGTTTCGGCCTGCAGAATCAGTGGCGAAACCCAGAAGCTTTGCAGCAACGTCAGGAGCAGGGCGGCCAGAAGGCCGGTGAAACCTGCGGTCTGCGCAATACGCTTGATCATGTCGTCAGGTCTCAGTGGCACGGGAACGCGGCGCTGTGACGGGTATCGTGGGCGGCGTTGTGTACCGCTTCGATGTGCGAGAAACCGGCGAAATACACGAGGCACGCACCCAGGATCGACGCGCAGACGGCGGCGGTCAGGCGTTGGCTCAGGGTAGTGGTGCTGGAGATCTTGTCCGAATTGCTGCCGGTGCTGCTGATGATCGACATGGCGCTTCCCTCTGGAGTGTCAGCGGGTGAACAGAGCGCATGAAAATCCCTGCGAGTCAGGCACGCAGAGGTTCGAACAGCGCCCGCCCACCGCGGGTTTGTTATGTTCAGTAACGCAGGATGCGCACTGTGTGTTGCGGGCCGGTCTCCGGGCTCACGAGGGGCTGGCGTCAGGCCGACCTGCAAGCGTCACCTTCCCATGCCATTGGCACAGTGGATCTGACGCTTCGCTCGCTTACCGTTGCGGGGGCAGCACCGGACTGACATGGCTTTAGAGTAAAGCACATGATTCACCGGTTTCCCGTTTCACCCTGTGAAGGGCACCCGTAACAAGTTGTGTAGGAGACCATGGGCGGGGGATTCGCGTCAATCGACGGCGCTAAAGCGTCGCGAGTGCCACGTACACCGCCAAGGCGATCAGAAACGCGTAATAGGACTTGATTGGCGTCAGGCTCAGCAGCCAGGCCAGCGTTACCGGCACAATCCACTGCATTGCAGCGGCGTGCTGCTTGGTCAGCGGAAGGAGTGACCCCGCCAGCAGGCTGACCAGCATCGCCACCGACGTGTACTTGCCGAGGCGACCGATGAAGCTGCGGGCACCGCCGGACAGCCGCTCGACATCGACCGCCAACGGCAGCAGCCGGCAAATCGCGGACACCAGCGCGCAGATCAGCACATACAACCAGAAAGTACTAGGTTCGGTCATAGACATAACTCGTCAGGACTGTGACTGCCAGGACCAGCAGCAGGCTCACTTCGCCCAGCCAAAGCAAGCTGGCGGCGGTGGCCAGGCCGGCGATCCATTGCGCGTGGAAGCTGTGACGCTCGCGGGCCATCTTGCCAAGCGAGGCGCTGATGAAGACGGCGATCACCACGCTGACGTGATCCATCACGGCGTTGTCGGCCAGGCTCGCAAAGCAATAGCCGGCGATGGTGCCCAGCAGGGCGGCGGCATACAGCAAAAAGCACACGGTGTTGGCGTACGCTCGACTGATCGGCTGCTGTTCCTTGCGGATCGACATAAGCGTGAATGCAGCATTGGCCATCACCGCCAGCGCCGGAACGAACGCCTTGATCGGCCCTTCAAGGCTGGATTTCAGGCTCAGCGTGAAAACCAGAAAGCGCAGGTTGATGCTCAGCGCAGAGACCAGCACACCAAAGGCGTTCAGCAGATGCGCGGGCGTTTCCAGCAGCGTCAGTTGCAATGGCGAGGCCATCACCGTGCCGCTGAACACCACCATGGCCGGCAAGTCCAGGCCATGGCGGCGCCCGAGCATGCCGATCAGGGTGAAAGTCAGCAACAGCGAGAACACGAACGGCAGCGCATCGCGAATGCCGGTCGCAATCTCGTTGTGCGACGCCGGTTTTGCCAGCGCGGAATCAACCGGCATGGGTGCTTTGCCGCGTGCCGGCGAGCAGTTCCTCGACCCCTTTCTTGTAGGCCAGGGCCTTCTCCAGGTAGTACTCGGTGGAGAAGCGCGGAATGAACTCTTCCACCACCGCGACCCCGCGATAGCCGTTGACCGCGAAACGATTGAGCACATCGCTCAGGCGCAGGTTGCCTTCGCCGATCGGCAGATGCTGGTGGTGGGTATCGTTGAGATCGGCAATGTGCAGGTGCCGAGTGATCGGCGCCAGACCGGCGATGGCTTCGAACAGGCTTTCGCCATACGGCAGCAGCGAACACAGGTGCGTCACGTCGATGGTCACGAAGCATCCGGTTTCCTGGTGGAAGCGCAGGTGTTCCTCGACCGTGAATACCGGAAACTTCGGTCGCTGTCCGCCCATGTTTTCCAGGCACAGGGCAATGCCATCGGTGTTGCAGCGTGTGCTGACCTGATTGATCGCGTCGATCAGGTTGTCCAGCAACACGCCATTTTCCAGCTGATCCTTATAGCCGGGGTGGAAGGTGACGCTGGTGGCACCCGCCTCACGGGAAAAATCCACGGCGGCGCTCAGGCAGTCGACCGCCTGGGCGCGTTCGGCCAGATCCGGGGAGCACAGGTTGTACTGGCGTCCCCACCAGCCGGCATGCACGGTCAGGGTGATGCCATTGTGCTCAGTGAAACGGCGGATCTGCCGGGCCAGATTGACACGTTCCTCGGCGCTGAGTGACCAGAAGACCTGTTCGGCGTCTTCGCCGATTTCGAACTCCACGGCCTTGAAATGTCGGGCCAGATCGGTGATTGAGCCGAAGATATCCGCCGGGTTGTCGTAGACATTGGTGGAGAAGGAGATCAGCGGAAAATCCTGGCTGATCGGGCCATCGATACGGTACAGCGTTTCATTCGTGGTCATTGCGCCTGTCCTTGGGTAGTGAACCGTGGGTGGGAAATCGCAGCGTTGAAGGCTGCCTGGTCGTCCGCGTCGCTACACCCCAGCAGCACGTAGCCGTGACGGTCTGCAGAACGGCGGATGGGCCGGCCGAACTTGTCATGGTTGAGGATCGCGCGCAGCGCAAACGGCTGTTGCAGCAGACGCCCCTGCAGCGGTTTCGGGTCGGTGGTGTGGTCCGCTTCAATGTAGCGAATCGCCATTTTCACGTAGGGTTTCTCGATTTCCGGCAGTGCAGAGCCCGTCATTGCGGCGATGGTGCTGGCTGCCAGATGCACGCCGGTGGTTTTCCAGACCATTTCCCATATCTGGTCGCCGCCGAAGCGAGTCTGGGTCTCGATGAAGTGCAGGCGTGAACCGTCGAGCTTGATCTCGGTGTGAGCCGGGCCCCAGCGGTTGCCCATGCGTTCGAGCAGCCACAGCACGGCTTCTTCGATTTGCACGCGGCTGTCATCATCGAGCCCGGCGGGAAAATCGTGGCCGGTTTCGACATACCCCGGCGCACCGCTGGTGTGTTTGCGGGTGATGCCGAGAATCTGGTGCCGGCCATCCAGGCTCAAGGATTCGACACTGTATTCCTCGCCGGTGGCGAAGGCCTCGATCAGATTGCGGCCCTCAAGCGGCAGTTGCGCGACATCCTCTGGCCGGTCGATGGCGTAGACGCCTTGGCTACCGGAGCCGTTGACGGGTTTGACAATGGCCGGGCCATGACGGAGCACGAAGGCACGAACCTCCTCGCGACTGTTGACGGCGGCGGCCGGCAATTCGTAGCGGCTGCCTTGCAACAATTGACGAAACAGCAGCTTGTCGCGGCTGACTTCGACACTGCCCAGGCTGTTGTGGGCGATGCCCAGTTGTTCGCCCAGCCGGGATGCCGGCAACAGGCCCAGTTCCGAAAATGACACCACGGCATCGAACGGGTGCTGACGGTGCAGTCGCTCGATGGTTTCGCTGTAAGTGTCCAGTTCTGCGATGTCCGGCGTCAGTACCGGTGTTGCGTGCTTGCGCTGATAGTCAGACAGGTCACCAGGCTGTTGGACGAGGGTAAAGCGAAACTGCCTTTGTGTATCCCAGTCCATTCCCGAATCGCGGCCGCCGATGAGCAGAATGTGACGGATGCTCGTCGCGACGGGGACTTCGCCGTAGACATCGATGTCGGCGACGGCCAGCAAGGATTCGCGCAGGCTGGCGGTATCGGGTTGCTTGAACTCGATGTACAGGTAGTTCTGGAAACCGTTGCTGACCGGTCCGATGGCATCGCCCGGGTTGACGTAGGCATACCGGCGCTGGAATCCCGCAAGGCGTTCGATGCGCTCGGCGTGGTGTAGTCCGTCATAGAACCGGTCGGTGCGGGCGAACGGTGTGGCAATGCCGAACGCAACGGGGGGACGGCCGCAAAGAGGCTGCATTTCAGCGGACAGTGTCCGGTGGTAGCAGACGTCCAGGTGCAAGCCCCAGGCTTGGCGAATCACGTGAATCCGGCTGCCGCCGGGGCGCGCGCCGACTTCGAGAATCTTCGGTCCGCTGGCGGTGAGAATGAACTCGACATGGGCAAACGTGCCTCTGAGTCCCAGTGCCTTGACGGCGTCATGGGCCAGTCGGTGGCAGCGTTCTTTCAGGCCGGCATCGGGTTCCAGCAGCGATGGCGTGTAGCGGGCGAAATGGTGGAAGTCACCACGCCCGATATCGACACCGGCAATCACGTCGACAATCGGAAAACTGTGGATCGAGCCATCCGCAGCAATTGCGCAGTCGATGGAGTGGTTGGAGCCCTGGAGGAACTCCTCCAACAGCAACTGCTCGGTTTCGCGGCTTTTACCGGCCACATAACGCTGCAGCGCCGGCCATTCGTGGCGAGCATAGTCGAGCAGATCGTGGTGAGTGTGGATGCAGCGAACGAACAGGCTGCTGTAGAGGTTCGCGGGTTTCAGAATAAACGGGTAGGGCAGTTCATCGGAGTGTGCCAGCAGGTCGTCGATTCGTACTTCACGGGACAACACGTGCAGGTCAGGGTTGTCCGACTGCTGGAAGTGTTGGCGCTGCAACGCCTTGTCCAGTGTGTTTTCCACGTTGCGATGCAAGTGAGCCAGTGCTGGCAGCGCCGCGCACAGGCGGGCTGTGACAGCAACATAGCCTTCGCGGAAATTCAGCACGCTGGTGAACCCGTGTTCATCGAGCAGACGTTGCGTCAACCCGATCAGATCCGCCGAAAGCCCTCTGGAAAAATCGTACTGTGCCACCGGCGAAATTCTTGTCGCGTCAGCGATCTTGCTGGTTTTACGGCTGTCGGCGATCAACAGCGGAGTAATGCCCTCGGCAATCAGGCCTTCGTACTCACCTTCGCGAATGTTGCCTATGATCAGGCAGGCGCTTGCTTTCATCGGCAAACCTCCGGGTCGAAGCTGTAATGGATTCGGTTCAGGCGCTGGCAAATGTGCGACAGACGGATCCGATCCACGCCGTTCGCACCGCCGCTCAAGACATTGCGGATTATGTGGGCCAAGGCATCCAGGTCCTCGCTGCTGATCCCCAGGCGAGTGATTTCCTGAAGGCCGAAGCGCAGGCAATCGCGTCCATGGACTTGTTTGTTGTTGACCCGGATGCCCAGTTCATTGAGTTCCTGCGCCGCTTGCCGCGCCAGGGGGCCTTCAAGCAAGAGCAAGTGCGTGTCGGTGGGGTGTAGCGTCCAGCCCGGCAAGCCTTTCAGGGCATCATGTAGTTGGCGGGTGTTGGCGCACATGCGCTGGGCATAGGCCTGTCCGTAGTGCCGGGTTTCCACCAGGGTGACGAACAATTGCAGCAGGCCGGGCAGGTTGGGCGAAGAGACCAGACCGCTGCTGAGCGTCTGTTCGATTCGCCAGGCCAGGTCGGCGCTTCGGCAGACGATCAGTGCCCGGTGCGGACCTGCCAGGGATTTGTGGGTATTGCCTTGAAGAATATCCGCGCCTTCGTCAAGCGGGTTGGGAAAGGCCTGTCCGGCGATCAGGCCCAGGGTGTGCGAGGCATCGTAAATAATCAGTGTCCGCTCCAACCCACGGCGGTTCAGCAACGTACGCAATGGCTCGATTGCGATTGTCCGAGTGGTCAGGCCGTGATCGAACAGCACGGCTGCCGGCGCTGTACCGAGTGCCTGAAGTGTCTGATCGACAGCTTCGAGATCGATCTGTCCGTCCGCCGTCAGCGTGAAAAATGCGCTGCGCCTGCCGATTTTCTGCACCAGTGGCCCGGTCGCAAAATGCCCGCCGCTTTCCGGCGCAAGCGACAGAATGGCATCGCCCGGCTCGGTCAGCGCGCTCAGCACGCTCAACGTACAGTGCACGCCGGACAGCACCCGGTACTCGACGAATGGAGCGTTGAACATTGCCTGCACAGCCTGGGTCGCCAGCGTCTTCAAGGCTTCGACTTCCGGGAAGTGCTCAACGTGCATGCCATTGAATTGGGCGGCATAGCGTTGACCGTCGATGGCTTGCGCGTTGAATAAATAACGCTCGTAAAAACGGTTCTGTCCGAGCGTGCGCGCCGTCTCGGACAATATGTTTTCGTTGGCGGTCAACGACAATGTTGAAACTCGTCGAGCACAGGCTTGTTGGAATTGCTCAATAATAAAGTCATGTGCGCCGGGTGGGCTGGCTGAAAGTGCATGCGTCAAAGAGTTCATTAGTAGTCCGCCAGGTCGAAATCGATTATCAACATGTCGCGGCTGCCGCGATTCGAATTAATGCTTGATGTTTGCAGTGGGGAAACTTCGTGCAGAAGTATTCGGTCATTCAATACGGCTGTTTCCATGTAATCCGTCAAAGTTGCTTTGAATACACAGTCGCCACTTTCATTGAATATCCGACTTTCACCGCCAATGACGCCCTGGCGTTGAATCAGATGTTGAAAGACAAAATCGTGTCCATCGCGATGGCGGCCCTCGGGTGTGGCGAGGCCGGCATTACGCCGGTCGCAGAGGATGCGGAACTGGTGACAGGTCACCAGCCAGTCGCGCGGGCCGACTGCCAGATCCATCAGCGCCAGGTCGGCAGCGAGCACGGTTTGCAGGACCGGAGACTCGATAAACGTTGACTCGCTGCGGCTGTAGGTGCGCTGGACGCCGCCCAGCAGCGGGTTGTGAGCCTGGGCTTGAAAGAAATGGCAGTCTTGCAGCGTTGTCCATTGGCGCTCACGTTGGCGATATTCGAACTTGCAGATGCGCCGTTGGCGTATGCCGTTCTCCACGCTCAGGTAGGTATCGGGGTGCAAATGCTCCCAGGTCGCGTTGAACGCCTGAGACACATCGTGCCCCAACAACCCGACCTGGACCGCCGGATATTGGTAACTGTGCGCGTAGTGGCAATTACGCAGTAGTTGGGACAGTTCCTGCAATACGGTGCCATCAGATTGCCGCAATGCATTGTCGGCGCTCATATTGCAGGCGCGTAAGCAGGATGGGCAGGAATAAAAAGCGTTGAATACTGATAGTAATCAGGCATGCAAGAATTCCTTTCTTGTAGAGTGCAGCGTCCTTTTGAATCTTCATGTTTCATATCTTGTTTTAATTTATCAATTCGGTTTTTGTAAAGATATGTAATTTGAGAGTTCGAGCGCTCTATTTCAAGGTCGAGCGTCGTGATGGGATAGTTGGTGGCTAGATGATATGTAAGAGATAACCTACAACTAATTTTTTAACTGAGAACTGTTTTCGATCAATATATTAAAGAACGATGTCCATATAACGAAATTGCCGCAGACGTTGACCCGCCTTGCGCGCATGCGTAGCCTTGCGCTTTCGAGGTTCTTCGGCCCACGCCGAAGCTAAGAAGGGAACGCGGTCCAAGCCGCGGCTGCCCCCGCAACTGTGAACGGTGCTGTTCGCTGCCACGCCACTGCCAACTCAATCCAGAGCCAGCGGGAAGGCGCAGCGAATACCGGGCCAAGGCTCGATCACCGTCAGCCAGGAGACCTGCCTCGTCACAGATTCTCACTTTCAACCGGGCGGGGTGATCCGGTGGCGAACTCTCCAGGCACGCACCCGCGCTGCCGGTCTCGTCCCGTATGCCCGCCACCTTGCCAAAGGGCATCCGATGAAAACACTGGCCAAACTCCCCGTCACCATCGTCACTGGCTTCCTCGGCTCGGGCAAAACCACCTTGCTGCGGCACATGCTCGACAACGCCCAGGGCCGCCGCATCGCGGTGATCGTCAACGAGTTTGGCGAGTTGGGCATCGACGGTGAAATCCTCAAGCAATGCACTATCGGCTGCACCGAAGAAGAAGCCACCGGCCGCGTCTACGAACTGGCCAACGGTTGCCTGTGCTGCACGGTTCAGGAAGAGTTCTTCCCGGTGATGCGTGAACTGGTGGCCCGTCGCGGCGACCTCGACCATATCCTGATCGAAACCTCGGGTCTGGCCCTGCCAAAGCCGCTGGTACAAGCCTTCCAGTGGCCGGAAATCCGCAGCGCCTGCACCGTGGACGCGGTGATCACCGTGGTCGACAGCCCGGCCGTGGCCGCCGGCACCTTCGCCGCATTTCCGGATCAGGTCGACGCCCAGCGCAAACTCGATCCGAACCTGGATCACGAATCCCCGCTGCACGAACTGTTCGCCGATCAACTGGCCAGCGCCGACCTCGTCATCCTCAACAAGGCCGACCAGACCAGCCCTGAAGATCTCGCGCGCGTACGTCTGGAAGTCGCCGAAGAACTGCCGCCGGCAGTAAAAATCATCGAAGCCAGCAACGGCCGTCTGCCGCTGGACGTGCTGATCGGCCTGGGCGCCGGTTCCGAAGAACACATCGACAGCCGCCACAGCCACCACGATCACCACCACGGTGAAGGCGATGACGATCACGATGACCACGATCACGACGCCTTCGACTCGATCTCCATCGAACTGCCGCAAGCCGACGAAAGTCTGCTGCTCGATGCGCTGACGCAACTGGTGGTCCAGCATGGCATCCTGCGGGTCAAAGGTTTCGCGGCCATCCCGAACAAGCCGATGCGCTTGCTGATCCAGGGCGTGGGCACACGTTTCGACAAGCACTTCGACCGCCAGTGGAGCGCCGATGAAGCGCGTATCACCCGTCTGGTATTGATCGGTCAGGAACTGGACGCTGCCCAGCTCGAAGCGCAACTGCGCGCCGCGCTCAGCGTTTAAGCCATGCACCTGCTCAGGACTCAGCCCGGCGGTTTCGTGTCGGATGACAACATTGCCGACCTTGGACAAACCCCCGCCGAGCTGGTGATCCTGTGCAGCGGCGATTCCAGCCTCGCGCTGCTCGCCGAAGCGGCGCAGCAACTGCCCGAGGATTACCCGAGCGTACGCCTGGCCAACCCGATGCAGGTGCAGAACCATGCGTCGGTCGACCTGTACGTCGATGAGGTGCTGCGCCACGCCAAGGTGATTCTGATCTCGCTGCACGGCGGCATCGCTTATTGGCGTTATGGCGTCGAGCGGCTGGTGGAATTGTCCGAGCGTGGCGTGCAGTTGATTCTGGTGCCGGGCGATGACCGGCCCGACCCGGAGCTCAGTGACCTGAGCACCGTCGGTGCCGAAGATCGTGACCGACTCTGGCAATTCTTGCGTCAGGGCGGCATGGGCAATGCGCTGGAGTTCTTCCGCTGTCTGGCCAACCGCTGGCTGGCGCGGGATTACGTGTGGGGCGAGCCGCAGACGCTGCCGCGCACGGCGATTTACCACCCGAACAAAAACACCGCCGCACTGAGTGACTGGCAAGCCGATTGGCGGCCCGGTCATCCGGTAGCGGCGGTGCTGTTTTATCGCTCGCATTTGCAAGCGGCGAACACGGCATTTATCGACGTTTTCTGCCAACGGCTCCAGGCGGCCGGACTCAATCCGCTGCCGATCGCCGTGGCCAGTCTGAAAGAACCCGGCTGCCTCTCGGTGGTCGAGGACTGGCTGGATGAGGTTGACGCTTCGGTGATCCTGAACACCACCGGTTTCGCTCAGTCCAGTCCCGAAGCGCCGCATCTGCGGCCATTCCGTCGAAACATTCCGGTGATCCAGGCGATCTGCGCCCAGGACAATGAACCCGGTTGGCGCGAGAGCGAGCAGGGCCTTGGACCGCGGGACCTGGCGATGCACATTGCCTTGCCGGAGCTGGACGGCCGGATCATCAGTCGGCCGATCAGCTTCAAGGACCTGGCGTGGCGCAGCGAACGCAGTCAGTCCGATGTGGTGTGTTATCGGGCACAGCCCGAGCGCATGGATTTTGTGGCCGAACTGGCGCGCCGCTGGGTTGATCTGGCGCGGGTGCCGAACGCTGAAAAACGCATCGCCCTGATCCTCGCCAACTACCCGACCCGGGACGGGCGCATCGGCAACGGCGTCGGCCTCGACACGCCGGCCGCCGCGCTGAATATCCTGCGCGCGTTGCAGGTCGAGGGTTATCCGCTGCCGGCTGAACTGCCGGAAAGCGGCACTGAACTGATCCGGCAATTGCTCGGCGGCGTCAGTAATGACCTTGACACCCTCGATCAGCGTCCATGCCAGCAAAGCCTGGCGATGAACGATTATCTGGCGATGTTCAACGCGCTGCCTGAAGCCAATCGCGCGGCGGTGCTGGAGCGTTGGGGTTCGCCGCAGAACGATCCGATGTGCCGCGACGGGCGGATGATGATCGCCGGCCTGCGGTTTGGTCTGACCTTCGTCGGCATTCAGCCGGCACGGGGTTATCAGGTCGATCCGAGCGCGGTGTATCACGACCCGGATCTGGTGCCGCCGCACGCGTACCTCGCATTCTATTTCTGGCTGCGCCAGACCTACGGCGCCCACGGCGTGATTCACGTCGGCAAGCACGGCAATCTCGAATGGCTGCCCGGCAAAGGCGTCGGCCTGTCGGAGAACTGCTGGCCGGACGCGCTGCTCGGGCCGCTGCCGAACATCTATCCGTTTATCGTCAACGATCCGGGCGAAGGCGCCCAGGCCAAACGTCGCACCCAGGCGGTGATCATCGACCATTTGATGCCGCCGCTGACCCGCGCTGAAACCTACGGTCCGTTGCGCAATCTGGAGCTGTTGGCCGACGAGTATTACGAAGCTCAACTGCTCGACCCGCGCCGCGCCCGTGAGTTGCAGCGCGACATTCTGCAACTGGTGCGCGACACGCAGATTGACCGCGAACTGCAACTCGACGAAGCCCTCGACAGCGATGCCGATGCGGCGATCTGGCTGCCGCGTCTGGATACGTATCTGTGTGACTTGAAGGAATCGCAGATCCGCGATGGGCTGCACATTTTTGGCGAGTCGCCGACCGGACGTTTGCGTATCGATACTTTGCTCGCGTTGCTGCGGATTCCGCGTGGCGATGGCAAAGGGGCGCAATCGAGTCTGTTGCGGGCATTGGCCAAGGCGTTTCAGTTGGGGCTCGATCCGCTGGATTGCGCGTTGGCCGAACCCTGGACTGGCCCGCGTCCGATGGAGCTGCAATCGCTGAGCGATGAAGTCTGGCGCACGGCGGGGGATACCCGCGAACGCCTTGAGCTGTTCGCAACGCAGTTGATCACGCACGCTGTGAGCGATTCCTGTGGGAGCGAGCTTGCTCGCGAAGGCGTCTTGTCTGCCAACACTTCTGGGACTGACACACCGCAATCGCGAGCAAGCTCGCTCCCACAGGGTCCTCACTGGTCTGAAGTCGGCGTAATCATCGACCATCTTCGTGAAGTCGTTGCCCCACGCCTCGATGCCTGCGGCCCGGCCGAAATGCATGGCTTGCTTGATGCCCTGAGCGGCCGTTTCGTCCCGGCCGGCCCGAGTGGTGCGCCGAGTCGCGGTCGTCTTGATGTGCTGCCGACCGGGCGCAATTTCTATTCGGTGGACGTGCGCAACCTGCCGACCACCACTGCGTGGCGAATCGGTTTCCAGTCGGCAACCCTGATTCTCGAACGACACCTGCAGGACCACGGCGACCACCTGCGCCAACTCGGCCTGTCGGTCTGGGGTACCGCCACCATGCGCACCGGCGGCGATGACATCGCCCAGGCCATGGCGCTGATGGGCGTGCGACCGGTTTGGGCCACGGGCAGTCAGCGGGTCGATGATTTCGAGATTCTGCCGCTGAGCCTGCTCGACCGGCCTCGGGTCGATGTCACGCTGCGGGTCTCCGGATTTTTCCGAGACGCGTTCGCCAACCTGATCCGCCTGTTCGACGCCGCCGTTCAAGCCGTGGCGGAACTGGACGAACCGGACGATCTCAACCCGTTGGCCGCCAAAGTGCGTGCCGAGCGCGAGGCGTTGCGGCAATCGGGTCTGGAAGAGGACGCTGCGCGTCGTCAGGCTGGCTGGCGGATTTTCGGTGCCAAACCCGGTGCTTATGGCGCGGGTGTGCAGGGCGCCATCGATGGTCGCCTCTGGCAAACCCGCGAGGATCTGGCCGAGGTCTACCTGAGCTGGGGCGCCTACGCTTACGGCGGTTCTGACGAAGGCACCGCCGCCCGCGAACAGTTCGTCCAGCGTCTGAGCCAGGTACAGGCCGTGCTGCAGAACCAGGACAACCGCGAGCATGACCTGCTCGATTCCAACGACTATTACCAGTTTCAGGGCGGCATGCTCGCTGCCGTGGAAAGCCTGCGCGGTGAAGCGGCGGCCAGTTATCACGGCGATCACAGTCAGCCGGATCTGCCGAAGATTCGCACCCTGAAAGAAGAGCTGAACCGGGTGATCCGTTCCCGGGCGGCGAATCCGAAATGGATCGACGGGGTCAAGCGCCACGGCTATAAAGGCGCGTTCGAACTGGCGGCGACGGTCGATAATCTTTTTGCCTTCGACGCCACCACGCAGTTGATCGATGATCACCAGTACGCCTTGCTGGCCGATGCGTATTTGCTGGACCCTGCGACCCGCGAGTTCGTGCGCGAGCATAATCCCCACGCCTTGCGCGACATGACCGAACGCATGCTCGAAGCACAACAGCGCGGGATGTGGCAGGAGCCGGGCGCCTACAAAGAGGCCCTGGAAAACCTGCTGCTGGATATAGAAGAAGAGAGCTGAGACTGAACATGACCGACACCCCGCATTTCCCGCTCTGCGCCGTGGTCGGCGCCGATGACCTGAAACTGGCGCTGTACCTGACGGCCATCGATCCAAAGATCGGCGGCGTGCTGATTGAAGGCCCGCGCGGCATGGCAAAGTCCACGCTCGCCCGGGGTCTGGCGGATCTGTTGGCCAGTGGTCAATTCGTGACCCTGCCGTTGGGGGCCACGGAAGAGCGACTGGTCGGCACGCTGGATCTGGACGCGGCATTGAGCGATGGTCGTGCGCAGTTTTCTCCCGGCGTGTTGGCCAAGGCCGATGGCGGTGTGTTGTATGTCGATGAAGTGAATCTGCTGCCGGACCATCTGGTGGATCTGCTGCTTGATGTCGCCGCCAGCGGCACCAACCTGATCGAGCGTGATGGCATTTCCCATCGGCATTCGGCGAAGTTTGTGTTGATCGGCACGATGAACCCGGAAGAGGGTGAGTTGCGTCCGCAATTGCTGGACCGCTTCGGTCTGAACGTTGCGCTGAGTGGCCACACTGCGCCGAACGAGCGGGCTCAGATCATTCGTCGTCGACTGGATTTCGATAGCGATCCGCAAGCGTTTTGTTCGCAGTGGGAGGCTGAGCAGCAGGTTCTGCGTCAGCGCTGCGAGAACGCCCGCAACGTTTTACCGGCTATTGCGCTGGATGACGCGGCGCTGGCGCAGATCACCGAGCGCTGCTTCGCCGCAGGCGTCGACGGTTTGCGCGCCGATCTGGTCTGGTTGCGTGCCGCGAGGGCGCATGCGGCGTGGCGCGGTGCGGACGCCATCGCCGAGCAGGACATTGACGCGGTGGCCGAGTTCGCCCTGCGCCATCGTCGCCGCGAACAGTCTTCGACCAGCTCGCAGCCACCGGCGCAATCGCCGTCCGGCACTAACGCCGAACCGAGCGAAGGGCAGGGCCAGTGGGGAGAAATGCCGGCGCCGGCACTGGCTACCGGCGCACGCCGCGAAGTACCTATCTGGCCAAAAAAGCGCTAGGCATTCGCCCCCGATCTGACGCGGGGGCGAATGCCAGACCCCGGGCCGGACGGCTCGATAACGGCCGACAAGGCAAGCGGCATGCGGCTCGCAGCGGCTCGGTGAACTGGCCCGGAACCTTGCTCAATGGCCTCCCGAAAGTCCGCGCGGACCTGCTGTTTCAACTGCGTACCCGCACGCCCCATGAACTGTGGCTGGTGGTCGTCGATGCCTCCGCTTCGACCCGTCGCCATCAGGCATTGAGCGATGCCAAGGGCTTGCTCGCGCAACTGTTCGACGACGCTTATCGGCAGCGCGCGCGTCTTGCGTTGCTGACCGCAAGCGGCGCGGCGCCGAAATGGCAGGTGCAAGGACTGAAGGCCTCCAGCGGGTTGCGCGCATGGCTCGATGGGTTGGGCGCGGGAGGCGGCACGCCGCTGTTGGCGGCGCTGACGGAAGCCGGGCATTGGCTTGCGGTGCGGCGCAAGCGTTTTCCCGTCGAACAACAACGGTTGCTGGTGATCACCGATGGCCGGTTGAAAGACTGTCCGCAAATGCCAGCGCTGGTGTGTCCCGGCCTGTTGATCGATATCGAGCGCGGGCCGATCCGGCTGGGCCGTGCAAGGCAATTGGCGACAGCGCTGGACGCCGATTACCGGCATATCGACGAGTTGTTGTCGGTCTGAGAGCTATGCTGCAGTGGGGCCCAATCACAAGGAGTGAATCATGCGCGTACTGGTCGCCAATCCGCAGGACGATTTTCGCGTCAAGGCCTACGCCGGAACCAATGGCGTGCTGCTCGCCATGGACCTCGCCGAATCCCGCCGCAAAGGCCTGCTGGGATTTGCCATCGAAAAGCAGCAGGGCGCCAAACCGTGGCTGTTTCTGTTCAATAGCCTGACCTTTCCCGACAAGGCCCATACCTTCCCGCAGTTTCACGCCACGCCCAGCGACAAGGCACCGCTACAGAAATTTCGCTGGGCCGATTACGCAGTCAATCCGGGCATGACGATCCACTATCGCGTACACCTGGCGTATGGCTCGCCGGATGCACCGCAACTGGGCGAAGCGCTGGAACTGACGATTCGTTCCGACGACGGTCACCCCGCGAATCAGAGCGTGATCTTCAACCGCGCCGTGGCTGCGAGCCAGGCGTTTCAGCGCAAATTCCCCGAACTCGACGCCTTGATCAGCGCCAACAAAAAACTGCCCATCGAAGCCTGGCCCGATGCGGCGCGTCAGTGGCTGGAGAACGGTCTGCTCGGACGCCTGCAAGGGTTTATCGAACGTGCAACGGACGGTCAATGGGCGCTGGATATCGCGATCTACGAGTATCAGTTGCAAGCCATCATCGACACGGTGAACGCGGCGTTCGATCGGGGTGTTCAGGTGCGGGTGCTGTATCACGCCCGGCCCGATGATGAAGACACGACGATCAACGAAGCGAGCCTTGCGAAACTGCCGGCGACCAGCAAACGCGGGCGGGTCACTCACAACATTTTCCACAACAAGTTCATCGTCCTCAGCCGCCTCGAAGGAGGCAGCGAGCGCCACCCGCAAGCGGTGCTGTGCGGCAGCACCAACTTCACCGCCAACGGCGTATACCGCCAGGCCAACGTGGTGCATGTGCTGGACGATTCGACGGTCAGCGCGAGTTACCTGAAAACCTTCGAGCAGATCTGGGCCGAGCCGGCGGACGTCGGCGTCACCCGCGACTGGATCACTCAACACAACCCGATGAATCCGGCACAGCCCTTGTTTGCCGGGTTCTCCCCGCGCACCGGCGGTGCGGATTTGCGGGAGTTCGTCGACATCATCGAGGGGGCGAAGAAAGACCTGCTGTTCGTTACCGCCTTCGCCTTGCCCGACGCGATTCTCAACGCATTGCTTGGCCACCCCCACGACGACATCCTGCGGTACGGCCTGCAAAACACGGTCAGCCGCATCACCGGGTTTCACGCCGACCGAACCGCCGAATTCGCCGCCACCGCATTGCTCAACACCGGGCTGGAAGGCTGGTTGCGGGAAAACATGAAAGGCCAGAAAGGCAACCTGCTGGTGCACACCAAAGCGGTGGTCATCGACTTCACCAGCGACAGCCCGACCATCATCAGCGGCAGCCACAATCTCAGTACCTCGGCCAGCAACGGCAATGACGAGAACTACCTGATCATTCGCGGCGACACCGATCTGGCGGATCGCTATGGCCTGGAACTGCTGCGGTTCTACGAGCATTACCGTTTTCGCTACTTCGCGAAAAAACTGGCGTTGAAACAGGTGCAGCCGTTGGCGGCGGATGACCGCTGGACCAACGACTACTACGTCGAGGATGACCTGCGTCAGTTGTCGCGCCTGCGGTTTGCCGGGCGTTAGGCGTTCATCGCCTGTCGGTACTGGCGGGTCCGGCGGCTGAGGTACAACCGGTCGCGGATCAGCGCCCAGAGTGCCGACACCTCGGGCTTGGGCTGGCGGCCACGGCTCAGACGGGACATCTGGAAGCGAACCACGGCCATGTTCGCCAGTGCGGCCAGCGGTTTGCGTTTCCAGCGGATCGGTGGCAGTTGCGGCTCGCTGTTACGGCCTTCGCGCCAGTGTTTGACCAGGTTTGGCTCGATGGCCAGCGCAGTGGCGATGCCGGCCATGTCGATGCCGCTGTCGAGCACTTGTTCGACCACGGGCAGGCGGCGGATACCGCCGGTGACCATCACCGGCATGCGCGCGACGCTGGCCAGTTCGGTGGCCATTTCCAGAAAGAATGCCTCGCGGGCGAGGGTGCGTCCGTCACGCGCTTCACCTTGCATTGCCGGGGCTTCGTAGCTGCCGCCGGACAGTTCCAGCAGGTCAATCGGCTGCTCGTTGAGCCATTCGATCACCTGACGTGCGTCGTCGGTGTCGAAGCCGCCGCGCTGGAAGTCCGCCGAATTGAGTTTCACGGCCACGCAGAATTGCGGCGAAACTGCCTGGCGGATGGCCTCGATCACCGACAGCAGCAGGCGCGCGCGGTTTTCCAGCGAACCACCCCAGCGATCGGTGCGGCGGTTGGTCAGCGGCGAGAGAAACTGACTGAGCAGATAGCCGTGCGCAGCGTGGATCTGCACCCCGGTGAAACCGGCTTTTTCGGCAAGGGCGGCACTTTTTGCGAAACGTTGAATGACTTCTTCGATATCGTCCTCGGTCATTGGCCTGGGCTCGGCGAACAGTTTCGAGAATGAGCCCATTTCCAGTGCCACCGCCGATGGCGCCAGCGCTTGCTGGCCCATATTGGCAAAGGTCTGACGACCGGGATGATTGAGTTGGACCCAGACCTGCGCGCCGCCGCTGCGGGCGATTTCGGCCCATTGGCGGAAGCGCTCCAGATGCCGCTCGTCTTCAAGCACGACGCCACCGGGCCCGGTCATGGCGCGGCGGTCGATCATCACATTGCCGGTCAACAGCAAACCGGCGCCGCCGTCGGCCCAGGCTTGATACAAACGGAACAATTCGCGGGACGGTGCCTGGTTTCGGTCCGCGAGGTTTTCTTCCATCGCGGCTTTGGCAATACGGTTGCCGACGGTCTGGCCGTTGGGCAGATTCAAAATCTGGAAGGGTGACATTGCTTGACTCCTCAACAGTGATGGAGCGAGGCTAAGATTAAAGTTAACTTTAATGTCAAGCAGGCAAATCGAGGCTGAAATGAAAATCGGTGAATTGGCGCAGCAGAGTGGCTTGAGCGCTTCAAGTATTCGTTTTTATGAGGCTCAGGGCCTGATTCCCAAAGTGGAGCGCCAGGGCAATGGTTATCGGCGCTACCCGCCACAAGTACTGCAAACCCTGAATATCATCCGCAGCGCCCAGCAGGCCGGGTTTTCCCTGGAAGAGCTCAAGCAGCTGTTGCCGGCCGCCGGTACCGGTGAGTTCAAACACGATGAGCTGGTGGCGGGTCTGACGCGCAAGGTCGAGCAGATCGAAGTCATGCAGCAGCATCTGGCTCAGAGCAAGGCGCGGCTGCTGGAGGTGATCGAGAACATTCAATCCAAGCCTGAAGGCATGAGCTGCGGTGCCAATGCGGACCGGGTGTTGTCGACGCTTTACCCGTAAAAGCCCGGAGACAGGTGCGGCGTACAGATTTTGAAATGATTTCCAGCTGTAGGAAAAGTTATCTGAGCCTGTACGCTTCAAGGCCTTTTTTCATTCAGGATTTGCATGAACACCCTCTCGGAGCCTCCCAGTTCTATTCCAGAAACCCCGTTCCCCTCGCGCTGTCGCGCGGTCTTGACGCACTCGCAACATCCGGTCTTCCGACTACCGACTATCGTTGTTGGCGCAGCCTTCGAGCTTTCGCGCCGCACTTTGCCGTGCCCGGCAGCCTGAAATCACTGAAGAGAGATAGAGACAGAATATGGAATGGTTAGCGGATCCCACGGCATGGCTGGGCTTGTTGACACTGATCGTGCTGGAACTGGTACTGGGTATCGACAACCTGGTGTTCATCGCAATCCTGGCGGACAAACTGCCGCCCCATCAGCGCGATCGTGCGCGGATCATTGGCTTGAGTCTGGCGTTGATCATGCGTCTGGGTCTGCTGGCGAGTATTTCCTGGCTGGTCACCCTCACACAGCCGTTGTTCGAGGTGTTCGACAAGAGCTTTTCCGGTCGTGACCTGATCATGCTGTTCGGTGGTGTGTTCCTGTTGTTCAAGGCAACCATGGAGTTGCACGAACGACTGGAAGGCCACGTCGGCGAGCGTTCGACTAATACCGCTTATGCGCTGTTCTGGCCGATCGTGGCGCAGATTGTCGTGCTGGACGCGGTGTTCTCTTTGGACGCGGTGATCACGGCGGTGGGCATGGTCGATGAACTGGCGGTGATGATGATCGCGGTGGTCGTGTCCATCGGTGTGATGATCGTTGCCAGCAAGCCGCTGACCCGCTTCGTCAACGCCCATCCGACGGTGATCATGCTGTGTCTGGGCTTCCTGATGATGATCGGTTTCGCGCTGACCGCCGAAGGCCTGGGCTTCCACATTCCGAAAGGTTATCTGTACGCCGCGATTGGTTTCTCGATCCTGATCGAAATCTTCAACCAGATCGCCCGCGCCCGTCGCAAGCGCTCGATGCAGGGTTTGCGCCCGATGCGTGAGCGCACGGCCCATGCGGTGATGCGTCTGTTGGGCGGTCGCAAACTGGCAGTGGAAGAGGTCGGCGAGGAAATTTCCGACTTGCTGGACAACGGTGAAGCGCCGAGCGCGGAGCTGTTCGACCGTCGCGAACGGGTGATGATCAGCGGTGTGCTGCAACTGGCTGAACGGCCGATTCGCGCTCTGATGACGGTGCGCGCCGATGTCGATCACATTGATCTGGCCGACGATGCCGAGGCTATTCGCACGCGACTGATGCATTCGTCCTACTCGCGCTTGCCGCTGATTCGTAACGGCGCGGTGGATGAGCCGCTGGGCTTCGTGCACAAGAAGGAACTGCTCAAGGAATACCTGGCCGGCAATGAGCCCAACCTTGAACACCTGGCGCGCAAGACCGTCAATCTGCTGGACAGTTATTCGATCCTCAACTCACTGGAGCAAATGCGTGCGGCCTCGACCCACATTGCCTTTGTGGTGAATGAGTTCGGTGACTTTGTGGGTGTGTTGACCATGACCGACATTCTTGAGTCGATCGCCGGCGAGCTGCCGGACGCCAGCGAAATCGCCGGCCCGGACGTGGTCGAAGAGCAGGGCGGGTTCATCGTCAATGGTGCGCTGAACCTGACCCGCATCCGTGAACACACCGGTTTTCGCGCCGAGCCGACCGAGGATTACCAGACCCTGGCCGGGCTGGTGATGAGCCTGCTGGATCGCTTGCCGATGAAGGGCGATCGACTGGAGCATGATGGCTGGGGCATGACCGTAATGGCGGTCGAAGAGCGTCGCGTGACACGGGTGTTGCTGGTGCGTGAGGCCTGACGGCCTCACTGATGAAAGGTGTAGCGGTCCTTGCCGGTATGCTTTGACTCGTACAACGCTTCGTCGGCCTTGATCAGCGCCTGGTTGAGGGTGTCCCCGTCCGCAACCCGGGCCACCCCGATGCTGATGGTCACCGGGTGCCGGGTGGTTTGCTCACGCACCACCCGGCATAACTCACCGGCCAATGCCTCGACGTCCTCGCGGCGAACGCCCGCCAGATAAATCGCAAATTCCTCGCCACCCAGTCGCGCGTACTCGAACGGTGCCATTACCGCTTTGATGTCTGCCGCGATCCGCTTGAGCACTTCATCGCCGATGTCGTGGCCGTACACATCATTCACTTTCTTGAAGTTGTCGATGTCGATCATCGCCAGGTAATGGTCATGCTCGCGCGGTACGGCTTGCAGGGTTTTTCCGACGCTGGTCATGAATGAGCGGCGGTTGGGGATTTCGGTGAGCGTGTCGTTGTAGGCCTGATCCAGCAACAGCTTGGACATGATGTAGTTGTAGAGCTTGGCCTCGCGCAGCTTCAGAAATGTATAGATCGTCAACGCACAGAGAAAAACGCTGTAGGCGATGGTCATCACACCTTTGAGCTCGAGCAGGTCGATGCCGGTGTTCATGAAAGGATTGAGCATCAGCCAGGTGACGACCTGTGCAGCGAAGAAAGACCATCGGCTGAGTGGGAGCACGGAGGCACTGTAAAGCGTGGTGGCGGCAGCGAGTACCAGCCAGATGCCGTGAAACGTCGGCGGCAAGCCGTCGATCACCATTCGGATCCCGAGCGTGATGATCACCACGAATGTCAGGTTCAGCCAGTCGAAATGTCGGGCCTTGCGGGTGAACATCAACACCACCGCAAGAATCGCAAAGGCTGCGATGAACACCATCGAACGCCAGGTGAATCCCTGATTGCCGATGAAGCTGACGATCAGGTCGAAGGCCAGCCAGATGCCAATGCTCGCCAGGTAGATCAACAGGCAGAACGAATGCAGCCGCTCGAATTCATGCTGGATGAACTCCTCCCACACTTCGGCGGGTGCGGTCTTCTTCAGGACTTCGTCTTCAATGGTTTTGTACATTGCTGCCCGGATGCTTGCGTTGGTTATCGAGGATGACCGAACCCCACGGTCGATAGCGCAGGGAAAACACCGCGTTCTGATGGCAACCGGTCGAGGTCGCATCCGGGGTGGCCGGTTCGGCACGGAAGGGCTCGCCCTCGCGGCTGACCTGCCGGAAGGCTTCGCGCACGATACCCACGGAGCAGGGCAGTGCGCTGACGTAACCTTTACGCACCAGCGGTGACAAACGGCCGGTACCCGCGCCGTCCTGCCACCAGACGTGCGCCCCGGCTGCCGTCAATTCGCCCAGCCATTGACCGTTGACCGCCGGGGCCAGCTTGCCGGCACTGAAAGCGCTGACATGCAGCGGCGCGTCCAGTTTCGCGGCGAAGTCCTTCAATTGGCGCTGAAGCGTGGCCCGCCGATCTGCCGCCAGGAAGTGCAGGTCGTCCAGCTCCAGCGGCAGATACCAGCCGCTGACCGGCAGCTTCCAATCCTGGCGCAGCTTCTGCTGCCGGGCCAGTGACTGACCCAGTTGTGCCTGCCAGTAGGCGCCGAGACCGGCGCTGTCCAGTTCATCAATGCGCGTGTAGAAGGCCGGGTCCATCGCCAGGCCGAGCACCAGTTGCAGACCTTGCCGCTGAGCGAGTTTCAGGCTGTTGGCAAGCCAGCCATTGGCGCCGCCGAAGTCCGAGTCGCCATAGGCCGTCCACTGCACGATCACGGTTCGCGTGCCTTGTTTCGCGGTGTCTTGCCAGACTTTCTGCCACTGCGCCTGCGTCAGACCGGCATCGACATTCAGCGGCTGATAGAACACTCGCTCATCGGCCGTGGCGACGGTGGCACTCATCAGCAGCCACAAACACAACATCCATCGAGCCATCAGAAATTCCACTCCACGCCCAGCAGCACACCGTTGCCACCTTCATACAGATTGCCGCCCAGCGACTGTTGATATTCGGTGCGAACCGTCAGTTTCGAACGGTAGGCGTTGTAGCGATCCTCGTCGTACCACCATTGCCAGCGCAGGCCGACACCGGTTCGCAGGTCCTGGCGCCAGTCGTTGCTCGGGTCCTGGCTGGCAAACTCGAGAAAGCCATAAGGCATGATCGTCTGGGCTCCGCTGAACGGCAGTTTCCAGGCGTGACCTTGCTGGAAGCGCGACAGCCATTGGTGATCGCCAGCCTTGGTCCACCAGGCTGCATCCAGGTAGAGAAAGCGCTCGTCCCAGTCGTTTTCGTCGACCCGCCAGTCGTTGCGGTACTTGCCCTGATCGAGGAAGGAGGCGGTGGCGCGCAGCAGGTAGTCGGTGGTGGTGTGACCGTCCTTGCGATGATCGTTGACCTGATCGAACAGTTTTTCCGGCACCAGCATCTGGCCGAGGCTCAGGTTGTGACTGTCGTCATCGTTGAACTGGCTCTGCTTGTAGATCTCGCCGTAGAAGTTGATGTTCTGTGTGCCCCACGGTTTGTAGCGCAGGCCGACACCGGCGGCGAGGGACTCGGCGTATCTGGAGCGACCTTGTCCGCCCAGCAGCACGCGACCGTACACCGACAGCGTGCTGCCGGCGCGGCTTGGTTCTTCGCCCAGGGCGTGGTCCCACATCGCCAGTTGCACATTCTGCGAATCCGAGCGACGTCGTGAGCCTTTGCTGTCGTCCGGGCGCACGAAGTCGTTGGTCGAGATTCCGGCCGGCGACCAGGTGCTGGCAATCGTACGGCTGTCACGCCGCGACAGGGTTTCATGGGCGCGGCGCTGGCGGTAACGCCGGGCCTCCATGCTGCCGTCTTCATCATCGGCCGCCACCGGGTTCTGCTCCAGATCGATCACCCGGCGCAGTTCCTCGCGCGCGGAGGCGCTGTCTTCCACTTCGTCGTAGCGCCAGGCCAGGGTTTCCCCGAGGCGGTAATCCTCGGGGAAGTCACGGGTGGCCTGTTGCAGATACGGAATCGCCGTGGCGCGTTCTTCGCGGGTTTCGGCACCGGCCAGACGCATGCCGTAGTCGGCGCGATAACGCGGGTTGTTCGGCTCGCGGCGTACCGCTTCGGCCAGCCATGCAGTGCTTTGCGGCAAGTCTCCGGCTTTTTGCGCGGTGACCGACGCGGCGTAGAAATGCCCGGCATCCGGGGACTGCTGCAGGGCCTGACGCTGACGTTGCAGTGCCTGGGCGTGATCGCCCCGCGCGTCGGCGATGGCTGCGCCGAGTGCCCATTCATTGGCGCCGCGAGTGGTGCTCTGTTGCCAGTAGGCTTCTGCGGTCTGGCTGTCGCCGACGTTCAGCGCGCTGCGACTGGCCGTCAGACGCGCGTTGTCGCTGAGTTCGACGGTCGGAAAGCTGCGCCAGATGGCCAGTGCGCCAGCAGAATCACCGGCCGCTTCCAGGGCATAGGCCAGCGGCAGGCGACTGCCGCGATCACCGAGCTTTTCAGCCTGCTGGTAATAGACGACGGCTTCACCCGGGCGATCAGGCATGGCGCAGCGACCGAGCGCGCGGTAATCGCCAGCTGCCTGTGGGTGGCTGCCGATGGCTTGCTGCACGATGTCGCATTGGCCGGTCTCCGCGAGTTGCGCGAGCATTTGGCCGCGCGTCGCGCCGTCCACTCGGTTGAGCAGGAGCGCCATACGCCGCTGTTGCTCCGCTGTCGTGGAGGGCGCTGCGGCATACAAGCCGGCCAGACGCTCCAACGCCGTTGCCGGCAGACGCCCGCCATGACGATCGAACGCGGATTCCAGCAATTGCTGGGCATGCGCGCGATCACCCGCTTTCACCGCCAGATAGGTGGCTTGATTCAGCGAGGAAAGATTGCCGGTTTGCCGGTAATGCAGTTCCCACAGAGTTTGCGCTTCGATCATTCGCCCCATGCGTTGCGTCAATTCTGCACGGCGCTTGACGATTTCGGGTGTCTGCTTCTGTCCGGCCAGCCAGGCGTTGACCTCAGTGCTGCGACCTTGCTCCTGCCAGATGTCGAGCACCTGCGTTTGCCGACGGCTGTCCCAAGGCTCCGGCAGACGGGTGCTTTGCAACAGGTCGGTGGCTTGCAGGCGCTGGGCGAGTATCAGCCAGGTCTGTGGATCGTCTGTCGGTGTACAACTGCGCAGTTGCTTGAGTGCCGCTTCCGGATCCTGACGCGACAGCCATTCGGCGGTTTCCAGGCAGGGCCGCTGCAGATCGTTGCTCAGGCGCTGCACGGTAGGCACGTCTTCGGTCTTGCGCGCCAGCTCCCACAGGCGCTGGCGCTGCGCCGGATCGGCGAGGTCGCTGGCGGGCAGGGACTGCATCCAGCGTTGGGCCTGTTGCTCGTGGCCCATGGCGATGGCGCGGTCGACCATCGCCAGTCGAACGTTACGCGCGGCCTCGGGACTCGGCGCCTGTTGCAGCAGTTGTTGCAGCGGCTTTTCATCGAGGCGTTGCACGTAAGCGTTAGCCAGCCGTTGCCAGCCTTCGCCGTCCAGTTGTTTGCGTGCGGCCAGCGGCGCCAGTTGGTCGATGGTGCCGCTCCAGTCGCGCAACTGCTCCGACCAGTTGGCGCGGGCCAGGCGCAAGATGTTGTCGTCACCCTTGGGCGCCAGTTGTGCCAGCCAGTCGTGGGCCTTGGCTGCGCCGCCGAACTTGGCCAGGCTCAGGCTGTAGGCCTGCCAGAGACGTACACGGTCATTCAGGTTGCTGGTGGCCATCCAGCTTTCTACTTGCGTGCTGGTGGGCGGATCCTGTTCGATCCAGGTCAGGCGCAGGTCGAGCAGGGCGTTGCTGTCGTCCGGCAATGCTTGCAGCGCCTCCTTGTACCGGCGTTGCCTGGCCAGGGACTCCACCAGCAGTGCCCGGGCCTCGTCGTTCTTGGGGACCTTTTCCAGCAAGTGGCGCATCAGTCGTTCGACTTCTTTCCAGTTGCCCTTTTTCGCCTCGCGATAGCTGCGGTCCATGTAGGGATAACTGCGGAACTGTTCGAAGTCGCTCAGCGGCGCTGCCTGCAGCGGACAGGCGGTGCTCAGGCCCAGCAACAGGCTGCCCATCAGCAAGGTTTGACGATGCACAGGCTTCATGCGACCTCCCGGACAATGCGGTAGGCGGCTTGCTGTTCACTGGCCTGATCGGCCAGGGCCTGTTCCAGCACTTCCTGGGTGATCATGCCCCGGGAAATCAAATGCTCGCCGAGGGACGTCTTCTCGGCGTCGAAGTCGATCAGCGCCTGATTGAACAAAGTGGGCGGCACCATGCCGCGCACCTGCAACAGATTGCCCAACAGCACCTGATGGCGGCTGACTCTTTCCAGCAGGGTTTCATCGTCCTGATGGCGCTCAAGCACTTCGAGCATATGACGCACTTCCTCATTCTGGCGGGGGCTGGCGTACCAGTAACGAATCCCCAATGTGACGCGGCCCTGAGGTGCGAGACGGCTGCGCACCGGGCGTTTCAATTGCCGGCTGATAGCGCCGAGCGAGACCTGACTGACCGGGCCTTCGGAGGCCAGAATCAGCGTGTCGCCTTCTTCTGCCACCGGCAGAACTCCGTAGTGGGAGGCGACCCGGCGCGGCACCGTATCGATCAAGCGTTTATCGAGCTTGAACGGATTGAGTGGTGCCCATTCCAGATCCAGCTGCTCGGCCAGTGTCTCGACCAGTTGAGTGCTGTCGATGTACTCACGCAGCAACAGTTCGCGGCCCAGTCGACGGCGCACGGGGCTGGTGATCGCTGCATCCAGTTGTTCCTCGGTAAGCAGGCCTTTTTCCACCAGCCGATGGCCCAGCGGAGTGCGCTGCGCCTGGGTGAGCGCCGGGAATTCGTGGGTGGTCTTGTCCCAGGCCACGCGCCGTGAATCGCCCATTTCCATGACCTGACGCAGGGCACGCAGGTTGGCGAAAAAGTTGACGAAGTTGCTCCACATCATGCGCGGCGCCGACAGCAGACCTTCAACCAGTCCGTAGTAACGAGTGACAAACCAGCCACGCTGGAACAGGCGATTGAGCAGCATCAGGCCGTTGAGCCACAGCAGCACCGAGAGCAGCGAGCTGTCGGCAAGGATCGAGGGGTAGCGCCACGAGTCCGGGGAAATGATCGTCACCGCCCACATCGCCAGCAGCACCAGGAACAGCAGGTTCACCAGAAAGCTCAGCAGGTACGCGATCAGCCCGCGACGATCGCGCCACAGAAAGTAATTGAGCAGACCCTTGCGGCTCCAGCCGAGGTTCTTGGTGCCCTGGAATACGATGCCGACAATCCACCGGGACTTCTGCCGGATTGCGTGTTGCAAGTCGCGGGGAAAGTGTTCCCGGACGCAGATCACCTGAGAGAACTCGCGGTTCATGCCGAACACCCAGGGTTGCTCCAGCGCCAGTTTCGGATCGCTGACCGAATAGCGGGCGAAGATGCATTTCATGCCTTTCTGCTTGAGGCGGAAGCCGATGTCGTAGTCCTCGGTGAGACTCTGCACATCGAAGGCAATGCCGTCGCCGTCTTCCAGCAGGGCGCTGATGGCTTTACGGCTGAAGCAGGTGCCGACACCGGCGCTGGGCACCTGACCGGTGAGGGCTTCGCGGACGATGACGTCCTTGCCGTGGTTTTCCGCGAACTCATCGACGTAATGCCCGGCGGTGAAGCCTTTCCATTCCGGCGCGTAGGGATAGACCGGAATCTGGATCAGGTCCTTGTTGGGCAACAGGTAGTTGAAGAGGCGCAATTCCATCGGCGAAATCACGTCTTCGGCGTCGTGCAGGATGAACCCGGCGAACTGGATTTTCGCCTCGCTCTCGAAACGCAGGATCGCGTCGATGATGTTGTTCAGGCAGTCGGCCTTGCTGGTCGGGCCGGGGCGGGCGCAGACCACTTTATGCACGTTGGGGTAGTGCTGGCAGACCGCATCGACGTCTGCCTGGGTTTCGGCGTCGTTGGGGTAGGTGCCGACGAAAATCTGATAATTCTCGTAGTCGATGGTCGAGGCGGCCAGACGCGCCATTTCGCCGACCACGCCGACTTCGTTCCACGCTGGCACCATGATTGCCAGCGGTTTCTCGGGAATCGAATACAGGCGTTCCTCGTCGGCGCGCTTGAATTTCTCGTAGATCCGCCAGCGCCGGATGAACTTGCGGCCCCAGTACACAAGGTCGATGAACAGGTCATCGAGGCCGAGGATGAACATCAGCAGGGCGAGGGCAATCGCCACATATTTGAGACCGAACAGCACATACGCGAAGAAATCGACCCAACCCAGACTCATACCCCGTTACCCGCCGCCGAGCGTGCGCTCAGCCAAGCGTGGAGGCGGGTGGCGATCAGTTCGCTGGCGTGACCGTCGCCATAGGGGAAGTGCACGCGGCTCATGCGCGCATAGGTGTCCGGATCGTCCAGCAATTGTCGGGCTTGCTTGACGATGCGTGCCGCGTCGGTACCCACCAGCAGCATGGTGCCGCTCTCGAGCACGGAAGGTCGTTCGGTGACGTCGCGCAGCACCAGCAGCGGTTTACCGATGGCCGGAGCTTCTTCCTGCACGCCGCCGGAGTCGGTCAGGATGAAATGTGCGCGGCCCATGAGCCAGACGAAGTTCGGATAGTCCTGCGGTGGTACCAGGTAGATGTTCGGTTTGTCGTCCAGCATGCCGTACACCACTTCCTGCACCAGCGGGTTGAGGTGTACCGGATAGACAAATTGCACGTCCGGGTATTGCTCGGCCAGCTCAGCCAACGCCTGGCAGATATTGCGGAAACCGTCGCCGAGATTTTCCCGTCGATGGCTGGTGACCAGAATCATCCGGCGCTGATCGTCCAGCGCCGCCATTGGCGAACCGGCAGGCGGATGCCAATCGATTTCCTGCTGGTGCTTGCGCATCCATAGCAAGGCATCGATCACGGTGTTGCCGGTGATTTCAATGTTGTCTTCGGGTACGCCTTCGCGCAGCAGATTGGCGGCGGACTTGGAGGTCGGCGGGAAGTGCAGGTCGGTAATCACGCCGGTCAGGCGTCGATTCGCTTCCTCGGGCCAGGGCGCGCGCAGGTTGCCGGTACGCAGGCCTGCCTCGACGTGACCGATTGGCAATTGACGATTGAAGGCGGCGAGGGCGGCGATGAAGCTGGTGGTGGTGTCGCCGTGCACCAGCACGATGTCCGGTTTGACCCGCTCGTAAGCCTGATCGAGTTGGGCGAGCAGATGTTGCGACAGACCGTTCAGGGTCTGGCCCTGGGTCATGACTTGCAGGTCTTCGTCGACCGTCAGTTCGAACGCATCCAGTACCTGAGTGAGCATCTCGCGATGCTGGCCGGTGGAGCAGATGTTGAGTGTGATGTCGGGCCACTGACGCAGAACCCGGGCCAGCGGGGCCATTTTGATGGCCTCCGGGCGAGTACCGAAAACCATCATGACTTTAAAGGACATTGACCCCTCCTTGGACGAAGCAAGGCTGCGACCAAAGGGCCAGCAGCACTCTTCACTTTCTGAGAAATAAAGAAAAGCAGCCGGATTGGAGCTTGTCCAATCCGGCCTCGGGACTCGTTGTTACAGATCAATTGGAACGAGAGTGCCATTGCCTGATGGCTTTTGGGTGGCACTTTCAGGAAAAGTTCCATCGTCTTGCGCGGGGGATGGTGCAGAGGGTGCTGAGGGTGTGGCGCAGCCACTTCAGGTCATGGGCCGGTTTGCGCGCAGTGGCGCAGGTTCTGGATTTGCCCAGGTGTTGGGTGAAGTCTTGCAGCAGGGATTCTTCCGTACCGATGCCTTTCAGTTTTTTGACCAGAACGCCTTCCTTATAGAACAACACTGTCGGGGTCCCCGTGACATCCGGATGCCGGCACGACTGTGCGGTATCGAGCATGAAGATATCCATCCACGGTCGGAAAGGTTTGGCGATCTCGAGGAACACTGGACCTGCGAAAACGCAGGCGCCGCAGTGCTCGTTGAAGAAATACAGGACGACAAGGCGCCTGGCTTTCAAAACCTTCCGGTACGTCGGCGGCAACGCTGAATATCGAGTCGGCGTCGTCATTGGAGCCTCCTTTATTCAATGTGTTGGACAGCGCGATGTTAGGGGCGCTGCGGCCGTTGCTGCAACTGTCAGAGTTGACAGGTGCAGCCCGCTCCCAATCGTGCATCGCGCACCAGGATGTGGCCCGGATACCCGCCATGTGTGACGCAAAGTAGCGAAATGTGGAGTCGCGTTTGGTTACTCCGTTTCCCGGGTAATCGCCATCTCGTTGATTCAAAACAAATTTCAATCCATTGCAGATTCCCCGCGAATCCTGTGGCACACTTTCTGCTGTCTATTCCGTAGTAACAAACCAAATTCCGGTATAGCGGAATAAACAACTTCCTGGAGTGCTTGCCATGCATCGCCGACCTTCCTTGTTCAAAGCGTGTGTTTTTGTTCTTGCGGCTTCGTCCGCTGTCATGGGTATGGCCCAGGCGGCCGACAGCAAGCTCGACAGCGTCCTGGCCCGTGGAAAACTGATTGTGGGTACCGGCAGCACCAATGCGCCGTGGCACTTCCAGGGCGCGGACGGCAAATTGCAGGGCTTTGATATCGACATCGCCCGGATGGTGGCCAAAGGTCTGTTCAATGACCCGAGCAAGGTCGAGTTCGTGGTGCAGTCGTCCGACGCGCGGATTCCCAACCTGCTGACCGACAAGGTCGACATGAGCTGCCAGTTCATCACCGTTACCGCCAGCCGTGCGCAGCAAGTGGCGTTCACCTTGCCGTACTACCGCGAAGGCGTCGGCCTGCTGCTGCCGAACAACAGCAAGTACAAGGAAATCGAAGACCTGCAGGCCGCGGGCGACAGCGTGACGGTGGCGGTGCTGCAAAACGTGTACGCCGAAGAGCTGGTGCACCAGGCACTGCCCAAGGCCAAGGTCGATCAGTACGACAGCGTTGATCTGATGTATCAGGCGGTGAATTCCGGTCGCGCCGATGCGGCGGCCACCGACCAGTCTTCGGTCAAATACCTGATGGTGCAGAACCCTGGCCGCTACCGCAGCCCGACTTACGCCTGGAGCCCGCAGACTTATGCCTGCGCCGTCAAGCGTGGCGATCAGGATTGGCTGAACTTCGTCAACACCACCCTGCATGAAGCCATGACCGGCGTTGAGTTCCCGACCTACGCCGCGTCGTTCAAGCAATGGTTCGGCGTGGATCTGCCATCGCCCGCCATCGGTTTCCCTGTCGAATTCAAATGATCCCGTGAGAGTGGGGCGCCCTGACGCGCCCCGCTCAAGGTACTGCCGACCATGAACTATCAGTTGAACTTTGCCGCCGTGTGGCGCGATTTCGACACCTTGCTGGCGGGGCTCGGTCTGGGCCTCGAACTGGCGCTGGTGTCGATCGCCATCGGCTGCGTGATCGGCCTGCTGATGGCGTTTGCCTTGCTGTCCAGGCATCGCGCCTTGCGGGTGCTCGCATCGGTGTATGTGACGGTGATCCGTAACACGCCGATTCTGGTGTTGATTCTGTTGATCTACTTTGCGTTGCCGAGTCTGGGGATCCGGCTGGACAAGATCCCTTCGTTCATCATCACCCTGTCGCTGTATGCCGGGGCGTACTTGACCGAAGTGTTCCGCGGCGGCTTGTTGAGCATTCCCAAGGGCCAGCGTGAAGCGGGGCTGGCGATTGGTCTGGGCGAGTGGCAGGTGAAGGCCTACGTCACCGTGCCGGTGATGTTGCGCAATGTGCTGCCGGCGCTGTCGAACAACTTCATTTCGCTGTTCAAGGACACCTCGCTGGCCGCCGCGATCGCGGTGCCGGAGCTGACCTATTACGCGCGCAAGATCAACGTCGAAAGCTACCGGGTGATTGAAACCTGGCTGGTGACCACGGCGTTGTATGTCGCGGCCTGTTACCTCATTGCCATGCTGCTGCGTTACCTCGAGCAGCGTCTGGCAATCCGCCGATAGGAGGCTGCGATGTACGAATCCCCCAGTTGGTTGCATGAGTTGTGGATTGCCCGCGAAGCCTTGTGGCACGGCTTTCTGACCAGCGTGCAGGTATCGGCGCTGGCGATTCTGTTCGGCACGGTCATCGGCGTGTTGGCCGGGCTGGTGCTGACTTACGGCAAGTTCTGGATGCGCGCGCCATTTCGCTTGTATGTCGACCTGATTCGCGGCACGCCGGTGTTCGTGCTGGTGCTGGCGTGCTTCTACATGGCACCGGCGCTCGGCTGGCAGATCAGCGCGTTTCAAGCCGGCGCACTCGGATTGACGCTGTTCTGCGGCTCGCACGTCGCCGAGATCGTGCGCGGTGCGTTGCAAGCGTTGCCGCGCGGGCAGATGGAAGCCGGCAAGGCCATCGGCCTGACGTTCTATCAGTCCCTCGGTTATGTGCTGTTGCCGCAGGCGCTGCGGCAGATCCTGCCGACCTGGGTCAACTCGTCCACGGAGATCGTCAAGGCCTCGACCTTGCTGTCGGTGATCGGCGTGGCCGAACTGCTGCTCAGCACCCAGCAGATCATCGCCCGGACGTTCATGACCCTGGAGTTTTACCTGTTCGCCGGTTTTCTGTTCTTCGTCATCAACTACGGCATCGAATTACTCGGCCGGCACATTGAAAAGCGGGTGGCCCTGCCATGACTCAAGCTCAAGTTTCCAACGTCCAGAACGGTCAGCCCCTGCTGGACATCCGTGGTCTGCACAAACAATACGGCGCAGTCGAAGTGCTCAAAGGTGTCGACCTGAGCATGCAGCGCGGCAACGTCGTGACCCTGATCGGCTCCAGTGGCTCGGGCAAGACCACGCTGCTGCGCTGCGTGAACATGCTCGAGGAATTCCAGGGCGGGCAGATCCTGCTCGACGGCGAATCCATCGGTTATGACGAACTCAACGGCAAACGCGTGCGTCACCCGGAAAAAGTCATCGCTCGCCATCGCGCGATGACCGGCATGGCATTCCAGCAATTCAACCTGTTCCCGCACCTCACCGCGTTGCAGAACGTCACGCTCGGCCTGCTGAAAGTCAAAAAGATGCACAAGGACGAAGCCGTGGCCCTGGCCGAAAAATGGCTGGAGCGGGTCGGCCTGCTGGAGCGGCGCAATCACTTTCCCGGCCAGTTGTCCGGCGGTCAGCAGCAGCGCGTGGCGATTGCCCGGGCGATTGCGATGAACCCGAGCCTGATGCTGTTCGACGAAGTCACCTCGGCCCTCGACCCGGAACTGGTCGGCGAAGTGCTGAACGTGATCAAGGGTCTGGCCGAGGACGGCATGACCATGTTGCTGGTGACCCACGAAATGCGTTTTGCATTCGAGGTCTCGGACAAGATCGTTTTCATGAATCAGGGGCGCATCGAAGAGCAAGGGCCTCCCAAGGAACTGTTCGAGCGCCCTCAATCGCCGCGGCTGGCGGAATTTCTCAAAAGCACGCGGTTCTGACTTTTCACGTTTTCAATCAGGAGAAACATCCATGAGCATTACTCGTTACGGCACCGGCAGCACCGCCGCTGGCGGCCAGCCTCGTCCATTCGCCCGCGCCGTTGAAGCCGATGGCTGGCTGCACGTTTCCGGGCAGGTGCCGGCGGTGGATGGCGAGATCATTGTCGGTGGCATCGTCGAGCAGACGCACCAGACCATGAAGAACCTGATCGCGATTCTCGAAGAGGCCGGTTATGGCCTGGAAGATGTGGTACGCGCCGGCGTGTGGCTGGACGATCCGCGGGATTTCACCAGTTTCAACAAGGTCTTCGGCGAGTACTTCAAGCCTGAACACGCTCCGGCCCGGGCCTGTGTGCAGGCGAGCATGATGGTCGACTGCAAGGTCGAGATCGACTGCATCGCGTACAAGAAAAAGGCCTGAGCGTCGACCGCTCCCGCGCAGAGCGTGGGAGCGGTCTTTCGCGATAAACTCCCGGCACTTTGAATGGGAACCACTGAAATGACCGAAGACACCATCAAGCGCCGGGCACGCGGTCTGGACCGGGCGTTCGATATCCTCGATTTCCTCAAGGAGATCGGCCAGCCACTGCGCCCGAACGACATCGCCAACGGCATCGGCAGCCCGAAATCCACGGTCTACGAACTGGTGGCCTCGTTGCTCGAGCGGCGGATTCTGGAGCCGGTGGGCAAGGACGGTCACGTCTATCTCGGTCGTCAGCTGTATTTCCTCGGCCAGGCGCACTTGCGGCATTTCGACCTCAGTCGCGAGGCCGATCACGCCTTGCAGGAGATCGTCAGCCAGACCCGGGAAACCGCGCAGATGTGCCTGCTCAACGGGCGCAAATACACGGTGGCGCTGATGAAGGAGGGCGAGCGGCATTTCCGCATTTCTTCCGATATCGGCGAGAACGCGCCGATCCCGTGGACCGCGTCCGGGCGTCTGCTGCTGGCGCACTTGAGCGACCAGCAGATCAGCGACCTGATCGACCCCGACGACTTCATTTTGCCCGATGGCGAACGCCTGCCGATGGAGACGTTTCTGGCGGAAATCCGTCAGGCCGGCATCGACGGTTTCTTCTCCTTCGACAGTGTCGCCGACACCTTTACCCATTGCTTCGCCGCCCCGGTCAAAGACCCTCAAGGCGTTGCCATCTGCACCCTGTGCATCGTCGCCCCGCGTGCCGATGCCAAGACCCATTACAACGACTATCGCCGGGTCTTGATCGAGAGCGCCAACAGCCTCGCCCGGCGAATCAACGAATAACCGCGCCTGCCTGCGGGCGCGACTGTGAGGAGTTCGACCATGACGACTGCCAACAACACTGCTGCCGTGGAAAAGGGCGATGCCGCCCTCGGCGCGCAACTGGTGCGTGACATCAGCTTGCCGGCGCTGGTGCTGCACCGCGAAGCGTTGGAGCACAACATCCGCTGGATGCAGAAATTCGTCAGCGACAGCGGCGCCGAACTCGCGCCCCACGGCAAGACCAGCATGACCCCGGCGCTGTTTCGTCGTCAGCTCGACGCCGGCGCCTGGGGTATCACCCTGGCCAGCGCCACCCAGACCCGCGCCGCTTACGCCCACGGCGTGCGCCGGGTGCTGATGGCCAACCAACTGGTCGGCACGCCGAACATGGCGTTGATTGCCGACCTGCTGGCGGCCGATTCGGGCTTCGATTTCTATTGCATGGTCGATCATCCGGACAACGTTGCCGATCTGGGCGCCTATTTCGCGTCACGCGGCGTACGCCTGAACGTGATGATCGAGTACGGCGTGGTCGGCGGCCGCTGCGGTTGCCGAAGCGAGCAGGAAGTCATCGAACTGGCCAAGGCCATCGGCGCGCAGCCGGCGCTGGCCCTGACCGGCATTGAAGGTTACGAGGGCGTGATCCATGGCGATCACGCTGTCAGCGGCATCCGTGAATTCGCCGCCTCGCTGGTGCGTCTGGCGGTGCAGTTGCAGGACAGCGGGGCGTTTGCCATCGCCAAGCCGATCATCACTGCATCGGGTTCGGCCTGGTACGACCTGATCGCCGAATCGTTCGAAGCGCAGAACGCTGGCGGGCGTTTCCTCAGCGTGTTGCGTCCCGGCAGTTACGTGGCTCACGACCACGGTATCTATAAGGAAGCCCAGTGCTGCGTGCTCGACCGTCGCAGCGACCTGCACGAAGGCCTGCGCCCGGCGCTGGAGGTCTGGGCCCACGTGCAGTCGCTGCCGGAGCCGGGTTTTGCGGTGATTGCTCTGGGCAAGCGTGACGTGGCATTCGACGCCGGCATGCCGGTGCCGCTGTTGCGTTACAAGGCCGGTGTGCTGCCGGCGGAGGGCGACGATGTCGGCGCCTGCAAGGTGACGGCGGTAATGGATCAGCACGCGTTCATGACCGTGGCGCCGGGCGTCGAGTTGCGCGTCGGCGACATCATTTCCTTCGGCACTTCGCACCCGTGCCTGACCTTCGACAAATGGCGCGTGGGGCTGCTGGTGGACGAGCAGCTGGCGGTGATCGAAACCATGGAAACCTGCTTCTGATGAATACGCTCAGTCCATTGGGGCCGAACACCCCGCGCATCGCCCTGATCGGCGAATGCATGATCGAACTCCAGCAACGTGCCGATGGCAGCCTGCAACAGAGCTTTGGCGGTGACACGCTGAATACCGCGGTCTATCTGTCCCGCGCCATGGGCGACAAGGCGCAGGTCGACTACGTCACGGCGCTGGGTGATGACAGCTTCAGTGACGCGATGTGCCGCAGTTGGGCCGACGAAGGCATTGGTCTGGATCTCGTCCAGCGTCTACCCGGTCGCCTGCCCGGTTTGTATTGCATCCAGACCGATGCTGCCGGGGAGCGGCGCTTTCTGTATTGGCGAAACGAGGCCGCCGTTCGCGACTGCTTTACCACGCCGGCGGCCACGCCGATTCTGGCGGCGCTGCCGGATTACGACGTGCTGTATTTCAGCGGCATCACGCTGGCGGTACTCGGTGCGCGGGGGCGGGAGAAACTGATCGAGACCTTGATCGAAGCCCGCCAGCGTGACGCGCGAATCGTCTTCGACAACAACTACCGTCCACGCCTGTGGGCCTCGGTGGAGGAGGCGCGGGCGGCCTATCGCAGCGTGTTGCCTCATGTCGATCTGGCGTTGCTGACGGTGGACGACGAGCAGGCGCTGTTCCATTTCGAAGACTGTGACGCGGTGTTTGAAGCGTACGCGCAGATCGGCACGCCGGAAGTGGTGCTCAAGCGCGGCGCCGAAGCCTGTCTGATCCGTTGTGACGGGGAAGCGTTTGAAGTCCCGGCGCAGAAGGTCGAGAAGGTGGTGGACACCACGGCGGCAGGGGATTCGTTCAGTGCGGCGTATCTGGCCAGTCGCTTGCTTGGAGGGAGCCCGACGGAAGCGGCGCAGGCCGGCCATCTGCTAGCGAGCCGGGTTATTCAAGTACCCGGAGCTCTGATTCCGAAGTAATCGGTGAATGGCCGATTGCTGCGCAATCGGATCGCGAGCAAGCTCGCTCCCACAGTGTTTGGTGTCGTTCACAGATACTTTGTGGGAGCGAGCTTGCTCCCGAAGTCAATCACTCAGTCGCGGAAAAACACCTGCACCAGGTGATACCCGAACTTGCTCTTGATCGGCCCGTGCACGGTGCGCAGCGGTTTCTTGAAGATCACCGCATCGATCGCACCGACCATCTGACCCGGCCGCACTTCACCCAGATCGCCGCCACGCTTGCCGGACGGACAGGTCGAAAATTTCTTCGCCAGCACATCGAATGCTTCACCGTTGGCGATGCGTTGTTTGAGTTTTTCAGCCTCTTCGGCGGTCTTCACCAGAATGTGGCGGGCTTGGGCTTTCATCGTGCAATACCTGTAGCGGGGTGACGGCGGGGCGCGGATTATGCCTCAAGTCACGGGGTTTGGCTGAACATCGCGCGGATCTTGCCGGCCAGCTGTTCGATGGAAAACGGCTTGGCGACCATGTCCATGCCGTCCTCGAGAAAACCCTGACGCTCGGCGGCTTTCTGCGCGTAACCGGTCATGAACAACACTTTGAGCCCCGGTCGATGCTGGCGAGCGATCTCCGCCATTTGCCGGCCGTTCATGCCCGGCAGGCCGACGTCGGTCACCAGCAGGTCCACCCGCAGGTCCGATTCGAGTAGCGGCAAGGCACCCTTGGCGTCTTCGGCTTCATGGGCGTGATAACCCAGCTCCTTGAGCAGGTCCATGACCAGCATGCGCACCGCCGGATCGTCCTCGACCACCACCACGGTTTCGCCGGTGGCGACAGTAGGGGTCTCGGTGACTGTTTCGATCTCCGGCCGCTCCGGTTCCAGTGCATGCAAACGCGGCAGGTACAGGCGCACGCAGGTGCCCTGGCCCGGCAGGCTGTCGAGGCTGACGTGCCCGCCGGATTGCTGGGCGAAGCCATAAATCATCGACAACCCGAGCCCGGTGCCCTGGCCGATCGGCTTGGTGGTGAAGAACGGATCGAAGGCTTTCGAGCGCACCGATGGCGTCATGCCGGTGCCGTTGTCGCTCACCGCGAGCATCAGGTAGTCGCCGGCCTTGACCGGTTCGAGTGTGGTGATGTCGTTGCCGTCGAGGTAAACGTTGGCCGTTTCGATCAGCAGCTCGCCGCCGTCGGGCATGGCATCACGGGCGTTGATCACCAGGTTGAGCAGGGCGTTTTCCAGTTGACTGACGTCAGTGCTGACGGACCAGACATGGTCGGCCAGGCGCAACTTGAGCTCGATCGGATCGCCCTTGGTGCGGCGGATCAGGTCTTCAAGTGAATGGACCAGCTCGTTGACGTCGATAGTCTTGCGATCCAGCGACTGACGCCGGGAGAACGCCAGCAGACGGTGGGTCAGCGCCGCCGCGCGGTTGGCCGAGGACACCGCCGCATCGGTGAAACGGCTGATTTCATCGGTGCGACCGCTGGCGATATAGCGTTGCATCAGGTCTAGGCTGCCGATGATTCCGGTCAGCATGTTGTTGAAGTCATGGGCGATGCCGCCGGTGAGCTGGCCCACCGCTTCCATTTTCTGCGCGTGGCGCAGGGCGTCTTCGGCACGCTCGCGTTCGAACATTTCATTCTGCAAACGCTGGTTGGCCTGGGCCAGTTGTTCGGTGCGCGCACTCACGCGTTCCTCAAGGGTTTCGTTGAGGTTGCGCAGGGCTTCTTCGGTTTTTTTACGTTCGGTCTCGTCGATCACGAAGATGTAGAAGCCGTTCACCGCGCCGTCCGCGCCGTGGCGTGGCAGGTAATTCATCAAGGCATGCCGCTGACTGCCGTCACGGTGTGGCGTGTACAGACTGAACGAGCAGGGTTGGCCGGCGAGCGCTTCGGCAATGTACGGCGCCCGCAGGAAATAGGCCTCTTCGCCGATCACTTCGCGGATCGTGCGGCCGTACAGCTCTTGCGGCGTGAGCCCGTACCAGTCCAGGTACGCGGCGTTATTCAGGCGAAAGCGTTGTTCGTGGTCGACGTAGCTGATCAGAATCGGCATGGCGTTAATGATCAGTTGCAGCTCGGTCTGGCTTTGACGCAGTGCCTGTTCAGTGTGTTTGCGTTCGGTCAAATCCAGCGCGGCGCCCAGAAAACGCATCGGCCGGCCATGATGATCCTTGTAGCAGCGCCCGCGGGCGAACACCCAGCGCAGCTCGCCATTGGCTTGCAGCAGTCGATACTCCTCGGCGTATTCGGTGCCGTGGGTGATGCAATGCTTGATGCTGCGGGCGATCAACGCGCGGTCTTCGGGGTGCACGCCGTGCAGGTATTCACTGATCGGCAATTGTCCGGCCAGCGCTGGGTCGACCCCGTGCAACTGGGCGAAATGCGCGTCGGCAATGAAGCGGTCTTCGCCGATATCCCAATCCCAGGTGCCGACCGCATCGGTGGCCGCCAGCGCCAGTTGCAGGCGCTCTTCGCTTTCGCGCTGGGCCTTGAGGCTGTCTTCGGAGCGCTGCTGCAGTTCCAGGGCGATGCGCCGGCGTTCGTTGGTTTCAATGGCGGTGACCAGGATCCCGGCCACTTGCGCGCTTTCGTCGCGGATCGGGCTGTAGGTCAGATCCAGCCAGAAGTCGGAATCCTTGCCGTCCCGTTGCAGGGTAAAGCGTCGTTCGCTGTAGGTTCGCACCTGGCCTTGTAGGACGGCGCTGTAAATCGGGTCGGTAAAGTCCCGAAGTTCCGGCCATATCTGGTGCGCCGGCTGTCCGAAAGCGTGCGGATGTTTGCTCCCGGCGAGCAGCGCAAAGCCGTTGTTGTAGATCTGGGTCAGTTGCGGGCCCCACAACAGCAGCATCGGCATCGGCGAGTGAATCACGATGTCCACCGCGGTGCGCAGGCTTTGTGGCCAGGTGTCGGCGCTGCCCAGCGGGCTGCGACTCCAGTCGGTGCGGGCAATCAATGCCTGGGCGTCGTTGGTGTTTGGTACAGCGTTCATCACATCAATCCTGAACATCGGTCGGTGAGGCGGCGTCTACTATCCTAGTGCGGTAGACGCTGTAAGACCCGTCGCGTCACGACGCACGGTCTTGTGTTCATTGAAAGCTTCGCAGGTGCTTTAGGCCATGGAAATCGATGCATTGCTCAAACAACTGGCGAGCCGCCACGGTTCGGATCTGTTCCTGTCCACGGGCGCACCGCCCAGTGCGCGGTTCGACGGGGTGTTGACGCCGTTGAGCGAGCAGCCCTTCAAACCCGGTGAGGTGGCCACTGTCGCCGCTTCCCTGATGGACGCTGAACAACGTCGGGAGTTCGACCGGGATCTGGAAATGAACCTGGCGATTTCCCGCACCGGCATCGGTCGCTTTCGGGTGAATATCTTCAAGCAACGCAACGACGTGTCAATCGTGATCCGTAACGTCAAACTCGATATTCCGCGATTCGAAGACTTGAAACTGCCGTCGGTATTGCTCGAATCGGTGATGCTCAAGCAAGGGCTGATCCTGTTCGTCGGCGCCACCGACTCGGGTAAATCCACGTCGCTGGCGGCGCTGATCGATCATCGCAATCGCCACAGCAGCGGTCACATCATCACCATTGAAGACCCGGTGGAATACATCCATCGCCATAAGAAGTCGATCATCAACCAGCGCGAAGTCGGAGTCGACACGCGCAGCTTTCACGCTGCGCTGAAAAACACCCTGCGCCAGGCCCCCGACGTGGTGCTGATCGGCGAAATCCGTGACCGCGAGACCATGGAGCATGCGCTGGCTTTCGCCGAAACCGGGCACCTTGTGTTGTCGACATTGCATGCCAACAACGCCAATCAGGCGCTGGACCGGATCATCAATTTCTTCCCCGAAGAACGCCGGCCACAATTGCTGCATGCCTTGGGCAATCACCTCAAGGCGTTCGTCTCCCAGCGTCTGGTCCGAACCCGGGACGGTCAGCGCCGGGCCGCTGCCGAGGTGATGCTCGGCACGCCGACGATTGCTGACCTGATCCGGCGCAATGACTTTGGCGAGCTGAAAACCATCATGGAGAAATCGGCCGAACTGGGCATGCAGACCTTTGACGGTGCACTGTTTGCGCTGGTGGCAGAAGGGGTGATCGATGAAGACGAGGCCCTGAAAAACGCAGATTCGGTCAACAACCTGCGCCTGCGTCTGAAGCTCCACGCCGACACCATGTCGTCCCCACCGCCATCGACTGGCGAGTGGGGGCTGATGGACTGACAGGCGTCAGTCGCGAAGTTCGACCCGATTGCGAAACTGCTCAAGTGCTTGCGGGTTGGCCAGCGCGTCGGTGTTTTTCACCGGTTCACCGTGCACCACATTACGCACGGCCAGCTCCACCACCTTGCCGCTGATGGTGCGCGGAATGTCGCTGACCGCGACGATCTTCGCCGGTACATGGCGCGGTGTGGTGTTGGCGCGGATCACCTGGCGGATCTGCTGTTGCAGCGCCTCATCCAGCGTTACGCCTTCCTTGAGGCGCACGAACAGCACTACTCGCACGTCATCCTGCCATTGTTGGCCAATGGCGACACTGTCCAATACCTCCGGAACTTTCTCCACCTGACGGTAGATTTCAGCGGTACCGATGCGCACGCCGCCGGGGTTGAGCACGGCGTCGGAGCGGCCGTGAATCAGCATCCCGCCGTGGGGCAATTGTTCGGCGTAGTCACCCTGGGCCCAGACGCCGGGGAACTGGCTGAAATAGGATTTGCGCAACTTTTCGCCGTCGGGATCGTTCCAGAGTCCGACGGGCATCGCCGGGAATGGTCGAGTGCACACCAACTCACCTTTTTCGCCAATCACCGGCTGCCCGGCGTCATTCCACACTTCGACGGCCATGGCCAGACTCTTGCCCATGATCTCGCCCCGGCGCACTGCCGACATCGGGTTGCCGTTGACGAAGCAGGACACGATGTCCGTGCCGCCGGACATCGAGGACAGGCAGACGTCGGGTTTGAAATCGCGATAGACGAAGTCGTAACTCTGCGGCGACAGCGCGGAACCGGTACAGAGCAGGGTTTTCAGGTGGCTCAAGTCGTAGGTTTCACGGGGCTTGATGCCGCTGTTTTCCAGGGTCGCGAGAAATTTCGGGCTGGTGCCGAACACGCTGACCTGCTCGTCGTCCAGCAGCTCCAGCATTCGCTCGTTGTCCGGATAAAACGGTGAGCCGTCATACAGCACCACCGCGCTGCCGACCGCCAGCGCCGACACCAGCCAGTTCCACATCATCCAGCCGCAAGTGGTGTAGTAGAACAAGCGGTCGCCGGGGCCCAGATCGACATGCAGCCCGTGTTCCTTGGCGTGTTGCAGCAACACGCCGCCGGTGCTGTGAACGATGCATTTAGGTACGCCGGTGGTGCCGCTCGAATAGAGCACGTACAGCGGATGGTCGAACGGCACCGGGACGAAGTGCGGTTCATCGCCCGGTTCGTAGAAGTCGTCCCACAGCGTGACGTTAGCGGGTGTCCGGTAATCCGTGGCCTGCGCCTGAGGTCGTGCGTAAGGCACGATGATCAGCTGTTGCAAGGACGGCAACTGCTCGAGGATTTCGTTGACCTTGACGGTCTGGTCGATCGCTTTGCCGGCGTAGCGGTAACCGGCACAGGTGATCAACACTTTCGGTTCGATCTGGCCGAAGCGATCAATCACCCCGTGGGTGCCGAAGTCCGGTGAGGAACAGGACCAGATTGCGCCGAGACTGGTGGTCGCGAGCATTGCCACCAGGGTTTGCTAGGTGTTGGGCATGCAGGCCGCGACCCGGTCGCCGACCACGACGCCGGCCGCTTGCAGGCTGGCCTGGAACCCGGCGACGTGTTGGGCCAGGTCGGCCCAGGTCAGCAATTCTCGCTGACCGTTTTCCCCGATGGCGATCACGGCGATTGCATCGTCGCGTCGGCTCAGCAGGTGTTCGGCGAAGTTCAGGGTGGCGCCGGGAAACCATTGGGCACCCGGCATTTTCAGGCCGTCACGCAGAACGGCGTCGGGCTGGGTATGAAAACGGATATCGAAGAAATCGACGATCGCCTGCCAGAACGCTTCGCGCTGGTCGATGGACCATTGGTGCAGGGCCGGGTAGTCGTCGAGGTGCACGTGGTGACGCTGGATGATGAAGCGCCGAAAGCCGTCCATGCGGGACCGGGCAATACGTTTGGCATCGGGCTGCCAGAGAATGTCGGACATGGTTTGCCTCTTATTGTTTGTCAGAAAGCTCCCACCGCAACGTGGGAGCGATCAGTTGCAAGCTTACTGCGCGAGCCACCCGCCATCGATATTCCACGCCGCGCCACGCACCTGGCTACCGGCTTCGCTGCACAGGAACAGCACCAGTTCACCCAGATGTGCAGGGGTGACGAACTCCAGCGACGGCTGCTTCTCGGCCAGCAAGTCGTGTTGCGCCTGCTGTGGGTCGACACCCTTGGCTGCGCGATCATCGATCTGCTTCTGCACCAGTGGCGTCAGCACCCAGCCCGGGCAGATGGCGTTACAGGTGACGTTGCTGGCGGCGGTTTCCAGGCCGACCACCTTGGTCAGGCCGATCACGCCATGTTTGGCTGCCACGTACGCGGCTTTGCCAGTGGAACCGACCAGACCGTGCACCGAGGCGATGTTGATGATCCGGCCCCAACCCTTGGCGCGCATGCCCGGCAAACTCAGGCGGGTGCTGTGAAACACTGACGACAGGTTGATCGCGATGATTGAATCCCAGCGCTCCACAGGAAACTCTTCAACCGCCGCAACGTGCTGGATGCCGGCGTTGTTGACCAGAATATCCACGCCGCCGAATTCGCGTTCGGCGTAGGCGATCATGTCGGCGATCTGCGCCGGGTCGCTGACGTCCGCCGGGTGATGGCCGACTTTGCCGCCGAACTGTTCGACTTCGGCAATCACCTTTGAAGCATCGCCAAAGCCGTTGAGGATCAGGTTGGCGCCAGCCTTGGCCAGCGTCAGGGCGATGCCCAGCCCGATGCCGCTGGTGGAGCCGGTAACCAGTGCGGTCTTGCCAGAAAGAGTCGTCATCAATACCTCACACAATGCCAGTGGCGTAGAAAGTGCCGATCACCACGAAAACCGCCAGGGTCTTGATCAGCGTAATACAGAAAATGTCCTTGTAGGCCTCACGGTGAGTCAGGCCGGTGACGGCGAGCAGGGTGATCACCGCGCCGTTGTGCGGCAGGGTGTCCATGCCGCCGCTGGCCATTGCGGCCACCCGGTGCAGCACCTCCAGCGGAATATTGGCGGCGTGGGCGGCGCTGATGAATTGTTCGGACATCGCGGCCAGCGCGATGCTCATGCCGCCCGAAGCGGAGCCGGTGATACCCGCCAGCAAGGTCACGGTGATCGCTTCGTTGACCAGTGGATTGGGAATGCTCTTGAGCCAGTCGGCCAGCACCAGAAACCCCGGCAACGAAGCGATCACAGCGCCGAAACCGTATTCCGACGCGGTATTCATCGCCGCCAGCAGCGCTCCGCTGACAGCGCTTTTGCTGCCCTCGGCGAGCTTGCTTTTGATGGCTTTAAAACCGAACGCCAGCACCATCAGGATGCCCACCAGCAAAGCCGCTTGCACCGCCCAGATCGCCGTCAGTTTGGCGATTTCGGTGGTGACCGGCGCGGCCATGCCCGGCAGCGCGAGGCTGTGGGTTTTGCCGTACCACTGTGGAATCCACTGGGTGAACAGCAGGTTCATGATGCCCACCGCCAGCAGCGGCGAAAGCGCAATCCAGGGGTTCGGCAGCTTCAGGTCTTCGGCGGTTTCCGGTTCGTTGCGCAGTTCGGTGCCGTAGCCTTCACCCGCACGGTGAGCCTTGTTGCGTTGGCGCTGCAAGAACAGCATGCCGGCGCAGAACACGAAAATCGTGCCGATCACACCCAGCCACGGCGCCGCCCATGCGGTGGTGTTGAAGAAGGTGCTGGGGATGATGTTCTGGATCTGCGGCGTGCCGGGCAGGGCGTCCATGGTGAACGAGAACGCGCCGAGGGCGATGGTCGCCGGGATCAGGCGTTTGGGGATATTGCTCTGGCGAAACATTTCCGCCGCGAACGGGTAAACCGCGAACACCACCACGAACAGCGAAACGCCGCCGTAGGTGAGCAGGGCACAGACCAGCACGATCACCAGCATCGCCTGGCGGGTGCCGAGCAAGCGTATCGCTGCTGCGACAATCGAGCGGGAGAAACCCGACAGCTCGATCAGCTTGCCGAATACGGCGCCGAGCAGGAACACGGGAAAGTAGAGTTTGATGAAGCCGACCATTTTCTCCATGAACACCCCGGTGAAAGCTGGGGCGACGGCGGAAGGGTCGGTGAGCAGGACGGCGCCGAGGGCGGCGATCGGGGCAAAGAGGATAACGCTGTAGCCACGGTAGGCCGCAAGCATCAGCAGCGCCAGGGCTGCCAAGGCGATGATCACACTCATGGTGTGCTCCTTCGATTGTTATTTTTGTGGGTGAAACGGGTGTGGGAAGGGCTATAGCGAGATCTGTGCCAGATGGTTAAGTTGTTGAAATAAAAGGAATTAAGTTGATGTTTGGTGGTGGTTTTCGAGGTCTTGTCTCTGTTTTGAGACTTCTATGGCTGTGAGGACGCTTTCGCGGGCAAGCCCGCTCCCACATGGTTACCCATATCTCCTGTGGGAGCGAGCTTGCTCGCGAAGCTTTTGATCTTGTCCCGTTACGGAGATTTATGTCTCTCTATTGAGACTCTGCAATGCCCAGCGCAATCATCTTCTTGTAAAGCGTCGAGCGTCCAAGCCCGAGCCTCTCAGCCGCCTCGATCACCTTGCCCCCGCATTGCGCGAGGGTGGACTGAATCAACTGCCGGTCAAACCGCTCACGGGCCTGACTGAAGGTCTCGCTGGTTAGCGGCTCTGACAGAGGCGCCAGCGTCCGTTCAACCGGTGTAAACGTGCCAATCGCCGCACGAATGTCATCCGCCGTCAGCATCAAGTCATCACTGAGCAACGCCGCTCGTTCCAGCACATTGCGCAGCTCGCGGATATTCCCCGGCCAGGCATGCTGACCCAGCAGCTCCAGCGCTTCGCGATTCAGCTCGTGTTGACTGCGCAGCTCTTCAAGAATCGCTTCACTGAGCGCCGGCAGATCGTCCAGCCGTTCGCGCAGTGGGGGCACCTGAATCGGCAGCACGTTGAGCCGGTAGTACAAGTCCGCTCGGAACTCGCCGCGCTTGATCGCCGCTTCCAGGTCTGTCGACGTTGCCGCAATCACTCGCACATCGCTTTGGATCACGTCGTTGGAGCCGACAGGTTCGAACTCCTTTTCCTGCAGCACCCGCAGCAATTTGCTTTGCAGCGGCAGAGGCATGTCGCCGATCTCGTCGAGAAACAGCGTCCCGCCCTGAGCAATCTGCAACTTGCCGGTGCGGCCCTTGCGGTCGGCACCGGTGAAGGCGCCGGGAGCCGTTCCGAAGAACTCGGCCTCGAGCAGCGCCTCGGGAATCGCTGCGCTGTTGATGCTGACGAAGGCTTTGTGCGCACGAGGCGAGGCGCCGTGGATCGCTTGAGCCAGCAACTCCTTGCCGCTGCCGGTCTCGCCCAGCAACAGAACCGGCGACTCGGCACTGGCGCTGCGACGGGCACGGCGCTTGACCTCGAGGCTGGCAGCGCTGGTGCCGATGAAATGGGCAAAGTTGTATTTGGTCTGCCGGGCACGCAGCAGCGAGCGGGTCGAGGCCAGTTCTTCCTGCATGCTCAGGTAGCGCTTGAGCATCGGCGAGAGGGTGCGCAATTCGTCGAACAGGGCAAAACCGATGGCGCCGATCACCGCGCCGGCGTCGTCGTGGATCGGCAGGCGCATCACCACCAGCGGTTCTTTCGGGGTGTCCTGCATGTCCAGCAGGATTGGCCGCCCGGTGCGCACCACTTCGCGCAGCAGGCTGCCGGGGATTACGCTTTCGCAGGGTTTGCCGATGGCGCCGGCCGCAGAGTCGAGACCAAAACGTCGGGCGTAGCGCTCGTTCATCCAGACGATGTTCGCGTCGCGGTCGACAATCACCGTGCCTTCACTGGACTGCTCGATGATCTCGAACAACGAACGGATGGCCAGCGTGCGAACCCGTTGGTAATCCTTGAGGCTTTCGGTGGTGTTCATGGCGGCGTCCATTGGCGGAAGTCAGGTGGCGCGATTATGCCTATCCCGGATGCGCTGCGGCCAACAGCTCTTTGGTGTACGGGTGCTGCGGTGAGTCGAATACGTCATGGCTGGCGCCACTTTCGACTACCTTGCCGTCCTTGATCACGATCATGTCGTGGGCGAGGGCGCGTACCACTGCAAGATCGTGGCTGATGAACAGGTACGTCAGACCGTGTTTTTCCTGAAGCTGGCGGAGCAGGGCGACCACCTGTTTCTGCACGGTGCGATCCAGCGCCGAAGTCGGCTCGTCGAGCAGGATCAATGCAGGCTTCAATACCAGCGCCCGGGCAATGGCAATGCGCTGACGCTGGCCGCCGGAAAACTCATGGGGGTAGCGATGACGGCTTTCGGGATCGAGCCCGACCTCCTTGAGCACGCGGATCACCTGGTCGTCGCACTCGTCGGCGGTGGACTGGCAATGCACTTCCAGCCCTTCGCTGATGATCTGCGCTACCGACATGCGCGGGCTGAGGCTGCCGAACGGATCCTGAAACACCACCTGCATCTGCCGGCGCCATGGCCGCATCTGCTTCTGGTCGAGACCGTCAAGTGCCGTGCCCTGGAAGCGAATCCTGCCCCTGGAGTCGAGCAGGCGCAGGATCGCCTGGCCGAGAGTCGATTTGCCCGAGCCGGATTCGCCGACGATGCCCAAAGTCTTGCCGCGCTGGATGTTCAGGCTGATGCCGTCCACCGCGCGCAGGTATTGCTTGCGCCGGAACAGTCCGCCGCCCACCGTAAAGTCGACTCGCAGATCATCGACTTCCAGCACGTTTTCACGTTCGTCCCGGGGCAGCGCCTCGCCCTCCGGTTCGGCGTTGAGCAACACGCAGCTGTAAGGGTGTTGCGGTGCGGTGAACAGGGTTTCGCACGGCGCCTGCTCGACGATTTCGCCGGCCTTCATCACGCATACCCGCTGGGCAATGCTGCGCACCAGATTGAGGTCATGGCTGATCAGCAGCAGCGACATGCCCAGGCGCCGTTGCAGGGATTTGAGCAGCAACAGGATCTTGCGCTGTACGGTCACATCGAGGGCGGTGGTCGGCTCGTCGGCGATCAGCAATTCGGGTTCGCAGGCCAGGGCCATCGCAATCATGACTCGCTGGCGCTGGCCGCCGGACAACTGATGCGGATAAGCCTTCAGTCGCTCTTTCGGCTTCTGGATGCCCACCAGTTCGAGCAGTTCGAGGATCCGCGCCTGAGCTTCCTTGCCGCCGAGGCCACGGTGCAGCAACAGGGTTTCGCCGATCTGCTTTTCAATCGTGTGCAACAGATTGAGCGAGGTCATCGGCTCCTGGAAAATCATGGCGATGCGGTTGCCGCGCAGATCGCGCAGGGTCTTGGGGTCGGCGCCGACCAGTTCCTGGCCACGATAGCGGATGCTGCCGGTAGTCCGGGCATCGCATTCCGGGAGCAGTTGCAGAATCGAATGGGCGGTCACCGACTTGCCCGAGCCCGACTCGCCGACCAGTGCCAGGCACTCGCCGGGGCGAATGTCCAGGCACAGGTTGCGCACCACGGTCTGGCCATGGAAGGCGACGCTGAGGTCACGGATTTCGATCAGGTTGTCAGTCATATCAAAGGTCCGTTCATGAGCGCGGGTCAAAGGCATCGCGCAGCGCTTCGCCGATGAATACCAACAGAGAAAGAATCAGCGCCAGGGTGAAGAACGCGGTCAATCCGAGCCACGGCGCTTGCAGGTTCTGCTTGCCCTGACCGATCAACTCGCCCAGTGACGCGCTGCCGGCGGGCATGCCGAAACCGAGGAAATCCAGCGCGGTCAGGGTGGAAATCGCCCCGGTCAGAATGAAAGGCAGGTAGCTCAGGGTTGCGTTCATCGCGTTGGGCAGGATGTGCCGGACAATCACTTTGCGATCACTCAAACCCAGGGCCCGCGCAGCCTTGACGTACTCGAGGTTGCGCCCGCGCAGAAACTCGGCGCGTACCACGTCCACCAGCGCCAGCCAGGAAAACAGCGCCATGATCCCCAGCAGCCACCAGAAGTTGGGCTCGACGAATCCCGAGAGAATGATCAGCAGGTAAAGCACCGGCAATCCCGACCAGACTTCCAGCAAACGCTGGCCGAGCAGATCGACCCAGCCCCCGTAATAACCCTGCAGGGCACCGGCCGCGATGCCGATCAGGGCGCTGACGAAAGTCAGCATCAGGGCGAACAGGATCGACACCCGCGCGCCGAAGATCACCCGAGCCAGTACGTCGCGCGCCTGATCGTCGGTGCCCAGCCAGTTGACCGAAGTCGGCGGGCTCGGTGCCGGTTTGTTGAGGTCGTAGTTCGGGGTGTCGTCACTGAACGGAATCGGCGGAAACAGCAGCCAGCCACCGTCCTTGCGGATCAGCTTCTGCACGTAATCGCTGCGGTAGTCGGCCTGGAACGGCAGTTGTCCGCCGAACTCCTGTTCGGTATGGCGCTTGAACACCGGGAAGTACCATTGGCCCTGATAACTGACGATCAGCGGCTTGTCGTTGGCGATCAATTCACCACCGAGACTGATCACGAACAGACCAATGAACAACCACAGCGACCACCAGCCCCGGCGGTTTTTCTTGAAGCGTTCGAAGCGGCGACGGCCCAGAGGCGAGAGCTTGAACATCAGGCATTCCTCGCGGCGAAGTCGATGCGCGGGTCGACCAGCGTGTAGCACAGGTCGCCGATCAGTTTTATCAGGAGGCCGAACAGGGTGAAGATGAACAGCGAACCGAACACCACCGGGTAGTCACGGGACACGGCGGCTTCGTAACTCATGCGCCCGAGGCCGTCGAGGGAGAAGATCACTTCGATCAGCAACGAACCGGCAAAGAACACGCTGATGAACGCCTGGGGAATGCCCGACACCACCAGCAGCATCGCGTTGCGGAACACATGTCCATAGAGCACCCGGTTTTCGCTCAGGCCTTTGGCGCGCGCGGTGACCACGTATTGGCGGGTGATCTCATTGAGAAACGAGTTCTTGGTGAGGATGGTCAGGGTGGCAAAGCCGCCGATCACCAGCGCCGTGACTGGCAATACAAGGTGCCAGAAGTAGTCGGCGATCTTGCCCAGCGTCGACAGTGATTCGAAGTTGTCGGACACCAGACCGCGCACCGGGAACCAGTTCAGCGAAGTGCCGCCGGCAAACACCACGATCAGGAACATCGCGAACAGGAATGCCGGCATGGCGTAGCCGATGATGATTGCCGTGCTGCTCCAGATATCGAAATGACTGCCGTGGTGCACGGCTTTTCGAATGCCCAACGGGATCGACACCAGATAGGTGATCAGGGTGGCCCATAGTCCGAGGGAGATGGTCACCGGCATTTTCTGCAGGATCAGGTCGGTGACCGTTGCGCCACGGAAGAAACTTTTGCCGAAATCCAGCTGCGCGTAGTTCTTGAGCATCAGCCACAGGCGCTCGTGGGCCGGTTTGTCGAAGCCGTACTGCTTTTCGATGTCCTTGATCAGTTGCGGATCAAGGCCGCGACTGGCGCGGGACGTGCCGCTCATGGTTTCGCTCGCACCGCCGCCGACGCTGGCGCCGCCGATGCCTTGCAAGTGGGCGATGGCCTGTTCCACCGGGCCACCCGGCGCAGCCTGGATGATTACGAAGTTGACCAGCAGAATGATCACCAGCGTCGGAATGATCAGCAGCAGGCGCCGCAGTATGTAAGCCCACATCAGTGCGGCCCTCCGGGTCTGCCACGGCTGATTTTCTCGGCCGTCATCTGCTGGTTGGTCAGCGGTGTACTGCTGATTTCCCACCAGCTCTCGATCGCTTCGTCATTGCTCGCCTGCACGGTGGGAATGCCGAAACGGTTCCACCACACGGTCGACGTGCCCGGCGGGTAATAGTTGGGAATCCAGTAGTAGTTCCATTGCAGCACCCGGTCCAGCGCATGGGCATAACGCAACATGTCGGCCTGGGTCGAGGCGCGTATCAGGCCGTTGATCAAGGTGTCGACCGCCGGGTTCTTCAGCACCATGTAATTGTTGGCGCCCGGGTCGTTGGCCGACGCCGAACCGAAGTAGTTCAACAGTTCGCCGCCGGGGGAGGTGGTGACCGGGTAACCGGTGACGATCATGTCGTAGTCGCGGCTCATCAGGCGGTTGACGTATTGCGAGGAATCGATGCGACGGATGTCGAGGTTGATGCCGATCTGCTTCAGCGTGCGCTTGTATGGCAGCAGCAGGCGATCCATGCCGTTCTGGCTGACCAGGAAGGTGAAGCTCAAGGGTTCGCCACGGTCGTTGACCAACTGGTCGCCATCAGGTTTCCAGCCGGCCTGCTCCAGCAGCTCCAGCGCTTGCAGCTGTTTGTCGCGGATAAGGCCGCTGCCATCGGTCTTCGGTGCTTCGAAGACCTGGGTGAACACTTCGTCGGGAATCTGTCCGCGCAAGGGTTCGAGAATCTTCAGCTCGGCGGCATCCGGCAGCTTGCGGGCGGCCAGTTCGGTGTTGGAGAAGTAACTCTGCTGGCGGATGTACATGTTGCGCATCATCTGCCGGTTGCTCCACTCGAAATCCCAGAGCATGGCCAGTGCCTGGCGAACGCGGCGATCCTGAAACATCGGCTTTTGCAGATTGAACACAAATCCCTGGGCCGACTGCGGCGCCTCGGTGGCCAGATGCGCCTTTTGCAAGCGACCGTCGCTCAGGGCCGGGCTGTCATAGCCGATGGAATAGCCAGTGGCGGAGAATTCACGGTTGTAGTCGTAGGCGCCACCACGCAAGACCTGGCGGGCGACGTCGGTGTCGCCGAAGTACTCGATGCTGAAGTGATCGAAGTTGTAGAGGCCACGGCTGACCGGCAGGTCCTTGCCCCACCAGTCGGGATTGCGTTCAAAGGTGATGCTGCGCCCGGAGTCGACCTTGCCGACTCGATACGGGCCGCTGCCCAGCGGCGGTTCATAGCCGCCACCGCCGGCAAAATCACGGGTTTTCCACCAATGTTCGGGAAATACCGGCAGGGTCGCGATGTCCAGCGGCAGGGTGCGGTTCTCGTTGCTCTTGAAATCGAAGCGCACGGTGAGTGGCGCTTCGACTTCGACGCCTTTGACGTCGGCGAACTGGGTGCGATAACGCAGGCTGCCCTGGGTCATCAGCAAGTCATAGGTGTAGCGAACGTCTTCGGCGGTGATCGGCTTGCCATCGGCAAAGCGGGCCTTGGGATTGATGAAGAAGCGCAGGGACAGGCCGTCATCCGAGCGTTCCATTTTTTGCGCCACCAGACCGTATACGGTGTAAGGCTCGTCGAGCGAGCGCTGGGCCAGCGGGGAGTACAGCAGGCCGTCGATCTGGCTGACGCCGATGCCTTTGTCGATATACGGCAGGACATGGTCGAAGTGGCCGATCTCGATGGCCGAGCGGCGCATCGTTCCGCCCTTGGGTGCCCGGGCGTTGGTGTAATCGAAGTGACTGAAGCCGGGCGGGTACTTTGCCGGTTCGCCATAAACGGTCATCGCATGCTGCGGTGCGGCGTCCACACCGGTGATCCCCAGCAGCAGGGTCACGGCAGTGAACATCAATGTCGGGAAAGCCAGTCGCATTGTCAGCCTTAAAGCCGGGTAATCGATAAGCGCAATTTGTACGCGAGCGGCGCGTCGTTCGCCAGCGGTGTGGTGTAATCGAAACAAAACGGCCCGCCATCAGGCGGGCCGTTGCGCAGCAGGTCGGGCTGAAATCAGTCCTGACGGCTGGTCACTTCCAGCAGGTGGTAGCCGAACTGGGTCTTCACCGGGCCTTGCACGACGTTGATCGGCGCGCTGAATACCACGGTGTCGAATTCCTTGACCATCTGGCCAGGACCGAACGAACCCAGGTCGCCGCCCTGACGGCTGGATGGGCAGGTGGAGTTGGCCTTGGCCACTTCGGCGAAGTCGGCGCCACCTTCGATCTGGGCCTTAAGTTCGTTGCACTTGGCTTCGCTGGAAACCAGGATGTGGCGGGCAGTGGCTTTAGCCATGGGGAAACACTCCAATCAAATCAGTAAAGGGGGGAGCCTACCGGATTCAGTGGCCGATTTCTCGGCAAAGTTCCATTCGCTCGTCTGATACCGGCTGCTATAGATTAGCCGCTTGCAGGCGCAAGGCGTGTTCGACATAGAGTTGGATCGGGTCACTCTCCGTGTTGCCCTGGCCGATGCCCCGACGCAGGCTGCGCAGATGGTCGAGCGGATAATCGGAACCGATCACGGTGCCGAGGTGGGAGCTGAAACGCCCGACAAATCCGTCGTTCTGCGCGGGCTCTGTAATGAAATATTCCGACAGGGCCAGGCAGATGCCCTGCACCGGGTCGAGGGGCTGCACAGTCAGCTTCGGCGCAACGCCACTCCACGAATAATAGTGAACGCCATCGACTCGCTCGGCGCCCTGGCCTCCCCAGGTTTTGGGAAGGCCCTGCGGGTATTTGTCATTGAATTGGCCGACTCCTACTGTCGTCAGTGCATTGAGTGCTGCCAGTGCATGGTGAGGCAGTTTTTTGTGTCCGCTGAGCAAAGAAAGAAAGTCGGAAAACAACGTCGCAACATTCTGCGCCACGGTCTCCGGCAGACATCCGGGGATCAGTGCCTGGCGCAGCAAGTCGGCCAGCTCCGAACCGTGGTTGGGCCCGCTGACCGAGGTCACGGAAGCGACCTTGTGTGGCGCAAGCGCTGCAGCGTATCGAGCAGACAACGCGCCCTGGCTGTGACCGATCAGGTTGACTTTTGTCGCGCCGGTACCTCGGAGCACAGCGTCGATCTGCGAGAGCAATTGCTCGCCTCGCACTTCGTTGTCATGAACGGCCGATAAGTGCGGCACAAATACCTGAACGCCAGCGGCCTTGAGTGCCTGTTTGACGTCATGGAACAGTTCGAAAGAGCCAATGCGCTCGAATCCGAACAGACCATGCACCAACAGTACGGGATAGAGAGTTGTGGCGTTTCGTTGCATTTTTCGTCCTTGATCGCAGAGATTCATCGATGTTGTCTGCGTGCCACTCTAAAACAGTCGTTGCGCAGGCGATGCCTGAATACTCTTTCTAGTGCGGTGGAAACTGGATCAGAGTTCGTATGAATTTTCACTTTTGAATGAGATCCGGTTCTGAATATTTGGAGGGTTCCCGGCTTGTCGAGCGCGCTTTTCCAATTTTTGCCTACTTGCTTCAGTGCAGTTCACCCTGTCTCGCCGGGTGTCGGGCTGACATCGGGTGATCAATCAAGCGCGTTAAATGCAGGCTCGCGAGCAGGTCTTGATTTCCAGAGAAGGGAGCAGCGAGTGAACAGGACGAATCCCGCGAATCCAGGGAGGGCACGTCGATGTTGAACATGGGCTCGCCCTCCGGGGGAATCACACACCGGAGGGCGGCTTGATTGTCAGGCTTGTTGTCGAATGCGTTGTGCGGCCCCGAGCAACAGACGTTCTGTTGCATCGAATCCAAGACAGCCGTCGGTCACCGAAACGCCATAGCGAAGCGATTCACTGAGTGCCTGACATCCCTCGAACAGATGCGACTCGACCATCATGCCGATCAATGAGCGGTTACCTTGCAGCCGCTGTTCCAGCACATCGTTGAACACGCCCGGCTGGCGGAGCGGGTCCTTGCCGCTGTTGGCATGGCTGCAATCGACCATGATCCGGCTCGGAATTTTCAGGCGGTTCAACTCGGCGTTGATGATGGCAACGCTTTCGCGGTCGTAATTCGGCCCTTTGTGACCACCACGCAGCACCAGGTGGGTGTCCGGATTGCCCGAGGTCTGGATGATCGCCGGGTGACCCTGGCTGTCTACACCAAAATGGCGATGGGCATGGGCTGCCGAACGCATCGCGTCAACGGCGACGGCCACGCCACCGTCAGTCCCGTTTTTGAAACCGACAGGCATGCTCAGCCCGCTGGCCATTTCCCGGTGGATCTGCGATTCAGTCGTGCGAGCGCCAATGGCAACCCAGCTCAGCAAGTCATCGAAGTACCCGGCCGCCATGGGCTGCAGCAACTCGGTGGCAATCGGGAGTCCGAGGCGGATCATTTCCAGCATCAGTTCGCGCGACAGCGTGAGGCCTGTAGCCATGTCGTCGCTGCCATTGAGATGAGGGTCGTAGGCCAGGCCTTTCCAGCCAACGGTGGTGCGAGGTTTTTCGACGTAGGCACGCATCACGAGCAGCATGTCATCACGGACTTCTTCGGCCAGGCGCGAAAGTTTGCTGGCGTATTCAAGCGCGGACTCGGGGTCGTGGATCGAGCAGGGGCCGACGATTACCAGCAGGCGTGGATCATGGCCATCGAGAATCGCGCGGACCGCCTGGCGGTGGGCGACGACTTGCTGGTTCAGCGCATTGCTCAGGGGCAATTGCTGTTTGAGTTGCAGCGAACTCGGCAGACGCAGGGTCAATGCTTCGTTGGCAGGGTTCAGGGTGGACAGTGGCAGAGCAGAAACGGACGAGTTCATATTCAGTCTTCCTGGGCGGACGGCGGGTATTTCCCGCTCACTCGGCCCTACTGGGGTGTTCGACAATTGGCCGGATTGGCTACGTGTGTTGGCTTGCCACCTGTGGGTGACCGATCGGAGGCGGCAGGCTGTCCCGAGCGGAGGCTGGTAAATCGCCAGGCGGTAAAACTGTCGTAACGGTAATAAGTGGCGTAGTTCATTGGTTGAATCCTCAAAGTGTCTGATGTGTTGCTGAGAAAGTTCGGGCCTGAAAAAACAAAACCCCCGGTCGGGAGGCCGACCGGGGGTTGAGAAATCTCTGGTAGGCGACCCGTTCAAATGGGCGCCGTGTGGGTATCAGGCGCGCCAGTGGCTAAACCAATACCCAAAATAAAAGCTTGCAGGAGCGCAGGCGCCGTTCACCCGGGCAGCCGCAACCGAGCGCGAGGCGCTGGCGGTACGAAGCTGTGAGAGGGTGTTGAGCATGAACTGTCTCCAAAGAATGCGCCGAGCTTACTAGAGGCTGCTGCGCGTCAGCAATCAGAAATTGCTATCGCAGGCACCCGAGAGACTCTATGGGTTGAGCGCCCGCCAGTGTATGACACACTCTGCTTCTGAACGTGTGCTCAAGTAAGGGTCATGAACTTGAAGAAGATCGAGGTCGGAATGAGTGTCGAGTTACGCCAGGCTACACCCGCCGACCTGTCGTTTGCGCGAGAACTGACTTGCCGAAACATGCTCCGCTACTACATTCACTATGACTTGCTGTGGCAGGACGAGGCGTTCGATGTCGCTTGGGCCGGGCGCGAAAACTGGTTGATCCTGCGTGACGGTGAACGGGTGGGATATTTCAGCCTGAGTCGTGATGCTCGGGCTGTGTATATCCGCGAATTGCAGATCGTCGAAAGCGCTCAAGGCCAGGGCGCGGGTTCCTGGGCGATCGATCAGGTTGTTGCGATGGCTCGACTGGAGCGGCGCCCGGCGTTGCGCCTGACGGTGTTCAAAAACAACCCGGCGCAAAATCTGTATCTAAGAAAAGGAATGTTTGTGCAGGGCGAGGACGAGTGTTTCCTGCGGATGCAGCTCGATTTCAGTACACCTGTGCTCTGAAACCCACGGCTGGCAAGCCCTCGATGAAGACTTGAAACTTTTTATATGTCGCTTGCCGCTAGGTCTGCCCGGCACTTTTTGCTAAGGTGTCCGGCATCCCAATAAGACCATATCGCGAGGTGTCTGCTTGATTAGGGTGCTAGTGGTCGACGACCATGATCTCGTTCGTACAGGCATTACACGAATGCTGGCCGATATCGATGGCTTGCAGGTGGTAGGCCAGGCCGAGTCCGGGGAAGAATCCCTCATCAAGGCCCGTGAGTTGAAGCCTGACGTGGTGCTGATGGACGTCAAGATGCCGGGCATCGGCGGTCTCGAAGCCACACGCAAACTGTTGCGAAGTCATCCCGACATCAAAGTGGTCGCGGTCACCGTGTGTGAGGAAGATCCGTTTCCTACGCGGTTGTTGCAGGCCGGTGCGGCGGGGTATCTGACCAAGGGCGCCGGATTGCCGGAAATGGTTCAGGCCATTCGCCTGGTGTTTGCCGGGCAGCGCTATATCAGCCCTCAGATTGCCCAGCAATTGGCGATCAAATCCTTTCAGCCGACCAATGATTCACCGTTCGACGCGTTGTCGGAACGGGAAATCCAGATTGCGCTGATGATTGTCGGTTGTCAGAAGGTTCAGATCATTTCCGACAAATTGTGTTTGTCGCCGAAAACCGTGAACACTTACCGCTACCGCATTTTCGAGAAGCTCTCGATCAGCAGCGATGTCGAACTGACGCTGTTGGCGGTTCGACACGGCATGGTTGATGCCAGCCTTTGACCATGACTGAAGCATTCGATTCGGGCGCCTTTCTAGCAACCGTCAGCGGGCGCCCCGGCGTGTATCGCATGTTCGACAGCGATGCGCGTCTGTTGTACGTCGGTAAGGCGAAGAACCTCAAAAAGCGTCTGGCCAGCTACTTTCGCAAGACAGGCCTGGCGCCGAAAACCGCGGCCCTGGTCGGGCGTATCGCCCAGGTTGAAACCACCATCACGTCCAACGAGACAGAGGCATTGCTGCTCGAGCAAACCCTGATCAAGGAGTGGCGGCCGCCGTACAACATTCTGTTGCGCGACGATAAATCCTACCCCTATGTCTTTCTGTCTGACGGGCAATTCCCGCGCCTGAGCATTCATCGCGGGGCCAAGAAGGCCAAGGGCAAATATTTCGGCCCTTATCCGAGCGCCGGGGCGATTCGCGAGAGCCTCAGCCTGTTGCAGAAGACGTTCTTCGTGCGTCAGTGCGAGGACAGTTATTACAAGAACCGGACCCGGCCATGCCTGCAATACCAGATCAAGCGTTGCAAGGCGCCCTGTGTCGGCTTGGTCGAGCCTGAGGTTTACGCCGAGGATGTGCGTCACTCGGTGATGTTTCTCGAAGGACGCAGCCATGCGTTGACCAATGAGCTGTCGACGGCGATGGAAGAGGCTGCAATCAACCTCGAGTTCGAACGCGCCGCCGAACTGCGCGACCAGATCGCCTTGCTGCGTCGGGTGCAAGATCAGCAGAGCATGGAGGGCGGCACGGGCGATATCGATGTGATCGCCGCGTTCGTCAACCCGGGCGGTGCCTGCGTCCACCTGATCAGCGTGCGGGGAGGGCGGGTACTTGGCAGCAAGAATTTCTTCCCCCAGGTCGGGATCGAAGAGGATGTGGCAGAGGTCATGGCCGCGTTCCTCGGGCAATACTTCATCAGCAGCCCGGAACGCGACTTGCCGAGCGAGTTGATCGTCAACGTCGTGCACGAAGATTTTCCTGCGCTGATCGAGGCCATTCAGGCGTTGCGCGGGCGTGAGTTGAGCATCAGTCATCGGGTTCGCGGCACGCGGGCGCGCTGGCAGCAACTGGCCGTGACCAATGCCGAACAGGCACTCGGCGCCAGGCTGGCAAACCGTCAACACGTTGCCGCACGTTTCGAAGCGCTGGCAGAAGTGTTGAATCTCGATGAGCCGCCGCAACGGCTTGAGTGCTACGACATCAGCCACTCCAGCGGTGAAGCGACGGTGGCCTCCTGCGTGGTATTTGGCCCGGAAGGGGCGATCAAGTCCGATTACCGCCGCTACAACATCGAAGGCGTGACCGCAGGCGACGATTACGCCGCCATGCATCAGGCTCTGACACGACGCTTCAGCAAGCTGAAGGAAGGCGAGGGCAAGTTGCCGGACATTTTGCTGGTGGACGGCGGCAAGGGACAGCTGTCGATGGCGCGTGATGTGCTCAACGAACTGGCTGTTCCGGATTTGATCTTGCTGGGGGTCGCAAAGGGTGCAACACGCAAGGCGGGATTCGAGACTTTGTATCTGAATGATGCTGCAAACGAGTTCACGTTGCGGGGTGATTCGCCGGCACTGCATCTGATTCAGCAGATCCGTGACGAAGCCCACCGCTTTGCAATCACTGGCCACCGTGCACGGCGCGGCAAGACCCGCCGCACCTCAACGCTGGAAGGTGTTGCGGGCGTCGGGCCGACCCGGCGTCGGGACTTGTTGAAACATTTTGGTGGATTGCAGGAGCTGTCTCGTGCAAGCATCGAAGAGATCGCCAAAGCACCGGGGATCAGCAAAAAGCTAGCAGAGTCGATTTATGCAAACCTGCATAGTGAGTAGAATGCCCATTCACCTCGTAGCCAGTTGTGCCGATGAATATCCCTAATCTGATTACCGTTCTCCGCGTCCTGCTCATCCCGATCTTCATTCTGTTGTTCTACCTGCCTTACCAATGGAGCTATCTGGCCTCAAGTTCGGTATTCGCTTTCGCGGCGGCAACGGATTGGCTCGACGGCTATCTCGCGCGACGCCTGGAGCAAAGCACGCCGTTTGGTGCGTTTCTGGATCCTGTCGCTGACAAACTGATGGTTGCTGTTGCCTTGGTGTTGCTGGTGCAAGAACATGGCAACCTATGGCTCACTCTACCGGCCGCTGTCATCATCGGTCGCGAGATCGTTGTCTCGGCGCTGCGTGAGTGGATGGCCGAACTCGGTGCCCGGGCCCATGTAGCCGTATCGAATCTGGGCAAGTGGAAAACTGCTGCGCAGATGCTCGCACTGGTGATCCTCCTGGCAAACCCCAAGGATTTCAGTTTCTGGGTTTTCATCGGTTATGCGTTGCTGATGGTCTCGGCAGGTCTGACCTTGTGGTCGATGGTTCAATACCTTCGGGCTGCCTGGCCACATCTGAAGACCGATGTTGAAAAGAAATAAAACTTTTTTGAATCAAAGGGTTGACGGGGCATCTGGAATCTATAGAATGCGCCACACCAAGCGGGAATAGCTCAGTTGGTAGAGCACGACCTTGCCAAGGTCGGGGTCGCGAGTTCGAGTCTCGTTTCCCGCTCCAAGTTTGTACAGCGTTTGTTGTTGCGCTACTGACAGCAAATGTTTTGAGGCCGAGTAGCAAAATGGTTATGCAGCGGATTGCAAATCCGCCTACGCCGGTTCGATTCCGACCTCGGCCTCCACTATAAACAAGCTCCGTAGATCCATGATTTACGGAGCTTTTTTATTTGCGTTGCACTGAAAGATTTAGTCTTTGAAACGACAACTGCAAACTTGCTTCACCGGGAAGTGATGTATATATTTCCCCCTCTGTCACCGATGCACAGTTCCTGTCAGGACTGTGAATCGTCATCAGAATAAAGCAACACCGCGCTACCGCCCGAATGGCGAAACTGGTAGACGCATGGGACTTAAAATCCCCCGCTCGTAAGGGCGTGCCGGTTCGATTCCGGCTTCGGGCACCATGAATATCAAGGGCTTGCATGACATATCTCATGCAAGCCCTTAGTTCTTTTTTCCGCAATCAAAAAATCTTTTCCGCAATTCGTGACCGTGAGTCACTTCGTAGGGGTAACTTTCATCCCCTTCCGCATACGGATGTACTGTTCTGTCATCCCGACGGTGGTGTGTCCGAGTTGGTCCCGAGCTTCTCTAATGCTCCCTGTTGACTCCTCCTTATCCGTGGCCGCTTTTGCTCGTAGGTCGCGCATCTGAAATTCTGCTTTTGGAATACCGGCTGCTTCCCTGGCGTCATCGAACCTTTTTCTGAGCATGCTGGTCGTCATCGGCTGCCCTGAGTCGATTACTACTAGGCGTGTTGATCTGATTTTGTGTCCTGCCTTTCGCGCCATGATTCGATCGATTACGACTTTGAGCTCACCAATGATTTCAATCCTTCGTTTAGCCCCAGTTTTGCCCTGCTGGACGGAGAGTTTTCCGTCCTTTATGTCGCGCTCATCCATCTTCAATGTGTCAGCGACCCTCTGACCTGTTAGATAGAACAGGTCCAAAGCATCTCTTAATGGTTGATCGGCATGCTGGTAGGCTCTGGCAAGGACGTCGTCTTCAACATATATGTCGCGACCGGTTTCTTTATTACCCTTCACGCCTGAGCAAGGATTTGCCAAGGATGTGTAGCCATTCTCGCGAGCAAAGTTCCAAATGGAGCTGAGTAACGCTTTTTCCCGATTTGCACGAACAGGAGCTGTCTTACCGCGATGACGAAGGTACTGGCTGACATGCTTCGGTTCGATTGCTTCTAGAGGGGCCGGAGGGTCGTTGAAGAACAGGAGAAGATTTTTCAGTTCGCGCGCGTTGTCCTTCTGGGTGGCATGGGCTTTCGTGGGAACCACCTCATTCATATAAAGCTCGGCCACGTACGCGAAGGTAAGGACGGTTTGTGTCAGAGCTTGAGACACGCGGCTTTTTTCGAGCTTTGCGTACTCTAAAATGGCTAGGCCGTAATCTGTACCCAGCGGGATTTCCTTGCGTGGTTTCCCGCCAATATCGTATAGGTAATAGGTAGTGTTGCCGCGTTTTCTCTCGCGCAGCCGAGGAATGCTCCCCGGCTTTGTTGGTCTTCGTCCCATTTATCCCACCAGGCGCGGCTGCCACGTTGGAGTTTCTGGCGCAGTGGTAGTTGCTCCTGTCAGCGCCGATGCAATCACGCAAGGCCAGCCATTGCGCTTGATGGTGTGACGAATGCCATTGCGCTTCAGTACCGTAATCTGACCGACTTTAGTTTTAGCTCCGGTCAGCTCGCAGACCTGCTCATGACTAAGAAATTGAATGCTCATGCTGCCTCCTTGCTAACTAATACTGAGCGCTTCGAATGCGCTTGCTGCCACGACTGGAACCTGTCCGTTGCCAATGGCCTTAAGTCGGTCCACCCGATGGGCCACCCCATCAGCCACTCGGCCCATTCCGGGTTCAGATGACCACCATCTAATGCCATCACGGCGTGATCCAGGCGATCGTTCGAGCGGTCGGCCCCGGATCGGCGAGTCAGTGCGGCGGGGGAGGATCCCTTTGCCATGCTCGCTACCGGTGTTGGCCAGCGTCTGGCGTGTGTCTTCTGCGATGAGCCAGATCCGGTCCCGCTGATGAGGCGCGCCGAGGTCAGCTGCTCCGATAACACCCCATCGCGCGTCATACCCCATTTCGGCAAGGTCACCGAGCACGACGGCAAGTCCTCTTCCCACAAGCAATGGTGAGTTCTCCAGGTCGACGTAGCGCGGTCGTACCTCATCGGTAATTCGTGCCATCTGCCGCCACAGTCCTGAGCGTTCTCCGGCGATACCGAGGCCGTTGCCTGCGACCGAGATGTCCTGACAAGGAAATCCTCCCGAAACCACGTCAACAAGGCCTCGCCATGGTCGTCCGTCAAAACTGCACACGTCAGACCAAATCGGGAAAGGCGGGAGCAGTCCATCGGTTTGTCGTTGCGCCAGTATTTGTGCGGCGTAGGCATCACGCTCAACGGCGCAGACCGTGCGCCAGCCGAGGAGGTGGCCGCCGAGTATTCCGCCACCAGCGCCTGCGAAAAGAGCCAGCTCATTCACGCAGCCTCCACGATGACTTTCTCGGCGCTTGAGTGTGGTTGTCCGGCCAGGCTGCCCTCGATTTCTGGTTGTAATTTCGCAGCCATCGCAAGCACCTGTTCGCGTAGGGACCGGGCATCGCGCTCGAGTTTCTTGCCGGTACGAAAGGCGCTGAAGGTTTCGGCGGCGATCCGTAGCAGCGCGCCGATGGCGATCAACGTCTGGTGCTCGGCCGGGCCGAACAGCGGACCTGCTTCAAGTCGTTTACAGGTGTGTGCCAGACGCGTGTGATCGGCCCGGATGAACTGCAGGGAGGTTTGAAGCTCACGGATGGTTTTGGCACTCGCGGCGCGCTGGATGTCTTCACCCTCGCGCCGACCTGTCTCCAGACCATCACTGCGGCCCATGATGTAACCGCCCCAAAGCAACAGGGCGGCCAGAACTATCAGGATGACGAGTGCACCGATTTGTATTGGGGTCATCATGTGGTGTGCTCCTGGGGTTGTCGTTAGCTGGTGGTGACAGCCGTCAGTGGTGTGGGGGCAACACGGCATTTGCCGTCCTGCTGCCGCTGCATGTCTTCATCAGCCTTGTAGGCGCGGATGTCGATCAGCGAGGCGACGTGGCGGATGTGCGCGTATTTCAGGGCCTTGCGGCTGGTGTCCAGCGTGGTGATCGGAAGCTGGATCCGGCCGCTGTTGATCTCCGTCACGAACGACTGTTCGTTGAGATTGCGAAAGTACTGCTCGCGGACTTTTTCCAGCGGGATCAGGACGTCCCCGAAGATGCGGTAAAGTAGTTCGACGGTTGCTGCTTCAGGCGCAGGGATGAGGCGCAACTCGCTCTGATTGGCGGTCATGCTCTGGTCTCTTTTCGAGATTCATATTCACAGCGAAATGCCAGCCGAGAACGAGCCCATTGCTGTACTTCTGCAAGTACCCATGCTACGGGCGCGCCCTTTGCGGTTGCTGCTGATAGCTTTACAGGGCGAGGAAAGTCATGGTCTGGGTCGCTTAAGAACTTATAGAGAGTTGAGCGTGCTAATCCGACGATCTTCGATACTTCTTCAATCCGAATTAACGTCGCAGCTGGATTCGGAGTGACTGTGACTTCGCCTGGAGCTAGCGGGGTGCCGCCTGCGGCTTCAGCAGCCAGATTGAGTACGTTTCTTACGTTTTGAGGTGTCCGATCTGCATGAGGCAATATCAGTAAAGACTTCAAGAGGTAATCAAGAAGGTCGTTGTTCATCATTCTTTTTCCTTTTCGGATGATTCCAGGCGTTCAGGCAGTGGCGTCTCGTGAGCTCGCGCAGATGTTCAGGTACTTCGAGGAGCGCGGTGTTGCGCTCCTCGCGTGTGCGCATGGCAACGATCTGGCGGGCGTATTCCCTAGGCCACGTCACGGCGGTCTGCCGGGATGGCGGGTAGATCGATGTCCAGCTGGTTGGCTAACCAGTGGATGCCGGCTTGCATGACGCGGGTCGACTGGCTGTACTGCATTCCGTATTTCTCGTCATACCAAGGGCTGTCCTTGACTCGCAGGTACGCTTTGTCGCGCTTCGGGTCCGCCGGCAGGTTTCCCTTGAGCAAACCTTTTTCCCGCATGAGAGCGATCAGTTTGGGACGAGTGAGGCCGAGTCGTGCGGCTGCTTGGGCGAGGGTGCGTTCCATATTGCCCTCCTATGCTGCGTGCGCAGCTGGAGTGGCTGCTGCAGCAAGATGGTTAATGGACTCAATGACCTTTGCGTAGATCTCGGCATCGGAGTCGTACAAAGTGAAGCAGCGCGTATGCGGGCTCTTGTTGCCGATGCTCAAGATGGCGGTGATGCCGGGGCGCGAATGGGTGCGATGCAGCGCCACATGCAGGGGAAGTTCAAAACCCATGTCGAGGCTCAGCACGCCACCAGTGCGCACCATTTCGAATACGCGCTGCTTATCCTGGACCTCAAAACGGCCATATTGACGATCGGTATGCGGGAGATGCACCAGGTCGCTGGAGTTGCTAGCGTCGAACGGACCGTTGGTAATCTCTTCAATAAAGTCGGCCAGTTTGAGGTGCATCTTCTTGTCGTTTGGCAGGGTCAGCGTGTGGCGTTCGCTGCCTAGTTCGACGACAAAAGTGCTTTCCACTGTGCCGCGCTCAGCCTTAAGACGGAATGCCAGGCATTCACGCTTCGGTGCTGTGCGCAGGACGTGGTTGAAGGTCTCGGTCAGGTTGACCTGGGCGTTGAGCAACTGCAGGGTGCGGTTATCGATCTTGTACTTGCTCATGCCGCGTGCCCTCCACCGTTCGGATCGATAGGAGAGGGTTGGCAGGTCTTGGCGACAAGCTTGGGTTTACTGTTATGAATAATGACCAGACAGCCCGTGGTGTGCTGCAGCTGTTCGATCAGTTTGCGATTGCTGACACATGCCGGATGGACATGCAAGGTTGCGGTGGTGCGCATAGGTATTGCCTCGCTCTGTGGTAAAGAGTGAGGCAAATATCAACCAGTGGTTAAATTAAGTCAACAACCATCAGGTGAAAATGTGGGGTTGAGTATTCACTCAGGAGTGAATGAGCCAACGATTTTTCCGCAAATTTGCATATCATCCGTCATTTCAATGATGGGGTATTGCGGGTTGATAGGTTTCAAGTAGTGCTTTCCGGCATCCTTAACGAGCACCTTGAACGTGGCTTCGTTGCTACTCGGCAAAGAAGCGATCACTCGATCACCGTTGTTCACGGCGAGATCGGGGTCGACAAATATAATGCATCCCTCAGGATAGCTGCGACCTGGGCCAGTATTTGTCATTGAGTCTCCAACAACGCGAAGCGCATACCCTGATCTGCTGATATTCACAGGGCAGGGCACCCACTGTTCGGCATGGAGCAGTTCGACGGTGGGAGCAATTTCGCACCAAGCTCCAGCTTGAACCCATGAAATCAGCGGCACTTTGTTCATGCTTGAAGTCAAGGCAATAACGTTCTCGTCCTGCGCTACTTGCTGATTGCCTGCTTCATGAGGAAAAACTGGCATGACCCCATGCTCAAGCCACTCTCTGCGCACGCCCAGCCAAGCGGATAGTGCCGTCAAACTATCGATTTCAGGAATAGCCGCCCCGTTGAGCCATTTGCTAACGGCTTGCGCGGTCTTAACCACGCCCTTGGAGCTGAGCTGTTTGATGATGTCTGCCCCTCGGCCACGCTGGCGAACACCATTGGCGTCCAGTGCAGTATTAAGCCGCTCGGCAAACATAAGTCTTTCGGATTCTTTATCAATCATAGGTTGATAGTCACATAATGATTGCTAATCTGTCAGTTGAACATTATTATCAACCGACAGTTGAAAGGAGGCATTCATGCTTAAACCACAGAATTTCCCCAATGCCATTGCCTTCGCCTTTGAGGCTGTAGGCGGTATTGGAGCAGCAGCACGTGTGTGTGGACGCAGTTATCAAGCACTCAACAAGTGGAGGCTAGCAGCTTCGTTACCACGCACCGATTACACAGGTGAAACGGAATACGCGAAATTGCTTGCTGCTGCTGCTCGAGAAAAAGGAAACCCATTCGACGCCGATTGGCTGCTTGGGAAATCTGCGCCGCAGAAAGCTGCATAGAAAAAAGGCGACCCAAGGGTCGCCCAGTTCCTCCCGATAGCATCACCACAATGCTATCGGGTCGCGATGTCAGAAGGCGAGCACACCACATGCCGCCGACCTCATCGCGTTTCCAAGGCTCGGAAGCCTTGGTGTTGCTGCCGTTCTTACCACAGAGCTGGCAGCTGTTGCGCCAGGGGGGAACAACGGATTGTTCGCCCCGGCACGGTGCCGGTGTTGGTCTTACGAACCTAGCCGGCTTTGGGCCTCTCCAGACCACGCGGCAAATGTATCACCAACTTCTGTCGCGCGGCACTGGCAACTTTTAGGATTAATGCCATGAGCCGTATCGCTCTCAGTTCTCTGGAACGGGCGCAGCGGGAAATCCTGCCGCTCGATTTAGCGCTGTATCACGCCGCTCGCGATTACCCGGGCGGCGCCGCTGCTATCGCTGCTACAACCGGTCGCAACCCGACCACGTTGCAGCACAAGCTGTCGCCGACCCACCCGAGTCACTCCATCAACATTCAGGAGTTTGGCGAGATCCTCGAACTGACCAAGGATCGCCGCATTCTGGATGCGGTGCATGCGCTGGTCGGCGATACGATCTGGCAGGAGCTGGCCGACACCTACACTAACGACATGCCCGAGACCCTTACCACGGGTATCGCCGAATACTTCCGCCAAGTCGCGGATCTGGCCGAGACCTGGGCCAAGAGCATCGGCGACGGTGTGGTGACTGATCAGGAACTGGCAGCGATTCGCCTGCAGGTGTTCCGAGGCATTCAAGGGCTGCTCGGGTTGTTCAACCGCGCCACCTACGTCAACCAGACGACGCGAGGTGCTGACCGTGGCTGACATCGCCGATTTCGCCAACGATCTGGTGCAGGAACGCATCGATCAGGCCATGGCGGCGCGCAGCGCTGCCAAAGCCGAAAGCGCTGCCCATTCCTTGCTGTTCTGTGAAGCGTGTGACGATCCGATTCCGGAAGCCCGGCGCTTGGCCTCACCGGGTTGCTCGCAGTGCATCAGTTGCCAGTCCCTTTCTGAGCGGGGGATTCAGCATGCTCGATGAGGTTTTGGGGCAATTCGCCGATTACGGTCTGGAGCCAGCGCAACCGCTGGTGTTCGGCAAGCTGACCCGCTGCAAGACATCGCAGGACAAGGGCAAGGAAAAGAACGGCTGGTACGTGATCCACGAACAGCTTACGGAGAAGGGCGACACGCTGATCTTCGGCGCTTTCGGTGACTGGCGTTCGGGCGAGACGCAGAAGATCAAGGTCAAGGCCGGTCGCATGTCCCCCGAAGAGCGCGAAGTGATGCGCGCTCGCCAGGAAGAAGCCAAACGCCGTGCCTCCGAAATCGCGAATAACGCTGCGCGGCGGGCCGCGAAAAGGGCGCAGGGTTTGTTCGAGCGCATGCCGACCACCGGGCGCAGCGATTACCTGGACCGCAAACAGATCGTTGGCATCAACGTGCGTTACGCGCCGCGCACCGGTGCCGTGCTGGTCCCAATGAAGAACGCCCGTGATCAGATCATGGGCCTTCAGGTGATCTTCCCGAATAAGCAGGAAGACGCCGGCCGCGACAAATCCTACTGGCCCTACGGCATGGCGAAGGAGGGCACCTTCCACCTGCTCGGTCCGCATCCGGTACCGGGCGAACCGGTGCTGGTCTGTGAGGGTTACGCTACCGGCGCCAGCCTGCACATGGCGACGTCGCTCGCCGTGGCTGTGGCCTTCGATGCGGGCAACCTGTTGGCCGTGTGCAAGGTCATGCGTGAGCGTTTTGCCGGTTGCCCGCTGATCATCTGCCGCGATGACGACTGGAAGACCACCAAGCCCAACGGCGATGCCTGGAACCCGGGCGAGGAGAAAGCGAGCAACGCCGCGCTGATCGTCGGTGCCCAGGTCGTGGCGCCGATCTTCTCGGTCGAGCGTCACGACAAGTGGACCGACTTCAACGACCTGCACGTCGCCGAAGGCCTCGACGCGGTACGCCGCCAAGTCCTCGCTGTAGTGCGTCCACCGGCGGCTGGTGGCTGGAAAGATCAACTGGCCCGCAGCGAAAGCGGGGCACTGATTGCGCACATGCAGAACGTCGAACTGATCCTCGCTCACGACGAGCGCTGGGCCGGGGTGATCAGCTACTGCGCCTTCAGCTCGAAGATCGTCAAGTTGCGTGCGGCGCCCTATGGCGGCGGTACCGGCGAGTGGGCCGACATCGATGATGTGCGCGTCATGAAGTGGCTCGCGCAGCAGTACAACCTGCGCGTGAAGTCCTCGCACGTGATCGAGGCCGTCAGCGTCGTGGCCCACGACCACGCCTTTCACCCGGTGCGCGAGTACCTGAAAAAACTGGAATGGGATCGTGTGCCGCGCCTGGAGCGTTGGTTGACGGATGTCATGGGGGTGAAGGCAACCGACTACACCTCCAAGGTCGGCAAGCGCTGGATGATCTCGGCCGTGGCGCGGGTGATGAAGCCCGGCTGTAAAGCTGACTCGGTGATGATCCTCGAAGGCGTACAAGGCGCCGGTAAGTCGACCGCGATGAGCGTGCTCGGCGGTGAGTGGTTCATGGACACGCCGTTTGCCCTCGGTGACAAGGACGGCTTCCAGGCGATTCGCGGTAAGTGGATCGTCGAGCTGGGCGAACTGGACAGCTTCAACAAGGCCGAGAGCACCAAGGCCAAGCAGTTCTTCTCCGCGTCGACCGACACCTACCGCGAAAGCTATGGCCGCAGAACCCTGGACGTGCCACGCCAGTGTGTGTTCGTCGGTACCACCAACCAGGACGAGTATCTCAAGGACGCCACCGGCAACCGCCGCTATTGGCCGGTGGCCTGTACCAAGGTCGACGTGGCGTTGCTGCGCGAGATCCGCGACCAACTGTGGGCCGAAGCGATGTTCTGTTTTGAGGCCGGCGATCTCTGGTGGGTAACGCGAGAGGAGGCGCCGATGTTCAGCGAGGAACAGGACGAACGCTTTGTGGTGGACGAATGGGAAACGCCCATCCTGACCTGGCTCGAAGAGTCGCAGATCGGCGAAACCACCACCGGCAGTGAAGTGATGAGTCAGGCGCTCAAGCTCGATCCGGGGCATTGGGGCAAACCCGAGCAGATGCGCGTGGGGGCGATTCTGCATCGACTGGGGTGGCGACGGTTCCGTTTGGGCGCCTTGAGCAAGAGCGGCCAGCGGCCTTGGGCTTACAAGAAACCGGAGGGTTGGGGCAGGGCGCCTGCGCTGGAGCAACCTGAGTTTGAGGAGCCGTGCTTCGATGATTAAAGCGATCGACATGGCCCTCAAGCAATGGGCGCAGGAGCTGCACAGCGATGAGGTCGCCGCCGGTTATTCGGGCGGCAACATGGTCGCGATGATGATGGAGAGCGGTGGTCAGCTCGTTCGCGGCAGGCGTGGGAGCAGGGTGCCCTTGGAAGCCTCACTGGACATCGAGCGCATCGTCAAGAAACGCCTCGATCCGGAGTTGATGACGGTGGTGCGGGTGCATTACTTCCAGCCCGATGCGCCTCTGGCTGCACGCCTTGCGAACAGCGGCTGCACACGCAATCTCTACTACCAGCGCCTGCATGACGCCCACATCGTGGTCGAGCACTTCCTCCTGGGGGAAGCGGCTTGATCGTGGGCATTCCTCTGGCTCACGCCGTCCCACCGGCCTGCCTCCGGCCCACTGCTTTTTGCAGTGGTGGGACGGGCGCAGGCCGCGTCGTTGTTGGGCTGTCCCACCGTCCCACCTTTTTCATGCCTCCCGCACGTGTGTGCGTAGCGGGTACAGGTACGCGCGTTTACGCGCACGCGTGCTTTTTAATTTTCTCTCTATACACGAGAAAAGAGAGATAAAAGTAGGACGGTGGGGAAAAGCCCCAATCTGCGGGTCTTTCAGACGTCCCACCTTGTTTTGGAGAGGTGGGACGCATGGGACGCCACCGAAACAACAGAAGCAAAAGCCAGCCGGGTTGAGATATTCACCGACATTCGCCAGCCGTTCACCGGACGTAAGCCACACATTCACCGGATGGCATTAAACCGGTCTTGCTGCCACCAGAATCGACCTGTAAAAAGGGGCCATCTTCGATGGGTGCGACCGCAAAGCGCGGCAGGCCACCCACCACCTGACCCGGCCATTGAGCCGGGTCTTTTTGTTTAAGGGGCAGGGCAATGACGAACGAGCAACAGGCACTGGCAGAGATGCCGATCTGGTTGGTGATTGCCCTGTCGTTGGTTGGCGGCGTGTCCGGCGAGATGTGGCGCGCTGACAAGGATGGGGCACGAGGCTGGGCGTTACTGCGCCGGCTAGCACTTCGGTCCGGTGCCTGCATCGTTTGCGGCGTGTCGGCGATGATGTTGCTGTTCGGCGCGGGGCTGTCGATCTGGACAGCCGGCGCCCTGGGTTGCCTGACCGCGATGGCCGGCGCGGATGTCGCCATCGGCTTGTACGAGCGCTGGGTGGCCAAGCGGCTGGACCTGAGCGAGGCCGAGCCGAAGGCATGACCTGGGCAGGCCGGGTAGGGGGGGGCAGATTTCACGGGTCCTCCCTGAGGGCCGCCCCCTACACGGGTTAGCGAACTCGCGGCATCTCTCTAGCTGAAACTTTTGCAGGGATGTCCGTCTTTGCAAACACGGGTGTTTGTAGGAAAGGAAATAACCATCGGCAGATGTATAGGTTTTTTAAATATGGGGACTCAATCACTGTTTGGGTGGTCAAGATTGATATAGGGTAAGGACAGGCGTTGTACCAATAATCGGTTCGGGGCCTGTTCAAAAGCCCGATCTAGAGCCCTCAACGATGCCCATTATCAAATCAGTCGCACTGGCTAAAGCGCGATCCAATTTTGACCTTTTTGCTGAAGCCGTAGACGAGCGTGATCTGGAGACGCTGTTCAGAGGCGCTATTGGCTACTGCCGAGCTCTGCAAAGGAATGGAGTCATCAGCGAAGATGAACTCGCGCAGCTTCTGGATGAAGCTGACCAGGTACGTGATCGTTGGTTCGGTCCGCGCAGATCTACCGCGAAGCAAAGATAAATCACCAACTCCCGCCAGAAACCAAAGCCGGCGGATCTCCGTGCACCGCTCTTGGCGCAACGCCCTCGTCGCGATCGGAATCAGCCAGAACTCGCCGGGGACCCTGAGGACTTTCAAAGGACACGGGGTCGGAAACCCGCGGGAACTTGTTAGTGGGTGGGTTGGAAAGTTAGTTGACCCCAGTTGACGGGTTGACCAGTTGACCGGGCTTGGAAATAGGAGACTTCATGGCATTTTTAACACGTAAGGAATACGGTGAGCTCAAGGGGTGGTCCAAGCAGTACATCAGTAAGTTGATACTCAATAATCGGCTGGTGCTGGATGAGGCGGGACGGATTGACGTCGAGGCTAGCGAACAGAATCTGGAGACGACGCGGGATCCGAGCAAGGCCGGCGTCAGCGCTCGACACCAGCAGGAACGGCTCCAGCGTGACGTCTACAGCCACGTCACTTCAAAATCCGAACCGACTAACACGGCTGCGCCGACGCCCGCTGATTCGGCCCAGGGTCACTCACCGGACTTTCAGAAAGCACGAGCGCATCGCGAGCACTACTTGGCGCGCATGGCGGAGATGGAGTTTCGCAAAGCGCAGGGAGAGCTGGTGGAAGTCAGCTTTGTGCAGAAGGCTGCGTATGAAACGGCGCGATCGCTCAATCAATCGCTGATGAGCCTGTCGCCACAGTTGGCGCCTCAGCTGGCTGCGCTGTCAGACCCATGGGAAGTGGAGCGACAGCTGACCGCTGCGCTGCGCCAACGGCTTAACGAAGCCGCTCAAGTGTCCAGTGACGACTTCGGATTTGCATTGAGTGAATGCTAGAAGTATCTGTGGACCTATCCCGTGACAACGACGTCAAGAAGCTGGCCATCTGGCCGTCTGCTTTCGGTCATGAGCTGCCATTGGTGCCCCGCAGAATTGCCATTAGTAGCAAGTCTAAAAACTGCTTTAGGCCGTAGAAGGCGGTCAGATCTGTGACCTACGGATAGGGTGTTGGCTATCCTCGGAGCGGCTATCTATAGCGGCACGCAAATCATTCCAAGGCTTAAGTTCATTATCTGCGCTAGGGCATTTAGGCATATGTGCAAAATTGGTAGCGCCATCTGCTTCTGCTTGCCCAGCTCCGCAGGCCCTGCAAACAACCATTCCTTTGTTTAGAGCCCATTTTTTACTCCATGAAACGAGCAGTTCGGAGGTAGACATCAAAGACACCGGAGTAATTGTACAAAAATAAAATTCTGTACAATTATTCTGATTCCTCCTCCTGAAATGTCAACCCGTTGTCTACATTTTCCAGTTGGCCGATTGCAGGCCGCGGTAATAGGTGGCAACAAGCCAATGGTGAACGCTCACAAAACGACCACTACCGGCCAGAAGCTGCCGTTAACTATTCATGAGTTTGCTGAACCGGCTTCGCTCTCTGGACGCGCGTCAGTGAACTACTTTAATCACGAAAAGATTCAACGACCTGTCGCCACGCAGTTACAGCACCGAAAGCACGCCCTTATACAGAACCGGACCTGTTGGCTGTCCTGTTGGCGATCCACCCTCGGGTTCAAGACTGATGGCCAACGTGATGGACTCACGAATAAGTGCTTTCTGCGCACTGCCCAACTTGATCTTCCCATCCCCGCCTGAGGGTATCACTCCAAGCGAAACGGGCTTGCCATCTGAAGGAATAACCCACATTTCCAAACTACGGTTCTTTTCAATCGTTGCGAAAGCCAGCGGCCTGATTTTTAGATAATTCTCGTGCGCTTCAATGCTCATCCACGACTGTGCATCGGCACTACGCAACGTGGCGCCGTAGCGCGCTTCGTCACGGTTGTAGATAACGCCCAGTGTTACTGCTGCTACCAACGAACATGCTGCAATCGTCACCCGCAGCCAGCTCCAGAATGGCTGCCTCAAAGTGACCTGCGGTGTTTGCGGATCTATTCGTGCCGTGACTCCGCGCCATACTCGATCCGGTACAGGTTGTTCAGCCAGAAGCTCAGTAAGGCTCATGAGGCTGTCCTGCCATTGCGCGAGCTCCGCGCGAAGTTGCGAGTCTTCGAGTAACAGCTGCTCAAAGCGCCGGCACGCGGTTGGCGGCATCAAACCGATCGCATAGTCGGCAGCAAGCGCACGACGCAGACTTGGAGTTTGGTAGTTCATGACTCAAGGCACCTGCGCAAACGCTCCATGCCTCGGCGGATCCAAGACTTTACCGACCCAAGCGGCGCCGACAGTTGCTCGGCCAGCTCTGAACAGGAAAGTCCCTCAAAATAAGCAATGGTGATCGATTGGCGTTGCATCCCTTCGAGTCTATCCAGGCACCGATTCAATGAAGTGGTTTCACGGGAGCTGTTCAACTGATCATGTACCGAGGGGCTGTCGTCGACCAGCATCTGCGCGTCGAGATCACTCAGCGGACGTTCGCGATGCTTTCGCAATTGGTCGATGGCCTGGTTTCGCGTGATGTTGATCATCCATGTCATCGGTGCCGACAGGTTCGATTGGTAGCGTGAAGCATTGTTCCAAATACGCACAAAACTTTCCTGCAGCACCTCTTCAGCCAGATCCGCGCGTCCCATGAATCGCAGAGCCACGCCATGCAGACGCGGACTCACGCTACGATATAGCGCTTCAAAAGCACCTCGATCGCCGAGGGAACACTGGGCTAGAAGGTGTTTGAGTTGGTCAGTGTCGGCGATGGGAATAGCCTTTCTCCAAACGATTCGGTCGTGAGGTCCTACAATTCGATTGCAGCCAGAGGTTAGCCCACGGCGCGCGGTTGTTCCATTCACGGGTGGGCTCCTCAGAGGTCTCGCCGGTCCTGCTGAAATCGACCGGCGACTCCGGTCAACTTTTCGGCATGAGGACTTTGTCTATGACCTGTATCACACCGTTCGACTGGTACACGTCATAGGTGCTGATGTCAGCGACGTCGCCCTTCTCGTCCTTGATGGTGATGTTGTGTGGTCCATTCATCATTGCCCACAGCTTGCCGCCCGAAACGGTGGTCAATTCGGTTTTACCACCGCCGGCCTTGATCTTTTCAGAAAGAGTGGCCATGTCCAGCTTGCCGCTCACAACGTGGTAAGTAAGGATCTTGCTGAGGGTTGCCTTGTTTTCCGGCTTGAGCAACGTATCGACGGTTCCGGCGGGCAGGGCTGTAAAGGCTGAGTTGACCGGTGCGAATACGGTGAAAGGCCCCTTTCCCTTGAGGGTGTCGACCAGGCCAGCAGCTTTGACAGCGGCGACCAGGGTAGTGTGATCCGCGGAATTTACTGCGTTATCGATGATGTCCTTGCTGGGCAACATGCTTTGACCGCCCACCATTACGCTGTCGTGGCTCATCGATGCAGCCTGTGCACCATTGAGCATTAAGCTGGTACCGGCCGCCAAGGTCAGAAGGCCCGCAATCAATGGAGTTTTGATCGAAATGCGTTTCATCGTGATGATCCTTTTTGAGGAAAATCGGGCAGGAAATTCTGTCCGTGCTTGATATACGTGGCTGCGTTCGCAATGGATGCAGCAGCGCGTATTTTTTTCGCAGGATTTGAGATTGGCCGGTTCAGCGACCGCTGCTACTTGAGCAAGGTGGCCGTATACCAGTTACCGGGCGGTTTTTTTTGAGCGCTACGTTTGGCGATGGCTACTCGTTACGAATGGCGGCAATCGGCCAAAAGCGGACGTCCTGGAGCGACCGCTGTCGGCCAAAAACGGACATTCGTGCCAGCAATTCAAAGGCGCGAATTTTAGCTAACTCACTCTGGCTCCAATGTTCCTCCCAGGGCAGGAATTCATTAGCAACCGTCCCATGGGCGCCTGCCCACTACAAGGTTCATTTTCTGATTGTGCGCTTGCTAGCCACGGCTTCCGCTCCCTTTCGTCCTAATGGGTCAGTCAAGAGATTTCGTGCACGTATCACACGCTGCGGTTAGGTTCAGGGGAGATCTAGGACGTGATAAGAATTTAAGAGCCTAGATAAAATAACGAAACTCAGCTAATAAAGGGGGCAGGTGGCCAGTACGAGTTCGAACGGCACGTTATCTTAGGGAGCTAATGATTGAGTCTTATTCACATTGGATGGTTGAAGAATTCCGGTCAATTCAGCTCTGCCTGCGGTAGATCCGTTCCGATCTTCGAACTTCGACACGACATTACCGACCAAGCGGCAATGTCGGCCTGGGCTACACACTTCAGGCGGCATTACTGTAGTGATGACGACCTTGAGTGCTTCAAGCCATCCCACGTCACCAGCTACGACTATCTAGTAGAAATAAAATTTCCCTCAAAAACGAAAAAGCCGGGGCCTAGTATTAGGTCTGGGGATTTTGCCGAAATATTAGTAGCGGATTATATGCAATATCTTCGTGGCTACGATGTTCCTAGAACACGATGGGACAGGAAAATTATATCGAACGAGTCGGCAAAAGGATCAGACGTAGTTGGGTTTAAATGGAATAAATCCACCCCCAGCGCAAGTGATCAATTGCTAATTTATGAAATCAAGGCGCTTGCATCTGAAAAAAGTAGAGCTAAGGTACTCCAAAAAGCAGTGGATGATTCAGCTAAGGATGATATCCGATTAGCTGAAACATTGAATGCTATGCGGCAACGGCTAGGGGATAAAAGGGATAAACAAGGAGTACAAACTGTTGCTAGATTTCAAAATTACTCTGATCATCCATATGATAAAGGCTACGGGGCCGCTGCGGTCGTTAGCACATCTTCTTTTAACTTGGCGAAACTGGCTTTGACAACCGCAGACGCACACCCTTATAAAAATAAAGTTGAAATGCTCGTCATACGTGGTGACAGTTTAATACCTCTGATTGACGTGCTTTACGAGCGAGGCGCGAATGAAGCTTGAGGCTCGATCTAAAAGATTATTAGGTCTATCTAAATCGACGGCAAAAATTAGAGAGTTGAGAGTATCCGCGGATATTCATCCGCCACTGGCTGACGACCCTTTCGCGCTTATAATTTTGACGATTGGTATATTAGGGCAATTAGCTGCGCTAACTTTACAGGATGAAAGTGCCGAAGAGTTGGCTAGCCTTAAAGAGCAATTAGTGGACGTCGCGCAGTATTTTGACTCACTAGATGGTTCAGGACTTCTGGATGAATCCAGCGTGTATTTAAGAATGCTAGGATCTGCAGCTTACTACCTAGCTGACATGCCTGGAAGTTCGTCCGTGTTAGCTAAAGAAATTCCATATGAATACGAATTGAGCTTTCATCGCTTGGAGGGGATATTGATATGGATTTTGAAATCAGATCATCGACATAGTTGGTACCGTCAGCCAGGGGGGTATTTTTCGGAACGCGCTACGAGGCTGGTAAACAATTTACATGGATTTTATGAGGGCAGGGTGTCGGACGTAGATGTCAATACTAGTGCCCTCGAACTGCGTGAAATGGTTTACAGCGCGGGCTCAGACAGAGACTTGCTTTTTATAGACGTTATTTGTGCCATAGTACGGGTAAAAATGAGAAACTCCTCTCGTATCTGTTTGCCCCTATATAGCGAACTTGACTTGGACGCGTGGAGAGCTATTTTAGCTAGATCTAGCTTTATGAAGGAGCTATGGCCAGCTCAGCGGTTAATGGGAGAGGAGGGAATATTAAAAGGGGTGTCTGCTGTTGTGCAGATGCCTACAAGTGCTGGAAAAAGCAGAGCGATGGAATTAATAGTCCGGAGTGCATTACTATCAGGTCGAGCAAAGCTAATAGTTTTGGTTGCCCCATTCAGAGCTCTGTGTGCCGAGATATCTGAATCGTTCAAAAGTGCATTTGCTTCAGATGATATTCTCATTAATGATCTTCCAGACCTAAATCAAATTACCGAATCAGATTCAGATTTTTTAAAATTTCTACTTGGCGATTCGTATAAAGATCGCTCCAAGGGAAGTGTGCTTGTGACAACACCTGAGAAATTAGCCTATCTCTTGCGGCATGAAGATGAGCTGGCAGCCAGCATTGACCTCTTGCTGTTTGATGAAGGGCACCAGTTTGACACTGGTAAGCGCGGGGTAACATACGAGTTACTCATATCATATCTTCGGGATGCAGTTAGTCCGAAGGCGCAAAAAGTTATGATATCAGCAGTAATGGCAAATGCTAAGTCAATAGGTGACTGGCTTAACTTTGAAGCAGGAATAGAAATCCAAGGAGCGAAGGTTCTCCCGACAGTCAGAGCGATTGGCTTCGCTACTTGGTCAGAAGCTACAGGTGGCGGTGGTATTCAGTTTTTCGATCAAGGTATGTTAGATAGTAATCAATATTTTGTTCCAGGCCTGTTACAGCCGATTGAGATAACAGGGAGCAAGGGGAAGGTTAGGAGCTTTCCTGATCGGCTGAATAGTCGCGAGGTCGCATCTTTCTTAGCGGTGAAGCTTTGCGAGTTGGGTGGCGCTGCTATTTTTTGCGGAACTAAGGTTATCGTAAGATCTGTCTGTAAAGACTTAGTTAATATTTTTGAGAAGGGGGTGGACTTGCCTTTGCCTGTGTCTGCTGGCGACCCTGAGGAAATAGCGAAATTATATTATTTGGCATCCTTACATATGGGCGATTGTGAATACGCACAGGCAATAAAGATAGGGGTGATGCCGCATAGCTCAAATATACCAGCAGGACTTCGTTCGTCTGTTGAGTGGGCGCTATCGAATGGAAAAGCTTCGCTAGTCGTTTGTACGTCTACACTAGCTCAAGGCGTAAATTTGCCGATTCGCTATCTTTTAATTACAAGCACTTTCCAAGCTGGCAATGCGATAACTACGCGAGACTTCCAAAATCTGATGGGCCGTGCCGGTCGATCTGGGTATTACACAGAGGGGAATGTAATATTCACTGATCCACAGATCTTCGATAATCGCTGGTCGAACACAGGTTTCAAAAAGTGGAAGCAGGTCAAAGAGCTTTTGAGCTTTGATAGCGCTGAAGATTGCTTGAGTAGTTTAAAAGGGTTAGTAGAGAAATTTTCCAACCCTGGCTCTACCATTGATGTCATGGATTTCTTTTCCAGCTACCAAAATTGGCTACAGCGTGCTATTGAGCTTCGAGCAGAAGAAAAAGACAAATACAGAAAAAGAGATTTTGACTCGCTGATATTCGAAATGAACTCACGGATAGATCGGCTGCGTGCATTGGAGAGCTACATTATTGCATATGTCGGCGATTATCCAGATGCCACTTTAGTTGATATTGAGGCACTGGCCAAGGAGACCTTGGCATATAGCCTTTCAACAGAAGACGAGCAAAATAGCCTAATAACCTTATTTGTCTATATTTTCAATAAAATGAAAGCGCTGGATGCGAGATTTTATAAGGGGTACGGGCGCTCGTTGCTTGGTATTGATCAGTTAATGCTTGTTGAAAAGTGGTTAGATGATAGTCAATTTGATCTTGGCATTTCGGAAACAAGCGAGGATGCGTTGCGGGTAGTTTGGTCTCTCGTTATGCAACTGTCGCAAGGTTCAATAGGGCATAAAATAATGCCTGAAGGTCTTTCAATAGGTATTGCGATTAGGTGGATCACAGGGCAAAGCTATAAAGAGTTGCTTGAGTACGTGAAGTATTCGAAGGGTAGCTATAAGGCAGGAAAACAAAAACGCACGGTAACAATTGATAATATTATTGAGTTTTGTGATAAGTTTTTGGGTTACGAGGCTATGCTTTACGTTGGTGGTGTTGCAGATATACTTGAGGCAAAAGGCATGTTTGAAGAATGTGTTATCAATTTTCGTGAGTTGCAGAGTCGTCTTAAATATGGTTTAAGCTCTGATTTTGAAATCGGATTATATTCTGGTGATTATCCTGATCGGGAAGTGGTTAAGATAATTGCGGCTGAGCTTAATAAAGTCAGTTCTGCAAAGTTGAACCAAGAAACGATCAATGACAATCAACCTTTGATAGCATCGGTGCTGACCCGTTTTCCTTCTTATTTTTCGCGCTAAGTTAAGCTTCTTCGTCGACATATATTTAATATAAATATCCTCGACGGGAATACGCGAATTCCAATTCGAGGTTGAATTCGCGGCCAGTGGATGTCTGCTTTTGGCCGGAAGGTGCCGATTTCAACCGTCCGCTTCTGACCGGAAGGTGTCGATCTCAACAGTCCTTTTCTGGCCGAAAGCGGTCGGCCATGAACATTGGTTATCGCCCATAAGCTGTCATTCATTGAACGTTATCCGCAGAGAATGGATATGATATGCGATAAACAAACCGCCCGAGGGGACGCGGGTATGAAGAGGTCATGAGGGTCAAACTTGAGTGTAGACGGTGACGAGCTTCCAGCTAGATAACGTGAGATGGATCACTGGAAGATTGGGAGCTGAACACTAAAGATAGTGCCCTGCTCAGGTGTCGAAACCACCCCGATTTTTCCTCCATGGGCTGTCACGATCTCAGACGCAATGAACAGTCCCAGCCCCAAGCCGGCGGTCGATCCTTTTTCAGTTGCTGCATAGCTTGAGTAACGCGCCTGGGGATTGAAAAGATGGGGTATTACGCTTGCAGGTATGAGTTCGCCCCGATTTTGCACGCTGAAGACTGAGCAATGGTCATCTTGAGACAAAGTCACAAGGATGGGTTGCAGTGAGTCACCATGTCTGACCGCATTACCGATCAGGTTGGTGAAAACTTGTTGTATGCGGGCGCGGATCATAACTCCCCGCTACTCGTTCACTCACATTCGAAACGATCTGTGCCTGAGGGAACGCGGTGCGTAACTCTTCAACAACAGCGGAGCACACAATCGATAGATCAGTCTCTTCTGGATTGACTGGTATACCCGAGCCGAGATTTGAGCGGGCCAGGTCGAGCAAATCGCCGACCATGTGATTGGCTCTACTTACACTCGCATTGATTTGCTCTGCCAGCCTCCGATCCCTGTCAGTCATATTGACGTTTTTACGCAGCATGTCACTAGCCATCAATACAGCCCCAAGCGGTGATCGCAGGTCATGACCGAGTACGCCCAAAACAGTTTTGCGCGTGCTCTCCACGGCTTTACCGTATCTCGCAATCGACTCCACGAGCGCTTGGTCTATTGCTCCATTGAAGCGGATGATGTCTTGCACATCGTGCACGTCATCCACGCGCTGTTGGGCCAGCCACAACCTGAGCACACTCGAGCGCAGCGCGCGATATTCCGACACCATCTGATCCATGGAAAACCCCGCGACAAACCGCGTCATTGCATGGTTCTGGGCCGGTGAATCGCCTTCCGCATCGGGACCATGGCCCAGTGATTTGGCGATCTGCTGCCGCTCCTCTGGGGTCTTTGCATATCTTCGTCGACGGTTCTCTGGATGTGCTCCGAATGCTCGCGCGAACCCTTGGAATCCATAGGCGGCAGAGCGGTTTCCACGGAGCGGGCAAAGCGCTCCCAGGCAGAAAGAATCTATTCGATATGCGTCAGGATGAACTCGTGCAGTCTCATCATTGTCCTTGAATCAGGCGGAGGCGTCTGGCGTCGGACGAAGCCGGGTCTAAGACTAGACCCTAACGAAGGGTTCGAAAAGACAGCGCTCTGACTAATGCCAGTCAGTGAAGGATGAACGCTGTACCTGTGGCGAGGGAGCTTGCTCCCGCTGGCCGCGAAGCGGTCCCTCTTTGTCTCAGGAGCAGGGACTGCTGCGTAGTCCAGCGGGAGCAAGCTCCCTCGCCAGAGGTTATCTTTTAGCATTTCTGCTTCTTAGCTGGTCGGCATTAAGCGCTCCGGTGCTTGATAAATGGTCGACATCTTCGACCGGAACGCTCTGGCAGGTGCTTCGGCGGGTATTGCGCAGCAAGGCTGACCAGCGAGGTGCAAGTGCTATGGAAAACGCCGATACCGCACTCATGGCCGCGCGCATGCAGTTTGCGATCACTATCAGTTTCCACATTGTGCTGGCGGCGTTCACCATTGGCCTAGCGAATTTCCTGATGGTGCTCGAAGGCTTGTGGCTCAGGAGCGGGCGCGAGGTCTATCTGGATATTTTCCGCTACTGGCTCAAGGTCTTTGCCTTGACCGTCGCAATCGGCACGGCCTCCGGACTGATTCTCGAGTACCAGTTCGGGCTGAACTGGTCGCGGCTTTCGGTGCAGGCCGGGGACATTATCGGGCCGTTGATGTTTTACGAAATTCTTGCGGCGTTTTTTCTCGAGGCCGGTTTTCTCGGCATCATGCTGTTCGGCATGAAGAAGGTTGGCCCGCGTCTGCATTTCTTCGCCACCTGCGCGGTGGCGGTCGGCTCGCTGATCAGCGCGTTCTGGATTCTGTCGGCCAATTCGTGGATGCAAACGCCTGCCGGCTACGCCCTCGACGCGAACGGGCGCTTTCACGCAGCGGACTGGTGGGCGATCATTTTCAACCCTTCGTTTCCCTATCGCCTGGCGCATATGGTGCTGGCGGCGCTTCTCGGCACCGCGACATTCGTCGCTGGCGTCAGCGCCTGGCAGTTGCTCAAGGCTGCGCATAACCCGCGGGCCCGGGTGCAATTGTCCATGGCGTTGTGGGTGATCACGCTGTTGACGCCGGTGCAGATCGTGGTCGGTGATCTGCACGGCCGCCATAGCTTGCAGCTGCAGCCGCAAAAGGTCGCCGCCATCGAAGGCTCGTGGAAGCGCCCGGTGCAAGGCGCTGGCGAGCCGCTGCGGATTTTCGCCTGGCCGGACATGGACGAACACCGCAATCACTGGGAGCTGGCGATCCCGCATATCGGGTCGTTGTACCTGCGCCACGACCTGAGCAGCACCATCGCCGCGCTCGACGAATTTGCGCCGCAGGACATTCCGCCGGTGCCGCCGGTGTTCTTCGCCTTTAGACTGATGGTGGCGCTGGGATGTCTGATGCTCGCGCAAGGGGTGGTCAGTCTGGTGCTGCGCTGGCGCCAGCGATTGTATGTTTCGCGGCGCTGGTTATGGGCGAGCGCGTTCCTGACCCCGGCGGGGTTTCTGGCGATGCTCAGTGGCTGGGTGGTAACCGAAGTCGGCCGGCAGCCCTTTACCGTTTACGGGCTGCTGCGCACCGAGGACAGCCTGTCCTCGGTATCGCGAGCGCAGGTGCTCGGCTCAACCTGGCTGATCCTCGGTTTCTATCTGGTGATTTTCACGGTGGGGCTGTGGGTGTTGCTACGGCTATTGCGCGAGCCACCGCACCATGGCGAACCCGGTCCGCAGCCAACCCTGCCCGATGAAATCGGACGCTCCTGAGGAACAGTCTCATGGACACTGACGCGATCACGCTGCTGTGCGCCGGCGCCCTGGCGTTCTCAGTGATCAATTACGTGCTGCTCGACGGCACTGACCTCGGGGTTGGCGTGCTGTTGGGATTGACTCGCCGCAGCGATTACAGACGCGCCATGGCCGTGAGCATCCTGCCTATCTGGGACGCCAACGAAACCTGGCTGGTGCTCGGGGGAGGCGGGTTGCTGGCATTGTTTCCGCAGGCCTACGCGATTCTGCTGCCGGCGCTGTATCTGCCATTCATTCTGATGTTTCTGGCGTTGATCTTGCGCGCGATGGCCCTGGAGTTTCGTGATCACGCCGCGAGCGCACGGATGAAACGTCTGGTGGATGCCGGCCTGCTCTGCGCTTCGCTGCTGACCGGCATGGCGCAGGGGGTGGTGCTCGGTACGCTGGTGCAGGGCGTTCCGCACGCTGGCGGGCAATACAGTGGCACTGGTTGGGAATGGCTCGGTCCGTTCCCGTTGTTTTGCGGTCTGCTGTTGGTGTGCGGTTATACGTGGCTGGGTGCCTGCTGGCTGTATTGGCGCACCGTCGATGAACTGCAGCAGCGCTCGGCACGTCAGGCGCGGGTGCTGGCGTGGGGCACGGTCGGGCTGCTGATTGTGCTGGTGCTGTGGACATCGACGCTGCATGCGCAATATGCCGAGCGCCTGATCTCGCCCTTGATCGGATCGCTGGCAGTCTTCGCCGCTGCCGCGTTGCTGACAGGTTTTTTCCTAGGGTTCCGCAGCCGCTTTGACTGTCTGCCATTGTTTACCGCGCTTGGCGTTTTTGTTCTGGCGTTCGGCTTGATGCTGGTCGCGCTGTTCCCGTTGATCATTCCGCCCGACTTGACTTTGCAAGCGGCGACCTCGAGTCGCAACAGTCAGATATTCGTACTGATGGGGTTCGCGCTGCTGGTGCCGGTCACCCTGATTTACAACACCTATGGCTTCCGGGTGTTCAGTGGCAAAGTCCGGGTGTCGCCGTCCCACTGATCCAGAAATATGCAAAACAGAGTGAACTCGCGCTGACTGAGTCCTTCGGAACTTGAAGAAGCTGTTCGTCAATTCTTCCATTGTCAGAGGATTCCACCATGCGAGCTATGACCTATCAAGGCGCCCACGACGTCAGAGTCGAAACCGTGCCGGATCCGATCCTTGAAGCACCCGATGACATCATCCTGCGAGTAACCGCCACGGCCATCTGCGGCTCGGACCTGCACCTGTATCGGGGCAAGGTCCCGACGGTCGAGCACGGCGACATCTTCGGCCATGAGTTCATGGGCATTGTCGAGGAAACCGGTTCGGCCGTGACGGCGGTGCAACGCGGCGATCGGGTGGTGATCCCGTTTGTGATTGCCTGCGGCGACTGTTTCTTCTGTCAGCATGCGCTGTACGCAGCGTGTGAAACCACCAATGCCGGGCCGGGCGCGGCGATGAATAAAAAGCGTATTCCACCGCCGGCGGCGCTGTTCGGTTTCAGTCGGATGTACGGCGGGGTACCGGGCGGTCAGGCCGAGCTGGTGCGAGTGCCGAAGGCCAACACTGGGCCGTTCAAGGTGCCGGGAACGCTGGCAGACGAGAAGGTCTTGTTCCTGTCCGACATTCTGCCGACGGCGTGGCAAGCGGTGATCAATTCCGGCGTCGGCGAAGGTTCGAGTCTGGCGATCTACGGCGCCGGGCCGGTCGGCCTGCTCAGCGCGGCGTGTGCGCGCATGCTTGGCGTCGAGCGCATCTTCATGGTCGATCACCATGCCTACCGACTGGCCTATGCGCATCGCACCTACGGTGTGATCCCAATCAACTTCGATGAGGACGACGACCCGGCGGATACCATCATCAGCCAGACGCCCGGCAACCGTGGGGTGGATGGCGTGATCGATGCGGTGGGCTTCGAGGCCAAGGGCAGCACTACCGAAACCGTGCTGGCCACGCTCAAGCTCGAAGGCAGCAGCGGCAAGGCGTTGCGTCAGTGCATCGCAGCGGTGCGCCGTGGTGGCACGGTCAGTGTGCCGGGGGTGTATACCGGGTTTATCCACGGCTTCCTGTTTGGTGATGCTTTCGACAAGGGACTGATTTTCAAGATGGGCCAGACCCATGTGCAGCGCTATCTGCCCGAACTGCTGGGGTATATCGAAACCGGGCGCCTGCAACCGGACGCGATCATCAGCCATCGGCTGTCACTCGAGCAGGCGGCCGAGGGCTACAAGATCTTTGATAAAAAACAGGAAGACTGCCGCAAGGTCATCCTGACCCCGGGCCGCAGCGATGTGCCGCTGGCCCAGGCGGAGGGCACGGCGCCGCTGGTGCCGGCCGTGTAAGCAAGCAGACCTGTGGCGAGACCCCCTCGCCACAGGATCATCGAGCGGGAGAAGATCATGAAAACCATCTGTGTCTGTCTGGGGCTTTGTTCAGTGCTGCTGTTGCAGGGCTGTTTCGAAGGTTCCAATGATGCGCCGAACAAGGACGGCGACAAAAGCAAGGCGTCGCTGCAGATCCAGAAAGACAAGGCGGCCGAGTCGGACAAGTGATCACGCTTGCGGATAAGCGAGCGAAACTCAAATACGCTCGCCACGGTCAACCGGACAGTTCTGTTTTTGGAAGTCTGCCATGTCCATTGCTGAAGCGACTGTTGATTATCTGCGCGAACATTCACTGCTCCTGACCACCGCCGAGTCCTGTACGGCGGGGATGATTGTGACGTTATTGTCCGAGGTGCCAGGCAGTGGTGAATTCATTGAGTGTGGGTACGTGGTGTACTCGCCGCAGGCCAAACAGCGCCTGTTGCGCGTCAACCCGCAGACGATCGAGCGCTTCAACCTGACCAGCGTCGAGGTCGCCCGCGAGATGGTGGTGGGAGCGTTGCATGACAGCACGACGAATGTGGCGGTGGCGACCACCGGCATTCTCGGCCCGGAGGACGTCGACGGTATCCCTGCCGGAACGGTGTGCTTCGCCTGGGCCTTTCAATGCGCAGCCGGGCAGTTTGTCTACTCTCGGCAAATGCGTTTTTCCGGCAGTCGCTGTGAGGTGCAAAACCAGGCCACGGAGTACGCGCTGCAGGGTATACAGCAATTTCACCGTGCGGCACTGCAGGAGGCGAGGAGTCCGGTTGATGACTGACGATGCCGACCACCCTGATCTGCGCAGCCGGGACGTGCCGTTTCGCGAAGACATGCCCTATCAACTCAAGGTCTGGCGCTTCGAGCGCTGCGGCTGGTATGCCTTGGTGTTGCTGATGGTGCTGGCCATGGCGGGACTGTTTTCCAGAGGCCTGATCAGCAGCCGCGACGTACGCTCCGAGGATGGCCACGTCCGGGTGCAGTATGAAATGTTCCACCGTAACGGTTCGACCAACTCAATGCGCATCAGCCTCACAGCGGCGCCGGAAGCGACGGTGGAGCTTGAGCTGGCCGGTGATCTGCTGCAGGGCTTCAGCATCGACGCTCTGCAACCGGAACCGCTGCGCAGTCGCAGTGCGGCCGATGGCGTGCGCTTCTGGCTGCAGGCCGACAAGCAAGGCCAGGTGAGTCTTTACCTGAGCTTGCGCGGCGACGGCCTGGGCTTGTATCGCAGCCACATCAGTACGCCAGGCTCCGCCGGCGTCACGCTTTCTCAATTCATTTTTCCGTAGGTGACTCATGGACTCGGTACTGCGTGCGGCGGTGATGTACGGGGCTTTGATGGTGCTGTTCAAGATCGCCGGCCGGCGTTCGCTGGCGGACCTGACCACCTTCGATTTCGTCCTGCTGATGATCATCGGCGAGGCCACGCAGCAGGCTTTGCTGGGCGATGATTTCTCCCTGACCAACGCGATGCTGGTGATCGTGACGCTGATCGCCATCGACGTCGGTTTCTCTCTACTCAAACAGCGGTCGGGCTGGGTGTCGCGGCTGATCGACGGCGAACCGACGATCATCGTCGAGAACGGCAAACTGCTGCACCGGCGTTTGCGGCATGCGCGGATGATCGAGGCGGATGTCATGGAAGCCGCGCGTTCCAGTCAGGGTATCGAACGAATTGAGCAGATCAAATTTGCGATCATTGAGCGCAATGGGAAGATTTCGGTGATTCCCAACGAGACTTGACTAATCACTTGGCAGGCTTAATTGCGGGTGACTTGTTTATAGCCTTCATAAGTCGGAAGGCACTTTTATCCGAGTGCAATTTAAACGTCTCGGTTTCGACTTGTCTTTGCGTGCTTATCAATTGTCTCTGCTATACGCCAGCACACGATCAGTGAAGTGCTGTGCCTTGTCGTGAGGCAGCGCATTAATCCTTTCCAGCTTCAGCAATAGTTCTACAAAATGGTCGGGCGCGTCAGATTTTTTTGCAGCGAGTCGGGTGCTGACTTCGATGATTGTCGCAACCAGTTCGTCCGGGTTGGCAATCGCCTCAGGCTCAATGGAATCGAGCATATTCAGATTGATTTGGCCCACGGGCGGCGCCATGAGAATGAGGCGCTGGAGAAGATCGTTGAAGCGCGGATCGAAAGAAAGCGGCATGTCTGCATCCTGGTTTTTTCGAAATATTAAACTTCGGAATCAAGGCAAAGGGCCATAGTTATTGACTTTTTCTTGTACAGTAGATTTGCTTTTGTACAACTCGAGGTGAATATTGTCGATAGAAATAATTTTGGAACGTTAAAAGCAGTACTCACTTGTTCATTGATTCAGCAAGTTAGAAATAAATAGAACTTTTCCAGTTTTCCACTCGTCGCCCTTGATCAAAAAAATGAAATTTTAGTTCGCGGTATCGATTCAGAACTGTGTGACGCAATTTATAACGAATCTCATCTCACACAACCTGAGGTAATTGTCATGTTCTTACATAACAAGCGACTTCAATACACCGTGCGTGTTGCCGAACCCAATCCGGGACTGGCGAACTTGCTACTCGAACAATTCGGCGGCGCCCAGGGCGAACTGGCGGCAGCCTCGCGCTACTTCACTCAAGCGCTGGCCGAGGATGATCCGGGTCGCAAGGATCTGTTGATGGACATCGCCACCGAGGAGCTGAGTCACCTCGAAATCGTCGGCTCCATCATCGTCATGCTCAACAAGGGCGCCAAAGGCCGATTGGCCGAAGGCGTGGAAGAAGAGGGCGAGTTGTACCGGGCCATCAACGGGGCCGGCAACGATTCGCACATCACCAGTCTGCTGTACGGTGCCGGCGCGCCGCTGACCAACTCGGCCGGTGTGCCATGGACGGCTGCGTATGTCGATACGATCGGTGAACCCACAGCGGATTTCCGCTCGAACATCGCCGCCGAAGCCCGGGCAAAAATCGTCTACGAACGGCTGATGAACGTCACTGACGATCCCGGCGTCAAGGAAGCGCTGGGCTTCCTGATGACCCGCGAAATTGCGCACCAGTTGTCCTTCGAAAAAGCCCTTCATGCGATCCAGCCAAACTTCCCGCAGGGCAAACAACCCGGCATGCCGGAGTTCACCAACGTGTACTTCAACATGTCCCAAGGAGAGGGCAGCACGCGCGGTCCTTGGAACCAGGGCGATGACTGGGAGTTCGTGGAAAGTCCAGAGCCTGCGGTGGATGGCGGCGACGGCAGCGCGAGCGTTCAGCTCAGTGCCGAGGAAGAGGCTCTGCTGCTGGATATGAAAGCGCGAACCATGTCCGACCCGGACAGCAACCCGATCACTGGCGCCGATCTGGGCGCGGGTGTTCAGGGGCAACCCGACGCGTGATGACCGGGACCGCATGCCGCAACGGCGTGCGGTTTTTCAATCGATAAGATCCGAGGTACCGCACATGAATCAGAACTCCGGGGTTTCCAGCAGCGACCTGGCGCAGTCGCTGTCCAGTCGGTTTAACGCAAGCGTCACGTCGTTTGATCGAACCGCGCAGCAGATCACCGAAACGTTGCGCCAATTCGTGCTCGACTCCAGCGGCAAACGCTCTACCGGACGCTAGGAGGCGACATGTCACTCAGCTCATCGTCGACGCCAACGCCGCAGCGCAACGGGTGGAGCATGGCGTCCAGCGGCGGTTGGCCGGGCGTGTTGTTCTGGGCAACGCTGCTGCTGGTCAGCGGCCTGCTGTTGTTTAGCGGTTACTCCGCGCTGGTCGGCGCAGACAAGGGAAACCTGCGCCTGGCCACCTTGGGTGGCCTGTCAGGATTCGGTGCGACCGCGTTGGGTGCGGTAGTGGCGATTATCCTGCGCGATATCAGCTCACGCACTCAGGACATCATGCTCGGCTTCGCCGCCGGCATGATGCTGGCCGCCAGTTCCTTCTCGCTGATCCTGCCGGGTATCGAGGCCGCGCAAGCGCTGTGTGGCAATCCGTTGCTGGCAGCCTGCGTGGTCGTATGCGGCCTGGCCCTGGGCGTTGGCTTGATGGTCGGTCTTGATCGCTTCGTGCCTCACGAACATCAGCAGATCGGCAGACGCGGGCCCGATGCACAACGCATCAATCGCGTCTGGCTGTTTGTCCTGGCGATCACCCTGCACAACTTGCCGGAGGGCATGGCCATCGGCGTCAGTTTTGCCAATGGCGACATGAAAGTCGGCCTGCCACTGACCACCGCGATTGCCATACAGGACATCCCCGAAGGTCTCGCGGTTGCGCTTGCCTTACGCGTCACCGGGATCTCGGCCTGGCGCGCTGCACTGATCGCGATCGGCTCCGGCTTGATGGAGCCGCTGGGGGCGGTGGTCGGGCTGGGCGTGTCGAGTGGCTTTGCCTTGGGCTATCCGATTGCGCTGGGGCTTGCGGCGGGGGCGATGATTTTTGTGGTGTCGCACGAAGTCATCCCCGAGACCCACCGCAATGGTCACGAGACGCCGGCGACGCTCGGTTTGATGCTGGGCTTCGGCGTGATGATGTTCCTCGATACCGCTTTGGGCTGAACCAATAACACTTCATCCATGAATCGAAAAATGCTTTGAACACCTGCTCGGCAGGGTGGGTCACCTGTAATGAAAGCCACATTGGCGGACACGCTGAACGTCTCGCCCAGAACACTATCCACCCATCAGAAGGAAGTTAGAAATGGCTAGAAAAACTGTTGAAGACCTGTTCATCCATGAGCTGTCCGACGTTTACAGCGCTGAGAAGCAAATCACCAAAGCCTTGCCGCGCCTGGCGCGCGCCGCGACCAATCCGCTGCTTGCCGAAGCCTTCACCTCGCACCTTGAGGAAACCCAGGGCCAGATCGAACGCATCGACCAACTGGTGGAACTGGCCGGGCTGAAACTCAAACGCATGAAGTGTGTAGCCATGGAAGGACTGGTCGAAGAGTCCAAGGAGCTGCTCGACGAAATCGAAAAAGGCGCGGTGCTGGACGCGGCGCTTATCGGTGCGGCGCAGAAAGTCGAGCACTACGAAATCGCCAGCTACGGCACGCTGATCGCGATGGCCAAACACCTGAAACTCGACGATGCCGTCACCTTGCTGCAAGCCACGCTAGCAGAAGAAAAGGGCGCCGATGAAAAGCTGACGAAGATTGCCGAACAGGGCGGTAATCAGGCAGCGACCCTCGAAAAAAAATGAGGGGTTGAAGCGCTCCATATAAAACGCCACGGCGATTAAGCATGCCGTGGCGTTTCAGAGCAACATGGAGGAAAACATCATGCAAACCGAATATCTGTGGATCGCCGCTGCGGTCCTGCTCCTGCTGTTGGACCTTTGGGCACTCAACAGCGTGATGCGCAGCGACAAGCCGTCCGCGACCAAGGCCGGTTGGGCCGCGCTGATCTTCCTCGTGCCGTTGCTGGGCGTGGTCATCTGGGGCGTGTCGGGGCCGCGCGGCATTGTCAAAGGGCCTTCGTCGCCGGAGCACAGCAAGGGCTGATCGAGCCCATACGATCTGCAAAGGTTGAACAGAATTGATGCCTGTGGGAAGCGAAAAGTCCTGAATGATCAGGGCTTTTGCTTACCTACGCTGACAGAGCCGTTGGGCCTGCGCATTCCCCGCCCGCCGCATACCGACAAGCTGGCAAATTGCCGATACAGTTCGTCGATTGCGGTTTCGGTGATGAAACTTGCCGCGTATCGGATGTATAAAAGAATCATGCATGAACAGGTTTTTGCGTGAAACTCCGGCAAGAATCCATCTTCCCACCGGCTCCAGGACAGCCCCCGTCATAGAGCACAGCCATCATTCCGTCAGACGACTTCAGATTCCGCGCCCGCGTCCTTCTGGTCGAATTCGATGCTGCGACCACGCAATTAATGATGTTGGTCGTTGCGGGTGAGATTTCCGGCACGCAGTGGGATGAAGCGTTCTCGCGTCAAAGTGCTGCTTATCTTATAAGGAATGGATTAGCGCTGTAGCGGGCATTTCAATTGATCCCATGCCTGCGCTGGATGGTCGTGCACCGGGGGATCCGTGCGGATCCTGAACCAGCAGAAAAGCGGCGCGATGGGAAAAGGCGCCGGCGCTGGAATCTTCGTCCAGAACGCCGACAGCGAGCATGGTCACTCGACGATGCAGATCCAGCGATGGTTTTAGCGGTACGGCGCCCGCGTGAAGTGAACATCTGAAACCAGTGTCATTCCACGCTCCTGCAGCGCTTCGGTCAATTGTACGAGTGTCTCTGCCCGGATAGTCATTGCTGTTACCTCGTCAGATTTACTGCGCTCATCTTTCTTGACCGGGTGATCAGGCTGCTAATTCAATTTTTCTACTAGGTTGTTGAGGTTGAGAAGGTCTCAGGCCGACAGCACGGAAAGACGAGCGTTCCTATCAGGACCTTTTGAATAAAGCCGCTCGGATCAGCCATTCGTCCAATGACCGGCACTTGTCGCGACCTGACTCCTCACACGTTTAAGCACGGATTCCCGTGCACCGATCGGAGAGGCATCATGGAAATCGACGAGAATGGACCAGGCAATCAATCGCAACAGGCAGTGACCCGCTCGACTGACAATGAAACAGGTCATGATCCTCGGCCTGAAGATTCGGCGGTACCGCTACCGCCGGATGACGAAGCACCCGTTGATGAAGATATGACGGACGTAGCCGCGACAAACTCTGTATCTGCAGAACACCCGGAAGCCGGGAGTGGCGCAAGTGCCCCGGTGTCTGTGACGACTGGCACAACAGATGTCCAGGACGGCGATGTGAAGGAGCCTCGCGGCATACCCGCCAGCGACCCTGAATCTGGGGCCTGAACGAGTGGATTCCCTTTTGCCCGCCCAGCGCGGGCTTTATTACTGACGCCTGTTAAGTCTCTTTCGCGCCTCGTCCCAAGCTTTTTTGCCTTCCAGCGTTTTGGCATCCGCGGCATCTCTGGCGTCTTTGTAGCGTTGCATTGCCTCGGGGGAGTCGGCCGCATGGGTTAGCAGTTCGTAGGCGATGGCATTGAGTCGATCAGCCTCTTGAAACAGTTCATTACTGCGCCCGGTCGCTGCGTACCAATCGGATGTGGTTAGGGGGCTGGATCTGGATTTCATGTGTCCTCCCATTCGTTTGAGCTGCGCTCTATCGACATGTTGAGCGCTTCCGGCGATGCACTATTTCTCCATTTGCGTCGCTCCGATGTCCTCCCAGGTGACGGCAGTAGTGGCCCGCCACTTTACGTCGGCGATTCCAAATCGTTCTGCCATGGGTTTTGTGAACCGCTTGAGAGGAGGGCGTCCGGGTTTGGGTATCGGAGCAATACCCGCGTCGCAGCTCGCCCACTGCCAAGCCTCTGCGTTGTTCATCAGTTTGGTGCGAATGACAAAAGACTTCGGTCTTCCATGGAGCTTGTACTCAATCACAAAAATATCTACCGAACTCACGAGTTACCGCTCCTTTTTGGTTCATGAGGTAGTGATTTTTGTTGTTAGAGAAAATTCAAAGAATCGTCTGACAATTCCTAATTTGATGATTGTGCTCACATTTAAGGTGATTTTATCTATACGTGAACTATTCGTTTGTAGAGGTTTTAGTTTCCATCATGCACACGGAGTCGAGCGCAAGTAGCTATTGCCGCGCCTGCTCGACAAGTTCGACAGGCTGGAATTACTGATCGCAGGACTGATCGGTGCCGTCGTTGCAAGCTGGTGGGGGATCCGATGGTCGATGGAGCGACTAGCAAGGGCGCCTGGCGGCAGACCAAGGGGCCAATGCCTCTGCTCTGCCATTGCTGCTCAAGCGCAGCGGGTTTGCCGCAGGCAGCAGCGCGCCCATCTGTTCCAACTGTCCGGACGCCATGCTGCCAGGGACGATTTGTGCCGGCCCTGAGGCATTCATGCCGCACGGCCAGAGCATCAGCAGGATCTCGAGCCGCTGTGCTTGCGCTGGATAATCGCGTGATGGGCCTCAGCCGCCTCCTCCAGCCGATAACGTGGGAGCGTCAGCGGCCCCAATGCACCTTCCCGGTAGCGCTCGAACAACTCGGATGCCGCGACATCCTGGTTCTTTGGGTTGACGTACTGCGGGGTAGCCGGTTGCTGATAGCGGAAGCTGCGCGCGGCCAACCGCTGGGTATCGGCTGTCATCGCTCCGAATCAAATAACGATGTCATGTTCAGGCTCTCCAAAAAGGTGGGCAGGATCAAACCAGGCGTGCGCCGCCGTCGATGTTGAGTACGGCGCCGTTCATGAAGGTGTTGCTCATCAGGAACACCGCTGCCGCGCCTGCCTCTTCTGCTGTGCCGAGGCGATGTAGGGGCAGAACCTGCTCAGGTGAGGCGATAAATGCCTCACGCCCCTCACCCAGTGCTTTGCCGAGAATCGGGTTGTTGATCGGGCCCGGCGACCGCGTGTTGACTCGCACCGGTGCCAGCTCTAGAGCCAGACCGCGCACGCAATGGGCAGCAATCGGCCAAAAGGGGTCGTTCGAATGCGTGGGTCAGAAGCGTTTATGAGCGCGATAGCACTTGCCAAAAATGTCATTTAACTGTGCAAGCATCCAGCATGGATAGAATCCCAGTAGCAGAAGAGGTTTTAGACATAGTAGCGTTGTGCCTGTACAACCCGGATCGGGTGAGCGTGCAACGGAGCAGTGAAATGGATTTTGTAGAACGCTTGAACGCAATGTCAGCGAAGGTTAATCAGTTAGCACCGACTATACAAACGGAGGAGGCAACAAAAACTGCTTTCGTTATGCCGTTCATTCATACCGTGCTGGGCTATGATGTATTCGACCCTTCCGAAGTCGTTCCCGAATATGTCTGCGATGTGGGCATTAAAAAAGGGGAAAAGATTGATTACGCGATTCTGAAAGATAGCCAAATCCAGATATTGATTGAAACAAAAAAAATCGGCGAACCGCTCAATATCAACCATGCGAGCCAACTCTTCCGATACTTTCATGTCACCACTGCACGAATTTCCATTCTTACAAATGGCAGGTTTTATCGATTCTACACCGATCTTGACGCACCAAACAAAATGGATGAAAAGCCGTTTTTAGAGATCGACTTACTTAACATTGATGAGCACATCATCCCTGAGCTTCAAAAGCTTACGAAGTCCGCTTTCGACGTTGATTCGATCATCAATGCCGCGGGCGAACTGAAGTACGTGGGAAACATAAAAAAGGAAATGGCTAAGCAGTTCACCCAACCTGATGATGATTTCGTTCGCTTCTTCGCGTCGCGAGTCTACGAAGGGGTCATAACCCAAAAAGTTCGAGATCAGTTTACTCTGCTCACAAGGAAAGCCGCAGCCCAGTTTCTCAGTGACCAAATCAACGACAGGTTGAAGTCAGCGATGAGCAAAGCCACATTTTCCACGCCCGCTGAATCGGTCGTCGCTGAAAATCAGGCTGAAGTCCGAGAAGAGCCTGAAGATCGTATTCTGACTACGATGGAGGAGCTGGAAGGTTTTCATATAATCAAAGCGATTGTCCGGACCGTCATAGATGCGAAGCGCATAGCCAGCAGAGATACCCAGAGTTACTTTGGTATACTTCTAGACGACAACAACCGAAAGCCTATCGCGAGACTCCACTTCAATCGCAGCCAAAAATATCTTGGCGTTTTTGACAAAGATAAAGTCGAAACGCGCCACCCTATAAACTCACTCGACGAGATCTATGAGTTTTCAGCCTCGCTAAAAGAGACCGTATCTTTTTACCAATAAGTCTGAGCCAAGACTTCCCAGTCCTTTCCCTACAGGCCCAAGGAATGGGATTAAGCTAATCTGCGACCAATAGCTCCTATTGGTGACTGCCAGCTTTCGGCCAGAAGAAGACAATCTAACTGGACTAGAATCTACTACACGAGCATGCATTATGATGCTGGCAAAAGTCAGCTTTCCAAGCAGTGCTAAATGGTCGCACCTCCAGCGTCTAGAGTCGCTCAAAGAAGGAGATCTCATCCATTGGACAATTTGACGTTTTTAAGGAGCCCCATCGTAAGCCTGCGGCCGACTCAAACTGGCGATTGCATGAAGCACTGCAAGTGCTATTTCTAAAAAAACACAAACAAATAGCCACACCTTTTCAAACAGGAAGTTTTATATGGCCACCCAGCGCCCAGTAGTCAAAGTTAAAAAAACCACACCAATAATAAAACGACCCTTGTCGCTTGATGCAAAATCTTTTGCAATTGCATTGGCAAAAGGAGCCGGACATGCTCTGCTCGGAAAGTTTGAAGACTTGGGAGACGATGGAATTGATGCGATGGCTGCGATCGGCCTTGCTGAGACAGGACCCGAAACATCAGCATATAAATTATTGCAAAACTCTTTAATGGACGCATTGAAGGCTTTGCTCGAAGACACTAAAGACCTGATTGGAGAAGTTAAAAGCATTGACGAACTTGAGCAGATTTTAGAGCAACACATTGGCGATTTCGAGATCACACAAGACTTTTTTATAGCTCCATACAAATTATCTATAGTTAAGTCGATCGAAGCTGCAATTAGTGACTGGCTAGTACGCCAGGGTCATTCAGAAAGTGTAGCGATCACAATATCTGCGAGGTTCCCGGGCTATATACCTTACTCACTCCATAAAGAATGGCAACGCAATACAAGTGAGTACGATACAATCAAAGATGCTTTACACTCCCCCTTTGCCACTGCCGTAGAGCATATAAACAGCTGGAATTCATACAGCGCTCAACTTCAATTACGACTAGAGGAGCCTGTATTTGGTGAGCCTTTCGGCCTGCGTCAAATATACATCCCTTTAAATGCGTACTACGAAAATAAAATAGGAAAAAACGAAGTACTGGAAGAGTCCAAAAACAAGCAGCGAGTTGTAGTAAAGCTAAAAGAGGAACTTGATGATTGGCTAGCCTCATCCAGAAAGGATGATGCGGTTCGCGCGATCAGTGGCGGACCTGGAAGCGGCAAGTCTTCATTCTCAAAAATTTACGCTTCATATGTAGCAAATCAAAACAAAATCAAAGTTCTTCTGGTTCCACTCCACTTCATCGACCCCTCACGAGATTTTGTTGATGAGATTGGCCGATTCGTGAGAGACGAAGGAATACTTAAAAATAATCCACTACAGAAAGAGCATAGCTTTCCTGAATTATTAATTATATTGGATGGCTTGGATGAGCTGGCAAGCCAAGGACGTGCGGCGGCAACAACCGCTAGAAATTTTGTTAGAAGCGTGCAGCAAACAGTAGATCGATTGAATATGCACACTCTTACGTTAAGAGTTTTATTCAGCGGTCGAGAAGTTGTAGTTCAAGAAAGTGAATCAGAGTTTCGACGCCCCCGCCAAGTTCTTACAATTATGCCTTATTTTCACAATCCTCAGGCAGCAAGTTACCTAGACTATAGCGATTATTCCGACCCAGACAAGCTTCTTGAAAAAGATCTCAGATCAGACTGGTGGAAAAACTATGGAGCTCTGACCGGCAGGGAATATGACGGCATCCCAATTGAGTTAAACCGCGACGATCTGAACGAAATCACTGCTCAACCCCTATTGAACTACTTGCTCGCACTGAGTTACTGTCGCGGGATATTAGACTTTACTGATCACGTTAATTTAAATGAAATTTATAACGATCTAGTTCAGGCTATTTATGAGCGAGGTTATGAAAACGGTCGAAAACACGAATCAATCAGAAGCATTGACGTGGATGATTTTTACTTGATATTAGAAGAAATAGGGCTGGCCGCTTGGCATGGAGACGGACGTACCACCACAATAAGCGAAATTGAACAATATTGTCGGTCCGGGGGATTTGGAGAACAACTTGATGCATTTCAAGACGGCGCAAAAGTTGGAATCACATCTCTACTTGCCGCATTTTTCTTTCGTCAGCATGGCTCACGCCCTAAAGGCGATCCCACTTTCGTTTTCACACATAAAAGCTTTGGTGAATATCTTGCAGCAAGACGAATTGTACGCGCAATGCAAGACATCATTGAAGAGAAAGCCAGGCGCGAAACCATTGGTAAATCACGCGGAAGAGGTTGGAGTGATGTTGACGCACTAAGACACTGGGCGGAGGTGTGTGGCCCAACGGCGATATCAGAAAATATACATCGCTTCCTAGAAGCTGAAGTTTTGCTGATGGACGCCGAAGCGACTTTACTGGCCCAAGATTGTTTAACCTCGCTTTTCAACTATGTATTACGTCATGGCATGCCGATGGAAAAGGTTGCCTCCGCAATTACATTTCAAGACTGCGCTCACCAAGCTCGAAATGCTGAAGAGACTTTACTAGCAACGTTGAACGCTTGTGCTATTGCGGTTGAAAGAGTAACTGAAATTGAACACCCTGACCCCACCGCGTTTGGAACATGGCTAAGACGAATCCAGAAACAACGAAGTGGTCCTGATTCAAGTATCGCACTTGCCTGCCTTTCCTGGCTCAACCTTTCTGACATAAGTTTGGATTTCGCGGACCTTTACGGTGCTGACCTTGCGCACTCCCTTCTCGATAATATACAAGGCTTTAGAATGGTTTTAGGTCGTGTCAGAGCCTACAAAACAACATTTAGAGATAGCCATCTTGAGGAGAGCTATTTTAATTCGGCGTTCATGAAGCATGCAGATTTATCTGGAGCAAACTTGGAATCATCTAATTTTTCACACGCCAAGCTTGATTTTGCCAGACTTGACGACGCCAAGCTCTCCGGAAGCAATTTTTTATCCTCATCTCTTGAATTTGCATCTTTTGAGAATGCCAACTTAAGCCGCTGCAACTTCAGGGACACCATCAAAGCAAAAACCAGATCTAAAACTAAGAACGCCTGACATCAATTAATCAATCCCGCTATTAGTTTATAAAAACTGTAGCGGGTTTGAACCCCATCATGTATCGCATCCATTTCTGCAAGCATCTAAAACGGCTGTTTTGAGCGATGTTCAACGGTCGCGATAAATTGGCTGGAGCCTTTGGCGAACCTGCAGTCATTAGTATAAGCAGCCACCCCGAACGTCTACTCAAGGCCTAAGCTGACCTGTCATGAGCGTCCACTTATAGCCGGTAGCGGTCGCCAACCAACGTCTGCTAATGGCCGAAAGCAGTCGCTCCTGAACGTCCGCTTTTGGCCGAAAGCAGCCGCTCGTGAGCAGGTCACTGGGATCATTAACTCAGGCGCGTTCTTACCCGTTTAGGTGACCTTCCCCACAGAGTTACTGAGGTGAAGATGACTACCAGTGCAAATGAGTAGGGTCCATATCTTCCATCAAATTCGAGCCCCCACATGATCAACAGACCCAGTACGCAGAAGATGCACAGTATTTGGGTGCTGTAGACGATAGAAGCAGTCGAAATATTTTTCATAATTCAACCTCGAAGACGCCTGGCTCTACTCTTCGAAGAATAGCTGAGCAAGGCCAGTGTCCTTCACCAAAAATCGGAGCCGCTCTATTTTTTCCGCCAGCTCGCATCACCTACTTCGGCATCAAAACTGTATCGACGACGTGTATGACGCCATTAGACTGCATGACATCGGCGATGGTAATGGCTGCTTTACCGCCTTTAGCGTCCTCCACCCACAATTTGCCATCGTGAAGCCAGACAGTCAGAGGTTCCCCCTGAACGGTGGTCAGCATGACTTTGCCACCATGCATTTTGGCGTCCCCCATCAGTTGCTTGGCGGTATGAGTACCAGGCACCACATGGTAGGTGAGGATCTTGGTCAGATCTGCTTTGTGCTCGGGCTTGACCAGCGTGTCGACTATTCCGGCCGGCAACTTGGCAAAGGCCTCATTGGTAGGAGCGAAGACGGTGAACGGACCTTTGCTGTTGAGCGTATCGACCAGTCCGGCGGCTTTGACAGCCGCAACAAGCGTCGTGTGGTCTTTAGAGTTGACGGCATTCTCTACGATAGTTTTGTTTGGATACATGGCTGCCCCGCCAACCATCACGGTATCCGCAGCAAAGCAAAGGCCGGCGTTGAAGCATAGAAGGGTAAAGCAGGCAATCGCAAAGCGTTTGATGAGCATGTGCATGATGCATCTCCTGGATCATTCGACCCTTCTTATGAGGGGTGACAGATTTACGTAGGAGACTCCAAACTGGATGCACATCTTTAAAAATAAACTTTCAACCCGGTTTTGATAGGCGCCATTGAGCGGCAGCTTCTGGCCGATAGCGGCCTTTGAAGAGTGATAGGTGGAATTCCTGCCTATGTTCAATTGGCCTCTACACCTAGTCCAGGCGTGGGCACCCTTTCTTGCCAGTTCGGAAACCGGGCAATCTGTAGCCTAACTACCACTTCCGGTCCGTCATCCTTGATCCACGCTCCGTTCTGCTGACTGATCATCTTTCCATGAGTATGGCTCAACAGATCGGCGATCCAGTCAAACGGCGCACGGTGACGGCCAGGCCTCTCTACAGCCCGATTTCTTTCCGCAATTTATTTTGAGGTGCTGATTTTGCTGTCTTGGAACGGATAAGAAATGTGCGCGATGCGGAAAAATCATGTTTCTAAGTGCATGATTTAAATGAAAAAAATTATGGACTTAAAATCCCCCGCTCGTAAGGGCGTGCCGGTTCGATTCCGGCTTCGGGCACCATCTTAAATCAAGGGTTTGCGGGCGAATGCTGATGCAAACCCTTGTTTGTTTCCGGTCCGCAATTTCGACAGTGGTCCGCAATTCACTTCGTGGGCATGACTCTTTTGCCCTTGCGATTTCGAATGTACTGCTCGGTCATCACGACAGTGGTATGCCCAGGTTGATCCTTGGCCTGCATGATATCGCCACTCGATTCCGCCTTGTCGGTGCCAGCCTTGGCGCGCAGATCGCGCATTTGGAACTCGGCCTTTTCAACTCCAGCGGCCTCCCGGGCCACATCAAACCGCCTCCGCAACATTGCCTCCGTCATCGGAGTGCCATCCTCTGTCACGATCAGCCGCGTCGAGTGGACCTTGTGCCCAGCTTGACGGGCCATGATTCGATCAATCAAAACCTTCAGCTCGCCAATGACCTCGATTCGCCGTTTGGCCTTCGTTTTTCCAATCAGCTCGTCGCGAATGGACGATTCGCCGCTACTAACAAATGGTATTGAGCTGTCGATGATACCTGCGAAAATCTGGACTGGACTAAAGCTCCGACACAGTCCGCTCATCATGGCGATAATGGCACCTGCATCGCGTCCTTCGCGTTAATGATTGCAGACGAATTCGTTCAAACTTCGCAGGGAAATCCATTACTTCAAAAGCTATACCATTGAAGGGAGTCAAGCACTGTAGGAGAGCTGCTGGGAGCTTTGTGTCGCCCAGCCGACGGCGACTCAGGCGCTGTCGGCTAGGAGCCGGTTCACTCCTTGATACCACGTAAACGCAAGGCGCGGCGGCGCATGATTTCAATCGCCACCAACAACATCACTGACCCCAGAATCAGTAACGTAGCGGCGGCCAAGATGGTCGGGCTGATCTGCTCTCGCATCCCTGACCACATTTGCCGAGGGATTGTGCGTTGCTCGATGCCTCCGAGAAATTGCACCACCACTGCTTCGTCGAACGAGGTAACCATGGCGAAGAGGCCTCCGGAAATGATTCCGGGGCGAATTAGCGGGAAAGTGATTCGCAGGAAGGTATAGGAGGACGATGCACCCAGGCTCGAAGCGGCCCGTGTCAACGAGTGATCGAAGCTCACCAGGGTCGCAGTCACCGTGATGATCACAAACGGTGTGCCAAGTACCGCGTGGGCGAGAATGATCCCAAGATGGTTATGCGCCAGGCCCAAGGTGCTGTAGAAGAAGTACATACCTGCCGAGGAAATGATCACCGGGACAATCATCGGTGAAATCAGAGTGCCCATCAGCAGTGCTTTGCACGGCAGGTTTGAGCGACTGAGCCCCAGTGCCGCCAAGGTGCCAAGCAGCGTAGCGATCACCGTCGAACTCGCGGCGATGATCAGGCTGTTTTTGAATGACAGTAGCCACATTGGATCTTCCAGCAACTCGTGGTACCAGCGACTGGAAAACGCTGCCGGATCGAGCTTGAGCATACCGCTGGTGAAGCTGAAATAAGGCTCGACGTTGAAAGACAGTGGAATAACTACCAGCACCGGCAAGATCAAAAACAGCAGCACCAACAGACCGAAGCCGCGAACGCCGTAGAACCAGGTGCGCCCCAGCGGGCCGGTATAACTTGGAAGGCTCATTTTCGGTTACCCCAGTTTCATGTTGCTGATGCCGACCACACGGTCGTACAGCCAATAGAGAAATAGCACGATCAACAGCAAGATGCTGCCGATGGCCGCGGCCAGGCCCCAGTTGAGTGAGGTTTGCATGTGGTACGCGATGAAGTTGCTGATGACCTGGCCGGTACGCCCGCCCACCAACGCTGGCGTGATGTAGTAACCAATGGCGAGGATGAACACCAGAATCCCGCCAGCGCTCAGGCCCGGCAGAGAAAGCGGAAAATAGATGCGTACAAAGGTTCGCAACGAGCTGGCACCCATAGAGTGCGCAGCACGGATGTAGGTCTGATCGATGCTCTTCATCACGCTGTACATCGGCAGCACCATGAACGGCAGCAGGATGTGCGTCATGGCGATGACCGTGCCCCACATGTTGAACATCAGATCCAGCGGCTGGGCAATCAGGCCGAGCTTGAGCAGGGTGCTGTTGAGCACGCCGCTCGATTGCAGGATCACCATCCAGGCTGTAGTGCGTACCAGCAACGACGTCCAGAAGGGCAGCAGTACCAGAATCATCAGGACATTACTGACTTTGGCCGGCAGCGTGGCCAGCATGTATGCCAGCGGGTAGCCCAGCAACATGCATAGCAACGTGATGCCGACGGTCATGGTCAGGGTCTTCAACAGAATGCTGACGTATATCCGCCGGCTCTCGGGTTGACGTACCACGTTGCCCTGATCGTCGTATTGCAAGTCCAGGGCGGCCAGATAGTGGATGCCCGAATACGCAGGCGCCATGGATTTGAGTTGTGCCCAAGTGCCGAGTTGCCCCCATCGACTGTCTATGCTCACCATTCCCGCTGCATAGTTTCCGCTGGCAGGTCTGGACTTGCCCAGCTCTCGCGCGGTTTTGCTGAACAGGCTTTGGAAGCCACTTTTGACCCGGTTGAGATCAGAGCCCACTCGGTCTAGCTGCTGACTATGATCCAGGCTGACTATTTCTTCAGCCAGTGTCGCGTAAACCTGTTCATTCGGCACGGCCTTACCGTCCCAGTCACCCAGCGCCTGGCTGGTTAGCGGCATGTAAGTCGATAGCGTTCCATTTTCTACACTGCGCATCAGCATGGTTCCGATGGGCAGCAGAAAGAACACCGTGATGAAGGCCAGCAAAGGGAGAACCAGCAGCAGGGAACGAACCTTATTGACCCGTTCTGCTCTTTGTAAACGGACGCGCAGGCTCGGTTGCGCATGGTCATCAAGGACTTGCCCGCTCAGCGGCCGGGCGGCATATGAACTGCTCATGGTGGACTCCAGTGAAGAGTGATTGGCAGGCGTCATGGCTCAAGCATCCAGCGCGCGACAGTCGTCGACAGCCCAGCCCAACATGATTTGCTCACCGACACTGGGACAACTTCGTCCAGCGGCATTGACAACCTTGACGATGAATTCCGAGTGCCCGGCCAATTCCAGGCGGGCGCGTAAGTGGTCGCCGTGGTAGATGACCTCGAGAACGCGAGCGGGCACACGGTTCTCACACTCCCACTGAGCCGGGTTCATCAACACGCGCTCGGGGCGAATCGAGAGGGTAGTAGGTGAGCCCACTCCCGAGACTTTTACCGCACGGGCCTTGAGCAAGTGCTCGCCAACACGCACGGTGCAGTATCCATTCTCGATCGCCGTGACCTGGCCGTGCAGGCGGTTGTTCTCACCAATAAAGCTCGAGACAAATGCGGTTTCCGGTTTTTCGTAGAGATCTGACGGATTGGCCAATTGCTGCACGATGCCGTCGTTGAAGACCGCGATGCGATCAGACATGGTCAGGGCTTCACTCTGATCGTGGGTGACGTACACCACGGTGATACCCAGTTGCTTGGACAGGCGCTTGATCTCGTACTGCATCTGTTCGCGAAGCTGTTTATCCAGCGCGCCCAGTGGCTCATCCATCAGCACCAGTCTGGGCTCGAAAATCAGCGCACGGGCCAGTGCCACGCGTTGCTTTTGCCCCCCGGAAAGCTGCGCCGGCATGCGGTTGCTCAACTTGCCCAGGGCAACCATGTCCAGGGCTTGGGTCACACGCTGTTGAATCTCGCTGCGACTGAAGTTACGCACCTTGAGCGGAAAGGCCAGGTTCTCGGCAATGGTCAGGTGCGGAAACAAGGCATAGTTCTGGAACACCATACCGATGCCGCGTTTCTGCGGCGCAATGTCGTTGACAGGCTTGGCGTCGATGCAGATTTCCCCGTGGGTAACGGTTTCAAACCCGGCAAGCATCATCAGGCATGTGGTCTTGCCCGAGCCGGAAGGTCCCAGCATTGTGACGAACTCGCCTTGCTGAATATCCAGGTTGAAGTTCTTCACTACGAGCGACTCGCCGTCGTAACTTTTTTGAACATTGCGGAAACTGACAAACGATTGTGAATCCATGGGGCACCTATTGTTCTTGTTCGAATTGCGCTGGAATAACGCCGCGCTTCGCTCCGCGCTGAAGTAACGGCGTCACGTGTCCCTGAGTTTTGATGGCAGCGGCCTCCCGTAGCCGCTGAAAAGACTTATCTGGCCAGCCAGGCGTTGAAGCGTTCGTTCAACTCATCGGCGTGGTCACCCCACCATTCGGAGTTCACTTGCAAGGCGTTCGCGAAGTTTGCGGGGCTGGTAGGCAAGTCAGCCTGGACTTCCGGGCTGAGCATCTTTTGCGAGGAATAGCGCGTAGGGCCGTAGGGGATGTAATTGGCTTGATCGGCGAGTACCGAGCTTTGTGTCGCAAACTTGAGGAAGTCGAAAGCGAGGGTTTTATTGGTATTTCCTGCCGGTAAAACCCAGGCCTCCATGTCATAGACCTGACCGTCCCAGACGATCTTGAATGGCTGGTGTTCTTTCTTGCTGGCAATCACGATGCGCCCGCTGTAGGCGGAGGTCATGCTGACCTGGCCATCGGCTAACAGCTGTGGCGGTTGCGCTCCAGCCTCCCACCAGACGACCTGATCCTTGATGGTGTCGAGTTTGGCGAAGGCGCGATCAAGGCCTTGCTCTGTTTCAAGTGTTGCATAGACTTGGTCACGGGGAACGCCGTCGGCCATCAAGGCCCATTCCAGATTGACTTGCGGGGCCTTGCGCAATGATCGCTTGCCAGGAAAACGCTTGATGTCGAAGAAGTCTTTCAGTGTCTTGGGTTGCTCGCCCGTAAAGGCGTTGCTGTTGTAGGCCATCACGGTGGACCAGACGTAGCTGGCAACGCCGCAATCGCTTAACGCGCCGGGAATGAAATCTTTTTCGGCTGGCGTGCCGTCGGGGGCGGGAGCGAGGGACTTTGGGTCGATTTTTTCCAGCAAACCGGTATTGCAGGCGCGTAATACGTTGAGCAACTCGGCATCTACCACGTCCCAGGAGACTTTCTTGCTGTCGACCTGGGTCTTGATCTGCGCGATGCCACCGGAGTAATCCTCGGAAATGACCTGGGTACCGGTCGCGGCCGTAAATGGTTTATGGGCGGCTTGAATCTGCGCATTGGTCAGGTTGCCGCCATATGACACCACTGTAAGGCTTGTGTTGGCCAAAGCACTGGCGCAGATCAGGGGACAAAGCAAAAGCAAAGGGAAGCTGTTCATACGTGATACCCGTTTTTTATTGTTGTGGGTAACCGTTGCGGGGCGATACGCACGCTGTCGGCGCAAAGCCTCAGTAACGATCAGGGCTTCACTGTCTGAAAAAACACGGAAGGGGAAAAGCAATAAAAAAAAGGCCAATGGGGCGAATTTATTTATGCGTGAGCGGTGGAAGGTTATCCCTGGGACCGCTCGAGGGCTCCAGTTGATTGCACCGTGTTCCGGTCGGCCACAGTCAACTGGAAACGCCGCAGGGTTATCAGATCCGGCGTTCGGCCTGGGCCTCTTCGGTCAGCCATTCGGCAAACGCAGCCGCTTGAGGATTGACAATCTTGTGTGGTGAGTAGACCAGGTAAAACGCCTCTGAAGTTTCAAACCGCGCAGCCAATGGTGCGATCAATTGACCCGACGCCAAGTGCTGTTCGACCAACGTTGAGCGGGCCAGTGCTACCCCTTGGCCCAGCTCGGCCATTTTCAGGGCCGAGATCAGCGTGTCGAACTGCATGCCTTGTGAATAATCCACATGATCGGCCTTGGCCTTTTTCAGCCAGTAACCCCAACCTTCTTCATAGCCCAGAACGTGCAGCAGTTGGTGATGGCCCAGGTCGGCAGGGGAGTTCAGCGGTTTTTCAGGGCACGGCAACTCGGGCGCGCACACGGGGAACAGTTTGTCCCACGTCAGGCGCTCGCTCTTGAGCCCCGGCCATTTGCCGCTGCCGTAACGAATCTCCAGATCTGCTTCGAGATCGGTTTCGCCCATCCAGATATTGCTCGTGATTCGCAGGTTGATCTGGGGGTGTAACTGGCGAAAGCGAGCGAGCCTGGGTGCCAGCCAGTGGGTGAAATAAACCAGGCTGAAGCGGATGGTCAGCACTTTACGATGGCCTTGGCCGAATATCTCATCGGTCGCCGCTGCCAGTCTTTCCACCGAGTCATGTACCGCCGGCAAAAACGCCAGTCCCGGTTCGGTCAGCTCCAATCCCCGGGGCAAACGCTTGAACAGCGCAGCACCGAGTTGCGATTCGAGAGCCTTGATCTGTTGGCTGATAGCAGCCTGGGTCAGGTTCAGCTCCAATGCGGCATCGGTAAAGCTGAGGTGACGCGCCGCAGCCTCGAAGGCGCGCAACCAGTTAAGTGGAGGCAATCGTTTTTTCATGGTGCCGAACTCGATGGCGTGCACGCCTGTTGTTGTAATCCCTGCCTTTTGGCAAGGCCGGATGCTATGGATTCGGGATCATCGGAGCATAAACCCATAAATCCTGCTTGCAATACATAAAAAAAATGACCCCTCAGGGCTTTTTTTTATTGCTTTCGCCGACACCGACTTTTCACGAAAGTATTCGTCAAGTCGTTCTTCGGCAGTCGGCCACAGCAAGGGCTGCGCCACGTTGCTGACGACCTCAAACATCAAGAAATGGCCTGCCCGCAACTGCTGGCAGGTCAATAAAAATAAAGGGTGAATCATGGCACAGCGCAGTCAACTGCCTCTTTGTGGCGTTAACGTCATCGACTTCGGTCAATACATTGCCGGCCCGGCCGTTGCGATGATCCTCGCGGATCTCGGAGCGACGGTCATTCACATCGACCCACCCGGTGGGCCGCTTTGGGATAGCCCGGCCAATGCCGTGCTCAATCGCAACAAGCTCTGCGTCAGTCTTGACCTGAAGTCGCCTGAAGGCCTTCAGCGGGCACGGCAGATGATCGCCAAGGCTGACATCCTGATCGAGAACTTCCGTCCAGGCGTCATGACTCGCCTGGGCCTCGATTTTTCCGAGCTACGTACCGAGCGCCCAAGCCTGATCACGCTTTCCATTCCAGGCTTTGCCAGCAACGATGAGCTACGTCGGCAGTGGCGCGCCACTGAAGCAATCATCGCTTCGGCCTCCGGTGTTTTCACTGACATGGGGCAGAACCGTGTATTGATGGGATTCAATCCGAGCTTCTCGCCGCTGCCACTGGCCTCGGCGTACGGCACTATGCTGGCCGCGTCCTCGGTGATGCTGGCATTGCAGGCTCGCCAACGCACCGGTCTGGGGGACGAAATAGAAGTACCGCTGGCGGCAGCGGTGATGGAAGGACTGTCGTATAACTCGATCAAGATCGACGATTATCCGCTGCGCTACAAAACCCTGCGCGAAAAGGAAATCGAGCGCCGACGTGCGCAAGGTTTACCGATGAACCTTAGCTACGACGAGTTGCAGGAGTACCTCGACCCGTTCTACCGCACGTACGAATGCGCCGATGGCCGAAAGTTCTATGCGGTCTGCCCGTCGCACCGGTCTCACGCCAAACGCTGCCTGCAAGCCATGGGGTTGCTGGATGAGATGATCGCTGCCGGCTTGCCCAAGGTGGATGACCCGTACCTGCCGTTCTCGCAGTGGGAAGGCGATGCCTCGCTTGGGGTTTATCCGCTCCCGGCCAATTGGGCCAAGCGCATCTCCGAGCGCATGAAAGAAGTGTTTCTGACAAAGACCTCGGCGCAGTGGGAAGTGATTTTCGGGGAAGGGCAGTTCCCCGGCACGCCACACCGTTCGACCCGGGAGTGGCTGCACGACGAGCACGCCAATACCGCAGGGCTCGTGGTCGATGTGATCGACCACAAATACGGAGTAATGAAGCAGCCGGGACCAATGGCCTGGCTTGAAGACAGTGCGGCTCTGATGCTCGCCCCCGTATCGCGCCGCGATGTCAGCATTGACGAGGCTTTGGCAACGCTGGACGAAACGCCGCGTGATGTCCTGCCGGCAGTGTCGGATTCCGCGCCGAAGGGCTGGCTGGACGGTGTACGGATTCTTGATCTGACCAACGTCATCGCCGGTCCACATTCCACTTCCTATCTGGGACGCTTCGGCGCTGAGGTGATCAAACTTGATCCGACCACGCCAAACTATGATCCGTGGAATACGGTGGTCTTCGGCCTGTCGTCGGCGCGCGGCAAACAAAGCATTCTGGTCGACCTCAACCAGCAGGAAGGACGCGAGGTATTCGACAAGCTGGTACAGACCGTCGACGTGATCGTAATGAATGCGCCTGATCGTCAACTTGCGCCGCTGGGGCTGGATGAGGCCAGCCTCAAGGCAATCAACCCAGGAGTGATCTTCTGTCAGCTCGATTGCTTCGGTGGCCCACGCCGCGGGCCGCGTACCGACTACCTGGGCTACGACGATCTGATTCAGGCCACAACCGGCATCATGTTGCGCTTCGGCGGCGGGATGGAAACGCCAGAAGAGCATGCGCACGTCGGCACGATCGATGTCATGTGCGGATTCGCTGCGGCGTTGGGTGTGGCGGCGGCGCTTTACCAGAAAACTCGTACCGGTCAGGTCAGTCGCGCACGTACATCGCTGGCGGCGCTTGGCAACCTGGTACAGGTTCCGTTCTGTTATGACTACGTGGGACGTGCGCCATTCGATGAGCCATCGGGACGTGACGTGATGGGATACCACGAATTGTCGCGCTTCTATCACACCGCTGACGGCTGGTTGTACCTCGATACTGACTTGACCGAACTTGAGCGACTGGACTCGGTTGACGGGCTGAGGGGTATTGCTCAAGCGCAGGATCGTGCGGCATTCCTGACCCTGGCGCTGGCCCAGGCACCCGGTGAAACCTGGCAGCAACGCCTGCAAGCGGTGAATCTGGCTGCCGCCGTTCCGGACAATATTGATCAGCTACGCCAGCGATACAGTCGTGCTGCGGATGGTCTGCCGGGCACCGGGAACGGCAGTTACTCATTCAGTGTGTATGCGGATCATCCAAGCGGTCATCGCATTACGCAGCTGGATCCGTTTGCAATTCGCCCACGGCACGCACCGATTCGTGCATTGCCACCGGCTGAAAAGTTTGGTGCCTCGACCCGCGCCGTCATGCGCGAGATGGGCTTTAGCGAGCCACAGATCGAGGCACTGATGGATAAAAAGGTGATCAACGACAGCTGGAGCCAGGAATACCTGCCGAGCTGACCTGCACCCACCCACCGAACCTTCTTACAAGAACCGATAACAGGGACGGCCGTTGCCGGGCCGCCCCCTGCCTGTATCAAACTTCTGGAGGCATCATGTCCAACCAAATCGTCCTGCCACGTATCCTGCAAGTCGGCGCCAAGGCCAGTCAGGCCATTCCGGATGTATTGGCCAGTCTGGGTTGCAGTCGCCCGCTGATCATCACCGACAAGATGATGGTGCAGTTGGGTTACGCACAAAATATTCAGGATGTACTCGCGGCCAAAGACATCACCGCCGATGTGTTTGCCGACACAGTTCCGGAACCGACCATCGCCTCGATTCAAGCAGGTCTTGAGCATACCCGGAGCGGCAGCTATGACAGCATCATTGCCCTGGGTGGCGGCAGTCCGATCGATAGCGCCAAGGCCATCAGCATTCTTGCCAAATTTGGCGGCCAGATGCGCGATTACAAATTCCCGCGTCAGGTGAATGAGCAGGGACTGCCCATCATTGCAGTGCCTACCACGGCAGGCACCGGCTCTGAAGTCACACGATTCACAATAATCACCGATGAAACGACCGACGAGAAAATGCTTTGCGTAGGCATTGGCTTCATGCCGGCCGCAGCACTCGTCGACTACACCCTCACTATGAGTCTTCCCGCCCGCGTAACCGCTGACACCGGACTGGATGCACTGACCCACGCCATCGAGGCTTACGTCAGTCTCAAGGCCAATCTCTATAGCGACAGCCAGGCACTGGCAGCCATGAGCCTGATCGGTCCCAACCTGCGTCGGGTTTATCGCGATGGCCAGGATGCCGAGGCTCGGGAAGCGCTGATGCTCGGCTCGACACTGGCTGGTGTCGCATTCTCAGCCGCGTCGGTGGCACTGGTGCATGGCATGAGCCGGCCGATTGGCGCGTTCTTCCATGTTCCCCATGGTCTGTCCAACGCCATGTTGCTGCCGACTATTACCGAGTACTCGATCCCCGGTGCCCCACGTCGTTATGCCGACTGCGCTCGGGCCATGGGCGTCGCCACTGCGCGAGACTCCGATGAAGAGGCCAACGCCAAGTTGCTGGCGAATTTGCGCTCGCTCAATGACGAGCTGCAAGTGCCGACGCTGGAAGGCTTCGGTGTCAGCCGCGGCAAGTTTTTCGAAATGATGCCGCTGATGGTCAAGCAGGCACTGGCGTCCGGCTCTCCTGGTAATAACCCACGGGTTCCTACTGCTGACGAAATGGTCGAGCTGTATCGCAACCTTTGGTAAGCCGGCGCACATATCCGCGGCTAGACCGCACACTTCAATAATAAGGAACGCATATATGAACACCGTAGGCCATTTGATCAACGGCGAAGTTATCCTCGATAACGGCCGTAACCAAGCCGTTTTCAACCCGGCAACAGGCGAAGCGACCAAGCAGGTTCTGCTCGCTTCGAAATCGACTGTTGAAGAAGCGATCACCGCTGCTGAGGCGGCATTCCCCGAGTGGCGTAACACGCCCCCGATCAAGCGGGCCCGGGTGATGTTTCGTTTCAAGGAATTGCTGGAGCAAAACGCTGATCGCATCTGCCAGATGATTGGTGAAGAGCACGGTAAAATTCTTCACGACGCCATGGGCGAGCTGCAGCGCGGCATCGAAAACGTTGAATACGCCTGCGGTGTGCCCGAGTTGCTTAAAGGCGAACACAGCAAGAATGTCGGTCCCAATATCGATTCGTGGAGTGAGTTCCAGCCGTTGGGTGTGGTCGCTGGTATCACGCCATTCAACTTCCCGGCGATGGTTCCATTGTGGATGTTTCCGATGGCTGTTGCCTGCGGCAACTGCTTCATCCTCAAACCGTCCGAGCGTGATCCAAGCTCGACACTGTACATCGCCCAATTACTGCAGGAAGCCGGTCTGCCAAAGGGCGTGATGAGTGTGGTCAACGGTGACAAGGAAGCCGTTGACACCCTGCTGCATGACCCGCGCGTGCAAGCGGTGAGCTTCGTCGGTTCGACGCCGATCGCCGAGTACATCTATCGCACCGCCGCCGCCAACGGCAAACGCTGCCAGGCATTGGGCGGGGCGAAAAACCACGCCATCGTCATGCCGGATGCCGACCTCGACAACGCCGTCAACCAGCTGGTGGGCGCGGCCTTCGGTTCGTCCGGCGAGCGTTGCATGGCGCTGTCGGTAGCGGTCACTGTCGGTGATGCAACGGCTGATGCGCTGATTGAGAAAATGCGCGCAGCTATGGCCAAACTCAAGGTCGGCCAGTATCAGGACAAGACCAACGATTTTGGCCCGTTGATCACCCGTGAGCATCAGCAGAAGGTTGTTGGCTATATCAACAGTGCCCAGGAGGAAGGGGCAGAGGTGGTGGTTGATGGTCGCGACATCCAGGTTCCGGCCTGTGAAGGCGGGTTCTTTGTTGGCGGCACGTTGATTGATCACGTCAAACCGGGCATGCGCTGCTATGAGGATGAAATCTTTGGCCCGGTGTTGCTGGTCGTCCGTGCCCAGAGCATGCAGGAAGCCATGAAGCTGATCGACGATCACGAGTACGGCAACGGCACCTGCATTTTCACCCGGGATGGCGAGGCTGCGCGTTATTTCTCCGACAACATAAAAGTCGGCATGGTCGGGGTTAATGTGCCGCTACCGGTGCCAGTCGCCTACCACAGCTTTGGCGGCTGGAAGCGATCGCTGTTCGGCGATTTGCATGCCTACGGGCCTGATGCCGTGCGTTTTTACAGCAAGCGCAAAACGGTGACTCAGCGCTGGCCGTCGTCGGGCATTCGTGAAGGCGCCGAATTCTCGATGCCTACCATGAAGTAACACCGGTGATGCGTACCGGGCGCGGTCTCGCGCCGGCAGCCCGGTACCTGGGTGTCAAACCTCCAAATATCATAATAAAAGGCTACCTGGATGTTGATGTCGTCACCTCCTCGGCGCGTGCTCTCGGCACACGCCACAGAAAAAGACCTGCCCCTTATCGTTATCAGCCTCGTGGTTATTACGGCGGCTGTCGGCGCGCTGACCGCATCGCCCGAGCATTCCAAAATGCTGGCCGAGCAATGGTTCGATACGACCACGCGCTGGTTCGGCTCTTGGGTGCAAATGCTCGGTTTCGCTTCGGTCGTCATTGCCTTTGCGTTGGCGTTCAGCAAATACGGGCATATTCGCCTCGGCACAGGCGCGCCGCAGTACACCAACACAGGCTGGGTATTCATGTTCATTTGCGCGGGCCTGGGTTCTGCCACGATGTACTGGGCATTCATGGAGTGGGGCTACTACTACCTAACCCCGGGGCTGAATATCGCCCCCGCTAGCAAGCAAGCACTCGAATTCAGCATTGCCTACTCATTTTTTCATTGGGGCATCACACCTTGGGCCATGTATGCCATTGCCTCGCTGGCAATGGCATACCATTTTCATGTCCGACGAAATGAAGGTCTCAGCCTGTCGAGCGTGATGCAGGCGATCACAGGCCTCAAGGCGAAGGGGCCGGCGGGGCGGGTGATCGATCTGATCTTCCTGCTGGCAACTTTCGGTGGCCTGGTGCTGACCATTACACTGACAACCTCCACGGTATCCCGTGGGCTGGCTGACCTTCTGGGCTTGACCGATGGCTTTATGCTCAAGGCCGGTCTGGTCATATTAGTGACGCTTGTTTTCTCCCTGACTTCTTTCGTGGGAATCGCCAGCGGCATGCAGCGTCTGGCAAAAGTTGCCTGTGCGCTCACGCTGCTGTTCGGATTAATCGTTTTGATACTGGGGCCCACTCAGTTCGCCGTGAGTAACATCACCAATGGAATCGGCTTGATGCTGCAACACTTTGTGCAGATGAGCCTTGCTACCGATCCCACTGGCAATGGTGATTTTCCGCGCGGCTGGACCGCGTTCTATTGGCTCTATTGGACGACCTACACACCGGGCGTAGCGATCTTCGTTACCCGCGTATCACGCGGGCGAACTGTACGGGAAGTGATACTGGCGATGATTCTGGGCGGATGCGCTGGTTGCTGGTTTTTCTTCGGCAGTCTGGAAAGTTTCGCCATTCATCAGTTCATCACCGGACTGATCGACTCGCCGGCCATTCTCAGCAGCGGTGGGGGGGAGGCGGGGGTTTCGATGCTGCTCATCAGCTTGCCTTGGGGCAAGTTGATGGCGGCGCTGTACTTCCTGCTGATGCTGGTATTTTTGGCCTCACACCTGGATGCCGTCTCCTTCACCGTGGCTGCCACCAGTACGCGTAACTTGCGCGAGGGCGATGATCCTGCACCCGGGCTTCGAGTATTCTGGTGCGTCATGTTGGCGGCACTGCCCACCGCCATGCTGTACATCAATGCACCGCTGACCACGCTCAAGACCGCCGTGACCCTTGCTGCCATTCCTTTCATTCTGGTGTTGGTGGTGATGATGCTCGGGCTGTTCCGGTGGTTGCGTCAGGATTACGGCAACCTGACGTCGGCACAAATCGAGTCGCAGTCCCGAGAGTGGCTTTCGAGTCAGCCTGCAGCGGACAGTGTACGTATATCTAACGCCATGAGCGGGTATCGGGTGACTGAAACAGGCACGGCCTGATCGGTCATGCCAACTGGCGGTCGGCCGCTCCACACAGATTATTCATAAGGGCAGTGGGGATGACCCGGCTGATGACAGAAGGAAGCACCATCGTGGTCAATACAATGCGCTCCAGCGCCAGGGTGATTATTGGCAGTGCGCTGATTCTGGCGCTGTCGTTGGGTATTCGACATGGATTTGGCCTGTTTCTGGCGCCGATGAGCCTGCAGTTCGGTTGGGGGCGTGAGATATTTGCCTTCGCGATTGCCTTCCAGAATCTGTTGTGGGGGCTGGCCCAACCATTCGCAGGAGGGCTGGCCGATCGTTACGGTGCGGGCAAAGTCGTGTTCACCGGCGGCGTGCTCTACGCTGTGGGTTTGTTGTGCATGAGCTTTGCAGATTCACCGTCGAGCCTGATGCTCAGTGCGGGCGTACTGGTGGGCATTGGTTTGTCTGGCACGACGTTTTCGGTGATTCTGGGCGTAGTCGGCCGGGCGTTACCGCCGGAAAAACGCAGTATGGGCATGGGCCTGGCCAGCGCTGCCGGCTCGTTCGGTCAGTTCATCATGTTGCCTGGCTCATTGGGAATGATCGAGGGGCTGGGCTGGTCCAAGGCATTGCTGATGCTGGGTGTACTGGTCGCCTTGATCTTGCCTTTGGTCAGTATGCTCAAGGACAAACCGCTCCCTGTCGTCGGCGTCCAGCAAACTCTGCGTGAAGCCTTGCATGAAGCTTGTACCCACTCGGGATTCTGGCTGCTGGCATTCGGTTTTTTCGTCTGTGGTTTTCAAGTGGTGTTCATCGGCGTGCACCTTCCGGCGTTTCTACTGGATCAACATTTACCAGCCACGACCAGCACAACGGTGCTGGCGCTTATCGGCCTGTTCAATATTGCCGGCACCTATGTCGCCGGCTGGATAGGAGGGCGATACTCCAAGCCGCGCCTGCTGACTGTGCTGTACTTGTTGCGTGCGCTGGTGATTGGCGTTTTTCTTGTAGTGCCGGTCACGGCTTTCACGGCTTATCTGTTTGGCATTGCCATGGGGGTGCTGTGGCTCTCGACGGTTCCATTGACCAACGGCACGGTTGCGACGATTTTTGGCGTGCGAAATTTGTCGATGCTCGGCGGTATTGTTTATCTCTGCCACCAACTCGGTGCCTTTCTGGGTGGTTGGTTGGGGGGCGTAGTCTATGACCGCACTGGCAATTACGATCTGGTGTGGGAAATTGCCATTGGGTTGAGCCTGATCGCCGCAATCGTCAATTGGCCAATCCGCGAGCGACCACTATCTCGCCTCGATATCACAATGGCTAAGGCATGAGAAAAGGAGTGCTGGCAACCCTGCTATGCGCAGGGGGCTTGTCGCTGGCAGGCGGTTGGATCGGCTGGATGCGCGTCGGTTTGCAAGCATTACAGATCGGGCCGGGCGCTTGCGGGTAGCGGTGCCCTATTGCGGATCGACAATAAAATTTGTCAAGAGATGGGCTCAAGACCGCATGACCGGACGCTGCGCAGCTGTTGCCATGTGTGGCGTGTTCCCCACCGCGCAGTGCCCTATGCATCGTTGCAAGAATGGCGACTGGTTGTTACTCAGCCGTTGACATTTACTATGAGGCGGCCGCGTATTTTTCCGTCAAGTAAATCCTCCGAAGCCACCAACGCCTGTTCCAGACCAATTTCCCGGGTGATCAGGGCAAGGTTGTTCAAATCCAATTCTTTCGCAAGTCGCTCCCACGCCTCGATACGTCTAGATTTGGGTTGGGTCACGCTGTTGATGCCCAACAGATTGACGCCTCTCAAGATGAATGGTGCAACTGAAGAGGGAAAGTCCATCCCCTGCGCCAATCCGCATGCCGCAACGCTCCCCTCGGCTTTGGTTGCGGCGCAGACATTGGCCAGTGTATGACTGCCTACCGAGTCGATTGCGGCTGCCCAGCGCTCTTTGACCAGAGGGCGTCCCGGAACCGAAAGTTCGCCTCGGTCGATGATCGTATCAGCCCCCAATGCTCGCAAATAATCGGCTTCTTGGGGCCGTCCGGTCGACGCTATGACGGTATATCCCCGCCGTGCAAGAAGGGTGATTGCAAAGCTTCCGACCCCACCATTTGCCCCAGTGACCAGAATCGGCCCTTGATTCGCAGTGAGACCATTTCGCTCAAGCGCCATGATGCAAAGCATGGCGGTATATCCTGCGGTTCCGACTGCCATTGTTTGGCGTTCATTGAGCCCTTCAGGCAGCGGTATGAGCCAGTCACCGTTGACTTTGGCCATCTGGGAAAGTCCGCCAAAATGACTTTCGCCTACGCCCCAGCCATTGAGCAGGACACGATCGCCTGGTTTATAGGCCGAATGAGAGCTGGCTTTTACAGTGCCCGCAAAATCGATACCGGGCACCATCGGGAATTGTCGAACGACCGGGCTTTTACCGGTTATCGCGAGCGCGTCCTTGAAATTCAACGTGCTATAAGCGACCTGTACCAAGACATCCCCATCCGGTAACTGGGCTTCGTCGAGATCGGCCAATCGGGATTGATAATGTTCACCGCGTTTTTCGGCAACAATCGCTCTAAACATTTTGAATCTCCTTACTTTAGACTGATCGTCTTTAAAAGGGCGGAAGCTTCACCGAGTGATGCCGGCGAGAAATCCTGAGAAGAAAATATCCAGCGGGGAAACATTCCCGACGAGTTTGGCGCGCAGCACTGCGCCCTCCCAGCCAATCCAAAAAAAGGCAGCAATGGATCTGCAGTCGGCTTGCTGCGATAGCTCGCCAGCGGCGACTGCCTTTTCCAGACAGGCTGCTACAAGAGCCTGCCAATCGTTCAACACAGCGTCGACCCGCACTCGAAAACCATCGGGCAGAGCAAATACTTCCTGGCCGAGGTTGCCTACCAGACAGCCTCGGCGAAACTCATGTCTGGACATCCCAGACTTGGCATCCTCAACAAAGTTTGCCAAGCGTTGCAGGGGAGGGAAGTCGGGGTTTAGCAGATGGCGCTCTAGTTTGCGTGCAAAGAAATTTGCATAAACCTCAAGTACCTCCATGCCAAAGGCTTCCTTGCTGTCAAAGTAGTGATAGAACGAGCCTTTAGGCACCTGAGCAGATTTTAGAATGCTGTCGATACCGGTACTGGCAAGGCCTCGTTCAGTAAGCATTTCCACCCCGCGGCGAAGCAAGATTTCGCGGGTATCATCATGCTCTCGGGCAACTTTTGGAGGACGTCCTCTGCGGACTGGAGATTTGGTGTCGGTCATGCAGGTACTTTAGACCGATCGTCTTTAATGTCAACTCTCAATCTCAGAATAGAGTGCATAATCACAAGCTGAGGTCAGCATGCCGTTAACTACGCTCCTGCGCTGTGACGATCTTGTCGCCACTGGCAATTACTACCGCGAAACTCTCGGTTTCACCGTGAGTGACTCCGCTGCGTCAACAATCACTGTGCGATTGGATGACTGCAGTCTCATCTTTACTGAACAGGATATTTGGGGAGTACCAGTCGGGTACTCGGGTACGCTCTACTTGGCGATATCGAATGTAGATAGTTATTACGAGTCAGTGATCAACAACGCCAATATCGCTTGGGCACTTCAAGATACTGACTATGGTTCAAGGGAGTTTGGACTGCGCGACTGCAATGGCTACTACCTCGCGTTCACACAAAAATCGGTAGTCTGAATCGCGGTCAGCCTAGCAGGTTATTAAAGTTCCAGACCTGGCCGACACCAGACATTCACGGACGTCTGCTGTTGGCCGAAAGCGGTAGCCTGGTACGGCAGGTTTCGGCTAGAAGCGCACTCGACAGTTAGCCGCTGATGTCTCTACGCTGATCGATCTGGTGAAAGCACACCACTAAAAGGAGCAGTCATGTTGGTAGTTGCCATTGATCGAGATAGCGTTCATGCGGGAGATGATCTGGAAAGTCATGCAATATCGATCACACTCGATCAATCAGCAACACTGCGCACCTTGATCGAAGTGATACAAGATTTGGACTACCTACCTCTTATCAGTGGAGGCAAGGCCACTTGGGTTGTTTATTCATCTGGCAAACCATTAGGTGTTTTAGCCCAGCAATGGCCAGAACCTAAATGGGTCGTGCGCCCCGAGAGCATCGTGGATCAATATTTCGGCAATATCGAGCCTCGCCTACTTTTCAGATATTGGTGTCAGGCAGATCCAGATGAGGTCTTTTCGGATGCCCAGGCCGGAAACGAACTGCCATCACGATTTTAGGATAGGCAGGAGGCATTGCTTCAGATCAATGCGGTTCAGATTACTGCTGTGGGTCGATAGCTGCCTCCTTGAACGACTGCTTCTGGCCGAAAACGGTCCTTTCTGATTTGGCCGAAGGGGGGACGATAAAAAGGCGGCGGAACATTATCAAACCACCGTGGGCCGCAACTCCTGCGCCAGTTCAATCAGTGCGCGCAATCGCGCCGGCACGAAGCGATGGCCCGAGTAGTAGAGCCTCAACCCGCCAAACGACGGGCACCATGGCATCAACACCGGCACGAGGGCGCCGCTCGCCAGTTCTTCTTGGATGAACCACTCGGAAATGAAGCCAATGCCAAGGCCCAACACCACGGCCTGTTTGATGGCCAGCAACTCGTTGGAGGCGAAGCGCACCGGCAGATCCATCTGCAGCTTTTGGCCATCGCGCTCCAATTCCCACTGGTAGAGGCCACCATGGGCCATGCGCATGCAGATGCTCTGGTGGGTGAGCAGATCTCGCGGATGCTCGGGCACGCCGTGGCGTTCGAGGTACTCGGGCGTTGCTACCACGAGCATCCGGATGTCACCTGACAGTGGCACGGCAATCATGTCTTGCGGCACAGATTCCGCCAGGCGGATCCCGGCGTCGAAGCCACCGGCGATGATGTCGACCATGCTTGATTCGCTGACGATGTCGATGCGCACTTCGGGATAGCGCTGAGCGTACTGCTTCAATAGCGGATCCAATAGCAGGTAGGCCGCGCCATGCGGTGCATTGATGCGCAATGTGCCGCTGGGTTCATCGGGGCCGAGGCTGGCTTCTTCGCCGGCACTTTTGATCTGCGCCAACGCAGGTGCGATGCGTGCCACATAGCGTTGCCCGATGTCGGTGAGGGCCACGCTGCGCGTGGAGCGATTGAACAGGCGAACTTTCAGTCGTGCTTCCAGGCCGGCCACCGCACTGCTCACGGCGGTAGTGGACATGCCCAATTCCTGTGCTGCGCCGCGAAAACTGCTGCGGCGCGCCACGGCCAGAACCACTTCCAGCTCGGTCATTCCTGTTCTGTGCATGGATTGTCCTGAATATGCGGATGCTTCATAAGCCAAAGGGTGGCTTATCGGAATAATGAACCCTTCTTAGACTTCATCACAGAGGCTCGATTCAGGCGAGTCGTTTTTGAGCGAGGAGTCGCCATGCAACTCATTGAACATATCTACATCGACGGCGAGTTCGTCATTCCGCACGGTCAGGAATGGTTCGACCTTCATAACCCGAGCACCGAGGAAGTCATCGGTCAGGTTCGGCTGGGCGATGCATTGGACGCACAGCGTGCGATCGCAGCCGCCAAGGTTGCGTTTCCGGCGTGGTCTCGTACCAGTCGGGAGGAGCGCATTGCGGCACTGCAACGCATGCACCGGGCCATGGCGGCAAGGGAGGAGGAACTGCTGGAAGCCATCCTCGTGGAATACGGCGCGCCTGCGGTTCGCGGGCGCTGGATGGCGACTTATCCGGCCGATGTGATTGCGCAAGCAATCGATGCACTGGAGGCGTTCGATTTCGAGGAACAGGTCGGCGTGGCCAGGGTCATTCTGACGCCCGTGGGCGTGACCGGCCTGATTACGCCCTGGAACAGCAATGCGGGCTTCATCTGCAACAAGCTGGCCACCGCGCTGGCGACAGGCTGCACCGCTGTCATCAAGCCCAGCGAAATGAGCGCGTTGCAGACGCAGGTCGTGGTCAGGGCGTTGCACGAAGCGGGGCTGCCACCGGGTGTATTCAATGTCGTCAACGGACGGGGCGATGTGGTTGGCGAGGAGATCGCCCGTCATCCCGACGTTGCCAAGATCTCGTTCACGGGTTCGTCCGCTGTCGGTCAGCATCTGGTAAGAACCGGTGCCGACACCATGAAGCGCGTGACGCTCGAATTGGGCGGCAAGTCCCCCACCGTGGTGCTTGACGATGCTGATTTCCAGGCGGTCATGCCGTTGGTGCTGCAAGCCGGATTTCTCAACAGCGGCCAGGCTTGCATCGCGGGCACTCGCATCCTCGTGCCGCGCAGCCGGCTGGCAGAGTTCGAGCGAATTGCGAAGGAGGGTGTCTCACAGATTCAATCGGGCGATCCACGCAACGCCGACACCGACATCGGTCCGATGGTGAGCCAGAAACAATGGGAGCGGGTGCAGCGCTACATCCGTACCGGCCACGAAGAAGGCGCGAGGTTGCTGGCGGGTGGCGAAGGTCGCCCGGAAGGCTTGCATGCCGGATGGTTCGTGAAGCCCACGATCTTCACTGATGCCACCAACCGGATGCGCATCGCGCGTGAGGAAATTTTCGGCCCCGTGCTGACGATCATCCCCTACGAGGATGATGCCGATGCGATCAGCATTGCCAACGATACGGACTATGGGCTGAGCGCCCTGGTGCTGGGAAAAAGCTCCGAACGTTGTATGAACGTCGCCCGTCAGATCGATTCGGGACGCGTGCTCATCAACACCCTGGCCCACGAACCGCGTGCCCCTTTCGGTGGATTCAAGCATTCAGGCCTTGGGCGCGAAATGGGCAGGTGGGGGATGAGCGCGTATTTGGAGCCAAAGACGTTGATCGGCTATGACCCATTGAAATGACTGGGTCAGGTCCCTGTCTTGCAGTCCTGGAATGGCGAGCCGCGCGCCGGGGCTGCATTGCGCTGTTCTTTGCGGGCATCCTTGTATGCGTCGGTATTGCGGCAGCTGCGGCACTTCACTCGATTGAGTTCGCTGCTCGAGGAGAGGTTGTTGCCCTTGTGCCCACAGGCCAGATGCCCGTTTACTTTGAAATGAATGACCATGAGACGTCTCCTTGGTGACGTGTAAAGGGTTTGACCTTACACACCTCCAAGACGTTCTTTCATGCAGCAGGTGAACCGATGTCCTACCTGAAGCGTGGCAACGGCCGGTCGATCGGTTTGAGCGATGACAGGGTGCTGCGAATCAGCGGGGTATCCTTTTCGATATCGTTCAACCGGTCGCGGATGCGCAGGGCGGTAGGGTGTCCGCCTTGATGGTCGACCCAGTCGGCGATCTCTTTGCAGGCTGCCGCGAGACGCGCCTCCCTGGCCTCGAGCAAGGTAAGGAGAGTGGTGATGGACTCTTTTTCGGACATGGAACACCTCCGTTCATTAATCCGCTCGGTGGCAGCAAAAAGCTCGCGAGGGCGAGCTTTCTGCCGTTGGGGCGCTGCTCCTTCAGCTGATTTTGAGTATAGACCCGTAAATGACCGCTATCGGCCCGAAGACTCGGGTGCGGTCACTCGCGAGCTGGCGGCGTTGAGCCGATGACATTCCTTGCGGGCGTCCTCTTCCCGATCGTAGCCATCGCCGATGAAACCGCCGGTTCGCGTGTCGCAGATGCGATACCAGCCTTGGGCTTCGGCGGGCTCATGGAGGGTTTCTCCTGCGCGCCGACCGTGGATGACGATCTTGTTGCAGCGCTTCACGACGAATATGTCTTCCATGGCGTCACCGCAGCTGATTCGTACCAGATCAACTATAGAAGCCCTGACCGATCGTGCAAAAAATAGGCAAGTCAGTTCGTCGGTTGCAGTTGCCAGCCTGATCGGTGCCAGCGCAGACAGTGGGTCGGATTCAACGCCTCAAGGAAGTGCTGATCGTGGGAAACGGCGACAATGGCGCCCGGAAATGTCTGCAACGCTCGTTCGAATGCTTCCACCGATTGCAGATCCAGATGGTTGGTCGGTTCATCCAGCAGCAACAGCTGCGCAGGATCCGCTCGCCACAAGGCCAGCGCCAATGCCGCTTTCAGACGCTCGCCACCGCTCAATGCTGCACAGAGACCCGTGGCGCGGCTCGCATCCAGTTGCAAGTGCGCGAGATAGCTGCGCAGAGTGCCCTCAGTGAGCGCGGCTCCCTGCATCATCAGTTGCTCGGTGATAGAGCGCTGATCGTCCAGTTGCGCCAATTGCTGATCCAGGAACGCGAAGGGCACGTGGGTTGTGGCAGTACCATCGACAGGTGTCAGTTCCCCGGCGAGCACTTTCAACAGCGTTGATTTGCCACAGCCGTTTGGCCCGCTGACAGCGATGCGCATCGGGCCATGGATCGCAAGATTCAGCGCATCGTTCGGCAACCATGGCAGCCGAGCGTCAATCAGCGTGCAGATCTGTCGGTTGTTCGGCACGGCGCTGCCGGGCAGATTGATCAGCACACTGTCCTCAGGCTGCACCTTTGCGTAAGCCTCGCGCACCTGGGCGTCGAGTTCTGACTTGCGGGCCTTATGACCCTGACGGACATGCCCCATGATTTCCCGTGCCGCGCCCTTGATCGCCACGTATTCGAAACTGGCAATGTTGGCGGTTTCGGCGTTGCGACGGGAGTTGGCGGCGTGGCGCTGTACCGTGTCGTGTTCGCGCCGTAATCGAACCCGCTCGCGCTGGCGTTCGCTTCTGGCGTGGTCGAGACGTGCCTGCGCAGCCGCCTGATGAATTCGCTGATGTTCGCGGAACGCCGAATAATTACCACCGAATTCAACGGCGCCCGACGCGCTCAGCTCGACGATCCGCTGCATCCGGTCGAGCAGTTGCCGATCATGGCTGACGACGATCAAACCGGTGTGCCAGCGCTCAAGCGAGTTCATCAGCCATTGGCGTCCGGATGTATCCAGGTGGTTGGTCGGCTCATCCAGAACCAGCAGCGGAGCCTGACTCAAAAAAGCGCCAATCAGGGCAATCCGCGCTTGCTGGCCGCCGCTGAGGTTGCCGGTCTTGTCGGTGAAGGCGACTTCGCTCAGTCCTGAGTCATCGAGCAAGCGGCGCAACCGCTCTGCCAGATCCCATTGTTCGCCAATAAGTTCGAAATCCTCGACTGATCCGCAGCCCTGGTTCATTCGCTCCAGAGCCCGAAGAATCGCGGCGCAGCCGGTGGACTCGGCGACTGTCTGGCCGTGTGTCGCGACAACGTTTTGCGCCACATAGGTTGTCGCCACGGCGCGCGTCACGCTGCCGCTGGTGGGTTGCCAATGTCCTGCGATCAGGCGCGCGAGTACGCTTTTGCCAACGCCGTTGCGCCCAACGATGGCGGTCGGGGTGTGATCGAATTTCAGATTGAGTGCAGTGAAAATCGTCTCGCCATTGGCGAACTGAAAACCCAGTTGATTCAGGGAGACGAGAGCAGGCGTACGCGAGACGTGAGTCATCGGCACCTCCAAAAAATGTTGTGAACACTGACAAGCGCCATGACCGGCGTGTCGCGATTACATTTTTGAAGGCTTAGTTGTTCACTTCTGCGATCGTCCTGGGGAGGTAGGAGGGCGTAGCCTAGTCCAGATGGGCGCAGGCTTCAAGGCGCGCCTGCTTGCTCGGCCATGCGCTCAAGGAACAGCGCCAACGCAACTTCTTCCTTGCGCAGGCCTTTGCGGATGCGCGGTTTCGGCAACTCGGCCAGGGCCCCGAGCATGAAATGTTCGACCACTGCCGGGTGGATATAGCACTTGCGACAGACTGCCGGCGTGTTGCCCAATTGGCGGGCGACTCCCTTCACCATCTCGACCACATGCCGCTTGGCCTCGGTCTCGGACTCCCATTGCAGTTCCCGCAGGACCGCCAGAGCGAGGGCGCTGCCGGCCCAGGTCCGATAATCCTTGGCGGTAAAATCTGCACCGGTCAGGGTTTGCAGGTAGGTGTTGACGTCAGAGGAACTGACAGTGTGCCGCTCGCCGTTTTCATCCAGATACTGGAACAGGTTCTGTCCCGGAATTTCCAGGCAGCGCTTGATGATGCGAGCCAGTCGCCGGTCCTTCACCGTGATCTGGTGTTCAATACCGCTCTTGCCGCGAAACTGAAACAGGATCGCACTGCCGTTGACCTCGACATGCCGGCTGCGCAGGGTTGTCAGGCCGTAGGAGCGATTGTCCCGGGCGTATTGCGTGTTGCCGACGCGGATCAGCGTGGCGTCGAGCAGCGTGATGACCGTGGCCATGACTTTGTCGCGGCTGAAACCCGGCGCTGCCAGCAGCTTCTCCAGCTGTTTACGCAGTTTGGGCAGCGCCAGACCGAACTCGCGCAGGCGTGAATACTTGTCCGCGTCGCGCACTTCGCGCCAGCGCGGGTGATAGCGATATTGCTTGCGTCCACGGGCGTCGCGGCCGGTGGCTTGCAAATGGCCGCGCGGGTCGGCGCAAATCCACACGTCGGTGTAGGCCGGTGGAACGGCCAGCGCGTTGATGCGTTTGATTTCGTCAGGATCGGTGATGCGCTGGCCTTTGGGATCGAAGTAGGCGAATTTTCCGCGCAACTTTTTGCGGGTGATACCGGGCTGCGTGTCATCAACGTAATGCAGATCAGAAGGCAACACTTCGGTGAGCACAGTATCGGGCATGGCGGACTTCCTTCGCGGCAAATCAGGCTGTTAAAGCCATTGACCACGCGCCATGACGGTCGTGCCCGCGGATTTAAGCCAGTACCGCGACAGCCTTGATCTGTGCCCACAATGACTGGCCCGGATGCACGCCAAGCTGGTCCCGAGAATACCGAGTGATGCGCGCCAGCAACGGTGTTCCCCCGGCATCGAGGCGGATGAGCACGTGCGCAGCGTTATCGGCTGGTTGCTCGCTGACGACTGTGACCGGCAGGCGATTGAGGATGCTGCTGAATTCGCTGTTTTGCAGGGTCAGGCTGATGTCCCGCGCGTGAACCTTGCATCGCAGTCTCTGGCCCTTCGCCAACGGCGGCGCGTGGGTCACGCGAATGTTCAGGGGCGAGTCCGGTAGTTGCAGGGTGAGCAATTGATAGTCGGCATCGTACCCGCTGACCTGGCCTTCGATGATCACGCCGGCGTCGTTGTCCATGGCCAGGGGCAGGTCGAGCCGTGCCAGGGTTTCGCCAATCGGGCCGCTGGCCAGCGCTTTGCCGTCGCTGAGCAGCACCAGATGGTCGGCGAGCCTGGCCACTTCGTCCTGCGCGTGGCTGACATACAGCACGGGGATTTCCAGTTCGTCGTGCAGGCGTTGCAGGTAAGGCAGGATCTCTCTTTTGCGCTGACTGTCGAGGGCTGCCAAAGGCTCATCCATCAGCAGCAGCCGGGGGCTGGTCAACAATGCGCGAGCGATGCCGACACGCTGACGCTCACCGCCGGACAAGTGTTGCGGGTGGCGATCGAGCAAGTGGCCGATCCCCAGCAGTTCGGTGGCTTGGGTCAAGTCGACCCGGCGCTGTGCCCTGGCAATGCGCTTGAGGCCGAACTGCAGATTGGCCAGTACCGACAGATGCGGAAACAGGCTCGCTTCCTGAAACACATAACCGAGCGTGCGTTTGTGCGGCGGCACGAAAATGCCTTTTTCGCTGTCCTGCCAGACTTCGTCATTGATGCGGATAAAGGCGTGCGGCGCACGCTCAAGCCCGGCGATGCAGCGCAGACAAGTGGTCTTGCCCGAACCGGACTGACCGAACAGCGCTGTCACACCGCGACCGGGCATCTGCAGGTCAACATCGAGGCTGAAGCCTGACCAGGCCAGTTTCAGACGTGCATCAATCATCGATCAGCTCCAGCCCGCGCGGGTCTTGCGGCTGGAATACAGCGCCAGCAACACCAGAAACGAAAACACCAGCATCGCCCCGGCCAGCCAGTGCGCCTGGGCGTACTCCATGGCTTCGACGTGGTCGTAGATTTGTACGGAAACCACCCGGGTCTTGTCGGGAATATTCCCGCCGATCATCAGCACCACGCCGAATTCACCAACGGTGTGGGCGAAGCCAAGGATCGCTGCAGTGATGAAGCCGGGACGCGCCAGCGGCAGGATCACGCTGAAGAAGGTGTCCCAGGGATTGGCGCGTAATGTCGCGGCCACTTCCAGTGGGCGAGTGCCGATCGCGGAGAAGGCGTTTTGCAATGGCTGCACCACGAACGGCATGGAATAGAGCACCGAACCGATCACCAATCCAGTGAAGCTGAAGGTCAAGGTGCCGAGCCCCAGCCATTGGGTGAAATGGCCAATGAAGCCATTGGGGCCGAGGGCCAGCAGCAGATAGAAACCGATGACCGTCGGTGGCAGTACCAATGGAAGGGCGACAATCGCGCCGACTGGGCCGCGCAGCCAGGAACGGCTGCGCGACAACCACAAGGCAATCGGAGTGCCGACGACCAGCAGGATTGCGGTGGTCAGAGACGCCAGCTTCAGGGTCAGCCATATCGCCGCGAAATCGGCACTCGTCAGCGACATTTACAGCTGATAACCGTAGGACTTGATGACCGCAGCGGCTTTCGGGCCCTTGAGGTAATCAACTAGCGCCTTGGCAGCGGCGTTGTCTTTGCCTTTGTTCAGGATCACCGCGTCTTGCTTGATCGGGTCGTGCATGTTCGCTGGAACGATCCACGCCGAGCCGCTGCTGACCTTGCCGTCCTTGTAGATCTGCGACAGGGCAACGAAGCCCAGTTCGGCGTTGCCGGTGGACACGAACTGGTAAGCCTGGGTGATGTTCTGGCCTTCAACGATCTTGGCTTTGGTGGCCTCAGTCAGATTCAGTTTTTCCAGCACCTGAGTGGCGGCCAGACCATAAGGGGCGGCTTTCGGGTTGGCGATGGACAGGTGCTGATATTCGTTTTTCTTCAGGACGTCGCCTTTGGCATCGACGTAACCTTCCTTGGCCGACCACAGTGCCAGGGTGCCGATGGCGTAGGTGAAGCGCGAACCCTTGACGGTGTCGCCTTCTTTCTCGAGTTTTTCAGGGGTGGTGTCATCGGCCGAGAGGAACACGTCGAACGGCGCGCCATTTTTGATCTGGGTGTAGAACTGGCCCGTGGCGCCATAGGCAGCGACCAGCTTGTGTCCGGTGTCTTTTTCGAAATCGGTGGCAATCGCCTGGATCGGTGCGGTGAAGTTGGCCGCGACGGCGACTTGCACTTCGTCGGCCTGGGCGGCGCCGATGGCGAATACCGCGAACAGGACAGGGGCAAAGCGGGTGGCACGATTGATCATGTAACGGCTCCGTGAATGGCAAGTGCAGTGGGCAGTTGTTATTGGAGGGATAGACTGCGCCGTACGATGGGGTGAAACGCTATATAGAGAAATATATAGCGAAATGCCGCCAAACGGGAAGCACTGCTTTTAAACCGAGTGAGGGCGTCACGCTCCTCACTCGCTCGGGTAGATCACCGCGTCAATTTTGCCAGCGCGCCTTCAGCCAGTTGCCGGGTCAGTTCAGCGGTGCCAAGGTCTTTGCCGAGCGTGAACGCCTGACCGGCCCACAGGTTACTGAATTCGGCTTCGCCTTTTGCGCGCAGCGGCATCAAGGCACCGCCAGCCAGCGGAAAGGCAGGGGCCTTGTCCGACATCGGGCCCAGTTCGCGCATCACTCGATTGAGAATCCCCCTTGCCGGACGCCCGGTAAACAGATTGGTTACCGCCGTCTCGCTTTCCTTGGCGGTGCGCAAGGCCTTGTGGTGCGAAGCACTGACTTTCGCTTCCGGGGTAAACAGATACGCCGTGCCGACCTGAACCGCCGAAGCGCCGAGCATGAACGCTGCTGCCACGCCGCGTGCATCGGCAATTGCACCGGCAGCAATCACCGGCACACTCACCGCATCGACCACTTGCGGCACCAGCGCAAACGTACCGACCTGACTGCTCAGGTCAGCGCTGAGGAACATCCCGCGATGACCTCCGGCCTCGTAACCCATGGCGATGATCGCGTCGCAACCGTTCTGCTCCAGCCAGATTGCTTCGTCGACCGTGGTTGCCGACGAGAGGATTTTCGCGCCGGTGGCCTTGACCCGATCCAGCAAGGCTTTTTCCGGCAGGCCGAAATGGAAGCTCACCACTTCAGGGCGAAATTCTTCCAGCACCTCGCAGGCGGCCGCATCGAAGGGCGCACGGTTGGACACCGGCGTCGGCGCATCGAAATCGACACCCAGTTCGCGATAGTAGGGCTCCAGCAGATTTTTCCACTCTCGCGCCTTTTGCTCATCGGCGGCCGGCGGTTGATGGCAGAAGAAGTTGACGTTGAACGGCTTGTTCGTGCCTTGGCGAATGGTCTTCAGCTCTTCGCGCAGTTGCTCGATGGTCAGCATCGCAGCCGGCATCGAACCGAGGCCACCGGCGTTGCACGCTGCGATGACCATCGAAGAATTGGTGGCACCGGCCATGGGGCCCTGGATGATCGGCAGTTCGATGCCGAAAAGGTCAAGAATGCGGGTATCAGGCCATTGGCTCATGGGATAGCTTCTCCGACGACAAAACAGGGCAGGGACGGTAGCAGCCGGTTTTTTAACGCAAAGCCACTCCCAAGACCAGCACAGATTTGTAGCTTGAACAGCCGGCGCTGGCTGTGCGTTCGGGTCCGATTGGCTAAAGGTCGAGTGGGGCAAAATGTTGCAGTGTGCTATTCCAATCCCTCGACATCCTGATTTCCACCCGTGAGAGGCAGTCATGTTCACAGGCATTTTGATCGACAAAGACGACAGCGGTTATCGCGCCAACCTGCAAGAGATTGATGACGAGCAGTTGCCTGCGGGCGATGTGACGGTTCGTGTCGCGTACAGCACGCTGAATTTCAAGGACGGCCTGGCGATCACCGGTAGCAGCCCGGTGGTGCGCAAGTTCCCGATGGTTCCGGGGATTGATCTGGCGGGCGTCATCGATTCAGTCGGCAGCCACACGCTTGCCAATGCCTGCGCCAGTACCCGGGCCGAAGGCACCGTGGCCGCATGCGGTCTGGCTCAGGGCATGGATTTCCCGGCGTCTGTGGCGCCGTTCATTTTGCGTGGCGTGACGCTGGCCGGGATCAACAGCGTGACCCAGCCCAAGGCTCGCCGCATCGAGGCCTGGAATCGTCTGGCGAAGGATCTGGATTTTGCGCTGTTGCCACTGATCAGCCATGAAATCGGTCTCGGCGAAGCTCTTGAGGCGGCTCCGAAGTTGCTCGCGGGTCAGTTGCGCGGACGGGTTGTGGTCGACGTCAATCGCTGAGACCTCAGCGCCATCGCGGCCCGCCCGGAGCATTCGATGTCACCGCCGGGATTGCGGTGACCGGGCCGTCAGCAGACGTCGAGACGAACCGGATCGAAAGCGGAAAATTTGCCACCGACTTCGAGGCCTGTCGGGCCCCGAATCGGTGGCGATTTACATCGCTGCGTTAAACCTGCGTTTCGCGCAGCAACAGCTCTCGCTTGCGTTCCACGCCCCAGCGGTAGCCGCTGAGGTTGCCGTCGCTGCGCACCACGCGGTGGCACGGAATGGCCACCGCGAGGCTGTTGGCGCCGCAAGCCTGGGCCACTGCGCGCACGGCTTTTGGCGAGCCGATACGCAAGGCGATGTCCGCGTAGCTGGCGGTGCTGCCGACCGGAATTTCGCGCAGCGCCTGCCACACACGTTCCTGAAACACCGTGCCGCGCACATCCAGCGGCAAATCCAGGCCGATGGCAGGCGCCTCTATAAAGCCGACGACGCGAGCGATCAGTTGTTCGAACTCGGCATCGGCACCGATCAGGTTGGCCCGGCGAAACTGGTCCTGCAGGTCGCACACCAGTTGGTGCGGATCGTCCCCCAGCAGAATCGCGCAGATTCCGCGCGCGCTCTGCGCCACCAGAATGGCGCCGAGCGAGCACTGGCCGACGGCGAAGCGGATGTCGTTGTTCTGCCCGGCTGCGCGGAAGTCGCCGGGTTTCATGCCCAGTACCTGATCGGCGGCCTCGTAGAAACGGCTGTTGGAATTGAAACCGGCGTCATACAACGCCTCGGTCACCGAGCCGCCGTCCGCCAGACGCTGACGGACCCGGCGCGAGCGATGTGCGGCGGCGTAGCCTTTTGGGGTCAGACCCGTTGCGGCCTTGAAGACGCGATGAAAGTGGAAGGCGCTCAGGCCAGCGGTTTCGGCGAGATCGTTGAGTGCCGGCAGGCTGTCCGACGCTTCGATCTGGCGACAGGCTGCCGCGACGGTGGCGGCATGCTGAGCAGCGACTTCGGTCTGATCCTTGCTCGCCCGTTTGCTGGGACGATAGCCCGCGGCCTCGGCTTCTCCGGCGGTGTCGAAGAACTCGACGTTCTGCGGTTTCGGCAAGCGCGCCAGGCTGCTGGGGCGGCAATAGATGCCGGTGGTTTTCACGGCATAGACAAACTGGCCGTCTGCCCGAGGGTCGCGTGCCACGACAGCGGCCCACCTTGGATCGTCTTCAGTGTTCAGCGAGGTGGAAAGCGTTTTCATGATGGAGAGTCCGTTGACCTGTTGAATGTCAGGTTAACCAGTGCCACCGGCCGGAACACTCCGACCCTTGCGGTCAAACTTTGCAGGATTATCCAGCGGTACGAAACGTCAGGTTGAAACGCTGCTCGCCCAGGCGCGGATGCCGACCGGGCTTGATCGGCAGGATCCCGTGGTAGCGCAGCCGGTCTACACCACCCCAGATCACCATGTCGCCGTGCAGCAGCGAGATTTTCTGGCTCCTGTCGCCGCGTGCGAAACCGCCGAACAGGAACGTTGCGGGTAGGCCCAAAGACAGCGAAACGATCGGCGCTTCGTAGGTTTTTTCGTCTTTGTCCTGATGCAGCGACATCTTTGCGCCTGGGACATAACGATTGATCAGGCAGGAGTCCGGAACGAAGTCGGCAAATCCGGCGCTTTTCGCTGCCGTCAGGGCCAGCTCGCGAAACACTTCGGGCATGGCCGGCCAGGGCTGATGGCTCACGGGATCTTCGGATGAATAGCGGTAGCCGCTGCGATCGGTGATCCAGCCCACTGCTCCGCAACTGCTGGTGGCCACCGACATGCTGAAGCCCCCGGGCGTCATCATGTGGCGCAGCGGGGCGCGAGCGATGATCGATTCCAGGGCCGGCAACAACTGCTCGATTTGTGGAAGGGCAAAGCCGCGCAGCACCCAGGATTGTTCACCGATCTGTTCGGTGCGCCGGGGCTGTTCGGATTCTGTGTCGGCGAACAGGTCGAAGGTGGTTTGCATGATCGTCAGGTCGCGTCGTGGAAAATGATGCCCAGAGTATGCCGTGTTCCGCTGTGCAATCGGCTGACGCCGTGGCGCATGCTTACTCGATAGTCGCCGCGCGTGCCTTTGACCGGGCGCTGGTTGACGGCAAAGATCAGCGCGTCGCCTTTTCTCAGGTCCATCACCAGCGGGCGCGACTGCATTCTCGGGCGCTGTTCAGTCAAAACGAACTCGCCGCCTGTGAAATCTTTGCCAGGTTCTGACAGAAGAATCGCCACTTGCAGCGGAAAGACATGTTCACCGTACAGATCCTGATGCAGACAGTTGTAGTCCTGCGGGCCGTATTGCAGCAAGAGCGGGGTAGGCCGCAATTGACCGGCGGCGTGGCAGCGATGGAGAAATTCGCTGTGCTGTTCTGGAAAGCGTTCAGGCAGCCCCATTCGCTCATGCCAGCGGTTGGCCAAAGGTACAAGTCGCGGGTAGAGCGCGCTGCGCAGGCGTTCGACCACGGGCGGAAGCGGATAGCGCAGGTATTTGTATTCCCCGCGCCCGAAACCGTGGCGGGCCATGATGACTTGGGATCGAAACGGTTCACTTTGTGGGTAAAGCGCACTCAATCGATCACAGGTGTCCGGGCGCAGCAGCGTACGGACGACCGCGCAACCGTCCTGGTCCAGTTGCTGCTCCAGGGCGATCCAGTCGAGCGCATCGAGCGGAGAGACGGATGAGCGTGACATGCTGATTCCTTGGCTTGCATTCAGGTCTCAGTGTGGGCCGTCCACCCGCTCGGAACACTCCGCCGCTTGCGGTCGAATTGTCATCCGGGTTTTACAGGGCCTTGCTGACGCTGATGTCGCTGATCACATCGTCACTCTGGCCGTGCAAGGCATCCAGTGCTGCCTTGGCTTCTTCCGGCGTGCCCTTTTCCAGTTGGGCGAACTCGAAACGGCGTTCACCGTTGAGTTTGTACTTGATCACGTATTTGGTCGTTTGGGCCACGTTGATGCTTACCTGTCTGCGTTGGCGGAGTCGCTCAGCTGAGTTTGGAGCTCGAGCGGCGAATGATCTTGATCGAGTGCGTCAGGGTCGGCTTGCGGGTCACGCTGATCGCACGGCGGTTGACGGTGTCGATGGTGATGTTCCAGAAGCCGGTGCTCGGCGCGGTAATACGGGCCGGGAACGTGTCGAAAGCACCACCGTGATAGGTGTGACGGCCGCCATTCTTGAAGCTGCGAAAGTTGGCGTCGTTCATCAAGCGGATATTGCAGGTTTGCGAGCATTGAATGACGACGATGTCGTCTTCGTTGAGGTGCTCGCGCTGGTGAATGAATTTCATGGGCGCCTCCAGAAGGGCTTTTTCTACAAAATCAAAACGATAGCATTGTCGATTGGCGCAGTTTATCAGCCCGGACAGGTTATTATCCGGCCGTCGGGCGCCGCTTTGACAATTAAAAACAGATATTCACGATTCGATGTGGATTAAATGCAATGGGCCTTGGAGAAAAACGGCATTCGTGCTGTCGGAGGGTCTTTATCGGAGGTTTTGTATGAAGTGGGGTGTGGTGATTCTGCCGTTGGCATTGGCAATGGGTGGTTGCGCAAGTGTTTCGGAAATCAATGAAACACTGCCGACCATGAACGTCATTTCCGGTAAGAAGCCCCATGAGTATGCTGAATGCCTGGCCGAGAAGCTGTCCGGCAGCCGGGGCGCCCTGCAGGTCGAGCGGCACAAGGACGAAGTCCGGGTCATCGTTCCGGGCAAGCTGGGATCAGGTCCCGCCGCAGTGTTTGATATCGAGGATCGCTCCGGTGGCAGCAGCATCAAGCTGCATGAACGGATGTCCAATGTGCCGCTGCGTCCATGGGATGTGCGCAAAGCCGCCACTGCCTGTATTTCCGGCTGATAGACTGTCAGCCGTCAGCATTGATGCCGTCACAGCGTTGCTGTGGCGGCATTGTCATTTCTGGAGAGGTGAATGAAGAGAGAGCAGGTGCGGGAGCGACACAAGGAAGGGCTCATTGCGGCTACCCATGTGATCCAGAACCCGGCAAATCCGGGAGAGTGGATCGTGTTCTTCAAGAAAAGCGCCGGTCGCAGTTATTTTCTGGTGGACGATAACGACGAAGTCGAATCCTTCAACCGACTCGATGACCTGATCGAGGTCGTGCGCGGACTGGGGATCAAATTCGCCGAAATTCACATGTAAGGCTACTTACATACCACTACTACGCTACGGGTTTTGTAGTTGCCGACATCGACGCCCAGCGTCTTGTCGTCTTCCTTGGGCGCCGGTGTGCCTTCAGTCCCGACAATGCGATAGCCGGTTCCGGCGCATGATGCATCAGCCTTTTCGTAACAGCTGGCCCAGGAATTGGCTTCGCCGGAGCAGTCGATGCTCAAACCCTGTTCGCCGTTGTTCAGGTAGGTGGTCTGCGATGTGGCGCAGCCGGCCAGGGCCGCGAGCGCAATCAGGGGTAGAAAACTGATGAAGGGGCGGTTGATCATGGCAATGTCGTCTTCGAGGAGGAGGGGGCTAGACGCTATGACAGCGCCGGCATGAAAAGGTTATAGCGATTGGCCAGTTCTTTGCGCACAGCCCAAAAAAAGCCCTGCGCGAAGGCAGGGCCGAGATTCGTGGTTGCCGATCAGTCTTGGTCCTTGCCGCGACGCTTCGGTGCAGGAGGCGTGTAATCAAGCACCGCGGCCACTTCTATCGCCATCGCTTCAGTGGGCAACGGACCGGACACATCTTCGCCGTTGGCGGCGGTGATATGCCACTGGTCATCTTTCGCCTTGGCGACGCTGTACCCATTGATGATTTTTGCTGCGGACATCTCACTGCCTCGTTGGCTGTTTCAAAGGCGTCATGATAACGGTAAATCGGCGACTGGCGCAGGTCGATGAGGTATTCCTGGATCTTTGGACTACGCTGATTTCGCAGCCTTTGTGTGCGGATTGAACTATCCGCGAGAATATTTCTCTATGTTGACATCGGTTAGCCAGTGCGGGGCATTGTAAGGTGCACGCCGCCTGATTAGACTGCGCCGAAACTCGTACACACAGCCCTTTCAAGGACTTATATGATCAAGAAATGCTTGTTCCCAGCAGCCGGTTACGGTACTCGCTTCCTCCCAGCGACGAAGGCCATGCCCAAAGAAATGCTGCCGGTGGTAAACAAGCCACTGATCCAGTACGGCGTCGAAGAAGCTCTGGATGCTGGCCTGAACGAAATCTCCATCGTGACCGGTCGTGGCAAGCGCGCCCTGGAAGACCACTTCGACATCAGCTATGAACTGGAAAACCAGATCAAAGGCACCGACAAGGAAAAATACCTGGTCGGTATCCGCAAGCTGCTGAACGAGTGCTCGTTCTCCTACACTCGTCAGACCGAAATGAAAGGCCTGGGCCACGCGATCCTGACCGGTCGTCCGCTGATCGGTGACGAACCGTTCGCTGTGGTGCTGGCAGACGACCTGTGTGTCAACCTCGAAGGCGACGGCGTACTGACCCAGATGGTCAAGCTGTACAAACAGTTCCGCTGCTCGATCATTGCCATCCAGGAAGTCGATCCGCAGGAAACCAGCAAGTACGGTGTGATCGCTGGCGAAATGATCCGCGACGACATCTACCGCGTACACAGCATGGTCGAGAAGCCAAAGCCGGAAGACGCACCGTCGAACCTGGCGATCATCGGCCGCTATATCCTGACCCCGGACATTTTCGACCTGATCGAACAGACCGAGCCAGGCAAGGGCGGGGAAATCCAGATCACCGACGCCCTGATGAAACAAGCCCAGAACGGCTGCGTGATGGCCTACAAGTTCAAGGGCAAGCGTTTCGACTGCGGTGGTGCTGAAGGCTACATCGAAGCAACCAACTTCTGCTTCGAGAATTTCTACAAGACTGGCAAGGCGTACTGATAGCGCCTGACTGTCTGAAGGTACGTCACACGGTCTGAATCGTGTGATGCTAAAAACAAACGCCCCGACATGTTCGGGGCGTTTGCGTTTGTGGGGAGAAATAGCGCATCTCGATTCAATTCAGGATGCAATGTGAAACAAATGTTCGATTGTCAGCCTGCATGTTCGCTGCTGAACTGACTCGTCTTCGCCAGGGAGGTGCGGAGGACCGCGTTTCATGATCGTCGAAGGACAGTTGTGAAATTTATTCTCCAGCAATAAGGAGTGTTGCTTGTGGCGTTAAAGAATATGGCTGCAACACGAAGATCAAGTGGCAGACGCTGGTCAGGGCTGGCGGTGCTCATGTTGCCAGTGCTGCTGGTGACCGTTGATAACACCGTATTGGGTTTCGCGTTACCCAAAATCGCCGAAGCCTTGCGTCCGACGGCCAGCCAGCAGCTGTGGATGATTGATGCCTATTCGTTGGTTCTCGCAGGACTGCTGGTTTCGATGGGTAGCCTGGGTGATCGGGTGGGGCACCGTAAGTTGCTGCTTATCGGCTCGTTCGGGTTTGTGGTGGTCTCGGTGCTGACCGCATATTCCGCAACATCGATGCAGCTGATTATCGGGCGGGCTTGTATGGGGATTTTCGGTGCGATGTTGATGCCCTCCACGCTGGCATTGATACGTTCGGTGTTTGAGGATCGAGAAGAGCGCAGAGTGGCAGTAGCGATCTGGGCAACGACGCTGACTGTCGGCTCGGCACTAGGGCCTTTGGTGGGAGGGGTGTTGCTGCAGTTCTTTGATTGGGGCGCGATTTTTCTGTTGGCGGTACCCGTCCTGATTCCATTGTTAGTACTGGGGCCGCTGTTGCTCCCTGAATCAGAGCGTGATGTGTCGGGTCCGCTGGACCCGATCAGCATCCTTCAGTCGATGGTCGCACTGGGTTGTATCGTTTACAGCATCAAGCATGGCGCCAGTGAGGGCATTGACGGTGTTGTGTTTGGCACCTTTCTGGTAGGTGCACTGGCAGGCTGGATATTCGTACGTCGCCAGTTGCGTCTTCCTGTACCCCTGATGGACATGACCCTGTTCAGCAATGGCGCCTTCAGCGGATCAGTCCTTATCAATTTGATGAGTCTTGCGTTTCTTGTCGGCTTCGTTTTCTTCACGACTCAGTTTTTGCAGATTGTTCTGCAAATGGCGCCCTTGAGTGCGAGCCTTGCATTGGTGCCGGGGCAAATCATGGCGATTATGGTTGGAGTGGCAGTCGTCCCAGTCGCGCAGCGCATGCCGGTGCATGTACTGATACCGATTCTGGTGGCTTTCACCGGTGCGGCCTTTTTGCTGGTGGCCAGCATGGGCAGCAGTCTTGCGGTATTGGTAGTGGCGTTCGCGTTGCTCAACATCGGAGTGGGGGGCGATCGCTACGGTTTCCAATGATGTGATTTTGTCGGCAGCGCCCCCGGCGAAGGCAGGGGCGGCATCCGCCATCAGTGAAACAGCCTATGAAGTTGGCGTGGTGCTGGGTACTACTCTGATTGGCGGCCTGGTGACGGCTCACTACCGAGCAGACCTGCAGCTTCCAGCGTTTTTGAGCGATGTTCAGACGATGCTGGCAAGTGAAACGCTGGCTGGCGCTCATCATGTGGCGGCGGGGTTGGCGGGGGATCAAGCGCAACAGTTGATGCAGCAGGCGGGAAGTGCATTTGCGGGCGGAATTGCATTGGCATCGTGGCTCGCTTTCGGCCTGGCGCTCGTAGCGATTCTGATCGCCTGGCATACGTTGCGGCTGCCAAAAATTCAACCGGCAGAAAGCCATTAATCAAATGCTAACGGTAGAACCTCCCGGTATTGCCCGTCCCCTTGCAGTAGAGACTTGCTCAATAAGCATCTGCGGGTATGCTGATCGCCTGCCGAGGAGATAGAAATGGCCTACGATTTTGACCTTTATGTGATTGGCGCCGGTTCCGGCGGTGTGCGCGCTGCGCGTTTTGCGGCAGGTTTCGGCGCAAAAGTAGCGGTGGCCGAGAGCCGTTATCTGGGCGGTACCTGCGTCAATGTTGGTTGCGTACCGAAAAAACTGTTGGTGTACGGCGCCCACTTTGCCGAAGACTTCGAACAGTCCTCTGGTTTCGGCTGGCAACTGGGCGAGGCGGATTTTGACTGGGCCACGCTGATTGCCAACAAGGATCGCGAAATCAATCGCCTGAACGGCATTTATCGCAATCTGCTGGTCAACAGCGGCGTGACCCTGCATGAGGCTCACGCGAAAATCGTTGGCCCGCACGAAGTCGAGGTCAACGGCGAGCGCTACACCGCGAAGAATATTCTGATCGCCACCGGTGGCTGGCCGCAGATCCCCGAGATTCCGGGGCATGAGCATGCGATCAGCTCGAACCAGGCGTTCTTCCTCAAAGAGCTGCCCAAGCGTGTACTGGTCGTCGGTGGCGGTTACATCGCCGTCGAATTCGCCGGAATCTTCCATGGTCTGGGCGCCAATACGACGTTGCTGTATCGCGGAGATCTGTTCCTGCGCGGTTTCGACGGTTCGGTTCGTAAGCACTTGAAGGAAGAACTCACCAAGCGTGGCCTGGATCTGCAATTCAATGCCGACATTGCCCGTATCGACAAGCAATCAGATGGCAGCCTGAAAGCAACCCTCAAGGATGGTCGCGTGCTGGAAGCCGATTGTGTGTTCTATGCCACCGGCCGACGTCCGATGCTGGACAACCTGGGGCTGGAAAATACCGATGTGCAGCTCGACGACAAAGGCTTCATTAAGGTCGATGAGCAGTTTCAAACCACCGAGCCTTCAATCCTGGCGCTGGGCGATGTCATCGGTCGTGTTCAGTTGACGCCGGTGGCGCTGGCTGAGGGCATGGCAGTGGCGCGGCGTCTGTTCAAGCCTGAGCAATACCGTCCGGTGGATTACAAGATGATCCCGACGGCAGTGTTCAGTCTGCCGAACATCGGCACCGTCGGTCTGACTGAAGAGGAGGCGCGGGAGGCGGGTCACGACGTGGTGATCTACGAAAGCCGCTTCCGGCCGATGAAGCTGACCCTGACGGACTGCCAGGAGCGCACGCTGATGAAGCTGGTGGTCGATGGCAAGTCTGACAAGGTGTTGGGCTGTCACATGGTCGGCCCGGATGCTGGCGAGATCGTGCAGGGGCTGGCAATCGCTTTGAAGGCTGGCGCAACCAAGCGTGACTTCGACGACACCATCGGAGTGCATCCGACGGCGGCCGAAGAGTTTGTCACAATGCGTACGCCGGTCGGCGCTTAAATCTTTTTCGGTTGGGCTGCGTCTGGCGCTGCCTCAGCGGTAGTAGCCAGGCGCAGGCTGTCTTGCGCCTTGGTTAATTCTTTTTCCAATGACTGATTGAGCTGCGACTGCTCGTCGACGTTCTGCTTGAGCGTCTGACTTTCCAGCAGGGCCACGCGCAGACGTTCCTGGAGGAGGGTGCGTTCACTGTCGACGCGGGACGCTTGCTCCAGCAATTGATCCTGACGCTGATTACTGTGCTTGAGCTGATCCTGCAACAGGCTCAGTTCGCGCACGGTGCCGCGATTTTCGGTCAGCAGGCGTTCGTTGTCGCGGTGCAGCTGGGTGATTTCGTCCTGACGTACGAGGGCGCTTTGCTGCGCCTGGCGCAACTCCATCTGCAACTGCTGCACCTGCGTCTCGTGACGGCTTTGCTCCTGCTCACGCTGCTCCTTGATGGCGTTGCGGTAGTGTTCAAGCGCATCGCGGGCGTGCAGGTGCTTCTCTTCCAGCGAGCGGATCTGCTCGTCCTTGTCCTGCAAGCGCAATTCAAAATCGGCCAGCGCCTGATTCAGTCCGGCGTTGCGGGTCTGCTCGGTCTGCAGCATCGAGCGGGTATCGCTCAGGGCTTCGGATTCCTTTGCCAGCGCGGCAGTCTGAATGTCGTGCTTCTTCTCCAGCTGCGCATGATCCTGACGAAGCTGATTCAGCTCGTTTTCCAGTGCCTGACGCTGATGCTCGTACTGCTCGCGTGCCTGATCAATCGGCTCCTGCGCCTGTTCTTTCAGGCGCTGGGCGAGGCGTGTGACGAGGGCGAGGAGTTCGTCATCGACAGGTTCTGCCGACGGATCGGCCGGTTCGCTGCCGTCATCCAGTTCCTTCAGGTAGCGATGAATTGTGGTTTTGGAACCCGTATTGCCCAGCTCGATGCGTACTGCGTCGATGCTGGGGTGTTCGCCACGGGCGAGAATCGCTGCGCGCGCGATCTGGACTACTGCTTTATTGACGCCGCCACGGGCCATATCTGCTCCTACCATTTCGTACTGTGGTACATGCCACTAAAGCACACAGTGTACCACGTTGAAATTAAAGTGAAATAAGCACCGATAAACGGACGGGATATACTGGTATTACCCCATGTGAAACCCATAAAATCGATTTCCGATCAAACCTTCAGTACGCAACGAGAAAATCAGCCCATGAGCGATATCGATCGCTACCTGCAAGCCGCCACCCGTGACAACACCCGCCGCAGTTATCGCGCGGCCATCGAGCATTTCGAGTCCGTGTGGGGCGGGTTTCTGCCAGCGACAGCGGACAGCATCGCCCGGTATCTGGTGGCACATGCTGGCGTGCTGTCGGTCAATACGCTCAAGTTGCGTCTGTCGGCGCTGGCGCAGTGGCACAACAGTCAGGGCTTCGCTGATCCGACCAAGTCCCCGGTGGTGCGCAAAGTATTCAAGGGCATTCGTGCCCTGCATCCCGCCCAGGAGAAGCAGGCCGAGCCGTTGCAATTGCGAGATCTGGAACAGACTGTCGCCTGGCTTGAGCAGGAAATGAGGGAGGCGCGGGAAAAACAGGATCGACCAGTGCTGTTACGGGCCTGCCGCGATCGGGCATTGATCCTGCTGGGCTTCTGGCGCGGCTTTCGCAGCGATGAGCTGTGTCGGATGCAGATCGAGCATGTGCAGGCGCACGCTGGCAGCGGCATCACTTTGTACCTGCCGCGCAGCAAGGGTGATCGGGAAAACATCGGGCAAACCTATCAGGCCCCGGCGCTGTTGAAGTTGTGCCCTGTGCAGGCATATATCGAATGGATAAGCGAGGCTGCGCTCGTACGCGGCCCGGTGTTTCGCGCCGTGGACCGGTGGGGCAATCTGAGTGAGGAGGGCTTGCACGCCAACAGTGTGATTCCGTTGCTGCGTCAGGCTCTGGAGCGCGCCGGAATTTCCGCTGAGCGCTACACGAGTCACTCTCTGCGACGAGGTTTTGCAACGTGGGCCCATCAAAGCGGCTGGGATCTCAAGTCACTGATGAGTTACGTCGGCTGGAAGGATATGAAGTCCGCCATGCGCTATGTTGAAGCGAGCCCTTTTCACGGGATGGCCCGGATTACGGATAAGCCGCTGTCGCCGTAGATATCGTTTTCTTCTATTAATATCCTCAGCTAATAGCGAAAACAAATCAGCAGCATCAGGTTTGCCAATGAGCCATCCGTCGAGTGACTGGGTAGGATTCACCCATCGAATTCACAACCCTGACGGAGAGTCATCAATGCCTATCATCAACAGCCAAGTAAAACCGTTCAAAGCTACCGCGTTCAAAAACGGCGACTTCGTACAAGTCTCGGACGCTGACCTGAAAGGCAAATGGTCCGTAGTGTTCTTCTACCCGGCCGACTTCACTTTCGTTTGCCCAACCGAACTCGAAGACCTGGCTGACAACTACGCCGCCTTCCAGAAACTGGGCGTAGAGATCTACAGCGTTTCGACCGACACCCACTTTGCCCACGCTGCCTGGCACAACACTTCGCCAGCTATCGGCAAAATCGAATACACCATGATCGGCGACCCGACCCATGTCATTTCCCGCAACTTCGACGTGCTGATCGAAGAAGCTGGTCTGGCGGATCGTGGCACCTTCGTGATCAACCCTGAAGGCCAAATCAAAATCGTTGAACTGAACGATGGCGGCGTTGGCCGCGACGCTTCCGAGCTGCTGCGCAAAATCAAGGCTGCTCAGTACGTTGCTGCTCACCCAGGCGAAGTTTGCCCGGCCAAGTGGAAAGAAGGCGAGGCCACTCTGGCTCCGTCCCTGGACCTGGTCGGCAAGATCTAAGTCTGTGACACACGCAATACAGGGCGGAACTCCGCACCTACTCAAGTAAGCTGCACCGCCCAATAGAAAAGCCCGGGCGAGATTCGCTCGGGCTTTTTTTCGCCTCAAATAAAGTCAGGAGATCGCCCGTATGTTGGACGCCAATCTTAAAGCCCAGTTGAAATCGTACCTGGAACGGGTCACCCAGCCGATCGAGATCGTTGCCTCACTCGACGACGGTGCGAAATCCCGTGAAATGCTTGACCTGCTGAAAGACGTTGCCAGTCTTTCGCATCAGATTACCTTGATCGACAGCGGTGACGATGCACGCAAACCGTCCTTCTCGATCAATCGCCCCGGTGCCGACATCAGCCTGCGTTTCGCCGGCATACCGATGGGCCATGAATTCACTTCGCTGGTGCTGGCCCTGCTGCAAGTCGGCGGACACCCTTCGAAGGCCAGTGTCGAAGTGATCGAACAGATCCGCTCGCTCAAGGGTGAGTTCAACTTCGAGACTTACTTCTCGCTGTCCTGCCAGAACTGCCCGGATGTCGTTCAGGCGCTGAACCTGATGGCCGTGCTGAACCCGAACATCCGCCACGTCGCCATCGACGGCGCGCTGTTCCAGGACGAAGTCAACGATCGCAAGATCATGGCTGTACCAAGCATTTACCTGAACGGCGAAAACTTCGGCCAGGGCCGTATGGGCCTGGAAGAAATCCTCGCCAAACTCGACACCGGCGCCATCGAGCGTCAGGCCGAGAAAATCAGCGCCAAGCAAGCCTTTGATGTGCTGGTGGTCGGCGGTGGGCCGGCCGGCGCTTCGGCGGCGATTTATGCCGCACGTAAAGGTATTCGCACCGGTGTTGCAGCCGAGCGCTTCGGCGGTCAGGTACTGGACACCATGGCCATCGAAAACTTCATTTCCGTTCAGGAAACCGAAGGCCCGAAACTGGCGACCGCGCTGGAAGAACACGTCAAGCAGTACGACGTCGACATCATGAACCTGCAACGCGCCGACAAGTTGATCCCGGGCAAGAATGGCGAGCTGCATGAAGTCCGCTTCGCCAGTGGCGCGACCCTTAAGGCCAAGAGCGTGATTCTGGCGACCGGCGCGCGGTGGCGCGAAATGAACGTGCCGGGCGAGCAGGAATACCGCAACAAGGGTGTAGCGTATTGCCCGCATTGCGACGGCCCGCTGTTCAAAGGCAAGCGTGTGGCGGTGATTGGCGGCGGTAACTCCGGTGTTGAGGCAGCGATCGATCTGGCCGGTATCGTGTCACACGTAACTTTGCTGGAGTTCGACGTTCAGTTGCGCGCCGACGCCGTATTGCAACGCAAGCTGCACAGCCTGCCTAACGTCACCGTGATCACCAGTGCGCTGACCACCGAGGTCACCGGCGATGGCCAGAAGGTCAACGGCCTGCGCTACAAGGATCGCAATACCGAAGAGCTGCACACCGTCGAACTGGAAGGGATTTTCGTGCAGATTGGTCTGCTGCCCAACACTGATTGGCTCAAGGGCACCATCGAGTTGTCGCCGCGCGGCGAGATCATCGTCGACAACCGCGGTGAAACCTCGATCCCCGGCATCTTTGCCGCCGGTGACGTAACCACCGTGCCGTACAAGCAGATCGTGATTGCGGTGGGCGAGGGCGCCAAGGCTTCGCTTAGCGCTTTCGATCACCTGATCCGCACTTCGGCTCCGGCATAAATCCCGGGCCTGAAAAAGAAAAACCCCATCAGTGATGATGGGGTTTTTCTTTGCGGGGTGCTCTCTACCCAGAATCAGCTTTACAGCGGCGCTGGCTGGATGATTTCGACCCAATAACCATCCGGATCCTTGATGAACGCCAGGCTCTTCATGCGGCCATCGGTCAGGCGCTTCTGGAAATCGCAGCCCAGCTCTTCAAAGCGTACGCAAGCGGCAACGATATCCGGTACCGAAATGCAGATGTGGCCGAAACCGCGCGGGTCGGTGTTGCCATTGTGGTAGGCGAAGTCGGCGTCGTTCTCGGTGCCGTGGTTGTGGGTCAGCTCAAGAATGCCGGGAATCGACTTCATCCACTCAGTGCGCGCAGCGGCGTCGGCCGGGATCTGCGATTTGTCGACCAGCGCGAGGAAGTACAGGCTGAATTCCGCTTCCGGGAAGTCACGCTTTTCTACCAGCGAGAAACCCAGTACGCGGGTGTAGAAATCCAGCGATTTGGTGATGTCTTTGACGCGCAGCATGGTGTGGTTGAACACGAAGTTGCGGGTTGCGCTGTCTGGGGTGGCGGTGACGCCAGGGAAGGTGTTCAGTTCTTGCAGGCTCATGGGCCCTCCGTAACAAATTGGGGCGAGTGAATGGGCGCAATGATACGCATGCCTGGCAGCATCGCCAAACCGAAAGCGTGGGCTTGCCCTGCGAGCGGGCGTGGCTCAGACTTTACGGCTCAATCCGCGAGTGCCTCTGGTAATGATCCGACCGTTCAAATCGCTGTTCGTTTTCCTGGGTTTTTCCCTGCTGGCGCTACCGGCCTTTGCCGAGGCGCCGAGCATCACCTGGCCCGCCGGCTGGGAAGTCGAGGCGTTGCCTGAAACATCCCCGGACGTCTCCCGTCAGCGCGGGGTGAAGACTGACGCCGATGGCAATCAGGTGATGGTGATGGAGTTGACGATGACCCGTGTGGAAAGTGGTCATCAGGTCAACTTGCAGGGCGTGTTGCTGGAGATGCGCAAGTCGGTGCAGAAAGACTTTTTCCAGAGCGGTTATCAGAGTGTCTGCAACAAGGTTCACGCGACTACGCTGGGCTCGCTTGCGGCACTTGAGACCACTTGTACCGTGACTGAAAACGGCCGTCACGTGCTGTCGCAAACATTGGTTGCAGCGGTGGAGGCGAATAAAGCTTACGTACTTTCGTATGCCGGGCAGGCAGAGGTTTATAAGGCCAGCGGCGATGACATAGTGGCGGCACGAAACAGCTTGAAATTCTAATCGCCTGTTCGTGGTCAGCGTGATGTTAGATACCCGAACTGATTAAACATAAAGTTATTGCCGGGAAATGAGGCAACATTCGGAAGCATAGTTTCAGTGCGGAACGGGTTTGAGACTTAACTTTTCTGCCAGAAAAGTCGTTGTATTTGTTAAATATTGTCCAAAAAAAAGCCCTGCATATGCAGGGCTTTCATGTTTGCGAGGGATTAACTGCGCAACCAGGAATCAACGGTGGCTGCACCGTATTGCTCCTTCCAGGCCTTCAGGCCGCGGTGGTTGCCGCCCTTGGTCTCGATCAGCTCGCCGGTGTGCGGGTTCTGATAGACCTTGACCACGCGAGCGCGGCGGGTTTTAGGTGCGGCGGTCGATTGCAGACCGGATTTCGCCGGGTTCGGATCGAGAATGGCGATGATGTCTTTCAGGCCTTTGCCGTAGGTTTTCATCAGCCCCTGGAGCTTTTCTTCGAATTCGATTTCTTTCTTGAGCCCGGCATCGTTCTTCAGCGATTCCAGCTGCTTGAGCTGTTCCTGAAGGGCTTTTTCAGCTGCACGAAATTCAGCGAGTCTGGACAATATCTTTACTCCAATAGTGTGTTTAGCTGAAACCAACCGCAAACAAAGCTATAAGCCAAGAGCCTTGAAGCGACTCGGTGATAATGGCTCACCTGCCAATCTTGCAACAGGTAAGAAAAATTGTAGTAGTTAATGCGGCAAGAGTAAATCCTGACTTTTTCTTCATGTAACAACAACGCTGTTTTGTATCAATTTGGTGCGAGCTGTCGGCGAGTCAGGATTTATGCTGCCAAGTTAATGATGAGTTAATGCATCGATGAAGTCTGCAGCTGGCATCGGTTTGCCGAACAGGTAGCCCTGCAGAAAGTTGACATGGTGGGCGGCCAGATAATCACACTGGGCTTGTGTCTCTACACCTTCGGCCACGATGCCCAGATCCAGTTTGGTGGAAAGCTCGATGATGCTGTCCAGAATGTGCCGGGAGAGGGCATCTTTATCGATCATCGCGACAAATGTCTGGTCGATCTTGAGGAAGTCGACATTGAACGTTCTCAAGTAGCCAAGGCTTGAATGACCGGTGCCAAAGTCATCAATCGCGATCTTTACACCCATCGCACGCAGTTGCTCGAACAGCTGGTGGGTGATCTCGGACGGCTCAATCAGCTCGCGTTCCGTCAGCTCCAGGACCAGGCTGATGCTGCCCGGCTGGAAAGCTGACAAAAATTCACGGCAATCCTCAACCAGCTCCAGATCCTGGCAGTGGCTGGCGGTGATGTTTATGCCAATGTGGAACGGCGCGGTAAAGGTCGATGAAAGCGGCCCCAACAGGACAGCGGTCTGCTGCATCAAGGCGCGGGTCATTGGCACGATAAGCCCGGAGTGTTCGGCAAACGGGATGAACAGGTCCGGACGTACCAGCCCCTCCTTGGGATGGTTCCAGCGCATCAGCACTTCCGTGCCCGACCACTGTTTACTGTCGCCATGCACCACCGGCTGAAAGTAGGGAATAAACTCTCCCGCCTCCAGAGCTCGCAGCATTTCATGGCTGGGCGATGTGGAGCGCTTCTGCAAGATGTAGCCGATCGCTGCCGATACCGCACCGAAGAACATCAGCAGGCTGAACAGCGGCGGGTATTCATCTTTCATGTAGCGCCAGGTTTCGCCTTCCGGAAACGCGGCGGTGACCGAGAATGCATAGTGCGGCGAGTGCAAGGTACTTTGCGCCACCGGCAACGCGGGCAGTGCGCCTTGATGCACTTTGCCGTCGGCCGAGAGCCAGTTGTTGCCGACTTGCAGTAACAACAATGTGTGCCGGCCGATCAGACGCAGGATGTTGCTCAGGTGATAGCCGTCCAGCGTGGTCAGTGCGCCTGCGCGCCCTTCGCTCAGACGATATACCAGCAACGCAGTATCGGGCGTGACCGGGTTGCCGTTCATGAGCCACAACTTGCCCTGGGTGTAGTCGCCCGGATTGACGACTTCCTTGAAGTCGCCAAACAGCGAACTGCAATAGAGATTGTCGTCCCATACCAGATTGGTCGAGCGCACAAACGGGCGTCGGGTGACTTGTTCGCGCAAGGCCAGTTTTACAGTCTCGCAGGTCTGGCCGGCCAGCGGCAGCAACTCCCGGGCGGCGAGGGCGGTATTGTCGAGCATCAGTTCGAACTGCCGCAGGGCTTCATCGGCGGTGTGTTGCGAACTCTGCTGAAGGGCGCGCCCGGCCTGCATATAAAGAATCACGCTGCCGAGTACGATCGGCAGCAGGCCACACAGCAACGTCACGATAATCCGGGTGCTGCGCTTGCGGCGGGGCCTGACGGTCAGTGGCATGGGCGCATCCTGTCGCAATGGAGTGGGGCACTTGATGGCAGGCGAAGCGTGCGCGCAACTCCCGTGATCTGAGCCCATGATAGATGGTCAATGACACCTGCGCTGCTCAACGGTAATCCAGCCGTGTTGCCAATTGAATGAATGCCAGTGTGGCGGGTGACGCCTGGCGCTGATCCAGCACCGCCAGGCCCACCTGCCGGTTGACTGCGGGGGACAGCGGTCGCTTGACATAGCGTGGGGCGGAATCGAAAGGCAACGAACCTTCGGCCACCACGGTCATGGCATCGCCTCGTCCGACCGTGTCGAGAGTGCTGAGCAGTTGCGAGCAGCGATAGCGGATGTTCGGGCTCAACCGCGCGGTGTTGAACAGGCGCGAAACCAGCTCCGATGAACCGGCCTCGGTCAGCACGAACGGGTCGTTGCAAAGGTCTTTGAGGCTTACTGATTCACGCGCCGCCAACGGGTGACCGGGCGGGAGCAGGGCGACCATCCGATCTTCAATCAGGGCAAACGTGTCGAAGCGCTCTTCTGGCAGCACTACAAAACCGATGTCGATCCGCCGCTCCTCCAGCCACTGGATGACTTGCCGATCCGGGCCTTCATCAATGTGCACTTCGATCCCCGGATGCGCCTCGCGATAGCGCTGAAGAATCTTCGGTAGCAACTTGATCGAGGACGTCGGCCCGAAAGAACCAATGCGCAAGGTGCCGCGTTTCATGCCGCGCGCATCCGCGGCCTCCTGACGCAACGTATTGGCCAGCCCGAGCATCGCCCGCGCGCGCAGCAGTAATTGCTCGCCGATGTCGCTCAGTTCAACTTGCGACTGATGCCGGCGCAGCAGTTCGACGCCCAGTTCCTGTTCCAGCGATTTCAAGGCGTGGGACACCGCCGACTGGGAAATTCCCAAACGATGGGCTGCGAGAGTGAAGCCGCGCAGTTCGGCCACCATCGAGAAGATTTCGAGTTGGGTCAGGGTCATGAGTAAAGACTCATTTTACGATGATGAGGAATCGATCGAATGATACGTCATCCGCCAGTCTCATCATTGGGAACGTTATGAGTTGTCATGAACCTGTTCGTCCGGCCGCTTCGGACATGCCCGTCTATTTGAACCTGGCCCTGGTCACCATGATCTGGGGCGGAACGTGGGTGGCCGGGCGTTTTCTGGCCGGTAGCCTGAGTCCGGTGTTTGCTGCCAGCTTGCGGTTTTTGCTGGCCAGCGTGGCATTGCTCGGGTTTCTGCGACTGGCGCGGATTGCGCTGGCGCGGCCCACGCCCAGGCAATGGCTGCAACTGGCGCTGCTGGGTTTTTTCGGGATTTTCTTCTACAACCTGTGCTTCTTTTACGGGCTGCAATACATCAACGCTTCTCGTGCCTCGTTGATCGTGGCGCTGAACCCGGCGGTCATTGGTCTCGCGTCCTGGTTGCTGTTCAGGGAGCGGCTGAGCCGGTTGAAAGTGACCGGAATTGCGATCTGCATCAGCGGGGCGGCTGTGGTGATCGTCAGTCGCAACCCGCAGCTGTTGAGCGAAACGCCGGACGCGTGGATTGGCGATCTGCTGATCCTCGGCTGCGTTTTGAGCTGGGGCGTCTATTCGCTGTTCTCACGCAGCCTCAATCACAGCATCGGCCCGGTGCAGACCGTGACCTTTTCGATTTTACTGGGCACCCTGATGTTGTGGGCGCTGGCCCTGAGCCGGGGCGAAGTGGACGTTGCGGCCCTGGCCGCGCTTGGCCCGCGTCAATGGCTGAGCCTGGTCTATCTGGGCGTACTCGGTTCTGCGCTGGCCTACATCGGTTACTACGATGGCATCCGTAAAATCGGCGCCACACGCTCCGGCGTGTTCATTGCTCTCAATCCGCTGACCGCCGTGCTGGCCGGTGCAATCGTGCTGGGTGAACAGCTGACGCTGGCCATGTGCCTGGGCGGTGTGCTGATTCTGGCGGGTATCTGGCTGTGCAACAAATCCCTTGCACCGACCCGAAAAAAGCGGATTTTATAGAGAGGGCAGACAACCCTATTTACGCTGTGTAGAATCGGGTTACGCATACAATAATAATCGTCTTCTGGCAGCAGAAGCATCGCCCGCAAGAGCCTTGGGTCGACAATGAAGATATTCGGGTTTCAACTGATCTACGGTGACTTCCTCGCCCGCAGTGTGCGTGGCATCTCCTGTGCGCCACCCACCGGCCTCAGCATTACTGACAAATAACTCTGGTTAATTGATAAGAATGATGAGGCGCCAACCATGGCAGATTTATACGAAAACCCAATGGGCCTGATGGGCTTCGAGTTCATCGAGTTCGCAGCGCCGACGCCTGGCACTCTGGAGCCGATCTTCGAGATCATGGGCTTCACCAAGGTCGCGACCCACCGTTCCAAGAACGTGCACCTGTATCGCCAGGGCGCGATCAATCTGATCCTCAACAACGAACCGCACAGCGTCGCCTCGTACTTCGCGGCCGAGCACGGCCCGTCGGTGTGCGGCATGGCGTTCCGGGTCAAGGATTCGCAGAAAGCCTACAAACGCGCACTGGAACTCGGCGCTCAGCCGATCCACATCGAAACCGGCCCGATGGAACTGAACCTGCCGGCGATCAAAGGCATCGGCGGCGCGCCGCTGTACCTGATCGACCGTTTCGGCGAAGGCAGCTCAATCTATGACATCGACTTCGTGTTCCTCGAAGGCGTTGACCGCAACCCGGTCGGTGCCGGCCTGAAGATCATCGATCACCTGACCCACAACGTGTATCGCGGTCGCATGGCCTACTGGGCGAACTTCTACGAGAAGCTGTTCAACTTCCGCGAGATCCGTTACTTCGACATCAAGGGCGAATACACCGGCCTGACTTCGAAAGCGATGACCGCGCCGGACGGCATGATCCGCATCCCGCTCAACGAAGAATCGTCGAAGGGCGCCGGGCAGATCGAAGAGTTCCTGATGCAGTTCAACGGCGAAGGCATCCAGCACGTGGCGTTCCTCACCGACGACCTGGTCAAGACCTGGGATCAGTTGAAGAAAATCGGCATGCGCTTCATGACCGCGCCGCCGGACACCTACTACGAAATGCTCGAAGGCCGCCTGCCGAACCACGGCGAACCGGTGGATCAGTTGCAATCGCGCGGCATCCTGCTCGATGGCGCATCAGACAAGGACGACAAGCGTCTGCTGCTGCAGATCTTCTCGGAAACCCTGATGGGCCCGGTGTTCTTCGAATTCATCCAGCGCAAGGGCGATGATGGTTTCGGCGAAGGTAACTTCAAGGCACTGTTCGAATCGATCGAGCGTGACCAGGTGCGTCGCGGTGTACTCGCTACCGAGTAACCCGTATCAGATGTAAAAAAGCCCGGCCTGCAATTGCAGGCCGGGCTTTTTATTGCTCGTCTTACGGGCGCCGCTGGCGCATCAGATGCTTGAACCCTTCAAATACCAGCACCACCACAGCCAGCCAGATCGGAATGTAAGTCAACCATTCGCCGGGTTTGATGCTCTCGCCCAGCAGCAGCGCCACACCCAGCAGCAACACCGGTTCAACGTAACTCAACAAGCCGAACAGGCTGAACGGCAAAAGGCGACTGGCAATGATGTACACCACCAGCGCCGATGCACTGATCAGGCCGAGCAGCGGAATCAGCCACGTCAGCGCCGGGTACTGATCGAACACGCCGAAACCCTGTTCGCCGCCGCGCACAAACCAGTACGCCACCGGCAGCATCAAAGTCATGTCGACCCACAGGCCGCCGAGGTTGTCGGTCTTGAGGTATTTGCGCAGCACGAAGTACAACGGGTAACCGACGACCACCACCAGCGTCGCCCAGGAAAATCCGCCCACCTGATACAGCTCGTTCAACACGCCGAGGCTGGCAAAGAACACCGCGACTTTTTGCAGGTACGACAGGCTCTCGCCATAAGCGATGCGCCCGGTCAGCACCATGGCCAGCGGCAGGAGGAAGTAGCCCAGTGACACATCGAGGCTGTAACCATTGAGCGGCGCCCACATGAACAGCCACAACTGCACGCCCAGCAACGCAGACGACAGGATCAACCCGCCGGTCAGCTTCGGCAGCGCAGGGATCCGGCGCAGCAGGTCCAGCACCCGCCGCCATTCGCCGGACAACAACATGAACAGGGTCATGCAGGGCACGGTCAGCAGCATCCGCCAACCGAAGATTTCCACGCCGCTCAACGGGGTGAGCAGCGAGGTGTAGTAATACATGACGGCAAACAGCGTCGAGGCTGTTACCGAGAGAGCGATACCTTTAGACAAACTGTCCTCGCGGGGTAATGGTCAAACGGGGTGCGCAGGATACGTGGTTTTTGTGCTGAATATTGGGCAGATGCTCAATATTTGCCACACATGAAACAGCCCATAGACATTCGCCTGCTCGCGAAGCTTTCAACCTTGCCGCGGAGCCCGTCCGGAGGCAGAAATCATCACTGCCCAACTTGCAAGGGATTACCAAAGTTCATGAGATACATCTCGCCAAACTTGTAAGAGGCGTAATCGGTGATGTGCCCAATGTCACGATAGACCGGAAAACCGTCGACCGTGCTCATGCACGCATCACCTGTGCATTGCACGGTTTTCGGGTCAATGACGATTAACCCGGGGTATTCAGCCTTCAGTTCATTAAAAAGTGTTTCCAGCGCTGGTTCTTTGCTACCGGACCATGGCATAGCAGCGCAGAGGCTGCCTTGCTCGACGCTGCCCATCAGCCCACGCAACTTGACCTGGCGCAGCAGGCACGCGTTGATACCAGGTGGCATGGGCAGCGTGTTCTCCAGAAACACCGGGATAGCGCCTGATGCGACGATAATATCCAGGGCTTCCCGGATTGCTACGCCAAAGCGTTGTCGGGACAGTTCCAGGCTGTGAGGATCATCGCGTTTGGTGACGATGTCACCGTTCAAATAAGCCTCCCAGAACTGGCCCACAATCACATACTTGAAATGCTTGTTCGCAATCATCTCGTAATAGCGTTGAGCGGCGTCGTGGCATTTTTCAAACAACGCGTTCTTGTATTTTTTCTCGTCGTACTGGTAGATCCCGGGCAATGCCAGGCACGCCGGGTAAGCCTGTGCGAGTACAGCAAGATTGGCATCCCTGGCCAGCGTTTCAACAAAACCCCAGTAGTGATTCGAAAACGAATCGCCCATCAGAAATACTTGTGGCGCCGTGTGATCGGCGCCGAATATGCAGCCTGGATCGGCACCATCGCTGACACCAAGACATCCTTCCCGAGCAACTGGCACAGAGGCTTTCAAATCGTTGAGCATGTTGCTGTAGCCCTGATTGAAGCGGCCCGGCCAGCCCTCGTGCCTGACACTGGCAGAGTGCAGCAGCGACAGGCCGATAGCGGGCAAAATCATCAGTACCACGAGCGTTTTGCCAAAGCCAAATCGTGCCTTGCGGAACTTGTTTTCAATCAGCACATAAGAGAGCCAGGCCGTGATGAAAGTGCAAACGAAGTAAATGATCGTCATCGACGGGGTTAGCGCGATTCCCATGTAATTCATCACCGCCAGGATCGGCCAGTGCCATAGATACAAGGAGTACGAGAGTGTGCCGATAAACACTATGGGTCTGGCCGCGAGCAGCTTGGCGAAAATGCTTGCATCACCAATCCCCTGGTACAGCAAAGCTGCAGTAGCGAGACATACGGCAATGGCATGGTATTGCGGGAATCCCGGCAAGATATCGTCCCGGGTAGCGCAATAGATGATCGTGACCAGCGAAAGTGCACAGACCACAGAGGCGCTCAGGCGATTGAGCCGGAACTTGTCCGTACTGAAGATGACCGCACAAGAGCCGATCATCAATTCGAAAATCCGCGCAGCGAAGAAATAGTAGTTTTTCTCAGGAGTGGCGTAAGACAGGTACAGCGCGAGCACCATTGCCGCCACGGTCAGGCCGAGCACCGCCGCTTTGAAAATAACTTTCGGCAGATAGCGGTTGAGCAGCCAGATGCCCGGGGGGAGTATCAGATACCACTGCCATTCGATGGCCAGAGACCAGGTGTGCAACAGCGGCAGGCTTGCTGCATCCGGTGTGGCGTAACCCGTGGTCACTTTGGAAAAGTACTGGTTGGAGATGATTAACGAGGTGTACTTTTCGCTTTTTAAAAAATCGACGTAATCATCGGGCAAATACAGTAGCGTCGTGAGCGTCAATGTGACGATCAATAACGCAATAACGGCCGGTTGTAGTCGCCAGATCCGGCGCGTGTAGAACCCCGAGAAAGTGAACGTGCCGTTGTGCAGCGACTTCATGATGATAGCGGTGGTCAAATAACCCGAAATCACGAAGAAGATATCGACGCCGATGAAACCGGACGGGAAAAGCGCCAGTTCGCCGTGGAAGATCAACACCAGTAGAACAGCGATGGCGCGGAGTCCATCAATGTCGGCCCGGTACGCAAGTGAGGGGCGGCGATCGCCGAAAGTTGCGGGCTCCATAGCGCAAGTGAGGGCGCGCAGATCTTTATCGCCCGTTAATTTGAACAGCAGCCCGCGCAGTGGCTTTCTGAGGAGCTCGGCGGAGCGATTGGACATGTGCTGATCCCTTGCAAATTCCGAACGATCAATCAGATTCCGTTTGATCGCGCTTGATTCAATAAAAAACAGCCGATTGTATCGGCTGTTCAAGGTTTAGGGAAAATCCTAAGCCTTATGGGGTTTACGCCCAGACACAAAATGGCTCACATCGTTGAACCCCGGCGTAGAAGCATGCCCCGGCGTCACCAGCGAATCGATAAATGCCTCATCCTCCGCCGTAATCTTCACCGCCTGCGCCTTGGTGTACGCATCCCACTGTTCTTCAGTGCGCGGCCCGACAATCGCCGACGTTACCGCGCCGTTGTTCAGCACCCAGGCAATCGCAAACTCGACAATCCCGACCCCACGCTCTTTTGTGTATTGCTGAATCTGCTGGGCAATGCGCAACGATTCCACGCGCCATTCGGTTTCCAGAATGCGCTTGTCCTGGCGGCCGGCGCGGCTGTTGGCGTCCGGGGTCACGTCTGGTGCGTACTTGCCGCTGAGCACGCCACGGGCCAGCGGGCTGTAAGGCACCACGCCGAGACCATAGGTTTGGGCTGCGGTGATCTGCTCGGTTTCGGCCTGGCGGTTGACGATGTTGTACAGCGGTTGGCTGATCACCGGGCGATCAACACCGAGTTTGTCCGCCACGCGAATCACCTCGGCAATCCGCCAGCCGCGATAATTCGACAGGCCCCAATAACGTATCTTGCCCTGGCGAATCAGATCGCCAATCGCCGAGATCGTCACTTCCAGCGGGGTGTTGTGGTCTTCGCGGTGCAGGTAATAGATGTCGAGGTAGTCGGTGCCGAGCCGGGTCAGGCTGGCCTCCAGACCATTGAAGATGTGCTTGCGGCTCAAGCCGCTGCGGTTCGGCACGCCATCCACGGGGCCGAAACCGACCTTGGTCGCCAGCACCCATTCATGACGATGACGGGCGATGGCTTCGCCGACGATTTCTTCCGAGCGACCGTTGGTGTAGACGTCGGCGGTGTCGATGAAGTTGATGCCCTGATCCCAGGCCTTGTCGATGATACGCAGCGAGTCCTCCGCGCTGGTCTGCTCGCCGAACATCATCGTGCCGAGGGTGAGGGTGGACACCTGCAACCCCGAGTGACCCAGTGTGCGATAGCTCATGCCGAAATCCTTTTGTCGGTGGGAAAGCTCCCATCAAATACCAGAAGCATCCGACGCGGCAAAGTGAATTTGTCCAGCAGCGGCCCCGAAGTTTCTGGCGCACTGCCGACCGTTCATCGCCACTGTCAGATCTGACAGTAGGCAATTTTCCTGTGAATAGCGCCTGATCTGCTCTGACGGTGCGAGCAAAAAATGCCGACACATTTTGTGAAATCAGGAGCGTTCTCATGGCCACTGAACCGATTGATCAAGGGTTGACTGCGGGTGACGAAATCAATCTCTACGCGCCTCGGTTGCCCGACGGCAAGGAAAATGTGGCGGGTGCGGATTATGGTCTTGCCATTCGTTTTTATGAGGAGAAACCTCTGGGGGCAACGGTGATTGTTCCAGCCTTGCTGGGCCAGGAGCCCAACATGACGGTGTTCCTGAATCTGAACGGTGTGGACAAAATCACCAGTGAACAGACCGAGTCCGCTACGTCTGCGACCACGCTGTACATTGCCCACAATCTGCTGCTTCCCGATCTGCCGAATACCCTGAACTACACGGCCCGGCGCCTTGACAGTAGCGAGGAGACTTATGAACCGCCCATTACCATCAAATACAACGAGATTCGTCCAGGCATCGAAGACAAGATCAAAGGGGATGAAGGGCATTCCGAGCTTCGACTCACCCTGCCGCAAGACGTGATTGACGACGGCATCGATGCCGACCGCGCGGCGCAGGGGGTGCAGGCGTATTGCATGTACCCTTATTGCCGCGCATTCGACAAAATCTCGCTGCGCTGCAACGGCCATGTTCTTACTCATGTGGTCCATCCGGATGAGGCCCCCTCCACACCGACCACTGAGCCGACCATCATCGGGGTGTGGCTCGATAAAGCTTTTTTCGAAGCCGCTGGCGACAATCCGCAAGCCGCGTTTGACTTTACGGTCGAGGACGAACTCACCAACGGAGCGGACCCGACCTCGCCCTGGTCGAAGCCGATCCGCCTGGTGATTGACCTGAAGGGCGCCAGAATGGCCGCCCCCGACATTGCCGAGGACCCGGACGACCCCGACGATGAGCCGGACACTATTGATTGGAACAAGCTCGGCACTCGGGATCTGACCATTCAGGTTCATGTTTTTGCACCACGCTGGGAAAGCGGAGATACCTTGAGGGTGAAGTACTTCGCGACACCCAGTAGCGGAAGCGTGGTTGAACACGTGGTAGACGCTGAGGTGACAAGGCTTCCGTTTACCCATCGGTTGATGATCGACAATGCCAAGGTGATTGCCGACAGTACGGTCAAGGTTCTTTACGAACGTATTCGTGGAAATGAAGTTAATGCAATTTCAAAAATTGCACGGGCACGGGTCATTCAGAAGCCCGTGATTATTTCGATGAAGAACTCGTTCAACGTGGAACTGGAACATCGCGGGACTGTTTCTGACAATAAGGTCATGTTGTCAGGGGCTGCGCTGACGGGTGTTGTGTTGCAAGTTCTTGATGGCGGTACGGTGAGGGAAGAAGTCAAAGTCGGAACGAATTACAAGTGGGAAAGCAAGTTCATATCAATAGCGGAAGGGTCACACCGTTTTACTGTGAAGGAAAAAAACGGGAATCAGTTTGAGTCCGAACCCTGGGAGATTGAGCGGTTGGGTTTCAACATTGATCGGACACAGATGAAACTGAGCGGGTTTTCGGTGAAGGTCGATGGGTGGCCGAAAACAGGGGAGGATTCGATTGGCAATACCGGCGTTCGGGTTCCAACCGGTGGTGTTCCGCCGTATGACTATGCATCGTCTGATCCACTGACGGCTCCCGTGACGGCACAGGGCAAAGTGGTGGGGTTGAAAAGTGGCGTGGCAACTATCTATGTCACCGATCAGGAAGGCAGTACTTTGTCTTATCTTGTTGCGGTAACTAATAAATTCAAGCTGCAAATAAGCACTGAGAAGTTACGCGCAGATGACGCGATTGTCTGGATGAACTTGTTAGGAGGATTTACGACTTATAACTATACTTTTGTTGCCGATGTTCGTCGTGTTTATATTCCGCTCATTCCAGAGATTGTCAATGCATGCAGCCAAAATGGGCGTTTCTATAATTACTTGAGAACGGATTTATCTATTTTCGGAAGCACGGGGCTTAGTACTCTTACATCGTGGTGCTTGATACCTATCTAATTTGATCCACTGCTCCTGATCGGGCGCTTGGTTTCGGATGTCATCGGCTGAGCGCTCGGCAACGCACCCGCAAAAACGCCTGCAACACCTTCACCCGTTCCGACACCTGCACCCGATGCGGGCACAGCAGATTGAACGGCACGTTCTCGCCGTGCCAGTCATCGAACAGCGTCACCAGCCGCCCGGCGCGGACATCTTCGGCCACGTCGAGCCAGGCTTTGTAGGCGATACCGTGCCCGGCGAGCGCCCAGCGGCGGGCGACTTCGCCGTCGTCGCTGAGGTAGTCGCCGCGTACTTCGACCTCGACCGTTTCGTCGTCGCGATGGAAGCGCCAGGTGTTATAAGGCCGGCCGTTGCGCAGGTAGAGCAGGGCGCAGTGCTCACTCAATTCGGCAGGATTTTGCGGTGTGCCGTGGCGCTCCAGATACGCGGGGCTGGCGCAGGCCACGCGCCGATGCTCAGGCAGGATTGGCAACGCCACCAGCGTCGAATCACTTGGCACGCCAAAGCGCAGCGCCACGTCCACCGTCTCGCGAAACAGATCCGCATGTCGGTCGTTGAGCAACAATTGCAGTTGAATGTGCGGGTGCTCGCGCTTGAAGTCGTCCAGCCACGGCAGCAACACATTGCGCCCGAAGTCCGACGGCGCCGCCAGTTGCAGCACACCGCTCAGGCCTTCGGTCTGCTGCTTCAGCGCCTGCTCGCCCTCGGCCAGGGTGGTCAGCGCCAGACGCACGCTTTCCAGATAGCGCCGGCCTTCTTCGGTCAGGCGCATGCTGCGGGTGGAGCGGGCGAACAGGCGGATGCCGAGGCGGGTTTCCAGGCGTTTTAATGCGATGCTGGCGGCGGCGGGAGTCAGCTCCAGCGCCCGGGCGGCGGCGGAAATGCTGCCGGAGTCGGCGGTGCGAACGAAGATTTCCAGGTCGAGGATCGAGCTCATTAGTAAAAATCCGTTGAAGATCCTTGGCGTTTTGCGGGATTTTTTCGGGATTGGCAAGCGCAGATACTGGAATTCTGAACAACCGCAGGAGACAGACATGACGTGGACATTTGATCATCTGGCCTTCAACACCGCTGACGGGCAGGCGCTGCAGGACGCTTTTGGCGGGTTATTGGGATTGGTGCCGGGGCGCCGGCCGCCCTTTCCGTTTCCCGGGCGGTGGTTGTATCAGGACGGGGAGGCGTTGGTGCATGTGATCGAGCAGCCGGCGCAGGATGAGGCGACGTTGAGTCATATTGCGTTTCGTACGGATGAAGACGCGGCGGTGGTTTTGAAACGGGTGCAGGGCAGTGGGTTACCGTATCAGGTGGCGCAGGTGCCGGAGGACGGGATGTGGCAGATTTTTGTGCAGATGCCCGGGGGCTTGGTGCTGGAACTGGATGCAAATACCAGTGTGTGACACTCGTTCCCACGCGGAGCGTGGGAACGATCTGGAGTGAGTGTTTAATCGTGGCGTTTAAAGGACACGTTCAGACACGCACCTCAGGCTACACAACCTTGCGCCGTTGCCTACAACTGCGCCAGAATCCGCCGGCTTGTGCGCTTATAGGCCGGGTTTTATCGTTATCCCGTCGCTGAAAAGAACAGCGATCGGGTTTGGTAGCCCGGGTCTTTAAATGCAGAGTGCTCCATTTTGTAGAGTCTTTTGTCTCTGTTTTATGGTGGTCATTCGCAGGGCACCTTCGGGTGCGCCGTTTCTCCTAAGGCCCGGTCTACCAACCTGCGTCTGGCCACCACCATCGTTTGGTAGCGAGAGTGGTGGCTCCAATAAGCGCCTTAGGAGTTTTGCCATGATCAAACCAACACCCAACCCACCCGAAGTCGATTCAACGTCCCCCTACGAAACCCTCGATTCCAAGACATTCCACGAAGCCGCCGAACGCGCCCTCGATCACTACCTCAATCCGCTGCTCCCCAGAAAACCGCTGCTCAAACCCAACACTCGCTACCTCATCGCCCCCGGTATCCCGAGCGAAGAACTGTTGGCCGATGCCTGCGAAACCCTGACCTCGGCCAAAATCATGGCAACCGACTTCGCCGGCCTGGTGGACGGCTCGCATCGGCATGTGCTGCTGGGGTTCGCGCAACTGATCATGCTGGGGGAACTGGCGGTGAATCGGGCGCTGGATAATCTGGAACTGAAGGCTGAAGCGCCGCTGTAGCCAGATCCTTAGCCTGATCGTTCCCACGTCGAGGCGTCGAACCGTCCGCGTGGGAATGCAGCCCGGGACGCTCCGCGTCCCTTCCAGAGCTGGAACGCGGAGCGTTCCTTGAGGCATTCCCACGCAGAGCGTGGGAACGATCTAAATGAAAACGGCCCGTAATGGGCCGTTTCTGTATTTCGACTAAGGCTTAAGCCCGCAACGTCCGCGTCATCCGCAACGCCAGCAGACTCCCGCCAACAATCACACCCGCCAGCAGATACAACGCCGCATCGGTCGAGCCGGTGCTGTCCTTGACCCAACCCACCAGATAAGGACTGAGGAATCCAGCCATCTGCCCCATGGAGTTGATCAACGCCAGACCACCCGCTGCAGCCCCCGCGCTCAACATCGCTGTCGGCACCGGCCAGAACATCGGCAGACCGGTCAGCGCGCCCATGGTCGCAATGGTCAGACCAAGGATCGCAATCGGCGGGTTGGCCGCGAAGTTCACCGCGATCAGCAGGCCGATCGCACCCATCAGCATCGGCACCACCAAGTGCCAGCGACGTTCTTTGCGCAAGTCCGCCGAGCGACCGACCACCAGCATGAACACCGCCGCCAGCAGATACGGAATCGCGCTCAACCAGCCGATCACCAGGTTGTCGCTGAAACCGAGGTTCTTGATGATCGACGGCAGCCAGAAGTTGATCGCGTACACGCCGCTCTGAATGCAGAAGTAGATCAGGCCGAAGGCCCAGATCGCCGGGTTCTTGAACACGGCGATCAGCGAATCGGAAGTGGTTTTCGGTTTGTTTGCCAGGTCTTCCGCCTGATCGGCTTCCAGCACCGAACGCTCGTGCGGGGTCAGCCATTTGGCAGCGGCGAAGTTGTCGCTCAACAGGAAGTAGGCGAGTGCGCCGAGGATTACAGTCGGAATGCCTTGCAGCAGGAACATCCACTGCCAGCCGGCGAGGCCACCTTGGCCCGCAGCGAAGTGATTGAGGATCCAGCCGGAAAACGGGCTGCCGAGCAGGCCGGACACCGGAATCGCCGACATGAACAGCGCCATGATCCGGCCCCGGCGGAAGGTCGGGAACCACTGCGAGAGATACAGCACAACGCCCGGAAAGAACCCGGCTTCGGCTGCGCCGGTGAACAGGCGCAGGGTGTAGAACTGGGTCGGCGTGGTGACGAACAGCAGGCAGGTCGACAGCGTGCCCCAAGTGATCATCATCAGCGCGATCCAGCGCCGTGGGCCGAACTTGGTCAGCGCCAGGTTGCTCGGTACGCCGCACAGCACGTAGCCGATGAAGAAGATACCGGCACCGAGGCCGTACACGGTTTCGCTGAATTTCAGCGCGTCGAGCATCTGCAGTTTGGCGAATCCAACGTTGACCCGGTCGAGGTAGTTGAACAGGTAGCAGATGAAGATGAAGGGGATCAAACGCAGGGTGATGCGTTTGTAGACGGCATTTTTATCGTCAGCGATGGTCTGGGCGGCAGCGGCGCTCTGCGACATGGCGGCTCTCTCTTTATTATGATTTTTTGCGATGCAAAGGGTAACGTTGATCGCCCTGAGAGTCTCGGCCACCTTTGGCCGGATTGTCTTTGTGCCTGAGCACAGGGTTTGCCGGCAGACCCTGTGCGGGTGAACAACCGTCCGCGCCTGTTTTCAAGGATTTTCCCCTTATGTTCGAACTCGACCACGACCTCGCCCAGGACATCGTCGACCGGGCCATGGCCATTTTGCCGTACAACGTCAACGTCATGGACAGTCAGGGCCTGATCCTCGGCAGCGGCGAGCCGGAGCGGATCAACACCCGCCACGAAGGCGCGCAACTGGTGCTGGCCAACGGGCGGGTGGTGGAGATCGACGCGCAGACCGCCGTGCATCTGAAAGGCGTGCAGCCGGGGATCAATCTGCCGTTGCTGCTCGATCAGCGGTTGATCGGTGTACTCGGCATTACCGGCGAGCCAGAGCAACTGCGCACTTACGCCGAGCTCGTGCGCATGACCGCCGAAATGCTGGTCGGCCAGCGCAACCAGCAATCCGAACAGCAATGGCGACGGCAACGTTGCGATGACTTGCTTGCGTTGTTGCTGAGCGAGGCGGGGGATTCGCCAAGGCTGGTCGACGAGGCCCAGCAACTCGGGCTCAAACCGCAACTGACGCGGGTGCCGTATCTGTTTGAGCTGGGACTTGAACACGGGTCTGGACAAACCGTCGAGGCACTGAGTGCCTGGCTGATGTCGCGCTATCCCGACAGTTGGTGCGTAAGTTCGGCCAAGTCGTCGCTGCTGTGGTGCCGGCCGGCGAGTCAGAACGTCGAGCATGATCGCCTGCTGGAAAAACTCGATGGCCTGGGCTGGAACATCCTGCGCATCGCCGTCGGCGGGCAGGCCGATGGGTTGGCCGGGTTGCGCCGTTGCTATCGGCGGGTCGGCGATTTGCTCGCCTATGGCCGAGAAGTATTGCCGCACTCAAGACTGCTGACCCTCAATCGCTACCGCTTGCCGGTGATGCTCTGGCGCCATCGCAACGATGACGCGCTGGATGAATTGCTCAAACCGTTACGCAAAGTCATCGCCAAGGACAGCAACGGCCAGTTGCTCGCGACCCTGCGCAGCTGGTGCGATCACGACGGCCAGAGTCAGGCCTGCGCCGATGCGCTGGGGATTCACCGCAACAGCCTGCGTTACCGGATGGAGCGGATTGCCGAGTTGAGCGGGGTCGATCCATTGAAGCTCGATGGCATGTTGGCGCTGTATCTCGGGGTGCAATTGCTGCCGCAGACCGACGATTTGTCGAAATGAACAATAAACGCCCGCGCCACTTGTGCAGCGGACAGGCGTCAACGTTCCAAGCGACTGGCAGCATGAGGGGCATTGGAACTGGAGAATTCGCATGAAAATCGTCATCGCCCCCGATTCGTTCAAGGACAGCCTGAGTGCCCAAGGCGTTGCAGAAGCCATCGCGCTGGGCCTGGCGCAGGTCTGGCCGCAGGCGACGCTGGTCAAATGCCCGATGGCCGACGGTGGCGAAGGGACGGTGGAGTCGATTCTCGACGCCTGCGAGGGCGAGTTGCGCCGCACCCGTGTACGCGGCCCATTGGGCGCGGCGGTCGAAGCCGCATGGGGCTGGCTGCCGCACAACCACACCGCAATCATCGAAATGGCCGAAGCCAGCGGCCTGCAACTGGTGCCGCCGGGTCAACGCGATGCGTGCATCAGCAGCACGTTCGGCACCGGAGAATTGATCCGTGCGGCGCTCGATGCCGGCGCACAACGGGTGATTCTGGCCATCGGCGGCAGTGCCACCAACGACGGCGGCGCCGGTGCGATGCAGGCGCTGGGCGTGAAACTGCTGGATGCTCAAGGGCAATCGCTGGTGCCGGGTGGTCTGGCGCTGGCGCAACTCGCACGACTGGATCTCAGCGAACTCGACCCGCGTCTGGCACAGGTGCGCTTCGACATCGCCGCCGACGTCAACAATCCGCTGTGTGGCCCCCATGGCGCCTCGGCGATTTTCGGTCCGCAGAAAGGCGCGTCACCGGCGCAAGTGCAGCAACTCGATCAGGCCCTCGGTCATTTCGCCGAACTCTGCGCGCAAGCGCTGGGCAAGGATGTTCGGGACGAGCCGGGTAGCGGTGCGGCGGGTGGGCTGGGTTTTGCCGCCAAGGCTTTCCTCGGCGCACGGTTCCAGGCCGGGGTTGAAGTGGTCGCGGAACTGGTCGGGCTGGCGGATGCAGTAAAAGGTGCGGATCTGGTGATTACCGGCGAAGGGCGCTTCGATGCCCAGACCCTGCGCGGCAAAACACCGTTCGGCGTGGCGCGGATCGCCAAACAACACGGCGTACCGGTGATCGTCATTGCCGGGACTTTGGGCGAGGGCTATCAGGCTCTTTACGATCACGGTATCGATGCAGCATTCGCTGTCACCAGCGGCCCGATGACCCTCGACCAAGCCTGCGCCGAAGCACCACGCCTGTTGCGCGAACGCGCCACTGATATTGCCCGCGTCTGGCGCATGGCGACTCCGGCCTGACCTGTCACTCATCATCTAAAACGACGGGTGTTTCACCGCTGAAACACCTGCAACACTTTGAAAAATATTTCATCTTTACCCGCAAACTTCCTCAAGCCTGGCCGATAAAGAAATCAGGCGCACAACACTTCCAAAAACAGTGACGCCGGACTGAAGCCCGCCCCCATGGGCCAGTGATCACGGCATGGACGCTCGTAGTTTCAATCATCCGAGAGTCCTCCTATGTCCTTGCGTAATCTGAATATCGCGCCCCGTGCCTTCCTCGGTTTTGCCTTTATTGCTCTGCTTGTGATCGTGCTCGGCGTGTTCGCCGTCAATCGCATGTCGATCATCCGTCAGGCGTCCCTGGAGATGGAGTCGACACAGTTGCCCAGCGTCACTCAACTCGCCGTAGTGACGGAAAACGTCCTGCGACTGCGCATTCTCTCGTTCCGCATTCTGGTCAACCGCGACCCTGCCGGCTTGCAGGAAGCCCAGACCCGCATCGGCGTGCTGGTGGACAAGGTACGTACCGCCCAGGCGAGTTACGCGGCACTGCCGGCCGGTTCGGAAGAACGCGCGCTGTATCAGACATTCGCGACGACCCTCGACAATTACCTGCAAGCCCAAAACCAGATGATCGACTTGTCGCGCCAGGACAAGGTCGATGAGATGCGTACCCTGATCAACACGAAGATCAAGGACGGCACCGACAAAATGGGCGAACAGCTCAACCAACTGATTGCAATCAACTCGGCCGACGCGAAAACCGCGTCGTCCCAGGCCGGTGACCAGTACAGCGGCGCGATCACCGGGATCATTGTGGTGGCCGTGATTGCCGCGTTGCTGACCGTAGTGCTGGCCTTGTTGCTGACCCGCAGCATCGTCACCCCGCTGAACCGCGCCGTCGCTGCCGCCCAAACCATCGCCGACGGCAACCTGACCAAACCCATCGAAGTCGACGGCAAGGACGAACCGGCGCGCCTGCTTGAAGCCCTGGCCGCGATGCAGACCAACTTGCGCAAGACCATCGAACAGATTGCCGGCTCCGCCACGCAACTCGGCGCCGCTGCCGAAGAACTCAGCGCCGTGACCGAAGAAGCGTCCCGTGGCCTGCAACAGCAGAACAACGAAATCGAACAGGCTGCCACCGCCGTCAACGAAATGACCGCTGCGGTGGAAGAGGTGGCCCGCAACGCGGTGTCGACCTCCGAAGCGTCGAACCAGTCGACTCACGCCGCCCGCGAAGGTCGTGATCAGGTGGTGAAGACCGTCGACGCGATCCAGACCATGACCCACGACGTGCAGAACACCGCACAGATGATCGAAGGCCTGGCAGCTCAGGGCCGCGACATCGGCAAGGTGCTGGACGTGATCCGCGCTATCGCTGAACAGACCAACCTGCTGGCACTCAACGCCGCCATTGAAGCGGCCCGTGCCGGTGAAGCCGGGCGCGGTTTCGCCGTGGTCGCGGACGAGGTTCGTGCCCTGGCTCATCGCACCGCGCAATCGACTCAGGAAATCGAAAAAATGGTCGCCGGCATCCAGAACGGCACGGGCGAAGCGGTCGAGTCGATGCAGCAAAGCAACCAGCGCACCCAGACGACGCTGGAAATGGCCCGTGCCGCCGGCGTTGCGCTGGAACAGATCACGCAATCGATTCACCAGATCAACGAGCGCAATCTGGTGATCGCCAGCGCTTCGGAAGAGCAGGCACAGGTGTCCCGCGAGGTTGACCGCAACCTGGTGAATATCCGCGATCTGGCTACGCAATCAGCCGCCGGCGCTAACCAGACCAGCGCCGCGACCCACGAACTGTCACGTCTGGCGGTGGATTTGAATGCGATGGTGGCGCGGTTTGTGATTTGACCTAGGGTGAAGGCTGGAGACCGCGCAATCAGGAGACGTACATGCGCTATTCAGCCTTGACCCAACGAATCGCCGGGGAGGGAGCAGCGGCCTGGCGGATTCACGACCGAGCGCTGGAGCTGCGCGCCGAAGGGGTCGATGTGTTGCTGCTGTCGGTGGGTGATCCGGATTTCGACACACCCTTGCCGATCATCCACGGCGCCATTGACAGCCTGCTGGCGGGCGATACCCATTATTCCGAAGTGCGCGGCCGGCTGGCGCTGCGCAAACGGATTGCCGAACGCCATCGGCGAAAAAGTGGCCAGGATGTGGACGCTGATCATGTGATTGTGCTGCCCGGCGCGCAATGCGCCGTGTATTCGGTGGCGCAATGTCTGCTGGATCCGGGCGATGAAATCATCGTCGCCGAGCCGATGTACGTGACTTATGAAGGGGTATTCGGTGCTTGCGGCGCAATCGTGGTGCCGGTGCCGGTTCGTCCGGAAAACGGTTTTCGTGTCGACCCGGCAGATGTCGCAGCGCGGATCACCCCGAAGACTCGGGCCATGTTGCTCAACAGCCCCAACAATCCTTCCGGCGCCAGTCTGTCGTTGCTGATCTGGCAGGAGCTGGCAGCGCTGTGCATCCGTCATGACCTGTGGCTGATCAGCGATGAGGTCTACAGCGAATTGTTATACGAAGGCCAGCACGTCAGCCCGGCGAGCCTGCCGGGCATGGCCGAGCGCACCGCCACCATAAACAGCCTGTCGAAATCCCATGCCATGACCGGTTGGCGGATCGGCTGGATGATCGGGCCAAAGCCGTTGGCCGAGCATCTGGTGAACCTGTCGTTGAGCATGCTGTTCGGTCTGCCGGATTTTGTGCAGAAAGCAGCGCAGATCGCGCTGGAGAAGGATCTGCCGGAAGTGACGCAGATGCGCGAGGAATACCGGTTGCGCCGGGATCTGGTGTGCGAACGCTTGCACGACTGTCCGGGGTTGTACCCGATCAAACCGGATGGCGGGATGTTCGTGATGGTCGACGTGCGCCAGACCGGGCTCGGTGCGCAGGGTTTTGCCGAGCGGCTGCTGGAAGGGTATGGCGTTTCGGTGCTGGCGGGGGAGGCGTTCGGGCCGAGTGCGGCGGGGCATATTCGCATCGGGTTGGTGGTGGATCGGGTGAAGCTGGCGGATGCGTGTTCGCGGATCGCCTTGTGCGCTGCGCAGCTTTTGCAACTGCGAAGTGCCTGACCTCGATCGTTCCCACGCGCAAGCAACTACACCGATCGTTCCCATGCTCCGCGTGGGAATGCCTCAAGGGACGCTCCGCGTTCCAGCTCTGGAAGGGACGCGGAGCGTCCCGGGCTGCATTCCCACGCAGAGCGTGGGAACGATCAACGTGGGGGATTGACCAGGTTGGCGGGCCTGTCACCCGCCAACGCCGCCAACAGGTTCTCCACCGCACACCGCGCCATTGCCTCGCGCGTCTCATGGGTTGCCGAGCCCATGTGCGGCGTCGCTACCACGTTGTTCAACTGCAACAACGGCGAGTCATGATTCAACGGCTCGCGTTCGAACACATCGAGCCCCGCCGCGCGAATCCGGTTATGTCGCAAGGTGTCGATCATCGCGCCTTCGTCCACCACCTTGCCCCGCGAGATGTTGATGAAGATGCTTTCGGGGCGCATCAGCGCAAACTGTTCGGCGCCGATCAAACCTTCAGTCTGCGCGGTCAACGGCAACGTCAGACAAATGAAATCCGCTTGTCGCAGCAACTCCTCCAGACTGCGGTACTGCGCATCGAAACGTTCTTCGACCGCCGGTTTGCGCGACTGACTGTGATAGATCACCGGCATCCCGAACCCGAAATGCCCACGCTGCGCCAGCGCTTCGCCGATCCGCCCCATGCCGATAATGCCCAACGTCTTGCCATGCACGTCGGTGCCGAAATGCGCCGGGCCGATGCTGCGATGCCAGTGCCCGCCGCGCACCATGTTCGCCAGTTCAACCACGCGCCGGGCCGTGGCCAATATCAGGGCGAATCCGGTGTCGGCGGTGGTTTCGGTGAGCACGTCCGGGGTGTTGGTCAGCAGGATTTTGCGCCGGGTCAGGTAGTCGATGTCGTAGTTGTCGATGCCCACCGAGACGCTGGAAATCGCTTCAAGCTGCGGCGCCAGATCGAGCAGCGCCGCGTCCAGTTTCAGGCTGGCGCCGAGCAAGCCGTGGGCGCCCGGCAGGGCGTCGCGCAGTTTCATCAGGCCAGTGGCGTCGAGGCTGTCAATCAGCGTTACATCAACCTGCTCTTGCAGACGCGCCATCAGCGCCGGCGACAGTTTCTTGTACAACACAACCTGCTTTTTCATCGCAGTCATCTCTCTATCAATTCAGGAATGGGCCGGCAGCGGACGCGGTGCGCCGCGCTTGGCCGTCACCCGGTCGCTGGCGCCGGGCTTGAGAAAAATCGTCAGCACTACCGAGAGCATCAGCGCGCCGCTCATCAGCAGATACGAAGCGCCGGGCGAACCGGTGGAGCTGTTCAGGTAACCGACCAGATACGAGCCGCCGAACGAACCGAGGGCGCCCATGCTGTTGATCAGCGCCATGGCGCCACCGGCCACGTTGGCCGGAAGGATCTCCGGGACGATGGCGAAGAACGGCCCGTAAGGCGCGTACATGCAGGCGCCGGCAATCACCAGCAGCGTGTACGACCACCAGAAATGCTCGGCGCCCAAAGCGTAGGAGCCGTAGAACGCCACCGAGGCAATCAGTAATGGCGGCCAGACGAAGCGTTTACGCTTTTGCAGTTTGTCCGAGCCCCACGACACCAGCAGCATGCCGATCACTGCCGCCAGATAAGGCAACGCCGACAGCCAGCCGGCCTCGATCATGTCCATCTGCGCGCCGGCCTTGAGGATCGATGGCAGCCACAGCACGAAGCCGTAGACGCCGATGCTCCAGCAGAAAAACTGCAGCGCCAGAATGATCACCTTCGGCGAACGGAAGGCTTCGGCGTAGTTCTTCACCGCTTTGATTCCGACTTGTTCGGCGGCGAGAGCGCTTTCCAGATCGTGCTTTTCCTGGTCGTTGAGCCACTTGGCGTGGGCCGGGCGATCGTCGGCGAGTTTCCACCAGATGAACGCCCAGAGCACCGCCGGCAAGCCTTCGATGATGAACATCCAGCGCCAGCTGAAGTGCTGCACCAGATAGCCCGAAACCACCGACATCCAGAGCATCGTCACCGGGTTGCCGAGGATCAGGAAGGTGTTGGCCCGCGAACGTTCGGCACGGGTGAACCAGTGGCAGAGATAGACCAGCATCGCCGGCATCACTGCCGCTTCGACCACGCCGAGCATGAAGCGGATGACGATCAGCCAATACGCGTTGGAGACCACACCGGTCAGCGTGGCGAGCCCGCCCCAGAGAATCAGGCTGACGAAAATCAGCTTCTTCACGCTGTGCTTTTGCGCGTAGATCGCGCCGGGCACCTGGAAGAAAAAGTACCCGAGGAAGAACAGCGCGCCGAGCAGCGAGGACAGGCCCGGCGTGATCATGAGGTCTTCAGCCATTCCGGAGGCGGCGGCGAAGCCGTAATTGGCCCGATCCAGGTACGCCAGGCTGTAGGTGATGAACACGATCGGCATGATGTACCACCAGCGGCGGGTGGCGAGGGTTGCGGTTTTCATGGTCTTGCTCCTGAGCTTGTTGTTTTTGTCGCAGCAGGTTCAATGGTTTATTGCATGCTCGTTCCCACGCTCTGCGTGGGAATGCCTACGGGGACGCTCCGCGTCCCATGTGACGCAGAGCGTCACGGGCTGCATTCCCACGCGGGAGCGTGGGAACGATCAGCAGGGAGTTCGGATCGGGTCGGCAAACCCTCCATGTCGCCACGGCTCTGCACCGCGCGACTGCCAATCCAGTTGGCACGTCTGACCGCTTCGGGAAAGCTCTGATGCTCCAGCAGGGCGCTGATCATTCCGACCGCAAATCCGTCTCCGGCGCCGACCGTGTCGACCACAGTTTCGACCGGCACACCGGCGACAAACCCCTGATCCAGATGCGTGCGGTAATACGCACCCTGCGGCCCGAGCTTGATCGCCACGGCTTCGGCACCCTGATCGAGGTAAAACGCAGCAATATCCGCCGGGTCTTCAAACCCGGTCAGCAAGCGACCTTCACTCAACCCCGGCAACACCCAGTGGGCGAGAGCGGCGAGGCGGTTGATCTCGGTGATCATCTCCCGCTCGCTGGCCCACAGGCTCGGGCGCAGGTTCGGATCGAACGACACACTGCGCCCGGCGTTGCGCATGCGGGTCATCAATTCACGGGACATTTCCCGGGCCGATGCCGAAAGCGCCGGCGGAATGCCGGTAGCGTGCAGATGCCGGGCGGCGAGCAGCGTCGGAGTGATCGACAGCGGCGACAGATGACTGGCCGCCGAGCCCCGACGGAAGTACTCGACCGTCGGATCGCTGCCGTCATCGTTGCGCGACTTGAGCTGGAAACCGGTCGGGTGCGCGTTGTCGACTTCCACATGGCTGCAATCCAGTCCTTCGCGAACCAGGGTCTCGACGACAAATCGTCCCAGCGAATCGGCACCGACCCGGCTCAGCCAGGCAACGTTGAAACCCAGCCGGGACAACCCGATGGCCACGTTGCTGTCGGCCCCGGCAATCCGCCTGTGGAACTGATCGACGAATGCCAGATCACCGCTCTGTTCGGCGACAAACATAGCCATGGTTTCACCGAACGACAGAATATCGATCTCAGACATGAGCAGGCTCCAGGCGGGATTGGCCGAGGCGGGCAAGGGCAGCGACGTGTTCGGTGGTGAGTTGCACCAGGTCCTCGCCCTGCAACGGGTATTCGGCGGCGCGCATGACCCCTTGGGCCATGTGCCGCAGCAGTTGTTCCCACAGATGCAGGTCGGTGGCGGCCGGCGGAACCGCAACCAGTTTGCCGTCGGCACGGCGGGCCACGGCTTTGCAATGCACATAACCGACGTGGCGGCCCAGCAGTCGTGCAGCGCTGTTGGCGGACTGGTCTTGCCACTGCCAGTTGCCGATATCGAAAGTCATTTTGATGGGCAGGCTGTGTTGTTCGACGGCGGCGAAGAAACGCTGGAACGGCTCGATGCGACCACCGTGCAGGGTCTGATCGTTCTCCACCAGCAGTTGCACCGGGCTTTGCGCAAGGATTTGCGTCAGTGTCTGCAGATCATTGTTGTCGGTGAAGAATCCCAGGGAAACCTTCAGCCACTTCGAACCGAACGCTTCGGCGTTGTGCAACGCGGTGATGAGTTCGGGATTGGGCCGCGACTGACCGGCGAGCCACAGTTCGGTGGGCGAGGAGTAGATGCTTTGCAGACCTTGAGCTTGCGTGGCGGCGGCGAGTTGTCCAGGGACTTCATTGGTCAGCAGTTCTTCGCGCCATTCGATGCGATTGGCGCCGGCGCTGGCCAGCACTTCGATGAATGAAGCCTGACCACGCTGGCGAACAAGGTCGGCGCCGTAGCTGGACAAACTGATGGAAACGGCAGGTTTATTCATTGTTATCTACCTCTGAAACCGGTTTCATTTTTGTTCAAAAAAAACATCAAGTTGTGCAGTGCTCTTTCGGGCCCCTTCGTCGGATCAGTCACCACAAAAGCCACGGGTCGAACCGCGCTCGATCAACACAGGTGCAAAATCCAGCGTCCGCGCCGCTTCATCATTCCCACGTAAACGCTTGAGCAAGCATTCAAATGCCTGCGCCCCAATCTCGGCGGTTGGCTGGGCGAGTGCGGTAATCCCGCTGCCCACCAACGGATACCAATCCAGGTCATCCAGCGCAATCAACCCGACATCCTTGAACAACCGGCAGCCAATCTCACGTAAAGCCAGGGTGCAGGCCAGCGCCGCCACGCCATTGGCGCAGAAAAGGGCTTTCGGACCCGAATCAGGTGTGTTCAAAAAGGTTTGAAGATCGCTCGCAAGGCTTGGGCCGGTTTCCACCACCGCGCCACGCATGTCTTCGCGCTGGCCAATCTGCTGCTGAAAACTGCTGACCCGCTCGATCCGTGAACTGGTGCCGTCATAGGGCTCAGTCACCAGCAGCACGTCGCGGTAGCCGCGCTGCTGAAGATGTTCCAGCGCCATTTCGATGGCTTGCGGATTGTTCAACCCGACCATGTCGCTGTCGAGCCCGTCGACCTTGCGATCCACCAGCACCAGCGGCATTTCCCGCTTCAACTCGTCCAGTTCATCCCGGTGATGGCCCAGAGTGTTCACGATCAGCCCTTCGATGTTGTACGAGCGCAGCAGTGCCAGGTGCTGGCGTTCCTGCTCGTCATCGCGATCGGTGTTGCACACCACCAGGCTGTAACCGTGTCGGCGGCAGGCGGTTTCCACCCCGTGCATCACGGCAATCGAATAAGGGTTGCGAATATCGGCCACCAGCATGCCGATCAGGCGCGTGCGGCCGCGTTTCAGGCCTCGGGCCATTTGATTGGGGCGGTAGCCGAGTTCGGCAATCGACTGCTCGATGCGCTGGGCAATGGCATCGGAGAGCAGGGCGCGGTCATCGCCGATAAAGCGCGAAACGCTGGCCTTGGACACGCCAGCGTGTTCGGCGACGTCAAGCATGGTCACGCGGCTGCGCTGGGCGGCGGAGAAGTCGTTCACGGTCTGAAACCTTGTTATTGGATTTGTCAGGTCGGATCACTGTATCTGGATCTGAAACCGGTTTCAGGAAACACCAGAAGAGAATCGATCGTCAAGTGAATGATCGGGAGAAATTCGTAAGTCGCCGACAAATGGCGTTTCGCAGGGAGCCGCTGACGTCAGCCAAACAAGCCGGCGGCGATGTTGATCGAGAACCCCAGAATCGCCGTATTGAACACAAACCCGATCAATGACTGCGCCAGCACGATCTTGCGGATCTCCCGCGTAGCCACACCGACATCCGCCGTCTGCACCGCCACGCCGATGGTGAACGAGAAGTACAAAAAGTCCCAGTAATTGGGTGTGGTCAGGCCCTCGGCAAATCGCAGCGCCGGCTCCTTGCCGTCCCAGGTGTAAAACAGCCGGGCATAGTGAACGCAGAAAATCACCCCGATCAGCAGCCATGAGCCGATGACCGTCAATGCGGTAAAACCGTAATGCAGAAGTTTGCGGGTGGTTTCCAGATCCTTGCTGCCAGCAAGCTCGACGGTAATGGCCGCCAGGCTGGTCAAAGCGGCAATGCAGACGACGAACAGCACCAACCCGGCATTTTCATCCTCGACTTCGGCGATGCGTCTGACGTCCGGCGCTTTGGCGCGGATGGTCAGCCAAAGCATCAGGATCAGGTACGTCCAGACTCCGGCGTTCCAGCCGATGAGGATTTTGCTGATAACGGAGTCGGCCGGGGCCAGCAGGCCTGCGGCAAGGCCGAGCAAGGCGGCAGCGGAGAGGCGAGGGTGGGTGCGGGCGAGGAAGCGCATGGGGACTCGATGGGCCAGGGTGGTTCAGACACCTTAGCCCAGCGCGGCGACCTGTGGCCACCGCGCCGGGAGCGCTCGATTACTCAGGCTTGGTGAACCGGCGCACAAGCTTGATCACGACAACGAAGAACACCGGTACAAAGATCACCGCCAATGTTGCGGTAATCATCCCGCCAATCACCCCGGTACCAATCGCCTGCTGACTCGCCGAACTCGCGCCCGTGGCAATCGCCAACGGCACCACGCCGAGAATGAACGCCAGCGAGGTCATGACAATCGGCCGCAGCCGCAGACGTGCCGCTTGCAGCGTGGCGTCAATCAGATCGTAACCTTCGTCATACAGGCTTTTGGCGAACTCGATGATCAGGATCGCGTTCTTCGCCGACAGACCGATGATGGTGATCAGCCCGACTTTGAAGAACACATCGTTGGGCATCCCGCGCAAAGTCACCGCCAGCACTGCGCCGAGCACACCGAGCGGCACCACCAGCAGCACGGAAGTCGGAATCGACCAGCTCTCGTACAACGCCGCCAGGCACAGGAACACGATCAGCAGCGACAACCCGAGCAGAATCGGCGCCTGACTGCCGGACAAACGTTCCTGCAGCGACAGACCGGTCCATTCCTGACCCATACCTTTCGGCCCTTGCGCTACCAGTCGTTCGATCTCCGCCATGGCCTCGCCGGTACTGTGGCCGGGTTTCGGCTCACCGGAAATCGAGATTGCCGGGTAGCCGTTGTAGCGGGTCAGCTGCGCCGGGCCTTGGGTCCATGTTGCTCGGACAAATGCCGACAGCGGCACCATTTTCCCTGCGTCGTTGCGCACGTGCATTTTCAGCAGATCATCGACCTGACTGCGGCGATCGCCTTCAGCCTGTACGACAACGCGTTGCATCCGCCCCTGATTGGGGAAGTCATTGACGTACGAAGAACCGATGGCAGTGGACAGCACGTTGCCGACGTCGGCGAAGGAAATGCCCAAGGCGTTGGCCTGCTTGCGATCCACTTCCAACTGCACTTGCGGCGCTTCGGCCAGAGCACTTTCACGCACGTTCATCAGGATCGGGCTTTTCTCGGCGGCTTCCAGCAGTTGGGTGCGTGCCTCCATCAAGGTTGCGTGGCCGAGGCCGCCGCGATCCTGCAGGCGAAATTCGAAGCCGCTGGAAGTGCCGAGGCCGTCCACCGGCGGCGGCAGCACCGAAAACGCCATCGCATCCTTGATCTGACTCAGGGCGATGTTGGCGCGGTCGGCAATCGAACTGGCCGAATCATCGCTGCCACGCTGTGACCAGTCCTTGAGCGTGGTGAACGCCAGTGCGGCGTTCTGCCCGCTGCCGGAGAAGCTGAAACCCAGAATCACTACGCTGTCACTGATGCCCGGTTCGCCATTGTTGTGCGCTTCAAGCTGTTCGGCGACCTGCACGGTCCGGTTCTTGGTCGCGCCCGGCGGCAACTGGATGTCGGTGATGGTGTAACCCTGATCCTCGACCGGCAGGAACGAAGAGGGCAGGCGCGCGAAGCACAGGCCCAGACCCACCAGCAACACAACATAGATCAGCAGATAACGACCGGTGCGTTTCAGCGCGTAACCGACCCAGCCCTGATAGCGATCGGTCAGTTGCTCGAAGCGGCAATTGAACCAGCCGAAGAACCCGGTCTTCTCGTGATGTTCGCCCTTGGCGATCGGCTTGAGCAGCGTTGCGCACAGTGCCGGGGTCAAGGTCAGGGCAAGGAACGCCGAGAACAGAATCGAAGTGGCCATCGACAGCGAGAACTGTCGGTAAATCACGCCCACCGAACCCTGCATGAACGCCATCGGAATGAACACCGCCACCAGCACCAGCGTGATACCGATGATCGCGCCGGTAATCTGCCGCATCGCCTTGCGCGTCGCCTCTTTGGGCGACAGGCCTTCGGTGGCCATGATCCGTTCGACGTTCTCCACCACGACGATGGCGTCGTCCACCAGAATGCCGATGGCCAGCACCATGCCGAACATGGTCAGCACGTTGATCGAGAAGCCCAGCGCGAGCATGGTCGCGAAGGTGCCCATCAGCGCCACCGGCACCACCAGCGTCGGGATCAGGGTGTAGCGGATGTTCTGCAGGAACAGGAACATCACCGCAAACACCAGCAACATCGCCTCGCCGAGGGTGTAAACCACTTTGGTGATCGAGACCTTCACGAATGGCGAGGTGTCGTAGGGAATCTTGTATTCCACGCCCGCGGGGAAGTAGCGCGACAGTTCATCCATCTTCGCCCGGATCAAGGTCGCAGTGCTGAGGGCGTTGGCGCCCGGCGACAGTTGCACGCCGACGGCGGTGGACGGCTTGCCGTTCAGGCGGGTGCCGAACTGGTATTCCTGGCTGCCGATCTCGACCCGCGCCACATCCTTGATGCGTACGGTGGAACCATCCGGATTGGCCTTGAGCACGATGTCGGCGAACTCTTCCGGCGTCGACAGTTGGCCCTTGACCAGAATCGTCGCGGTGATCTCCTGAGTGCTCGGGTTCGGCAGATCGCCGATGCTGCCCGCCGAGACCTGGGCGTTTTGCGCGACGATGGCGGCGTTGACGTCAGCCGGCGTCAGGTTGAAACCGATCAGCTTCTGCGGATCGACCCAGATCCGCATCGCCCGCTCGGCGCCATACAGCTGGGCCTTGCCGACGCCGTCGATGCGCTTGATCTCGTTCATCACGTTGCGCGCCAGATAATCGCTGAGCGCTACGTCATCGAGCTTGCCGTCGCTGGAAGTCAGGGTGATCAGCAGCAGAAAACCGGCGGAGACTTTCTCCACCTGCAAACCTTGCTGATTGACCGCTTGCGGCAGGCGCGACTCGACCACCTTGAGGCGGTTCTGCACATCGACCTGCGCCAGTTCCGGGTTGGTGCCCGGCTGGAACGTGGCCTTGATGGTGGCGCTGCCGAGACTGCTCTGCGATTCGAAATACAGCAGGTGATCGGCGCCGTTGAGCTCTTCCTCGATCAGGCTGACCACACTTTCGTCGACGGTCTGCGCCGAGGCGCCCGGGTACACGGCATAGATTTCGATCTGCGGCGGCGCGACGTCGGGGTATTGCGCCACCGGCAATTGCGGGATGGCCAGCGCACCGGCCAACAGGATGAACAACGCGACGACCCAGGCGAACACCGGGCGGTCGATAAAGAACTGCGGCATAGAAGAGCGTCCTGCTTACTGACCAGAGGTCTGGGCAAGTGGAAGAGGGGTGTCGTCGATCTGCACCACTTCGCCCGGGCGGGCGTGTTGCAGGCCTTCGATGACAATGCGGTCGCCGGCCTTCAGGCCACCGGTGACGATCCAGCGGTCGTTCTGTACGGCGCCCAGTTGCACCGGTTGCAGGGCGACGCGCTTCTGATCGTCGACGGTCAGTACCTGCGCCACACCGGCGCTGTCACGCTGCACCGCGCGTTGCGGCACGGTCAATCCGTGCTCAATCACGCCTTGTTCCAGACGCACGCGAACATAGCTGCCGGGCAACAGGTCCAGGTCGGGGTTTGGAAACTCGCTGCGCAGAATAATCTGCCCGGTGCCCGGATCGACGGTGATGTCGCTGAACAGCAACTTGCCCGGCAGCGGATAGAGGCTGCCGTCGTCCTGAATCAACGTGGCCTTGACCTGATCCTGGCCGACCTGCTGCAACTGGCCGGAACGGAAGGCCCGGCGCAGCTCATTCAGTTCGCGGGTCGACTGGGTGAGGTCGGCGTGGATCGGGTTCAGTTGCTGGATCAGCGCCATGGGCGTGGTTTCGTTCTGGCCGACCAGCGCGCCTTCGGTCACCAAGGCACGACCGACGCGCCCGGAAATCGGCGCGGTAACGGTGGCGTAGCCCAGATTCAGCTTCGCGCGCTCGACGGCTGCCTTGTTGGCCGCAACGTCGGCAGCGGTCTGCCGGGCATTGGCGCGGGCGTTGTCGTAGTCCTGAGCGCTGATGGCCTTGTCGTCGATCAACTGGGCGTAGCGCTGTTCCTGCAGTTTTGCCTGGAACGCGTTGGCCTCGGCCTTGCGCAGGGCCGCTTCGGCGCTATCGAGGTCAGCCTTGAACGGTGCCGGATCAATGCGGAACAACACGTCACCCTTTTTAACGTCGCTGCCTTCGCGGAAGGTGCGTTGCAGCACGACGCCAGCCACCCGGGCACGGACTTCGGCGATGCGTGGTGCGGCAATCCGCCCGCTGAGTTCGCTGCTGATCGACAGGGGGCGCGCCTCAAGGGTTTCGATCCGCACGGTGGCCGGCGGTGCCTGTTCCTCGGCGTTCGAGGATTTATCACAGGCACTCAGCGTCAGCGCCAGTGCGATCAGGCCGAGCCCGGCCAGCAGATTCTTCGACATGTACAACCCCCAATATTGATCTGCGCATCCTACGGACAGTCGCCGAGGGTAGCGGTGAAGCTTTGTAGGTGCTGTGTGAAATTGTGTAAGGGTTTTGCTCGGGGACGAGTGAGGGCGTATATCCTTTACGCCTTGAATTATTTCGTGACTGTTAAGCCGCTTTCGCGAGCAAGCTCGCTCCCACAGGTTTTGTGAACGACACAAATTCAATGTGGGAGCGAGCTTGCTCGCGAAGAGGTCCTGACAAACACCACTGCAATATCTGGATCATCAATGCCCAACATCCTCCTGGTCGAAGACGACACCGCCCTCGCCGAACTGATCTCCAGCTATCTCGAGCGCAACGGCTATTCCGTCAGCGTGATCGGCCGGGGCGACCATGTGCGCGAACGGGCAAGGCTCAATCCGCCGGACCTGGTGATCCTTGACCTGATGCTGCCGGGCCTTGACGGGTTGCAGGTGTGTCGCCTGTTGCGCGCCGATTCGGCAACGCTGCCGATCCTGATGCTCACCGCTCGTGACGACAGCCACGATCAGGTGCTGGGCCTGGAAATGGGCGCCGACGATTACGTGACCAAGCCCTGCGAGCCGCGCGTCCTGCTGGCGCGGGTCCGTACTTTGTTGCGTCGAAGCAGCCTCGGCGAACCGATGACCGCCAACGACCGGATTCTGATGGGCAATCTGTGCATTGACCTGTCGGAGCGCACCGTGACCTGGCGCGAGCAACCGGTCGAGCTGTCCAGCGGCGAGTACAACCTGTTGGTGGTGCTGGCCCGTCATGCCGGCGAAGTGCTGAGTCGTGACCAGATCCTGCAACGCCTGCGCGGCATCGAGTTCAACGGCACCGATCGTTCGGTGGACGTGGCGATTTCCAAGCTGCGACGCAAGTTCGACGACCATGCCGGCGAGGCGCGCAAGATCAAGACCGTGTGGGGCAAGGGTTATCTGTTCAGCCGTTCCGAGTGGGAATGCTGATTCGATGTTCAGAATCCTGTTTCGCCTCTACCTGGTAACGATCGTTTCCTACAGCGCGGCGATCTATCTGGTGCCGGATCTGGTAGTGATGGCGTTCAGGGACCGCTTCGTGACTTACAACCTCGACTATTCCCGGGGCCTGCAGTCGCTGATCACCAAGCAGTTTCGCGCTGCGCCGCAGGATCAGTGGCCCGCGGTTGCGGCGTCGATGGACAAGGATTTCCAGCCGCTGCACATCGTCCTCGCCCGTGTCGATAACGCCGACTTCACCCCGATTGAACAAGAGCGCCTGCGTCGCGGCGAAAACGTGGTGCGTATCGGTGACTGGGGCTGGCGGACGTTGGCGGTCACGCCGCTGAACGACGAAATGGCGGTGCAGATGGTGGTGCCGCCGGATCCGATGGACGTGAACCTGTTGTACTGGAGCATCAACGTACTGATCGGCGCGAGTCTGCTGGCGTGCCTGTTGCTCTGGTTTCGCCCGCACTGGCGCGATCTGGAACGCCTCAAGGGCACGGCCGAACGCTTCGGCAAGGGCCATTTGAGCGAACGTACGCAGATTGGCCCGAATTCGAACATCGGCAGTCTGGCCCACGTGTTCGACACCATGGCCGGCGACATCGAAAACCTGCTCAACCAGCAGCGGGATCTGCTCAACGCCGTGTCCCACGAACTGCGCACGCCGCTGACCCGCCTGGACTTCGGCTTGGCGCTGGCGCTGTCCGATGACTTGCCGCAAGCCAGCCGCGAACGCCTGCAAGGGTTGGTCGCGCACATTCGTGAACTGGATGAATTGGTGCTGGAGCTGCTGTCCTACAGCCGCCTGCAGAATCCGGCGAAGCTGCCGGAGCAGGTCGAAGTGTCGCTGGACGAATTCATCGACAGCATTCTGGGCAGCGTCGACGAAGAACTGGAATCCCCGGAAATCGTCATCGATGTGCTGCTGCACAATCAGCTGGAACGCTTCTCTCTCGACCCGCGCCTGACGGCCCGGGCGATTCAGAACCTGCTGCGCAACGCCATGCGCTACTGCGAAAAACGCATTCAGATTGGCGTGCAGGTATGCCCGAAGGGGTGCGAGATCTGGGTGGATGACGACGGGATCGGCATTCCGGAAGACGAGCGGGAGCGGATTTTCGAGCCGTTCTATCGCCTGGATCGCAGCCGCGATCGGGCGACCGGCGGCTTTGGCCTGGGGCTGGCGATCAGCCGTCGGGCGCTCGAGGCGCAGGGCGGTACGCTGACGGTGGAAGGCTCGCCGTTGGGCGGGGCGCGGTTCAGGCTCTGGCTGCCAACCCCGACCTGATGATCGCTGAGTTCCCACCCAGAGCGCTGATCGTTCCCGCGCTCTGCGAGGGAATGCCGCCTAGGACGCTCCGCGTCCTTTGTGACGCAGAGCGTCACCGTATGCATTCCCACGCGGAGCGTGGGAACGATCAGCAAGTCGGTCAAAGCAGTTCAGTCGACTGGATCAATCCGACCCCGGCTACCTGCATCCGCTCGATCGCCGTCGCCCGCGAGCCATTCAAATCAATGGCCCGGCACGCATCCAGCACTACAAAGGTGTTAAACCCCGCCGCCCGTGCATCCAGCGCAGAGAACATCACGCAGAAATCCAGCGCCAGGCCGACCATGTACACCGTGTCGATGCCGCGCTCCTTCAGATAACCGGCCAGACCCGTGGTCGTTACGCGATCCGCTTCCAGAAACGCCGAATAGCTGTCGATGTCCGGGTTGCAACCCTTGCGGATGATCAACTGCGCGTGGGGCAGGTCGAGTCCCGAATGAAACTCGGCACCGCGTGAGCCCTGAATGCAGTGATCCGGCCACAGCGTCTGCTCGCCATACGGCAGTTGAATCAGGTCGTAGGGCTGGCGGCCGGGATGACTGGAGGCAAACGAAGCATGTCCGGCCGGGTGCCAGTCCTGGGAAATGACCACTTGCTTGAACTGCCCGGCGAGCCGGTTGATCAGCGGCACGATCAAATCACCTTCGGGCACGGCCAACTGGCCACCGGGAATGAAGTCGTTCTGCACGTCGATGACCAGCAGGGCTGTGCGTGGCGAAATCGGCATAAATCCATCCTTCTTGGAAACTCACCCGGGCAGCATAGTGAAAAAATTCTTTAACCGTTGAGCCGGGTCTTAAACATTTTCGCCATGTCTTCCAGTTCGGAAGCCGGGTGATGGCCGATCAGCATCCAGGCGTGTTCGCGTTCGGTCCAGTACACCACGTTCATTGCGTGCCGACGTTCATGGGCCAGCGGCTGGCTGCCGCTGTTGGTGCGCGTGACGCACAGCGCCAGCGGGCCGTGGGTGGCGTCGAGCCAGGTCATCTGGGCGATGGGCACGCCGTCGTATTCAAGGAGCTGCGCGCGTTTGAACTGCGCGCCGGGCAGTTTCAGTTTCGCCGGCGACAGGCTTACGCCCAGCCGCGCATCGACGGTTCGCAACTGTGCCAGTTGCGAGGCTTCATCAGTGGGCAGATGTTCGAGGGTCTGCGGCACATACAGCGCCATGTAATCACCCACCAGCTCGCGCCAGTTGTGCGATTGCTGTGTCTGCCAGGCCAGAAACAAGCGGTCCGCCGCGACACCTGCGAGCGCCACGCCCGCTGCCGCTGCGCCGATGAACCAGCGCCGGCTGAAACCGGGCTTCTGCGGTGACGGCGCGGCGTCGAGTCGGGCCTGCAAGCGATCAAGCGGCGCCTGTTGCGCCAGTTCGTCGTAGGCAGCCTTGAATGGCAGGCTGCTGCGGCTCAGCCATTGCACCCGCAAACTCAGCAACGGATCGTCGGCAATGAGGCTGTCGAGGTGGCTGCGCTGTTCTCGGTCCAGTTCATCGTCCAGATACGCCACCAGTTGCTCGTCGGAAGGCGTATTCATTGCCGGTCTCCTGCGGGGCTGTTCGGTACCGCTTGCAACGGCGGGTATTCGGCCAGTTTCAGGCGCGCGGTGGCCAGGCGACTCATGACCGTGCCGATCGGCACTTGCAGGATCTCGGCGACTTCGCGGTAGGACAGGCCTTCAACGTAGGCCAGATATACCGTTTCGCGCTGGGTTTCCGGCAGCGCATCGACCCGGCGGATTATCTGCGCTGCCATGACGTGGGTCTGCGCGGCGTATTCGCCGTCGAATGCCAGCTGGCTGTCGGCGTCCACTACGCCCTGACCCTGGCGCACCCGGCGGGCGCGCACTTCGTTAAGCCAGATCGAATGCAGAATGCTCAGCAGCCAGCGGTCCATGCGCGTGCCGGCCACGTACTGGCCCGAACGCTCGAGCGCCCGCACGCAGGTGGCTTGCACCAGATCCTCGGCCACGTGCCGGTTGCGCGACAGCAGCAAGCCGTAACGCCACAGGCGTGCCAAGTGTTGCCCGAGTTCGGCTCTGAAGGCCTGATCGCTGAAAATGTTCGCCTCCGCGTGTCGTGTCAGGTTTTCGATGAGTCGTTGATGGCTTCGGCCAGGTCCCGGTATTCCTCGCAGGTCGTGCCGCAAATCTTCCGGATGTGCTGCAACTGCTCCTGCGCCAGATCGACGCGGCCCTTGATCACATAGGCTTCGCCCAGGTACTCGCGGACTTGCGCGTACTGAGGATCAAGCTTGACCGATTGCAGGTAATAACCGATGCCTTCGTCGGTGCGCCCCAGTTTTCGCGTGGCATAACCGCGATAGTTGAGGGCCTTGGCGGTATTCGGTTGTTCCAGCGTGTCGAGCAGGGCCAGGGCTTCTTCATAACGTCCGGCCTTGGCCAGACGGTAGGCGTAATCGGTCCGGTCGGCGTCGGGCACCAGACGGCTAGTCTGCATCACGCACTTCTGGGTTTTGGTATCGAACACCTGGCCTTTGGGGCAGTTGGGTTTCTGCACCGGCGCCTCTTCATCGCCATTGGCGAAGGCGAGGGGGCTCGCGAAAACGGCGGCCACCAGCAACGGGGCGGCGAACATAACGGAACGGATAGTCATGGGCAAGGCTCCACAGAGAGGCATGTTTTACTTTGAACACCGCAAGGTGAAAATTTATTCATTGCTTTGTCAGGCTTTGTTAAAGGAAAGCCCTTTTTCCGGCGTTATGCTCGTCAGCATTCGTTGTCGATCTGCAGTTCTACCATGGGAGTTTGGCCATGAAAGATCAGGTTCACCACTCGGCCGCCAGCGGCTACAAAACCGCCGCCGACACCTACGTCAAAGGCCGGCCCGACTATCCGCCGGCCGTCAGTGAATGGCTGATGGGCACACTGGGCCTTGATGGCCACAAGACCGTTATCGACCTCGGCGCCGGCACCGGCAAATTCACCGGACGGCTGGTGGCGACCGGTGCCCAGGTAATCGCCGTCGAACCGGTGGCGCAGATGCTGGAAAAACTGTCACTGGCGTGGCCGCAGGTGCTGGCTGTCAGCGGTACGGCAACGGATTTGCCGCTGCCCGATGCCTCGGTGGATGCGGTGGTCTGCGCGCAGGCCTTTCACTGGTTTGCCAGTACCGAGGCGCTGGATGAAATCGCCCGGGTCCTCAAACCGGGCGGCAAACTGGGTTTGATCTGGAACCTGCGCGACATCCGGGTCGACTGGGTGCCCAAGCTGGACGCCATCGTCAATGCGCTGGAGGGCGACACGCCGCGCTTTTACACCGGCGAATGGCGCAAGGCCTTTCCCCATACGGCGTTCGGGCCCTTGCAAGCCCAGCACTTTCAGCATGGCCATACCGGCTCGCCGGAAGATGTGATTTTCAACCGGGTGCGTTCCACCAGTTTCATTGCTGCACTGAGCGACCAGCAGCGCGAGAGGATTGACGAGCAGATAGCAGAGCTGATTGCCGGCGAGCCGCTGCTGCGGGGCAGGGACGTGGTAACAGTGCCCTATGAGACGGCGGCCTTCGTCGCAGTGAAGAACGGCTAGAGTCCCGCATTTGGCCGAACCGCCGTGCTGATGCCTTGTTATAGTTCGGGCCTCATTTCCAGCCCGGTAAAGGATTTCTGCCATGACTCAATACACCGCCTTCAGCGTCGAACTGGCCGACAACATCGCCCATGTGCAGATCAATCGTCCGGAAAAGATCAACTCGATGAACGCCGCGTTCTGGAGCGAAATTGTCGAAGTGTTCCAGTGGATCGACGACACCGACGAAGTGCGGGTGGTGGTGCTCAGCGGCGCCGGCAAACACTTTTCCTCGGGCATCGACCTGATGATGCTGGCCGGCGTGGCCAATGAGCTGGGCAAGGATGTCGGGCGCAATGCACGCCTGTTGCGCAAGAAGATCCTGACCCTGCAGGCATCCTTCAATGCGGTCGACAATTGCCGCAAACCGGTGCTCGCGGCGATCCAGGGTTACTGCCTGGGCGGCGCCATCGACCTGATCGCCGCCTGCGACATGCGCTACGCTGCCGAGGACGCGCAATTCTCGATCAAGGAAATCGACATCGGCATGGCGGCGGACGTTGGCACCCTGCAACGGTTGCCACGGATCATTGGTGACGGCATGCTGCGTGAGCTGGCTTACACCGGTCGCACGTTTGGCGCCGAAGAAGCGCGCAGCATCGGTCTGGTCAATCGCGTCTACAGCGACAAGGACGGTCTGATCGAAGGCGTGATGGACATTGCCCGGGACATCGCCGGCAAGTCGCCGATCGCGGTCACCGGCACCAAGGAAATGATCAGCTACATGCGCGACCATCGCATCGACGACGGTCTCGAGTACGTTGCCACCTGGAACGCTGCCATGCTGCAATCCAACGATTTGCGCGTGGCCATGGCCGCCCATATGAGCAAACAGAAACCCGAATTTCTGGATTGAGAAACCATGACACCTCGCTGGACCACTGCAGTACTGGACACCGATCAACCCGGCGGCTGGGCCGTGGCGCGCAGCCCCGAGGGTTTCCTGTTCGATGACAACGGCGCGCTGTTCCCTCGGGAATGGCTCAAGCGTCAGGAATTGTCGATCCTTGCCGAGCACGGTATCGGTCATCTCGATGGCGAACCGGTGTATCTGCTGGAACTGCGCAGCACCAGCGAGGTGCCGGGTTGCAACTGGAAAGGCCTGCGGGCGTTCATGCTCGACGGCGATCATACGATCTACAAGGTGCTGGGCTACGCCGCGCAAATCGGGACATGGGCGCGTGAACACCGTTTCTGCGGCAATTGCGGTCAGGCCATGATCCAGGTGCCACGGGAGCGGGCGATGTACTGCCAGCCCTGCGACCTGCGCAGTTATCCGCGGATATCACCAAGCATGATCGTGCTGGTGACCCGTGGCGATGAAGTGCTGCTGGCGCGTTCACCGCGTTTCGTCACCGGGGTCTACAGCACGCTGGCGGGGTTTGCCGAGCCTGGGGAATCGGCTGAGGATTGCCTGATCCGCGAGGTGCGCGAAGAAGTCAGCATCGAAGTGAAGAACATCCAGTACATGGGCAGCCAGTGCTGGCCGTTTCCGCATTCGATGATGCTCGGCTTCCATGCCGAATACGCCGGTGGCGAGATTGTCTGCCAGGAAGACGAGATCGAGGACGCCCAGTGGTTCAACGTGCACGATCTGCCGCCGTTGCCGGCGTCCAAATCGATTGCACGTTACCTGATCGACGTCTATGTGGCGCGGCGCTTAGGCCACGCTGAACCAGTGCTGCCAGGCTAGACGCACGGTCAACCCCAGCACCACGGTGATGAACACCGGACGAATGAACTTGGCGCCGCCGCTGATCGCGGTGCGCGCCCCGAAGAATGCGCCGACCATCACCGACAGGCCCATGCTCAGGCCGATGATCCAGTCCACCTGCCCGGAAAACATGAACACCGACAGCGCCGCAATGTTGCTGACGAAGTTCATGCTGCGCGCCACGCCGCTGGCCTTGACCAGATCGATCGGGTACAGCAGCAGACTGCTGACGGTCCAGAACGCGCCCGTGCCGGGGCCGGCCACGCCGTCGTAGAAACCGAGGCTGAAGCCTTGGGTCGATTGCCATTTCTTCTTGATCGGTGCGTCGCTGTCCAGCGGCGCTTTCGGCGTACCGCCAAACAACAGGTACAGGCCGCAGGCGAAGACGATCACCGGCAGCATCTTGTTCAACCATTCGGCGGGCAGGTAATGGGCGACGATGGCGCCGGTCAGCGCACCGACCAGCGTGCCGACAATCGCGTGCATCCATTGTTTGGGGTGGAACAGCTTGCGGCGGTAGAAGGTGAAACTGGCGGTGGCCGAACCGAAGGTCGAACTCAGCTTGTTGGTACCCAGCACCAGATGCGGCGGCAAACCGGCGGTAAGCAACGCGGGCGTGGTCAACAGACCGCCGCCGCCCGCAATGGCATCGATGAATCCGGCAATGAAAGCGACAAGGGCCAGAATGGCCAGAGTGGTGAGGTCAACGCTGAGTTCGAAAGGCATGGAATCGGCTTATTCGGCAGGGCAGGGACGGGCGGTCATCATAGCTGTAACACTGGTTCATCGCGAATGGGATCCTCAATCATCCAGCGGCGCCTGAAGGGAGTTGTTACACCACCGAGAGCCAGACATTGCCGATGAAGAACGGCCCTTTGTTGCCAAAGGGATTGCTGGGAATGGCGAAGACAATGTCCAACCATTCGAAGCCTGGTCGAATCATGCCATTGAGCGTAATCGTTCTTGTTTTTGGATCGACATATTCCGACCCTGACCAGATTTCTGCTTCACCAGTGCTGCGGTTGGTCGCCCAAAGCGTGTAGACGATAAATGCGTGAACCAGTGGATTGGAAGCTTTGCCGCTATCGGTGATGTGAAACCGTCGATCCTTGGTGTTTTGCAGCGGGACAGCCTCGGGCGCCTGAACATTGAATGTCAAAGCGAATGCACCGGGCTGAATGGGGAAGGGATCGGTTGCCAGATTCTGCCCCTGGTTTCTACCGCCGACCAAACGTGCGACATAGTTACCGTTGTGGTGTACGACAGACATAGGCGTGTCGTAATTTCGTGGAATCCAGTGACTAAAGTCACCGGTGCCGAAATCACCGTTTGGGATCAGATTATTTTGCGTCATATCAGTTGCTCATTTTCATGGGTAGAAGAGAGGGCGGTCGTCCAACCGGCCACGTTCGTTGCATGACAATGATTTGATGAATTTGCAGTTGTCACTACTGTCATTACTGACAGTCCACAAGTACCTTTTGCGATAAAAACAACGGGCTTTTGTTGTTTTGGGGAAAGCACGAAATGGAAGCATCCTTGCTTCCATCTTGAGTGGCGGGCTCCGTGATTACAGACCCAGTTCAGACAACCCCGGATGATCATCCGGACGCCGGCCCAGTGGCCAGTGGAACTTGCGTTCGCTTTCCTTGATCGGCATGTCGTTGATGCAGGCGTAACGCTGGAACATCAGGCCGTGCTCGTCGAATTCCCAGTTTTCGTTGCCATAGGAGCGGAACCAGTTGCCCGAGTCGTCGCGCCACTCGTAGGCGTAGCGCACGGCGATGCGGGTGTCGGAGTAAGCCCAGAGTTCCTTGATCAGGCGGTAATCCAGTTCCTTGGCCCATTTGCGGGTCAGAAATGCCTTGGCTTCTTCGCGGTTGTTGGCGAATTCGGCGCGGTTGCGCCATTTGGTGTCCAGGGTATAGGCCAGCGACACGCGATGCGGGTCGCGGGAGTTCCAGCCATCCTCGGCCAGACGAACTTTTTCAATGGCCGATTCACGATTGAAGGGTGGCAATGGCGGACGAACTTCGGCTGCAGTAGACATGTTTGTCTCCGGATCTATTAAAAGTTAAACAACGTGTCAGGCTTATTAAGGCGTTACAGCTCCAATAACTTTCGCGCCATGCATTGCGCATTATCGGCGGCACTGTGATCACCCATCACAAGCGCTACGGTAATGGCGCCATCAATCAGGATCAGCAACTGCTTGGCCAACAGTTGCGGTTCCTCGGCACCATGTTCGGTACACAGCTCGCACAGGTAGTCGAGCAGCTTTTGTTTGTGGTCCTTGGCGACCAGGCGGACCGGATCCTCGGGATCGCCCGTCTCTCCGCTGGTGTTGATGAAGGCACAGCCTCGAAAGCCTTCCGAGGCGAACCAGGCCTTGAGCACGGTAAACAGGTTGAGCAGGCGATCGGCCGGGGTTTCAGCCTGATCGACGGCGCTTCTGTACCAGTGCATCCAGCGCACATCGCGGCGCTGCAGGGCGGCGACGGTCAACTCCTCCTTGTTGGCGAAGTAGCGGTAGATACTCTTTCTGGAAACACCGGCGGTTTTCACCAGTAGATCCATGCCGGTGGCGGCGATGCCACTTTTGTAGATCAACTTTTCGGTGACATCCAGAATGATGTCTCGGGTCGTGTTATTGCTTGTGATTTCGTTCATGCGGTGGACAGTAGAACGATTGTTCTCCTTGGTCAAGCAGTTATTTCTATTGTTCTTGCTTTGATCGTTCCCACGCTCCGCGTGGGAATGCAGCCCGGGACGCTCCGCGTCCCTTCCAGAGCTGGAACGCGGAGCGTCCCTTGAGGCATTCCCACGCAGAGCGTGGGAACGATCAACGATCAGTCAAGTCATTACAGACACTCACAAGACCCGAAGGAGTTGATGGTGTAAGCTCTCGGGTTCTTCGGATTCGACCCATTGCGAGCCCTATGCCGTTGCTTTTCAAACGCTCTCTGCTGCCCAAACTGCGCAGCTTTCCGCTGACCGCCGAGGCCGTGACGATCCTGCCCGGCGCCGCCGATTTCCGCCGTTGCCTGCTGGAGAAAATCGCCCAGGCGACCCAGCGCATCTACCTCGTCGCGCTCTATCTGCAAAACGACGAAGCCGGCCAGGAAATCCTTGATGCCTTGCACGCCGCCAAACTCAAGCGCCCAGAGCTCGAGATCGCGGTGGTCGTCGACTGGCTGCGGGCCCAACGCGGCTTGATCGGCGCCGGCAAACAGCCGGGCAACTCGGCGTGGTATCAGGAAATGACCCGCACCCACCAGAGCGAGGTGCCGATCTATGGCGTGCCGGTGCAGACCCGCGAGCTGTTCGGCGTGCTGCACCTCAAAGGCTTCGTGATCGACGATTGCGTGGTTTACAGCGGTGCGAGTCTGAACAACGTTTACCTGCACAAATTCGACAAGTACCGGTTCGACCGTTATCACGTGCTGCAAAGCCGCGAACTGGCGGACTCGATGCACCATCTGGTCAAGCACGGCCTGATCGAATCGAAAGCGGTGCACCGCCTCGACCTGCCGAACCTGCCGACCACTCGCAGCCTGCGCAACGACATCGGCGATCTGCGCAGCCGTCTCAAATATGCGGCGTACGACACCAGTGCCGGCAGCACGGCGCATACCGGCCTGTCGGTCAGCCCGTTGCTGGGTGTGGGCAAGAACAACCCGCTGAACCGGGTGATTCTGGAGCTGATCGCCAGCGCGCAGAAGCAACTGACCATCTGCACGCCGTACTTCAACCTGCCGCTGGGGGTGATCCGCGAGATCAACCGGGCGCTGGCGCGCGGCGTGAAGATCGACATCGTGGTCGGCGACAAGACCGCCAACGACTTCTACATCCCGCCGAGCGAGCCGTTCAAGGTGATTGCCGCGCTGCCGTATTTGTACGAGATCAGTCTGCGCCGTTTCGCCAAGCGGCATCAGCGCAACATCGACAGCGGCCAGTTGAACCTGCACCTGTGGCGTGAAGGCGACAACAGCTATCACCTCAAGGGCATGTGGATCGACCAGCGCTACACACTGCTGACCGGCAACAACCTCAACCCGCGGGCGTTCCGTCTCGATCTGGAAAACGCCTTGCTGATCGATGACCCGAAAGGCGAGTGGCTGGAACCGCGCCGGCTGGAGTTGGAAAACATCTTCGAACACACCACGCGGATCGCACGTTTTCAGGACCTGGAAGCCTTGCCGGATTACCCGGCCGGGGTCGCCAAGTTCCTCAAGCGCGTGAGCCGGGTGCGGGTGGAGCGGTTGCTCTATCGCATTCTGTAAGGCACAGAATTTTCAGCGCCGCTAGAAATGCCTTCGCGAGCAAGCTCGCTCCCACATTGGATCTTCGCTGAGCACAATTTCTGTGTTCAACAAAGACCTGGTGTGGGAGCGAGCTTGCTCGCGAAAGGGGTGGAACAGGCGCTACAAGTCTCAGTTCAGACCGAGCTTGCCACGCAAGGTCGACAGGTCTTCGGCCAGGGTATTGACCGGGCCCACCAGCGCCTTGCGGTCGTTGTCCTTCACTTTGTCATAGGTCTCGAAACCACCGTCCTTGGTCCTGTACTTGGCCAGGATCTTGTCCACGGTGGCGAAGTTCTTGTCGACTTTGGCGACGAAGGCCTTGTCCTGCTTCTCGATCTGCGGACGGAACAGGTCGACGATTTTCTTCGCGCCGTCGATGTTGCCCTGGAAGTCGTACAAGTCGGTGTGGCTGTAACGGTCTTCTTCACCGGAAATCTTGGTTGCAGCGACTTCTTCGAGCAGCGCAGCGGCGCCACCGACGACTTTTTCCGGCGGGAAGGTCAGACCGGCGACGCGGGTTTGCAGGTCCTTCACGTCCTTGTTCAGGCTATCGGCCAGGGCGTCCAGATCCTTGGTGCTCTTTTCCGAGAACAGCGAGTATTCGATTCGGTGGAAACCGGTGAAGTCTTCGGCTTTCACGCCTTGTTCGTGGTCGTCGACGCGGGAGTCGATGGAGGCGTCGAGGTCACTGAACAACTCGGCAATCGGCTCGATCGACTCGTAGTAGACGCGGGTTGGCGCGTAGAGCTTTTGCGCGGTGGTCAGGTCGCCTTTCTTCACGGCGTCGGTGAACTGCTGGGTGTGGCTGGCCAGTTCATCCAGTTGTTCGGTGACATAGATTTTGTAGTCCGACACCGGCCCCACCAGGTCCAGTGGCGCGGTCGCGGCGAACGCCGACAGCGGGATGTTGAGCAAACCAAGGGTCAGCAATAACGCGAGTGGCGTCTTTTTCATGGGGGCGGCTCCTGTTGAATGCTATGCAGTTGTTTTTGGTTGAGTAGCGTCGAGCAGCGAGCGACCGATGAAGTCCTTGTCGCCCGTGACACCCGGCAGGGTGAAGAAGTAACCGCCGCCGACTGGCTTGAGGTATTCCTCCAGCGGCTCGCCGTTGAGGCGGGTCTGCACGGTGATGAAGCCTTTTTCCAGGTCGGCCTGATAACAGATGAACAGCAGGCCCATGTCGAGCTGGCCGTTCTTGTTCACGCCGTTGGAGTAGTTGAACGGCCGGCGCAGGATCAGGTTGGCCTGGCTCGCGGCGGTGCGCGGGTTGGCCAGGCGGATGTGCGCGTCTAGCTTGGTCAGCTTGCCTTGCGGGTCCTTGCTGTAATCCGGCACTTCGGTTTCATGGCTGGCGCCCATCGGCGCGCCGGTGGTTTTCACTCGGCCGATGATGCTTTCCTGTTCCTGCAACGGCGTGCGGTCCCAGCGTTCGACGAAGTTGCGTATGATCCGCACCGCCTGATAACTGCCGTGGGCCGCCCAGGCCGGTTCGTCGCTGCCCGGTTGCACCCAGACGATGCGGTCCATGGCTTTGCCGTCGTTGGAATCCGGGTTGGCCGAACCGTCGCGGAAACCGAGGAAGTTACGCGCCGATTGCGCCGGCACACCGGGCTTGGCCGGGGCTTGTGGCGGCACGCTGCCTTCCTGTTTCCAGCGCACCAGCAGCAGATCCGGCAGGTTCTTCACGATGTCGCGCAGGGCGTGGATGTTGGTGTCGGCGGTGTTGGAGCAGAACTGCAGGCTCAGGTCGCCGTGGCAGCAATCGGCTTCCAGCGCGTCGTTGGGGAAACCGACCATGCGCACCAGGCGCTTGGGTTTGGCGGCGGCCAGGCCGAAGCGCTCGTCGAACAGCGATTCGCCCACCGATACGGTGATGGTCAGGTTGTCCGGCGTCACCACCGGGCCGAGGATGCCGGAATCCGGCGGTGGCAACTTCGGATCGATCTGCGCCACCGGGCCGCCCTTCATCAGGAACGCGATGCGCTCGTTGAGGGTACGGAACAGCCGCTCCAGGTCTTCACGGTCGCTGGCCAGCACATCGAACGACACCAGCATGCCAGACGCCGGGCGCGGGGTGACGATGCCGCTCTGGTGTACGCCATGAAAGTCGTGGTGATCCTGGGTCTTGTCGCTGCTCGGCGCCTCGGTGACTTGCGCAGGCGCGGCGGCCATTGCCGGGCAGCTCAACGCCGTGCCGGCCAGTGCGACACCGGCGGCGCCCATCCCCATCAATACGCGGCGACGTTGCAGGTTGAAATGTTCGGAGTCGTTCATCGGTATTCGTCTTCTGCTTACAGGCCGGAGAGGCCGAGGGCGGGATCAATGGCGTCGAGGGCGTCGGCCAGGGCCTTGGCCTTGTCGGCGATCTGCTTGCGTTGCTCACCGTTGACGGTGTCGTAACTGGCGTAGCTGTCCTTGACCTTGAAACCGTTCAGCGTGGTATCGAAATCAGCCATCGCGCTGTCGATTTTCGGCAGCAGGTCAGCGGCGGATTTGCTCAGCAGCGGGCGCAACAGTTCGACGACTTTGTGCGCGGTTTCCTGATTGGCCGTGAAGCCGTTGAGATCGCTGTGGCTGTAGCGTTCCTCTTCGCCGCTGGCGGCGCGCACGTCGGCGATGGTGTTGAGGTTGCGCACGACGATTTCCACCAGTTGCTCCGGCGGCAGCGACTGGGCCAGCAGCTGTTGTTTCAACGTGGTGACGTTGTCGAGCAGGCCTTGGGCTATGGGCGTCAGGCCGTCGAGTTTGCGTTGCTGGAACAGCGCGTATTCAAGGCGATGGAAACCGACGAAGGCTGGATCCTGCTCGCGTTTCTCGAAGTAATCGGCGCGGGCGTTGATGCTGTTGTCCAGTTCGGCCAGGCGTTGAGCGGCGGGGGCCAGACGCTGATAGGCGGCGCGGGCCGGCAAATACAGCGCCTGAGCCTGGGCCAGATCGCCGCTGTCGATGGCTTGATTCAGCGCCGTCACCGCTTTGATCAACGCGCTGCCCTGGCTGGCCAGGTACACGCGGAACTCCGACAACGGCCCGACGAAGGCAACCATCGGCGGCTTGGCCTTGGCGGCGGCATCCGACGCGGCGGTCGGTGTCACGTGCAGGGTGCCGCGCGGGTTGCTCAACAGACCGCAAGTGATGGCGTAGTCGCCGGGTTGCAGGTTGGCGTTGATCACCTGGCTCAGGCCCGGCGCAATGTTCTCGCGCTCTTCGATCACCAGCACGCCGTCGAGGATTTCCCATTCCACCGCCCGGTCGGAGCGGTTGACGATGCGGAAACTGGCGCGGCCGGCCGGCACCGTCAGGGCGTTCGGTTCGCAACTGTGGGGATGAATATTGACCACCACTTCGTCACGGTTGTGCTGACGTTTGGCGGCGGCCATTTTTGAGGCGTAGTAGAACAGGCCACCGGCGGCGATCATCACGACCACCGAACCGGCCACCGCCCAGCGCAAGGCGCGGGGAGGCGAGTTCTGAGGAATATCAGGCTTTGACATGAAGGCCCTTATTGGCTGGAAACGGAAGACGATTGGGCGGCAGGCTTGGGCGCCGGCATGAAAAACATCACCAGCGCCACCACCAGGTAAATCAGGTATGCGCCGAGGGTGCTGACGGTCGGCGCATCCTGATAACCGAACATGCCGGCCAGCACCGAGCCCAGCGGGCCGTCCATCGGCAGCGTCGCGCTGAAGTCGAAAAGCACGGTTTGCAGGTGATTCCAGACCCCGGCTTCATGCAGCGCCTGCACCGAGTTGGCGAGAATCCCGGCGGCGACCACGAGGATGAACAGCCCGGTCCAGCGGAAGAATGCCGAGAGGTTCAGGCGCATGCTGCCGCTGTAGATCAGGAAGCCGACAATGATTGCGAGGATCAGGCCGAGCAGGGCGCCGATCGGCGCGGCCGGGCCTTCGCTTTGCTGAAACACGGCCAGCAGGAAAAACACGGTTTCCAGACCTTCCCGGGCCACGGCAAAGAACACCATGGCGATCAGGGCGATGACCTGATGTTTCGAAGCAGTCAGTGCGTGATCGAGAGAGGCTTGCAGCGAATGCTTGATCGAACGCGCCACCTTGCGCATCCAGAACACCATCGAACTGAGAATGCCCACGGCCACCAGCCCGACCACGCCTTCGAACAGTTCCTGCTGTTTTTGCGGGAATTCGGCACTGACCAATTCCAGGCCGCCACCGACCAGCAACGCCAGTGCAGCAGCGAGAAACACCCCGATCCACACCGCCGGCATCCACTGGCCACGCCCGGTCTGTTGCAGGTAGCTGGCGATGATGCCAACGATCAGCGCGGCTTCGATGCCTTCGCGCAACATGATCAAAAAGGGAACGAGCATTCGACGATCACTGTGTAACGAAATGAGGTTACAAGTTGTAACATAATGAAAGTCATTCTCACATGGCACTCATTGACATTTACCTGAACCTCAGCTGAACGAGTCTGAACATCCACGACGTCCGGCCAGCTGCGTTAAGATGCCCGCCACTCAAACTACAACCAGGATTGCGCGCGTTCCATGTCGGAAAAAGACACCATCGCCATTCAACTGGTGCGCGAAGCACTGCTGCAAAGTTGTGCCCCGGGCGTGGCCACGGAAGAAGTCTTGAACAAGGTCGGGATCGATCCGGCGCTGCTGCCCACCGACGCGCGTGTGCCGGCCAGCCAGTACGCGCGGTTATGGCGCCTGTTGGCGCGGCGCGGCGATGATGAGTTTTTTGGCATGGACCCGCGCAAGCTGAAATCCGGCAGCCTGGAATTTCTTTGCCGCAGCGCCATGGCCCAGCCGAATCTGGCCGCAGGGCTTGGCGCGGGTTTGAATTTCCTGTCGCTGATGCTCGAACGCATGCCGGCGCAACTGGTGCGCCAGCAGAGCCTGGCGGAAATCGTGCTGCTGGAAGACGACCCACAACCGCGCCGCGCCTTCACCTATTTCACTTACTGGATGATCGTCCACGGCGTGGCGTGCTGGCTGGCGGGGCGGCGGATTCCGATCCTGGCTATCGAACTGCGCTGCCCGGCGCCGGATTTCTGCGATGACTATCGGGTGATGTTCTCGGAAAACCTGCGCTTCGACCGGCCACGCACGCGGATGATCTTCGCCGCCGAGGTGCTGGATCTGCCGATCAAGCGCAGTCCTGAGGAGTTGAAGCGCTTCCTGGCCCACGCCCCGGCCAACATTCTGGTCAAGTACCGCGACCCGGAAAGCCTTGCGAGCCGGATCAAGCAGGATCTGCGGCAGCTGGCCGCCGAACACTGGCCGGAAACCGATGCGCTCGCCCAGCAACTGTGCATGTCGGCCTCGACCCTGCGCCGGCGATTGGCGGAAGAAGGGCAGACCTATCAGGGCCTCAAGGACAGCGTGCGCAAGGAGCTGGCGATCACCTGGCTGGCGGAGCCTTCGATCAGTTTTGCCGAGATCGCCACGCGGTTGGGGTTTGCCGATGCCAGTTCGTTCTACAAGGCGTTTCGCAAGTGGTCGGGGACCAATCCTGGGCACTATCGCAGCTTGATTCTCAACGAGGCGGTCTGACCCACACCTCCCACCGTTGATTCTCGTTCCCACGCTCTGCGTGGGAATGCCTCAAGGGACGCTCCGCGTTCCAGCTCTGGAGGGGACGCGGAGCGTCCTGGGCTGCATTCCCACGCAGAGCGTGGGAACGATCAGTTGCAACCGGATTCTTGGCCAAACCAGTCATCCACTTTGAGGGCTTTGACCATTGCCGCAGCCGGCGTGCGGCGCGAGTATTCCTCTGTTGTTTACGGTTCCCCAACCTAATAAGAACAGAGGGATTCTGGCAATGCGCGATTACTTGTCTGCCACCGCACAGTTTGATTATCAGCACACCGTGGACGCCGCGCTCAGCGGCACGCTCGAGGCGCTCAACGCCTGCGTCGAATGTTGTGACCGGCACGCACTGCCGGGGCGCATCGCGCTGTTCTGGGAAGGCCGCGATGGCGCCAGTGCAACGTACACGTTCAGCGATCTGCAGGACAAAGCCGCGCGGTTCGCCAATTTCCTTCTGGCTCAGGGCGTGCAGAAGGGTGACAAGGTCGCCGGCCTGCTGCCGCGCAATATCGAATTGCTGATCACCGTGTTCGCCACCTGGCGCATCGGCGCGGTGTATCAACCGCTGTTCACTGCGTTCGGCCCTAAAGCCCTTGAGCATCGCCTGAACAGTTCCGGTGCCAAAGTCGTGGTCACCGATGCGGTCAACCGGCCGAAACTCGCCGAAGTCGCCGACTGCCCGACGCTGGTCACCGTCGGCGGTCCGAAAGGCCAGGGCATCGTCCGTGGCGATTTCAGTTTCTGGGCCGAGCTGGCCAACCATTCCAATATCTGCGAACCGGTCATGCTGACCGGCGAAGACCCGTTCCTGCTGATGTTCACCTCGGGCACCACTGGCCCGTCGAAAGCGCTGTCGGTGCCGCTCAAGGCGATCGTCGCGTTCCAGAGCTACACCCGCGATGCCGTGGATCTGCGCCCGGAAGATGCGTTCTGGAACGTCGCCGATCCGGGTTGGGCCTACGGCATCTATTTCGGCGTCACCGGCCCGTTGTCGATGGGCCATCCGATCACGTTCTACGATGGCCCGTTCACCCTCGAAAGCACTTGCCGGGTGATCAACAAGTACGGCATCACCAACCTCACCGGTTCGCCCACCGCGTATCGTCTGCTGATTGCCGGCGGCGACGAGTTCGCCAAATCGATCAAGGGCAAGCTGCGCATCGTCAGCAGCGCCGGCGAGCCGCTGAACCCGGAAGTGATTCGCTGGTTCGCCGACAATCTCGGCGTGGTCATTCACGATCACTACGGCCAGACCGAGCTGGGCATGGTGCTGTGCAACCACCACGGCCTCGAACACCCGATCCACCTTGGCGCCGCCGGTTTCGCCTCGCCGGGCCATCGCATCGTGGTGCTCGACGAACAGAACAACGAACTCGGCGTCGGCCAGCCCGGCATTCTCGCCATCGACCGCACACAGTCGCCGATGTGCTGGTTCGCCGGTTACGAAGGCGTACCGACCAAGGCCTTCGTCGGCGATTACTACCTGAGCGGCGACACCGTCGAGTGGAACCCGGACGGCAGCATCAGCTTCGTCGGTCGCAGCGATGATGTGATTACCACGTCCGGCTACCGGGTCGGCCCGTTCGACGTGGAAAGCGCACTGATCGAACACCCGGCCGTGGTGGAAGCCGCAGTGGTCGGCAAACCCGATCCGGAGCGCACTGAGCTGGTCAAAGCCTTTGTCGTGCTCAACCCGCAATATCGGGCCGAACCGGCGTTGGCCGAAGAACTGCGCCAACACGTGCGCAAACGTCTGGCCGCGCATTCGTACCCCCGTGAAATCGAATTTGTCAGCGAGTTGCCGAAAACCCCGAGCGGCAAATTGCAGCGCTTTATCTTGCGCAATCAGGAAATCGCCAAGGCTCAAGAGGCTGCGGCGCACAACGTTTCAGCTTGAATCCAAGGAAACTGTCATGCAGATCGAGAACAAGGTTTTTATCGTCACCGGCGGCGCATCCGGCCTGGGTGCCGCCACCGCTGAATTGCTGGTCAACGCCGGCGCCAAAGTGATGCTGGTGGACATGAACGCCGACGCCGTTGCCGCCCAGGCCCAGCGCCTCGGCGCGCAAAGCGTGGTGGCAGACATCAGCAACGAAGCTGCCGCCGAAGCCGCCGTGCAGGCGACCGTTAAAGCCTTCGGCAGCCTGCACGGTCTGGTGAACTGCGCCGGCATCGTTCGTGGCGAAAAGATCCTCGGCAAGAACGGCCCGCATGCCTTGTCCAGCTTCGCTCAGGTGATCAACGTCAACCTGATCGGCAGCTTCAATATGCTGCGCCTGGCGGCGGCAGCGATTGCCGAAAGCGAAGCCAACGCCGATGGTGAGCGCGGTGTGATCATCAACACCGCCTCCGTTGCGGCGTTCGATGGCCAGATCGGTCAGGCCGCGTATTCCGCGTCCAAAGGCGCCATCGCCAGCCTGACCCTGCCTGCCGCCCGCGAGCTGGCGCGCTTCGGTATCCGCGTGATGACCATCGCTCCGGGCATTTTCGAGACCCCGATGATGGCCGGCATGACCCCGGAAGTGCGCGACTCGCTGGCCGCCGGCGTGCCGTTCCCGCCGCGCTTGGGCAAACCTGCCGAGTACGCTGCGCTGGTGCGGCATATCATTGAAAACAGCATGCTCAACGGCGAGGTGATCCGTCTCGACGGTGCCTTGCGCATGGCCGCCAAGTAAGGAGGATTTTCCATGACCATTTCCAACGATCCGATTGTCATCGTCAGCGCTGTCCGCACCCCGATGGGCGGTTTCCAGGGCGAACTGAAAAGCCTGACCGCGCCGCAACTGGGCGCCGCTGCAATCAAGGCTGCGGTTGAGCGCGCGGGTATTGCCGCCGACGCGGTCGATGAAGTGCTGTTCGGCTGCGTACTGCCGGCCGGTCTCGGTCAGGCGCCTGCGCGTCAGGCTGCACTGGGCGCCGGGCTGGATAAATCCACCCGTTGCACCACCGTCAACAAAATGTGCGGCTCGGGCATGGAAACCGCCATTCTGGCCCACGACATGCTGCTGGCCGGCAGCGCCGATGTGGTGATCGCCGGCGGCATGGAAAGCATGTCCAACGCGCCATACCTGCTGGACCGGGCCCGTGCCGGTTACCGCATGGGTCACGGCCGGGTGCTCGATTCGATGTTCCTCGACGGCCTCGAAGACGCCTACGACAAGGGCCGCCTGATGGGCACCTTCGCCGAGGACTGCGCCGAAACCAACGACTTCAGCCGTGAGGCTCAGGACGCCTTCGCCATCGCCTCGACCACCCGCGCCCAGCAAGCGATCAAGGACGGCAGCTTCAAGGCCGAGATCGTCCCGCTGACTGTCACCGTCGGCAAGGAACAAGTGGTGATCAGCAATGACGAGCAGCCACCGAAAGCCAAACTGGACAAGATTGCCTCGCTGAAACCGGCGTTCCGTGAGGGCGGCACCGTGACCGCGGCCAACTCCAGCTCGATCTCTGACGGCGCCGCCGCACTGGTGCTGATGCGTCAGTCGCAAGCGCAGAAACAGGGGCTGAAACCGCTGGCGGTGATTCACGGCCACGCAGCTTTCGCTGACACCCCGGGCCTGTTCCCGGTGGCACCGATTGGCGCGATCAAGAAGCTGATGAAGAAAACCGGCTGGTCGCTGGATCAGGTCGATCTGTTCGAAGTCAACGAAGCCTTCGCCGTGGTCGGCATGGCGGCGATGACCCATCTGGAAATCCCCCACGACAAACTCAACATCCACGGCGGCGCCTGCGCCCTGGGCCATCCGATCGGTGCCTCCGGCGCGCGGATTCTGGTGACCTTGCTCTCGGCCCTGCGCCAGAAAGGCCTGAAACGCGGCGTCGCGGCGATCTGCATCGGCGGCGGCGAAGCCACGGCGATGGCCGTCGAGTGCGTCTGAACCCGAGTTAAGGATTTGCCATGATTCCCAACGATGACCAACAACAAATCCGCGACATGGCCCGGCAGTTTGCCGAGGAACGGCTGAAACCGTTTGCTGCCGAGTGGGACCGCGAGCATCGCTTCCCGAAAGAAGCCATCGGCGAAATGGCCGAACTGGGCTTCTTCGGCATGCTGGTGCCGGAGCAGTGGGGCGGTTGCGACACCGGTTACCTGGCCTACGCCATGGCCCTGGAAGAAATCGCCGCCGGCGACGGTGCCTGCTCGACCATCATGAGCGTGCACAACTCGGTGGGTTGCGTGCCGATCCTAAAGTTCGGCAACGACGACCAGCGCGAGCGCTTCCTCAAACCGCTGGCCAGCGGCGAGATGCTCGGTGCTTTCGCGTTGACCGAACCCCAGGCCGGTTCCGATGCCAGCAGCCTGAAAACCCGGGCACGCCTTGAAGGCGATCACTACGTGCTCAACGGTTGCAAACAGTTCATTACCTCCGGGCAGAACGCCGGGGTCGTGATCGTGTTTGCGGTCACCGACCCGAGTGCCGGCAAGCGCGGGATCAGCGCCTTCATCGTTCCGACCGACTCGCCGGGCTACAAAGTCGCCCGGGTTGAAGACAAGCTCGGCCAGCATGCCTCGGACACCTGCCAGATCCTGTTCGAAGACGTGAAAGTGCCGGTGGCCAACCGTTTGGGCGAGGAGGGCGAGGGCTACAAGATCGCCCTGGCCAACCTCGAAGGCGGCCGCGTCGGCATCGCTTCGCAAGCGGTGGGCATGGCCCGCGCCGCGTTCGAAGCTGCCCGTGATTACGCCCGCGAGCGCGATAGCTTCGGCAAGCCGATCATCGAGCATCAGGCTGTGGCGTTCCGCCTGGCGGACATGGCGACCCAGGTCGCCGTGGCGCGGCAGATGGTGCACTACGCCGCCGCCCTGCGTGACAGCGGTCAGCCGGCGCTGGTCGAAGCATCGATGGCCAAACTGTTCGCCTCGGAAATGGCCGAGAAGGTCTGCTCCATGGCCTTGCAAACCCTCGGCGGTTACGGTTACCTCAACGACTTCCCGCTGGAGCGCATCTACCGCGACGTGCGGGTCTGCCAGATCTACGAAGGCACCAGCGACATTCAGCGCATGGTCATTTCGCGCAATCTTTGAGAAGGAATCTGCACATGAGTTACGAAACGATCTTGCTGGAAACCCATGGCCGCGTCGGCCTGATCACCCTCAATCGCCCGCAGGCGCTGAATGCCCTCAACGCGCAACTGGTCAGCGAAGTGAACCGCGCGCTCGATGGTTTCGAAGCTGACGCAAACATTGGTTGCATCGTCATCACCGGCTCGACCAAAGCCTTTGCCGCCGGCGCCGACATCAAGGAAATGGCTGATCTGACCTACCCACAGATCTACATGGACGACCTGTTCAGCGACAGCGACCGCGTGGCTAATCGCCGCAAACCAATCATCGCTGCGGTCAACGGTTTTGCTCTCGGCGGCGGCTGTGAACTGGCGCTGATGTGCGACTTCATCCTGGCTGGCGACAACGCCAGGTTTGGCCAGCCGGAAATCAACCTCGGCGTGCTGCCGGGCATGGGCGGCACCCAGCGCCTGACCCGCGCTGTAGGCAAGGCCAAAGCGATGGAGATGTGCCTGAGCGGACGTTTGATCGACGCGGTGGAAGCCGAGCGTTGCGGCATCGTCGCGCGCATCGTGCCGAGTGCCGAGTTGCTGGATGAAGCGCTGAAAGTCGCAGCGGTGATCGCCAGCAAATCGTTGCCGATTGCGATGATGGTCAAGGAAAGCGTCAACCGCGCGTTCGAAGTGAACCTGACTGAAGGCGTGCGTTTCGAGCGTCGGGTGTTCCATGCGGCATTTGCGACGCAGGATCAGAAGGAAGGCATGGCGGCGTTTGTGGCCAAGCGGTCGCCGGAGTTCCAGGGCAAGTAACGCGGCGTATTCACTGACGCCATCGCTGGCAAGCCAGCTCCCACATTGGATCTGAGGTTTACACCAATCCCTGTGGGAGCAGAGCTTGCTCGCGAAGCTTTTAGAGCTGGTAGTTCTTCAACTCTCGCGCAATCACCATCCGCTGTATTTCGCTGGACCCTTCATAAATCTGGGTAATCCGCGCATCCCGGTAATACTTCTCCACCGGGTAATCCTCCAGATACCCGTACCCGCCATGAATCTGAATCGCTGACGAGCACACCTTCTCAGCCATTTCCGAAGCAAACAGCTTGGCCTGCGAAGCCTCCGACAGACACGGCTTACCCGCTGTTCTCAGTCGCGCGGCGTGCAGAATCATCAAGCGTGCCGCGTTGATCTGCATCTGCATGTCCGCCAGCAGATTGGCGATGCTCTGATGTTCGACAATGGCCTTGCCGAACTGCACCCGATCACGGGCGTAACCCAGCGCCGCTTCGAATGCCGCACGGGCGATGCCCAATGCTTGCGCGGCAATGCCGATGCGTCCGCCTTCCAGGTTGGAGAGGGCAATCGCCAAACCTTTACCGCGTTCACCCAACAGATTTGCTTCAGGAATGCTGCAATTGTTCAGCGTCACCGCGCAGGTGTCGGAGGCGCGGATACCCATCTTGTGTTCGGTGCGGTCGACGATGAAACCCGGCGTATCGGTCGGCACCAGAAACGCCGAGATGCCGCGCTTGCCGAGATCCGGATCGGTCACCGCAAACACGATTGCCAGTTTCGCCCGCTTGCCGTTGCTGACAAATTGCTTGGCGCCGTTGATCACCCATTGCCCGTCGCGCAGTTCGGCGCGGGTGCGCAAGTTGTGCGCTTCGGAGCCGGCCTGGGGTTCGGTCAGGCAGAAGCAGCCGATCACCGCGCCGCTGGCCAAATCGGCCAGCCAGGTCTGTTTCTGTTCTTCGCTGCCGTAATTGAGCACCGGCCCACAACCCACCGAGTTGTGAATGCTCATGAACGCGCCGGTCGCGCCGTCACCGGCGGAAATTTCTTCCACCGCCAGCGCATAAGCCACGTAGTCGACGTAAGTGCCGCCCCATTCTTCCGGCACTACCATGCCCAGCAGGCCGAGTTCACCCATCTTCGCCACCAGACCGTCATCGATCCAGCCGGCCTTTTCCCAGGCTTGCGCGTGTGGCGCGATTTCGCCACGGGCAAAGTCCCGGGCCATGTCGCGGATCATTACCTGGTCTTCAGTCAATTCGAGATCGTGCATGGCTCAGCTCCCGCTCTCTTCAAAACCGTGGAAGAAACTCGCGATGTGCTCGGCGTGCAGCGCAGCAAGCTTCGGCGGGTTCCAGCGCGGTGACTTGTCTTTGTCGATCAGCAAGGCACGCACGCCTTCGATCAGGTCGCCGCGCTCGAACCACTGGCGATCCAGATGCAGTTCGAGGGCGAAGCAGTGTTCCAGGCTCAGGTGCCGGCCGCGACGGAGCATTTCCAGGGTCACGCCCATCGCCAGCGGCGAACGGGTTTCCAGCAGGTCGGCGGTGGTGGTCGCCCATTCGTGGCTGTCGGCGACGGTCACGGCGCGCAGTTGCTCGACGATGCTCGGCACGTCAGGCAAGGCAAAGAAGTGGTCGATGGCCGGGCGCAAGGCTTCAAGCGGCGCATCCGGCAAGGTTTGCACCGCGTGGCGGGCCAGCAGGTTTTGCAGGTCTTTCAGCGGCGTGTCGTGCCACTGCAACTGGTCGAGCTGTTCGTCGAGGGTGCCGAGTTTGCTGCTGTCCAGATACCAGTCGGCGAGGCCGCAATACAGCGCATCCGCCGCCCGGATCTGCACGCCGCTGACACCCAGGTAAATCCCCAGCTCGCCGGGAATGCGCGGCAGGAAATAGCTGCCACCGACATCCGGGAAATACCCGATCGCCACTTCCGGCATCGCCAGACGGCTTTTCTCGGTGACTACCCGCAGATCAGCGCCTTGCACCAGACCCATGCCGCCGCCGAGAACGAAACCGTCCATCAGCGCCAGCACCGGTTTGCGGTAGTGGTGGATCGTCAGGTCGAGGGCGTATTCCTCGACGAAGAAATCTTCGTGCAGCGTGTCGCCGCTTTTATGGCTGTCGTACAGGGAGCGAATGTCGCCCCCGGCACAGAAGGCTTTCTCGCCGGCACCGCGCAGCGTGACCGCGTGGATATCGGCATCAGCGGCCCAGGCGTCCAGGTGTTGCTGGAGCTGGCGCACCATGTCGAGGGTCAGGGCATTGAGACCGGCGGGGCGGTTGAGGGTCAGATGACCGATGTGATTGCGAACCTCGGCCAACACTTCGTGTGGCGTGGCATCCATGGACGAAGTCCGCGGGGATGAAGCCTGAGCAGTCATCACTAACTCCCTGCTTTTATTGTCTTTATTCGAGAAGCTCGCGCGCGAGCGTTACCGGATCGTAACAGTGCAAATTTGCCGTGTACAACGGGGATATGTGCATGGGCTGTCTGCATTTTTGCCTTAGCCAAAATGCACGGGATCGCCGCTTCTTTTTAATCGACAACGCTGACAGGCGCGGGCTCCTGGTTCAGCTGAACACCTGGCCAATGCTCCGCCGCCTGGCATGCAACTCACTGGCATGAATCAGCTGCTCCAGATCCTCCGGTGTGACATCGATGAACGCTTCCATATCCGCCAGCGCCCGTTTCAGATCCTCGGCCGTGATGGACTGAATATCCACCGGCGCTACGGCCGGCGCCGGTTCGGCGGGGCGTTTCGGGTAGCGGATGCGGGTGAGGTTGTTGTAGGCCAGTGCGGCCAGCAGCAGGCATGCGGCGCTGAGCATCACCGGTTCCAGAGCTTTCCAGTCCATGGCGATGGTCATCGGGTCGGCCAGCACCATGGTCAACGCGACGGCGCCGGCCGGTGGATGCAGGCAGCGCAGCCAGCACATCAGGATCAGCGCCACGCCCGCCGCGAGGCAGGCGCTGCCCAGGGTTCGGCCGAGGACGTGGGCCACCAGCAACGCGACGACACCCGCGCACAGGTAGCCACCGATGATCGACCAAGGCTGGGCGAGTGCGCCGGACGACACCGCGAACAGCAGCACCGCCGAAGCGCCCAGCGGGCCGATCAGGTGGTAGGCCACTTCAATGCCGAACACCTGACTGCATGCCCACACGCTGAACAACGTGCCCAGCGCCATACCGATGGCGGCGCGGCTCCATTCGGTGGGGCGGGTGTTGATGGCGGCGGGCAACCAGCGAGCGAGCATGCAGATTCGATCCTTTGTGAAATTCAGGGCAAAAAAAAGGACTGTCCGTAAACGCGGAAAGTCCTTCGAAGAGTTCCAACTATTGGGGGAGGAACGCGCACAGTGTGCCAAGCAATCACGATGCTGACAAATTCATATAAATGCAGTTTCAGTGCATTATTTATGCAGTAAAGCCACGCGCCGCCCGCTCATGAAACACAGAAAACCACCCAGCGCGGTCAGTGCGCTGAGGGCGTAGAACATCGTCGGCGCCGGCGTATGCATCAGCAGGAAACCGCAAATCAACGGGCTCAATGCGCCGCCCAGCGCCGCCAGATTCTGCGCGCCGTAATAGCTGCCGCGCAGTTCCTCCGGGGCCAGGGTGTCGACGAACAGGAATTCCGACGGGTAAATGATCATCTCGCCAAGGGTGAAGATGAACATGGCGATGCACCAGGTCACCAGGCTGTCGGCCAGGCTGAAGCCGATCAGGCCGAGGATGAACAGGCTGGTGCCGGCGGCGATCCAGTAGCGCAGTTTTTCCCGGTTGAGAAAGCGGCCGATCTGGTACTGCAACAGGATCACCGCGATGGCGTTGCAGGCGAGCAGGGCGGCCATGGTTTGCAGGGCTCGCTGCGAGTCTTCGACCACCAGCAGGTATTGCGACAGGTACAGCGTGAAACGCCCGTGAACCACGGTGCTGAGCAGGCAACCGCAAGTGAACATGATGAGCGTGCGGTCGTTTTTCAGGGTAATCAGGGTTTTCAGGAAGCTCTGCGGCTGGCCGATGGCGGCGACCGGACTGGCGTCTTTCGGGATGCCGATCATCAGGAAGATGCTGCCGAAAGCGATGCCGGCAGCAATCAGGAACGGCGCAATCGGATACACCCCGGCGATCACCACACCGAGCATCGGGCCGGTGGCGTAGCCGATGTTGGTCAGGGTGTAGCGCAGCGAGAACGCCTTGGCCCGCTGGCCCATGGGCAGGTTTTCACTGAGGATCGCCTTGGAGCCGATCAGGAACAGCGCCGAGGCGGTTTCAGTAATGACCAGCGTCAGGGTGGTCAGGTACAGATCTTTGGCGAAGGTCAGCAGCACGAAGCCGATGGCACTGGAGAGCATCGCCAGAATCAGCAACCGACGCTTCTCGAGCCGGTCGATGATGTAACCGCCGTACAGCGCAAGCAGGGTGGCGATAAACACCGCGATGCCCAGCAACAATCCGACGTCCTGTTGGTTGAGGCCGAGCTTGTTGCTCAAGAACAGTGTGAGCAACGGACTGGTGATGGCGCGGCTGACGACGATGGTCAGCGAGACGATCATCAGGCGGCGGATAACGAGCGAGTAGGTGGCCACGGAAAAATCAAATGTCCTTATTCGGTTAACAGGTGCTCGAGATCGCGCACGGAATCCAGCGTTTGCAGCTGTCGTAGCTGCGCAAATAGCGGCTCGGCCTTGAGCGGTGAAATCACCCGCAACGCCAGACTGAAAAACTTTTCCTCCAGCGCCGCCTCACTCAGCGGATTACCCGGCGCGCCCAGCGGCACCTCGACACACAGGCTTGCTTCGCGCCCGTCGCGGGTTCGAACGACGACTACCGGCTCGCCATCCTCCGACAGTCGCTCATCCACTTCAAGGCGAATGCGCGTCAGCCAGTGGGCAATGCGCGGATCGTTGCGTGGCTGTTCGTCATAAGCCTCCAACCGGCAATGACCGTGTACCAGTCGCGCGGCGAGGGCGTAGGGCAGGCTCATCTGCGCAGCGGCCAGACTTCGGGTGTCGCGACCGCCGCACATGTCGAGCAGAAATCTGCACAAACTCACCTGGACGTCTTCCACCTGATCCGCGCCGACCTGTAATTGCTCCAGCAACAAACCGAGCGCATCGATGGCCGAATGAGTGCCACGACACGCGGCATAGGGTTTGATCGAACAGCGCGCGAGTTTCCAGACCCGTTGCAAATCAGCATTCAGCGCATCCGGCTGCGCACTGCCCGGCGCGAGGGTTTTAAGAAAACCACCCCAGACATCCTCGAACAACATCGACGGCCCACTGACACCTTCGCGAGCAAAACGCGCCGCGAGCAAACCGCCCTCGGCCGCACGACCGCTGTGCAGTTTCTTGCTTTGCGAACCGTCATGGATGAACGCCCACAACCCACCGCTGAAACTGCCGGCGATACCGAGCGCCGACACGGTTTGCCCGAGATCCAGCGCAAAGATCCGCGCACAGGCCGCCGCCGCGCCGAACACGCCGCAGGTGGCGGTGGAATGCCAGCCGGCGCCGTTGTGCGCCGAATAACTGCCGCAGGCTTCCAGCACCCGCCGGCCGATTTCGTAGCCGATCACCGCAGCGGTGATGAACTCGCGACCGTCTACAGGCCGATCCACCAGCGATAGCGCCGCCATCACTGCCGGCAACACCACCGCGCCGGAGTGGTCGCAACCGCCGGTGTCGTCCAGTTCCAGCGCGTGGGCAGCGATGCCATTGAGCAACGCCGCATGCCCCGCGCCGACGCGCAGTGACGAACCCCAGACCCGCGCGGTGCCCGGCTCTGCAGCGAACACCTGCCGTGCCTGAAGCGCTACCGCACTGTCGGCCCCGGCCAGTGCTGCGCCGAAGGTGTCGAGAATGTGCCGCTTGGCCTGTTCCACCAACGCCGGCGGCAGGTCTTCAAACCGGGTCTCGACGCAAAACTGCGCCAGCCGCTGCATGCGTTCCGTCATACGAGGTAGTCCCGATAATGGCGTTCATACACCGACGCCGGATGATCCTGCGCGACCGGCGCCGCCGTTTGCGCCCACCACTGCGCGACTTCGGCGCCGGTGGCGATCCACACGTCGTCATGCTGCTGAATGCCTTGCAGCAATTCGCGCAGCACGCCGATGCGCCCCGGCGTGGCAATGATTTCCGGATGCAGGCGCAGCACGTAGCACAGGCCGAAGCGGTGAAATCCGGCGAAGTCCATTTGCAGGTTGCCCAGGGTGTGGCTGTAGGAGGCGATCCGCGATTGCGCCGGCGGCACGGCCGGGCTCAGGTTGAAGGCGAAATAGGGTTCGTCTTCCAGTTCGTAATGCAACGGCAACTCGACGACTTCAGGCGCGGTTGGATGAAGGAACGGCAGGTCATCGCCGCGCCATGATGACGACCAGTGAATGCCGTGATCTTTCAAGGCTTCGATGAAGCCCGGCGCGCCGTTGCCCGCAGGGATCCGGAAACCGCTGGGATGCACGCCGGTCAAGGCTTCCAGCGCAGCACAACCCTTGGCGACCTCTGCGCTTTGTGTCGCCAGATCCAGCGTGTCGTAATCCTGATGGCGGTAGCCGGCGCAGGCGATTTCATGGCCGTCAGCCTGGATCGCGGCGATATGCTGCGGGTTTTCCTCGGCGACTATGCCGGGCACGAACCAGCTGCTGCGCACCCCGAGTTCCCTGAACAGGCCGAGCAAACGCTCGACGCCGCGTTGGGTGCCGTAGCGCCACACCGACAGCGTCTTGTCGCGCCCGGCGACTTCCGGGGCCTGGGTGAGAATGCCGTGGATGTCGTTGTAATCGACGGTCAGCACCACCGCGCAGCGTTTACCGGCAGGCCAGAGATTATTCGCGTCAGCCATGGTGATGCTCCTTCAGCCACCAGCGTGCGACGTCGCGGCAGGTGGCGAACCACACGTCATCGCGTTGGCGCATGTGTTCGAAGAGTTTCTCCAGCAACAGGATGCGCCCCGGTTTGCCAGTGATTTTCGGGTGGAACAGGGTGGTCAGGCACAGGCCTTCGTCCATCGCGCCGTCGTACTCGCGCTGCCAGTTGTCGAGGGTCAGCTCGTAGCTGGCGGTGCGGTCGAGCCCGGACGGAAAGTTCGGTGCGCGGGTGTAGGCGAGGGAGGCGTAGTCGTCCATTTCCCAGCGGCCGGGGATTTCCACCAGCGGCGTGTCGTGGCCGGGGACGTTGACCAGATACGGGCGATCGTCGCCGCGCATGCTGCTGGAATAGATCACGCCGTTGTCTGCCAGCATCGCCGGGGTTTCGGCGCGCCAGTCACCGGACGGCGTGCGAAAGCCCTCGGCGCGGATGTGCAGGTATTGCCAGAAGACGTCGCGGGATTTGTTCATCACGGCCTGCTGCTGATCCAGCGTCAGGACGTAGAAGGATTCGTGCTTGTAGCCGTGGTAGGCGACTTCATGGCCGCGTTCGACGATGGCCTGGCATTGTTTCGGCCAGTTTTCCACGACCCACGCGGGGACGAAGAAGGTGGTCGGGATCTTGAAGGTGTCGAGCAGATCCAGCAGGCGCGGCAGGGCGCGGTAAGGGCCGTAGCCGCCGAAGCCGAAATACTCGGGTTTGTGCCAGATCGAGTTGTTGAGCATGGCATCGCCGGTCGGGCCGTCGAGGTCGAAGGCCAGGGCCAGGCAGGCTTTGTGCTGGGCGGGCCAGGCGGGTTGGGGTGAACTTAGCATTGGGCGCTCCACACATGTAGGGACGTACGCTGTACCTGTGGGAGCGAGCTTGCTCGCGATGAGGCCATGTCAGTCGACATCTCTGGTGAATGACACACTGACTTCGTCGGAATGCCGCCCAGAGCAAGCTCGCTCCCACAATGGAAAGGTGGCGCTGACCGGATTACTTGCCCGCGTTAATGGTCACTTCCTTGATCGCACCCAATTCCAGATCCCACTTCTTCAGAATCGCGCCATAGCTGCCGTCATCCACCATGCTCTGCAGCGCCACTTTCACGGCTTCACTCAGCTCAGGCTTCTTCTTGCTCACACCCAGCCCGGTGAACTGCACGGAGATCGGTTGGCCGACCGTTTTGTACATGTCCTTTTCCTGGGTCTTGAGGTACGACAGGGTTTCGCTGCCCTGCATCGCCGCATCAATGCGGCTCTGGCGCAGTTGGGCGCGGGCGTCGGCCGAGCCTTCGGTGCCGACCACGTTGATCGCAGGCTTGCCGGCCGCTTCACAGTTGGCCTTGCTCCACTCGGCAATTTCCGACGGGAAGGTGGTGCGGCGGCTGGTGCCGACTTTCTTGCCGCACAGGTCGATGATCTCGTTGGTCGCGGTGTTTTTCTGCAAGGTGTAGAACTGCGGGCCGCTGGTGAAGTAGTCGACGAAGGTCACGCTGGCCTGACGCTCGGCGGTGTCGGTCATGCCCGACAGGACCATGTCCACGCGTTCGGTGGTCAGGGCGTTGATCATTTGCTCGAAGCCGGTCTCCTGCCACTTGATCTTGACCCCGAGGCGTTCGGCCAGGGCGTTGCCCAGGTCGTAGTCAAGGCCGGTGAGCTTGTTGGTGGCCGGGTCCTTGAAATCCATCGGCGGATAGTTGGGCATGATCGCGACGACGATCTCGCCTTTCTCCTTGATGCTGGCCGGCAAGTCGGCGGCCACGGCGAAACCGCAAGACATGAGGGAGGTGAGTACTGCTGGAATGACGAAGTTCTTCATGGACGTTCTCTTATGAGTGTTGTGAAGGCCAAAGGGGCCTCAGGTTCGAACGGCAGAAATGAAGCTTTGGGTGCGCGGGTTTTGCGGACTTATTAGTATTTCTTCGGGGCTTCCAGCCTCCACGATCTGCCCGCCGTCCATGAACACCATGCGGTTGGAAACCTCCCGGGCGAAGCCCAGTTCATGGGTGACGACGATCATGGTCATGCCGGTCTGCGCCAGATCGCGCATCACCGACAGCACCTCACCGACCAGTTCCGGGTCGAGTGCCGAAGTGGGTTCATCGAACAGCATCAGCTTGGGTCGCATGGCCAGGGCGCGGGCAATCGCCACCCGTTGCTGCTGACCGCCCGACAGTTCAATCGGGTAGCTGTTGCGTTTGTCGGCCAGGCCGACCCGGGCCAGCAGTTCCAGGGCTTCTTCGTGCGCCTCCTTGGGCGAACGCTTGAGCACCTGACACGGGCCTTCGATGATGTTTTGCAGCACAGTCATGTGCGGAAACAGATTGAAGCGCTGGAACACCATGCCGGTGGCCAGGCGCTGGCGAGCGATCTGCGACTCGTTGAGTTCGTGCAGCTTGTGCCCGACGATGCGGTAGCCGACCAGTTCGCCGTCGACCCAGAGGCCGCCCTTGTCGATCTTTTCCAGCTGATTGACGCAGCGCAGCAGGGTGCTCTTGCCCGAGCCGGACGGACCGATGATGCACAGGACTTCGCCTTGCTCGACCTCGATATTGATGTCCTTGAGCGCGTGGTACTGGTCGTAATATTTGTTCAGGCTCACGGCCTTGACGATGCTTCTCATGACGGATTCCTCAAGAACGCTTGCCGGCGCCGCGAGCGAAACGACGCTCCAGACGGCTTTGACCAAAGGACAGGACGGTGACGGTGGCCAGGTACCAGATACCGGCGACGATCAGCAGCTCCATGACCCGGGCGTTGGCGTAGTAGATGTTCTGGGCGTTGTAGAGCAGTTCCGAGTACTGGATCACGCTGGCCAGCGAGGTCATTTTCACCATGCCGATAAATTCGTTGCCGACCGGCGGAATGATGATTCGCATGGCCTGGGGCAAGATGATCCGGCGCAGCGCTTGCAGGCGTGGCATGCCGATCGACTTGGCCGCTTCGTACTGGCCGGTGTCCACCGACAGCAGGCCGGCGCGCACCACTTCAGCGGTGTAGGCGCCCTGGTTGATGCTCAAGCCGAGCAGGGCGGCCACGAACGGCGTCATCAGGCTCACGGTGTCGAGCTGGAACAGGCCGGGAATGCCGATGGTGGGGAAGATCAGCGCCAGGTTGAACCACAACAGCAGTTGCAGAATCAGCGGCGTACCGCGAAACAGCCAGGTGTAGGTCACTGCCACGTAGCGCAGGATCGGGTTGGCCGACATGCGCATGATGGCGGTGATGACCCCGAACACGATGCCCAGCGCCATGGCCAGCACGGCCATGATGATCGTGTTGAACAGGCCCCACATGATCGCTTCGGAGGTGAGGAACTGGCCGATGTACGACCATTCGATCTTGCCTTCGGCGAAGGCCCGCACCAGGCCGATGATGGCGATGACGATCACGGTGGCGAAGAAAATCCGCCCGTAATAACGCCGTGGCACGTGTTGGTACTGGGTAATGTCGAACTGGTTTTCCGCCAGTTTGCGCTCCGCCTGGAGTCGTTCTGCCTGAGTCTGGCTCATGGTGTTTCTCCGTACACTGTACTTTTCGATCAACCCCCTCCCGGTGGGAGGGGGACCCGGCTCAGAGGCGGAAGCCCTGGTAGTTTTCGGTCCACTGTTGCTGCGCGGCGAGGGCGGTTTTCAAGCGGCTGATCTGCTCGCGCACCTGTTGCGGCGCGGTGCCGCCCCAACCGCTGCGGGCAGCGATGGCGGCTTCCAGGGTCAGGCTGTCACGCACGTCTGCCGTGAGACGCGGGTCGATCTCGGCCAGCAATGCCGGCGAGGCTTCCCACAATTCGAGGTCGTGTTTTTCGCAGGCTTGCACCAGCGCTCCGGTGATTTCGTGGGCTTCCTTGAACGGCACACCGCGCACCGCCAGCCAGTCGGCGACTTCGGTGGCGAGGGTGAAACCCAGCGGCGCCTGACGCCGCAATTCCTCGACGTTGACGGTCATGGTCGCAACCATTCCGGCCATGGCCGGCAGCACCAGCAGCAGGGTGTCGACACTGTCGAGCACGCCGTTCTTGTCTTCGCTCAGGTCGCGGTTGTACGACAGCGGCAGGGATTTGAGCGTCGAGAGCAGGCCGGTCAGGTTGCCGATCAGGCGGCCAGCCTTCCCCCGGGCCAGTTCGGCGATGTCGGGGTTTTTCTTCTGCGGCATGATCGAGCTGCCGGTGGCGTAGGCGTCATCCAGATCGACCCAGCGGAACTGGCGCGACGACCACAGGCAGAACTCTTCGGCCAGACGCGAGATATTGATTCCGAGCATGCTGGCGATGAACAGGAATTCGGCGACGTGATCGCGGCTGGCCACGGCGTCGATGGAGTTTTCGCAAACCCCGGCGTAGCCCATTTCCTTGGCCGATTGCTGCGGCTGGCGAGCGATGGCGGAACCGGCCATGGCCGCAGCACCGAGGGGCGATAGCGAAGTGCGCGCGTCCCAGTCCACCAGGCGCTGCACGTCACGCAACATCGATTGGGCGTGGGCCAGCAGGTGATGGGCGAACACGATCGGTTGCGCCTGCTGCAAGTGGGTGAAACCGGGGCAGATGCTTTCGACGTGCTGCTCGGCCTGATCCACCAGCGCCGTTTGCAGGGCCAGCACTTCCACGGCCAGGGTGCGCACGTGATCGCGCAGGAACAGGCGCAGATCGTTGGCGGTCTGGTCGTTGCGCGAGCGGCCGGCGCGCAGCTTGCCGCCCAGCGCGCCGAGGCGCTCGGTCAGCAGGCGTTCGATGAAGGTGTGAACGTCTTCGTCGTCCAGCGTCGGGGCGATGCACCCGGCAGCGAAATCGGCACCGATGCCGTCCAGGGCTTCAATCATCGTGCGGGTTTCCTGCTCGTCCAGCAGGCCGGCACGTTGCAGTTCCCCGGCGTGGGCCTTGGAGCCGGCCAGATCGTACGGCGTCAGGCGGAAATAGCGCTCGGGGCAACGGGACAGGGCCGCCAGGGCTGCGGACGGGCCGCTTTTGAAACGGGCGCCCCAGAGACGGTCGGTGGTTTGAGACATTTGTTGTTTTCCTCGTCGGTAAAGCGAACTGAAATCGGTGTGCATGGCCCTGAAAGTCGCGCTGGCTATTTAGCGAACAGCCGCGGACGGAATCAGGCCAAAGCAGTTTTCAAGAGGGCAGTTGCAAAGAGACAAGAGCTGATCGAAGTGTCAGCTTTTTATGTTTGTCGATCAGTGAGTTGGCACTGATGTTCGGGATTTTTTGGCGGTTGCCAAGGCTTGTTTTCTGTGGTCATTATTATTAGCCGGCGATGTTTTTGTTGTTGGACACAGATTGTTGAACATTGCGCCAGAGGTAAATCAGCATTATGGAAACCCCACTTTCCAATTCCGGAAACCCACCGGTCAAAACCGCTCACCGGGCACCTTTGGCCCTCAGCGGACTGGATTTCAAACTGCTCAAGGTGTTCAAGGCGGTGGTCGAGGCCGGCGGCTTCAGCGCGGCGCAAAACGAGCTGAACGTGGGCTTGGCGGCGATCAGCAAGCAGATCTCCGACCTGGAAATCCGCATCGGCATGCGCCTGTGTACCCGGGGTCGCGAAGGGTTTCACCTGACCGAAGAGGGGCGTCTGGTGTATCAGGCGTCGATTGACTTGTTTGCCTCGGTCGACAACTTTCGTGACCGTCTTAGTTCGGCGCAGAATGAACTTATCGGTGATCTGGGGGTGGGGGTGATCGACAATACGATCAGCGACGATAATTCGCCGTTAGTTGCCGCGCTTAGAAAAATAAATGAGCACTCGCCGAAAGTAAGGTTTCAACTTCAGGCGACCCAGTTGGATGAAGTTGAAAGAGGCGTAGTGGAAGGTCGCTTAGTGGCCGGAATCGTTCCGGTTTATCAAAAGCGCGAAGAATTCGATTATTACCCGCTCTATGAAGAACGCTCGCAGGCTTACTGCGCCGTCGGCCACCCGTTGTTCGACCTGCCGGCAGACGAGATAGGCGGCAACGTGCTGCAGGATTACGAGTGCATCAACCACCGCTATGCGATCCATCGCGACAAGCTCAACTTTGCCCGCTACGACAGTTTTTCCGCCTCGGCGACCCAGGTCGAAGCGGTGGCGTTGTTGATCAAGACCGGGCGTTTCGTGGGCTTTCTGCCCCAGCATTACGCCGCCACGCTGGTGGCCGCCGGGCAGTTTCGCGCGGTGTGCCCGGAGCTGATCCACTTCGACACGCCGTTCAATCTGATCCTGCGACACAACACCGTGCGCAGCCCGTTGGTCAAGGCGTTTGCCCAGGCGCTGGGGGTTGATCTCAAGGCGACGGCGTGAGCACCAGGCGCATGGCGCAACGTCGCTCGCCGGGCAATCCGTGAGCGATTTCATTGCGCAATACTTGGTTCAGGCGCGCGTCGCAGTCTTCGGCGTTCAATAGCGCAAAACCCATGCGCTGATAGAACGGCGCATTCCATGCAAGGTCGCGAAACGTCGTCAGCGTCACCGCCCGAAGTTGCCACAGACGCGCTTGTTCAATCGCCGACAACAGCAACTTGCGACCGACGCCCCGACCTTGAAAGTGTTGGCTGACGGACAGTTCCTCAATGTGCAACTGTTGATCGACAGTCACCGCCCTTAAAAAACCTGCAAGTTGCCCGTCGTTGTTTTCCGCCACCCACAGTTCGTCCCGTTCAATGGCCGCTAAATGCTCCGAGGCCTGCGGCACAGCGGCATTTGCCAGCCACGCCAGTGACGGGTCGAGGCGAAACAGCGCGGCGGCCGAACGCTCGATGGCGGGGAGGGCGATGGCATCGGCTGCCAGGGCCAGTCGCACGGTAAAGGTCATCAGTCAGCGGTCCCTGTCGAAATCAAGGCGCGCAGGTTAAGGCGTCAGCCATAGCAACACATAATCGTTTTTGTCGAATCGCCCGCTCAGCACCGGCTGCAACGCCCCGATCGGCGTGCCTTGCAGGGCCAGGTAGTCACTGCGATCCATCATCAGCCACGCCGGCCCCTTGAGTGCTTCGAGTGCCTGCGTGGTTTCGGTGAACAGCGGTTGCAGGTCCTGCTCGACGTTGACCATGAACTTGATCGCCTTGGCGTCCTTGCCCATGCCGTGCAGCACCAGCGGCGCGGGTTGCTCGTGGATCCGCTTTATTACCGCCTGACTGAAGGTTCGCGTGTCATAGAGCTGGCGCTCGACCGGTTCGAACACCAGCGCATAGGCCGACCAGACCGCCAGCACGGCACTGAACGCGAGGACTTCGGTTCGCCAGCGCGGCAGTCGCAACCGCGACATTGCGGCCAGCTGCAGCAATCCCAGCACGATCATTACCGGTGTCAGGTCGGTCAACGACTCGGGAAACCGTCGCTTCGCCACCCACAACAGGACGATCAACAATCCAGGAATCAATAACCACAATCCCTGCAGGCCGACACGCAGCCAGGCAAACACCCGGCCATGCAACACCTGAAACGGATACGCCGCAATGATCGCCGCCATGGGTAGCATCGGCAGCAGGTAGCGGGCTTTTTTCGCCTGCGGAATTGACAGCCCGACCATCACGATCAACCCCGCCGCCGCGCAATACTGCACCAGTCGCAAGGCCGGGCCGCGCTGCCGAGGTTGGCTCAGCCACGCGGCCGCCAGCGCCAGCAAGGCCAGCGGATACGCCAGCGCGTAGTTGCCCAGCGAGCTGGTGAAGTAATACAGCGAACCGCTGACGCCTTCGCTGCCGTCCATGCGCCCCATGAACTGCATGCGGATCACGTCCTGACGAAACGCCGACCCGCCGCTGAGATCCGCCAGCCACAACAACAGCCCGACGCACGCTGCCAGCAGCAGCGACGCCAGCACACCGAAGGTCAACAGACGCGACCATTGGCGACCCAGCAGGTAGTAACTGCACAGCATGCCGGTCGGCACCACCAGCCCGATCGGCCCGCGAATACCGAACCCCAGCAGCAATAGAAGGAACACCAGCGGCCAGCGTCGAGCGGCAGCGAAATGATCGTGGGCATAGCCGAGGTAGAACACCGAAAACGCCACGGCGGCGAGCATCAGATCCTGCGATACCGCGCGGGTCTCGGTGATGAAGGTGCCGGTGAGCATCAGCAGCGCGATGCTGACCACCGCCCAGCGCACGGATGAAGGCGCGAGCAAGCGATACATCAACGTCACGATCACCGCACCGGCAACCGCGCTCGGCAGCCACGCCGTCAGGCTGTTGACCGTGCCGAACGGTAACGACAACAGCCAGATGAACAGCGTCGACAGCGCCGAATAATCCGCGTACGGCTCACCATAAGTGGTGGGAAACACGCTGGGTCCGTGTCGCAGCATTTCCTGGGCAAACAGCACGAAGCGTGAGTCGAAACCGATCGGCGCTTGCCCGTACACGCCGGCAATGAACAACACGAACGCCAGCAGCCCTGCGATCAGGGACTGCCGGCGCAGGGTGGGGGATAACCCCATCAGGCCACGTCCGAAGCGTGCGGCCACTGCTGCAAGGGAATCGGCAGGGCGCGCGATTCGCCACGGCCCATCGGGAAGTAATGGAAGCCGTTGCGGGCCAGGCGTTCGGCGTCGTACAGGTTGCGGCCGTCGAAGATCACCGGGGCCTTGAGGCGTTGTTGTATCAGGTCGAAATCCGGCGCCTTGAACTGCTGCCATTCGGTGCAGATGATCAGCGCGTCGGAACCGGCGAGCACGGATTCCGGAGTGCCCATCAGCATCAGTTTCGATTCGTCCGGGTACAGATGCTGGGTTTCCTGCATCGCTTCCGGGTCGAACGCCCGCACATTGGCGCCAGCGGCCCACAATGACTCCAGCAGCACCCGGCTCGGCGCGTCGCGCATGTCGTCGGTGTTCGGCTTGAAGGCCAGGCCCCACAGGGCGAAAGTCTTGCCGCGCAGTTCGCCCTTGTAGAACGCGTTGATGCGTTCGAACAACTTGTGTTTCTGCCGCTGGTTGATCGCTTCCACCGCTTGCAGCAAATCACTGGAGCAGTGTGCCTCTTCGGCGCTGTGGATCAGTGCGCGCATGTCTTTTGGGAAGCACGAGCCGCCGTAACCGCAACCGGGGTAGATGAAGTGGTAGCCAATACGGCTGTCGGCGCCGATGCCTTGGCGCACCGATTCGATGTCCGCACCCAGGTGTTCGGCCAGCTCGGCGATCTGGTTGATGAAACTGATCTTGGTCGCCAGCATGCAGTTGGCGGCGTACTTGGTCAGTTCGGCGCTGCGCAGGTCCATGAACATGATGCGGTCATGATTGCGGTTGAACGGCGAGTACAGATCGCGCATCACGTCGCGCACTTCTTCGCGTTCGCAGCCGATGACGATCCGGTCCGGCCGACGGCAATCGGCGACCGCCGAGCCTTCCTTGAGAAATTCCGGGTTGGAGACGATATCGAACTGCAACAGGCGTCCGGCCTTGAGTAGCGCTTTGTCCAGATGGGTGCGCAAGGTGTCGCCGGTGCCGACGGGTACGGTGGATTTCTCCACCAGAATCAGCGGCTGTTCACGGTGGCGAGCCACGGCGTCGCCTACCGAGAGCACGTAACGCAGGTCGGCCGAACCGTCTTCTTTCGATGGGGTGCCGACGGCAATGAACGCGACCTTGCCATGCTGCACCGCGAGTTTTTCATCGCAGGTGAATTGCAGGCGCCCGGCGTCCAGGCCTTCGCGGACCAGGCTGGCCAGCCCCGGCTCGAAGATGCTGACGTGGCCCTGACGCAACAGTTCGACTTTTTTCTCGTCGATGTCCATGCACACCACGTCATGGCCGACTTCGGCCAGCACGGCGGCCTGCACCAGGCCGACATAACCGCTACCAAACACTGTGATTTTCATGGCGAACTCCTCAATTCGGGCGCACGGGCCGGACGAGTATTGATGGTGATGACCCCGAGCATGACCAGCGCCACGCCCAGTGATTTGGAGAAACTGAAGGATTCGTTGAACCACGGCAGGCTGGCCGCCAGCAGATACACCAGCGCATAGCTGATGCTCAGCAGCGAATAGGCCCGGCCCAGCGGCAGATCGCGCAGGGCGGCGAGCCAGCAGAGCATCGACAGCGCATAGGCGAAGATCGCCGCGAGCACCACGGCCAGCGCGACTGAATCGACACCGGGCACGGTCAGCCACTGATCCGGTCGGGGCAGGCGCGTCATGCTCCAGCGCATGCTCAGTTGCGCCACGCTCACCAGCAGCACGCTGGCCAGGGCGAAGAAAATTCCATGGCGCCGGTTCATGACTGTTGCCCCAACAGCACCACGCCGCCGATCACCAGCAACACGCCGAACCAGTGCTGAATGTCGACGGGCTCCTTGAACGCGAAACGGGCGATCAGGGTGATGATCACGAAATTCAGGCTGAGCATCGGGTAGGCGATGCCGACCGGCAGGCGCTGCAACACCAGCAACCACACCAGCAATCCGCCGCCGAGGGCAAACAGGGCCAGCCACAGCCACGGCGAGCGCACTTTTCGCGACCACGGCAGGCTCGCGACGCGCCAGCTCTCGACGGCGAATTTCTGCGCGACCTGGCCCAGGCAGGTCAGCAGGCAGGCGAGCAACAGCAACCACAGGCTCATGACGCCTCCTGCGGAAGCATCATGATCACCAGATTGCCTTGCTCATAACGAACGCCGTCCTTGGGCAGTCTGTCGAGTTCGTCCAGTTCGTCTTGCCCCTTGACCCGCATCACCACGCCGACCGAACCGGTCTTGCGGGCTTCGCGCATCCACTGTTGCACCTGATCGGGATCGACCCGTTGTTGAATGCCGTCAGGATAGGCAAGCCCATATTTCAATTCGCCTATCGTGTTGTATAGCGCGACCTGCGGACGTTTCAGGCGCCAGGACAGGGCCGACGCGGCGCCCAGGTCGTTGCTCAGCAGGTGCGTGGCGCTCGCCAGTTCCGTTTGATGGGCGAGGATGAACTGGTCTGGCATCTTGTTCGCCACCACCGATTTGGGCAGTGATGCCGGCAGCAATGCGATCAGCAGCAAACTGCCCACCGCCGGCGCCGCCCAGCATTGCAACGGACGAAACGCTTGCAGCAGGTTGCTGATGATCCAGCCGGTCAGGGCGATGAACACCAGCACCAGACTGTGCAATTCGTGGTCGTACAGCGGGCGCTTGAGCTGCACGTAAACCAGCCCGATCAGCGTGACGATGCCCAGCAACAGGTTCAGCAGGCCATTGAGGCCCAGTGCCCGGCCTTGCTCCAGGCGCAGGCGATCGGCCAGTGCATGGCCCAGCAGCAACGCCAGCGGCAGCAGGCACGGCAAAATGTAGGTCGGCAACTTGCCGTTGCTCAGACTGAAGAACAGCAGCGGCATCAGCAGCCACAGGCCGAGAAACGCAATGCTCGTATCACGACGGGTCTGCCACGCCTGTTTCAGCGCCACCGGCAGCATTCCCACCCACGGCAGACTGAACGCCACCAGCAGCGGCAGATAGAACCACCACGGCGCGTCATGCTGGGCATCGTCGCCGGCAAACCGGCGGATGTGCTCGTGCCAGAAGAAGAATCGCCAGTAATCCGGTTCCTGACCGTGCACCGCCAACACCCACGGCAGGCTGACGATGATCGCTACGGCAATCGCAATCGGGCCGTACAGCAGCAATTCCTTCCAGCGCTTTTGCCAGAGCATCCACGGCAAGGCGATCAGCACCGGCAGCAGCCAGGCGAGAAACCCCTTGGTCATGAACCCCATGCCGCACGCCAGGCCCAGCACCGCCCAACCGGCCATGCGCTGGCCGTTGGAACGGCTGTCGAGGGCAAACCACAGCGCCACCAGACTCAGGTTGACCCAGAAGGTGAATTGCGGGTCAAGGTTGGCGTAACCGGCCTGGCCGGCAACGATGACGAAGCTCATGTAGAGCAGGGCGCAGACGAAGCTTTTGCGCGGGTCATTCCACAAACGGCGGGCGATGAGAAAGCACAGCAGCACGCTCAGCCCGGTGCTCAGGGCCGAGGCAAACCGCACGCCGAACAGGTTCTGCCCAAACACGGCCTGCCCGAGGGCGATCATCCAGTACCCGGCCGCCGGTTTTTCGAAGTAGCGCAGGTTCAGGAAATGCGGCGACACCCAGTTGCCGCTCAGCAGCATGTCCTGGCTGATCTGCGCATAACGGGTTTCATCGGGAATCCACAGACCATGACTGCCCAGCGGCAGTAAATAGGCCAGCAGAAAAATCCCCAGCAACAGCGGTAATGCCCAGCGTTTGCTCATGCGCCTTGCACTCCCAGCCAGCCTTCGCGGCCTTCGAGGGCGCCGCGTTGCACACGACCGACGGGCAGGGTGTTGAGAAACTCGGGCAGCAAGTCGCCCAGCGGCTGAAAGTGGATATGTCGCTGGCGTGCGTCGGCCAGCAGTCGACGAAAATCTTCGGCCATCAGAATCCCTTCTACTTCGGCATGAATGGTGTAGACGTTGAGGTTGTCCGGGCGGAACCGGTCGAGGATGAAAGCGTTGAAATCCTTCGCCGCCACACTCGGCCCGACCACTTCATCGAAGGTCGGCAGGTCCACCGGAATCTGCGGCGCGCCGACCGAGCCGTCAGACAGCAATGGGCGGAACAGCCGCTGCCCACGGCAATCGCTGTTGTAGCGAAAGCCGAAGGCTTGTTTGGCTTCGATCACACGCTCGTCCGCACGCCAACCGGCGGCGGCTGAACACATGACCTTTTCGCCGAGGATGTCGCTCAAGGTGTCGACGCCCTGACGGATCTGCTCGACCAGTTGCGCATCGCTCCAGCGCCCGGCATTGGCCTGCCAGCCGTGGTGATCCCAGGCGTGCAGGCCGACCTCGTGGCCGGCGGCCCGGGCCTGACGCATCAGGTGCCCGAGGTCGCGGCCGATCGGTTTGCCCGGCCACGCCGTGCCTGCGAGCAGGATGTCCCAGCCGTACAGACCGGCGGCGTTGGAGCGCAGCATTTTCCAGAGGAACTGCGGACGGATCAGGCGCCACAGATGCCGGCCCATGTTGTCCGGACCGACACTGAAGAAAAACGTCGCCTTGATCTGCGCTTCATCGAGAATTTCCAGCAAGCGCGGCACGCCTTCGCGGGTGCCGCGATAGGTGTCGACATCGATGCGCAATCCGGCCTGCATCAGCATGCCTCTTTATGAGGGCGCTTCTCGATTTCCAGCATCGCTTCACGCAGGAAGAAATCCAGCGTGTTGCCGATGGTCTCGCGCATTTCCACGGTCGGCGTCCAGTCCAGCAGGCGCTTGGCGTTGGCGATGCTCGGTTTGCGGTGCTCGACGTCCTGGTAGCCGGCGCCGTAGAACGCCTTGCTTTCGACGTCGCGGAAACCGGCGAACGGCGGGAAGTTGGAACGCAGCGGATGCGCTTCGAACTGGCGCAACAGTTCTTCGCCCAACTGACGAATGCTCGCCTCGTTGTCCGGATTGCCGATGTTGATGATCTGGCCGTTGCAGACGTCGTTGTCGTTATCGATGATCCGCGCCAGCGCCTCGACGCCATCGGCGATGTCGGTGAAGCAGCGTTTCTGCTCGCCACCGTCGAACAGGCGGATCGGCGTGCCTTCCACCAGATTGAGGATCAACTGGGTGATGGCGCGGGAGCTGCCGATGCGCGCCGAATCAAGGCGATCCAGTCGTGGCCCCATCCAGTTGAAGGGACGGAACAGTGTGAAGTTCAACCCTTTGGCGCCATACGCCCAGATCACCCGGTCCAGCAGTTGCTTGGACACCGAGTAGATCCAGCGTTGCTTGTTGATCGGGCCGACGATCAGGTTCGAGGTGTCTTCGTCGAAGTGCTTGTCCTGGCACATGCCATAGACTTCCGAGGTCGACGGGAAGATCACGCGCTTGTTGTATTTGACGCAGTAGCGCACCAGCTTGAGGTTTTCTTCGAAGTCGAGCTCGAACACCCGCAGCGGATTGCGCGTGTATTCGATTGGCGTGGCGATGGCCACCAGCGGCAGGACCACGTCGCATTTCTTGATGTGGTACTCGATCCATTCCGAGTGAATGCTGATGTCGCCTTCGACGAAGTGAAAACGCGGATGGCTGCGCAGTCGGTCGATGGCATCGGAACCGATGTCCAGGCCATAGACTTCGTAGCGCTCGTCACGCAGCAGGCGCTCGGACAAATGGTTGCCGATGAAACCGTTGACACCGAGGATCAGCACCCGTGTGCGGCGCGGGCCACGGCCGGATTCGGCACCGCGCAGCAGCGAACCGTCCACCAGACCCAGTTCATTGGCCAGTTGCGGGCCGCTCAGGTACAGGCCGTTGTCGTTGCGCTGACCGGCGTTGATCACCAGCGAGTCCTCACCGCAGGCGATGCGCAGCGGATCGACGCTGATGACCCGGCCCGGCGCCTGGCCTTCGTTGCCTTTGACGACTTCGGCGCTCCACACAATCAGCTTGTGCTCGCCCACGGCGCAGAAGGCGCCGGGGTAGGGCTGGGTCACGGCCCGCACCAGATTGAACAGTTTTTCCGCCGGTTGCGCCCAGACCAGTTTGCCGTCCGCCGGAGTGCGACGGCCGAACACCGTGGCTTTGGATTCGTCCTGCGGAGTTTCGGTGAGTTGGCCCTGAAGCATCGCCGGCAAAGCGTCGCGCAACAGGTCGCTGGCGGCGACGCGCAGTTTGCCGTGCAGGCTCAGCGCGCTGTCGCTGCGTTCGATGGCCACGCGCTGCTGGGCGACGATGGCGCCGGCGTCGGCACGTTTGACCATGCGGTGCAGGGTCACGCCGGTCTCGGTTTCGCCGTTGACCAGCACCCAGTTGGCCGGCGCGCGGCCACGGTAGCGCGGCAGCAACGAGCCGTGCAGGTTGAAGGCGCCTTTTTTGGCCAGCGCCAGCAGGGGCTCGCTCAGCAGGTGGCGATAGTAGAAGGAGAAGATGTAGTCCGGATCGAGCTTGGCAATCCGCTCGATCCACAACGGGTGGTTGGCGTCTTCCGGGGCATGAACCGCAATGCCTTTGTTGGCGCACAGTTGTGCAACCGAGGCGTAGAAGGTGTTCTCCTTCGGATCATCGGCATGGGTAAACACCGCCGCAATGTCATAGCCACTGTCGAGCAGGGCTTGAATGCCGGCGCAGCCAATATCGTGGTAAGCGAAGACAACGGTTTTTGCGCTCATGAGAGAACCTGATCAGACGTGGAGTTGGAATTGAGGCCGTCAACGGTGATGGCTGGAACCGGCTTGGCGGGGTGCCCGCGCAGGACCTTTTCGATGAAGAAACGCGGGCGGGCGCGCACATCGCTGTACATGCGGCCCAGGTATTCGCCCAGCAGGCCCATGCCGATGAACTGGCCACCGGTGAACACGAACAGCACGGCGAACAGCACGAACAGGCCATCGCCGGCCCAGCCGGCGCCAAACGCCAGGCGCATGACAATCAGCGCCGCCGCGAACAGCACGCCGAGCCCGGCCATGGCGAAGCCGACGATGCTCAGCAGGCGCAGGGGCGTGGTGGTCATGCAGGTGATCAAGTCGAACATCAGGTTGATCAGGCGCATCGGGCTGTATTTCGAATCGCCGTGTTCGCGCTCGGCGTGGGCCACGGGGATTTCGGTGGTGTGGCGGGCGAAGCTGTTGGCGAGGATCGGAATGAATGTGCTGCGTTCGCGGCAGGCGAGCATCGCGTCGATGATGGTGCGGCGGTAGGCGCGGAGCATGCAGCCGTAGTCGCTCATGGCGACACCGGTTGAGCGTTGCACGGCGAGGTTGATCAGTTTCGACGGATAGCGGCGCAACGCCGAGTCCTGACGATTGCCGCGCACGGTGCCGACCACGTCGTAGCCCTTTTCGGCCTCGGCCACCAGACGCGGGATTTCTTCCGGCGGGTTCTGCAGGTCGGCGTCGAGGGTGATCACCACGTCGCCCTTGCACTGTTCGAAGCCGGCCATGATCGCGGCGTGCTGACCGTAGTTGCGGTTGAGGATGACCGCCACGAATGGGCTGTCCTCGACTAACGCGGCGTCTTCGAGCAATTGCGCAGAGGCGTCGCGACTGCCGTCATCGACCAGCACAATTTCGTAGTCATGGCGCAATTGCTGGCAGGCGGCGCGGGTGCGGCGCAGCAGTTCCGGCAGGCTGTCTTCTTCGTTGTAGACCGGGATGACGATCGACACGCAATGAATCGGATAAGGTCTCACGGGCGTTTCCCCATCAGGTGTTGAATGGCCCCGACGACCCGGTCCAGATCCTGGTCGGTCATGTCGGGGAACAAGGGAATCGAGCACAGCCGCGCCGAGTTCCACTCGGTGTCAGGCAGGGACAAGTGCGGGTCACGCTGGCGATACCAGGTGTGCAGGTGGGTGGCGATGAAGTGGATGCCGGTGCCGATGCCTTGCTCCTGCAAACCCTTCATGAAGGCTTCGCGATCGATCCCGCAGCGCTCGCTGTCGATGCGCAGGATGAACAGGTGCCAGGCGTGCTGTTGCGCGTAATGCGGAACGGCCAGCGGTTGCACCGGCAGGCCTTCGAGTTTTTGCAGGTATTGCGTGGCCAGTTCGGTGCGGCGGGCATTGATTGCGTCCAGACGTTCCAGTTGCACCAGCGCAATCGCGGCGTTGATGTCGGCCAGGTTGTATTTGAAACCGGGCTCGATCACCTGGGCCTGGGGTTTGCGGCCATGGGTCAGGCGATCGTAGGCATCGACGCCCAGGCCATGGAACTTGAGCATGCGCACGCGGTTGGCCAGGGCTTGGTCGTCGGTGACGAACATCGCGCCTTCGGCGCAGGTCATGTTCTTGATCGCGTGGAACGAGAAGATCGCGGTGCCATGCGAACCGACGTGGCGGCCCTTATAGCGGGTGCCGGCGGCATGGGCGGCGTCTTCGATCACGGCGATGCCGTGCTTGTCTGCCAGCGCGTACAGCGGATCAAGGTCGAACGCGGCGCCGGCGTAATGCACGGGAATGATCGCTTTGGTACGCGGGGTAATGGCGGCTTCGATGCGCGCGGCGTCGGTCATCAGGGTGTCGCGGTCGACATCGACGAACACCGGCGTGGCGCCGAGCAGGGAAATCATGTTGGCGGTGGACACCCAGGTCTGCGACGGGGTGATGACTTCATCGCCGGGGCCGATGCCCAGCGCCAGCAACGTTACATGCATGGCACCGGTGGCCGAGGAAAGTGCCACGGCATGCCGGCAACCGACGTACTGCGCAAACTGTTCTTCAAGTGCCTGGTTTTTCGGCCCGGTGGTGATCCAGCCGGACCGCAGTACTTGCTCTACGGCGGCAATTTCTTCGTCGCCGATACTGGGGCGAGAGAAGGGGAGAAACGCCTGACTCATGCACACCTCATTGCAAAGAAAAAAGAAATAGATCCAATAGGAAATCGGATCCAATCAAAGCGTAGACGCGAAAAAATCCTTTGCATCAATAAGTTGCCAAGACGACATAACGTCGGGTTCGGTTGACATTTCAGGCGTTGCCCGGCAGGTTGGGCAGCGCCGGCACAGGACTCAGTGGAATTAAGGTTATGCCCGTTTTTGTGAAAGGAACATGAAAAACCGGTCGGCGAATCGTTTATCTGAAACCCATACAGCCACTGTTCAGACTTCTACCGCTTATCGCGGTTTTTAGTAGAAAAGTCCTACGGAAGTGTTCCCCTTATATTAAAAATGTTGCAGTTGTTAGTTGCTGTGTTGAACTGTTTTTACTCAAGGCCCGACGTTTGATTGACTTACCCGTTGCATCCCCCGACACCCTGAAAACCAACCCGATGACCGTGTATCTGGCGCGTCTGGCTCCCTCCAGCCAACTGACCATGCGTTACGTTCTGCAAGATGCCGCCGACCGTCTCGGCTTCGAAGACATGAACGTCGAAGACATTCCCTGGCATGCACTGCAACCGGAAGATGTGGTTGCGTTAGTCGCCGCATTGCGCGCCGACAATTACGCGCCGAATACGTCTTCGCTGTATGTAAACGCCATTCGCGGTGTGATGAATGAAGCCTGGCGCATGAGTCTTATCAGCCAGGAACATTTATTGAAGATGCGCTCGGTCAAAGGCATTGCCGGTACCCGACTGTCTCAGGGGCGCAACTTGAAGCGCACGCTGATACATGAATTGATGGAAGTCTGCGCGGCCGATCCGCGACCGCAAGGTTTGCGTGATGCGGCGGTGATTGCGCTGTTGTACGGCACCGGCATGCGCAAGTCGGAGTCGGTGGATCTGGACCTCAATCAGGTGGACTTCAACGAGCGCAGTCTGTGCGTCACCGCCAAGGGCAATAAACAACTGATCAAGTACGCGCCAGCCTGGGCGTTCGCCAAACTGAATGCCTGGCTGGAGTTTCGTCGCTCGGAACTCAAGGAAGGCGAGAGCGACGACACGTTTCTGTTCAACCGCATCCGCCGTGGCAGCCACATCACCCGTGAGCGCATTACCAAGCACGCGATCTATTACATTGCCCGCCAGCGCGGGACCCAGGTCGGTGTGAAAATCATGCCCCATGATTTCCGTCGTTCGTTCATCACTCGGGTGATCGAAGAACACGACCTGTCGATCGCCCAGAAGCTGGCCCACCACAGCAACATCCAGACGACCGCCAGCTACGACGTGCGCGACGACAACGAGCGGCGCCGCGCGGTGGATCGCTTCGACCTGTAGTCAGGGCACCGCAAAGACGTGGGCTGTCCCCAGAATGGACAACTGCACGGTGCTGCCGGCCGGTGGCGCGTGCATGCCGGAGCTGCGTACCAGCAATGAGCGGCCGGGGCTGGCCCGGGAGCGAAGTTCCACGGTCAGGGTGCAGACGTTGCCGCCGAAGTCTCGATCAGTGACCACTGCGTGGCAGCCGTCCGGGTCGGGCGGGATGTCCGAGAGTTGAAGTTGTTCCGGCCGCAGCATGATCTGCGCGGCGCCGGAAAAACCGTTGGTGTTGACCGCCACCCGACCCAGGTCGCAATGGGCCCAGCCGGCTTCGATCCGGGCGGGCATGACCACGGCTTCGCCGAGAAAATGCGCGGTCTGTTCGTCGCAGGGATAGCGGTAGAGGTCCATCGGATGCCCCGACTGCACCAGACGACCGTCGCGCATGACGGCCAACTGGTCGGCGAACGACAGCGCTTCGCCCTGATCGTGGGTCACCAGAATCGTGGTCACGCCGGCATCCTCCAGCAGGCGCGCGACCATTTTGCGCATGGCGCCGCGCAAGCCGGTGTCGAGGGCGGAAAAGGGCTCGTCGAGCAGCATCAGGCGTGGCCGCTGGGCCAGTGCGCGAGCGAGTGACACCCGTTGTTGCTGGCCGCCGGACAGTTCGTGGGGCCAACGCGCCGCCATGTCGGCGTTCAGGGCGACGCTGTCCATCAGTGCCTGAATGCGTTCGGTTCGGCGGCCGCCGGTTTCCGCCAGTCCGAATCCGATGTTGTCGGCCACGGTCATGTGCGGGAACAGCGCACCGTCCTGCGGCACGTAACCAATCTGCCGTTGATACGCGGGTACGGCGTGGTTGCTGTCGACCAGGGTCTGGCCGTTGAGCGTGAGGCTGCCGGCGTCGGGGAATTCGAACCCGGCGATCATCCGCAACAGGGTGGTCTTGCCGGAGCCGGAGGGGCCGACGATCACTGTGCGGCTGCCGGTCGGGACGGACAGGTTGACGGAGTCCAGCGCCGTTTGTGCGCCGAAGGCTTTGCTTAATGAGTTGATTTCGAGAGCGTTCATCGGCCGGCACTGCGCCTGGATTGGTGATAGAGGATGGCCGTGAGCGGCAGCGACAACAGCACCATCAGCAGCGCGTAAGGCGCTGCGGCGGCGTAGTCGATTTCGCTGGTCATGGCCCAGAAACCGGTGGCCAGGGTGCGCGTGCCGTTGGGCGCGAGCAGCAGGGTCGCGGTCAGTTCATTGGTGATCGCCAGAAACACCAGCGCCGCGCCCGCCGCCGCACCGGGCGCCGCCAGACGCAAGGTGATCTGCCACAGGGCGCGCAACGGTGAGCGCCCGAGGCTTTGCGCGATGTTTTCCAGCTCGACAGGCGCTTGCGCAAACCCGGCGCGCAGGCTGACCAGTGCCCGGGGCAGAAACATCAGCAGATAGGCCAGCAGCACGGTGATCGTGGTCTGGTAGATCGGTCGGGCGAAATGGATGGTCACGGTCACCAGTGCCAGCGCCACGACGATTCCCGGCAGCGCGCTGGTGATGTAATTGCAGCCTTCGAGCAGGCGCTGCAGCTTGCCGGGGGCACGAATTGACAGCCAGGCAATCGGGATCGCCGCGAGGCTGGTCAACAGCGCACCGGCCACCCCGAACGACAGCGTTTGCAGCAACGCCGGCAGCCATTCGTTGCCTTGCCAGACCTCGGCGCCGCCGGCGATCAGCCATTTGCCGAGGGTCAGCAACGGCACGCCGAGCGCCAGCAGGCAGGTCAGGCCTTGCAGGCACAAGCCCAGCGCGGCGGTGCGCCGATGCAGGCGCACGGTGCGTTGTTCGCGAGCGCTGCCGGAGCCGACGCGGGCGTATCGCGCATGACCACGGGCGCCGGATTCCACCATCAGCATCGCCAGGCAACACAGCGCCAATACACTGGCGAGCATGTTGGCGGCCGGGCCGTTAAAGGTTGATTTGAACTGGTCGAAAATCGCCGTGGTGAAAGTGTCGAAGCGGATCATCGCGTACAGGCCGTATTCCGCCAGCAAGTGCAGACCGACCAGCAACGCACCGCCGCAGATCGCCAGGCGCAGTTGCGGCAACACCACCCGGAAAAACACTGCCCACGGCTTGAGGCCGAGGGATTCGGCGACGTCTTCAATCGCCGGATCGAGACGACGCAACGTCGCCGCAATCGGCAGGTACAGAAACGGAAAATAGGCGATCACCGACACCAGCACCCCGGCCGGCAATCCATTGATCGACGGAATCAGGCTGACCCACGCGTAGCTGTGCACGAACGCCGGCACCGCCAGCGGGGCGACCGCCAGCAATGACCACAGCCGTCGCCCCGGGAGGTCGGTACGTTCGGTCAGCCACGCCAGAGTGGTGCCGAGCACGATGCAGATCGGCAGCGTGATCAGTACCAGCAGCACGGTGTTGATCAGCAGCTCGGCCACCCGAGGGCGGAAGACCAAAGCTTCGATGGTTGCCCAGCCGGTGTACCACGACACGCCGATCACAAAGCCGATCGGCACCAACGACAACAGCGACACCGCGATGGCCAGCACGACCACCCACGGACTCCCGCGTCCGTTGAGGGCGCGGGTCCTGCGTGACAAATGGGCGGAGGGCGTCGCAACGATCTCCGCGGGCAGCGATTCAGGCATCAATTACAGCAGTCCTGCCTGGGTCATCAGTTCGACGGCTTTCTTGCTGTCGAGCTTCGATGCATCGACTTTCGGCGCGTCCAGGTCCTTCAACGGCACCAGTTTCGGATTGGAACCGGCGTCCTTGCCAACGGCGTATTCAAAAGAGTTGCCGGTACGCAACACATCCTGGCCTTGCTTGCCGGTGATGTATTGGAGGAATTTCTGCGCGTCTTCCTGGTGTTTGCTGGAAGCCAGCACGCCGCCACCGGAAATGCTCACGAATGCGCCCGGATCCTGATGCTTGAAGTAGTGCAGGGCGGTGTTCTTGCTGTTTTCGCCGGTCTTGGCCTGATCGACGAAGGCGTAATAGTGATAGATCACGCCGCTGTCGACTTGTCCGGCGTTCACCGCTTTGAGCACCGAGCTGTTGCCTCGGTAGGCGGTGAAGTTGGCTTTCATGCCCTTGAGCCATTCGAGGGTGGCGGCTTCGCCTTTCTGTTGCAGCACGGCGGCGACGATCGCCTGGAAATCCGCACCGGCAGGCGACGCGGCCCAGCGACCTTTCCAGGCCGGGCTTGCGAGGTCCATCAGCGATTTGGGCAGGTCTTTTTCCGACAGCTTGGCCGGGTTGTAGACGAACACCGTGGAGCGCGCGGCGATACCGACCCAATGGCCGTGGGCCGGGCGATACGCCGCATCGACTTGTTCGAGGGTCGCCGGAGCCACGGGCGCGAACAGCTTGGCGTTGTCCACCAGCACCATGGCCGGGGAGTTTTCCGTCAGGAACACATCCGCTGGCGACGCCGCACCTTCCTGTACGATCTGATTGCCCATTTCCGTATCGTCGCCGTTGCGCACCGTGACCGGAATCCCGGTTTCTTCGGTGAACCCGGCCACCCAGGCCTTGGTCAGGGTTTCGTGCTGGGCGTTGTAGACCAGAAGGCCGACTGAATCGGCGGCAAAGGCCTGCCCGGCAGCAAGCAGCGCAGTCGCCAGCGCGGCCTGTTTCAGGAAGGACGGAAGGGATGGACTCATGGCGGGGCAGCTCCTGTTTTTTAGACGTTCATGGGCAAGCGTTCGCGTGAGTTTCAATGCGAATGATTTGCATATGTTGGCTGGCAATGTAGAGAAGCAAATGAGAAAAAATCGTCAAACCAACCGTTAATACATGTCATTGCCATTCAGGTTAGCAGTCACTTGGCGGGGACGCCGGGCGAACCCGGCGCTGTCTTTCAGAAACGTTGGGGGAGGTAGGCCACGCTTTGATCTTCCCGGCCGTGGAACAGCTGTTCGCCGCGCGTGGGCGTGGTGGTGATGACTTGATGGTCGCGGCTGAGGTGATTCAGCGGAATGGGATCGCCGGTGCGGTACTGGGCGACAAAGAGGGTTCGTTGCGGATCCCAATGCTGACCGCTGGTGCGTTCCAGCCAGGCGAACATGGCGGCGGTATCGCCGTCGCGGGGGAAATCCCGGTTTTCCGGTACGTAGTAGAACGGCGCGCCGCCCGTCTGCAGGTACAAGGGGACTTTGTTGTCGACGTCGACCATGACCAGGCGCCATTGGCTCAACGGTGCGCGTTGGCTGGCTTGCAGAAGGACGGTTTCGCCGAAACGGATTACACCGCCTCCGCTGTTGGTCCACGGGTAAAGCACACCGAGTATGCCGAGCAGCAGGGCAGTAGCCACGCCGAAAGCGATTTTCAGGCCACGCCCGTCGAACGGGCCTGCGCCATTTCGAACCGCCGCGCGCCGGGTGATCCACCACGCCCCGAGCAGTTGCGCGAACGGCACCAGTGGCAGCACGTAATAACTGCGTCGGCTGCCGCTGGCCGTGAAGAACAGCATTAATAATCCCAGGCCCTGAATCAGCCAGCGTGTGTCCGGTTCGATGTGTTTCCAGTTCCGCGCCGCGACCCACAAGGCAACGATCCAGCACGGCGCCCAGGGCAGGGTATAAATCGGCAGGTACAGTAAATAGGTGTAGATCGGGCCGATATTGTCGAATGGCTGGAAAAACCGCACGACGTTTTCCCGCAATACCAGCCCGAGGCCGCTTTGCCCGTAATTCGGCGCGCCGTAGAGGTGGGACAGCAGGAACGGCGTCATGTAGAACACCCCGGCAATCAACAGCGCGGCGAGCAGTCTCAGATTGAGATGACGCTTCCAGCGGCGGTCATTCAACAGGTGCGGCAGCAGCACCAGCCCCGGCAGGATAAAGCCGATCAGCCCCTTGAACAGTGAGGTCAGGGCCAGCAAACAGCAGAACACCACGTAACGCGAAAAACGGGTGTCCTCCGGCCCGCGCCAATACCACCAGACCGCTGCCAGCACCCCGCACACGGTCAGAATGTCGGCCGTGGCGACCCGTGCCCAGAACACGAAGTAGAAGGTGGTTGCCAGCATCCACCCGGCGATCAGCCCCGTGCCCTTGCGAAACAACTGCTCGCCCAGCCGATACACCAGCCACACGCTCAACCACGCGGACAGCACCGAAGGCAGACGCAGCGACCAGTGATCCAGGCCACCGGTCAACCCTGCGGTTGCGGTGATCAGCCAGTACGACAGCAACGGCTTGTCGTAATAGGGATCGCCCTTGAGGTACGGATCGAAGTAATCGCCGCTTTGCAGCATCTGCAACGCGATGTTGGCCCAGCGGGTTTCCGCGCCCCACAGTTCGCGGCTGCCCAGGCCCAACAGCAACATCAGGGCGCTGGCGGCCAGCAGGAGCAGCAGGGCGGTGCGGTCATTGTTGCGCACCGTCATGGTTGACCCTGCGCAAAGATGAAAATGTGCAGATTGCCGCGCCGATAATGCTTGCCGTCCACCGGCAGCCGTTCTACTTCCTGCTCTTCCTGAGTGCTGTTGACGCGCAACACCACACCGACGGCGCCTTTTTTCCGCGCGTCGGTCATCCACTGGTCGACGCTGTCCAGGGTGACTTTGCGTGCCGACATGGCCGGGTCTTCGAGGCCGTATTTCAATTCGCCGATGGTGTTGAACAGGTCCACTTGCGGGCGTTTCAGGCGCCACGCCAGCGCCGAGGCCGCGCCCAGATCGTTGCTCAGCAGGGACGCGGTTTCACTCAGTTCCCGTTGATGCTCGGCAATGAACTGATCGGGCATCTTGCTGTTGACGATCTGCGCCGGCATGGCCGCAGGCAGCAACGCTACGAGCAGTCCGATACCCAATGCCGGCATTGCCCACAACGTCAGTGGCCGCAGCACTTGCAAGGCGTTGGCGATGATCCAGCCCATCACCACGATGTAAGCCAGCGACAGGCTGAACATCTCGGTGTTTTCGTAGATTTCTTTCCTGGCCTGAAGATAGAGCAGGGCCACCAACGCAACACTGGCGAGCACCGTGTTGATCACACCGTTCAGGCGCAGGATCCGGCCATTGCGTTGATCCTGCCACCTGACCACGGTTTGCCCCATCAACAGCGCGACGGGCAGCAGGCACGGCATGATGTACGTAGGAAGTTTGCCGCTGCTCAGACTGAAAAAGGCCAGTGGCAGCAGGAACCACAGTGCCAGGTACGCAATTTTTGCCTCACCCCTTTCGCGCCACATGCGCAGCAAGCTCGAAGGTAGCAGCAGCGCCCACGGCAGGGTTGAGGCAAACAGCAAAGGCAGGTAGAACCACCACGGACGGGCATGTTGCGCGTCGTCTCCGGCGGCAAAGCGACGGATGTGTTCGTGCCAGAAGAAGAACCGCCAGAAGTCCGGTTCCCGGTAATGGACTGCCAATACCCAAGGCAGGCTGACGAGGGCGCAGACCGCCATAGCGACCAGTCCGTAACGCACCAGCTCACCGAACCGTCGTTGCCAGACCATGTAGGGCAGTGCGATCAGCACCGGCAACAGCAGGGCGAGGAAGCCTTTGGTCATCAGACCCATGCCACATGCGACGCCGAGCAGGACCCAGCCACCCAGGCGAGCGCGGGGCGTGCGGCTGTCGATGGCAAACCACGCAGCCACCATGCTCAGGTTGACCCACAAGGTGAATTGCGGATCGAGATTGGCATAGCCCGCCTGACCGGCGATCAGCCCGAAACTCATGTACAGCAGGGCGCTCGCGAGGCTGATTCGAGGGTTGTTCCAGAGTCGACGGGCCAGCAGATAAGTCAGCCAGACACTGGCTCCGGTACTCAGCGCCGAAGCAATGCGTACGCCAAACAGGTTGTCACCGAAAATCGCCTGGCCGATGGCAATCAACCAGTAGCCGGCAATCGGTTTCTCGAAATAACGGATGCCCATGAAATGCGGGGCTACCCAATTGCCACTCAGCAGCATTTCCTGGCTGATCTGGCCGTAGCGGGTTTCATCGGGGATCCACAGGCCGTGGTTCATCAACGGCAGCAGGTAAAACACCACGAACGCCAGAATCAGGCCGGGGATGGCCCAGCGTTCGATAGTTGTTGCCGGGGACAAGAGGGCAGCGTGTCGCAGCGGGTTGTTCTCAGACGTCATGACAAAGCCTTGGTACCGTACGAAATTCTGATGTCGATGACCTGCCCGGCGTGTTCCTGAGCGAGCGTGTCATCGTGCTGAATGAATGCAGGTGTCGGGGCATTTCCTGTATCCAGAGAACTGCCGTACCTCCAGGCCGAAGTACTCGCGATACAGCAAAGCCTGAAAAAAACAGCTGTCCAGTAAATCGGGGGCAGGTACACCGCTTATTACAATTTAATGAAGTCTGCTTTGTTTGATTGAATACAACTCGGAACTGTCAATTAGCTGTCCAAGGCGTTAATCACTATTGAGTTGAGACCAGGCCTCGGCATCCAGAATACCCAGCACTTTAAGTTGCCCCTTGGCATCAAGGCGAACAAACAGCGTGCTTCCATAATCAGCGGCGATCGCGTGAGGGAAACCGGTCTGTTTTTCAAAGTCGCTGATACAGCCGCTGTGGGTGATCAGCACCAGATTGCGTTGCGCAACTTTGTGCGCCACCACCTCGTTACGCAGCGACGGACCGCAGGATTCAAGCCAGGTCTGGGCAGTAGCGTCCTGCCCGAACATGGCACGCGCCGTTTGCACGGTCCGGGTCAACGGGCTGGTCAACACCTGCGCCTGCTGCATGCCCAGCCTCGCAAAACCCTTGCCCACCCGCGCAGCCGAGTCATTGCCTACCTGAGTGATACCGTCTTCCGGGCCCAGACAAACATGGTCGGAGCGGTCGCAACGTTCAGCATGGCGCACCAGCGCCACGACTTCGCCCGCCTGCCAGGCGTTGGTCCAATCAGCTCTTGAGGCCTTCCCCGCATGGCCCAGATCAATGGGCGAGCGGGTTACCCAGACGAAGCCGCTGACCAGTGCAATCGCAACCCCTGCACCGATAACCGTCAGCAGTTTTCCAAGTCGCAATATTCGACGTTGTTTATAGACTGCTGTTAACAGCATCTGTCGCTCCACGCCATACCCCTTAACTTCGCAGGCGCGAGTGGCCTGCGATTTAATCAACTTTATGGTTGCGTACTTGAATGCTGGCTGAATGTTGGAGCTGTTCACGTTGGGCCGCAGTGAAGAACATGTGAAAAATTTGCGAGAGTAGAAAGTGTGCAATTAATCAAGTTTCTGATAACCAGACTCAAATACGCTTTTTTTACCGGGCTGGCTTAACAACTGTTGCTGTTTGAGGTGAAGCTGAATCTGTTCGGTCACATCTACTGAGTACACACCTGATGTTGACCGCTGAGTCTGACAACAGAGGTGGAGTCCTCCAGCCGAATGGATTTCAAGCAAAGCCTGACGAAACGGATCGTCATCGTATTCGCCTCGATGAGTGCGCTGGTGGCCGGCGTATTTGCGCTGGGAATCGTTGCCACCGTGCATGTGGTGGAACACAAGTTGACCGCCACGACCTTGATGGGCGGTCTGCATCGTTTGCTGGCTATGGATGACATCAGTCGCTGGAGCCATCGACCGGAAAAGAGCGAGCTGTTTTTCTTCGAAGGCGGGCCGGGTGCGATGGCGCTGGTTCCGTCACTGGCGTCTCTGTCACCGGGGTTTCAGGAGGTCATGTTCGAGGGTGACGGTTTTTTCGCCATGGTCGAGATGGTGGGTGGACGCAAATACGTGCTGTTGCGTGATCAGGAGAGTCTCGAGCAGCGTGAGCGTCTGTTGTTCATTGTGGTCGCGGTGGGATTCATTCTGAGCATTCTGCTTGCGATTGTGCTGGGCCGATTGCTGGCACGGCGCGTGATGGCCCCGGTCATTCGGCTGGCACGCCAGGTTCGTCACCGCGACCAGCTGCTGGTGCTGGCGCCGCCCCTGCATCCGGACTACGCGGCGGACGAGGTCGGGGAACTGGCGCTCTCGTTCGATCAGACACTGGGCCGGCTGCGCGAAACGCTGAGCCGTGAAAAGCTCTTTACCAGCGACGTGAGCCATGAGCTTCGCACACCGTTGATGGTGCTCGGCGGCGCCTGCGAATTACTGCTCGCCAATCCGTCGCTCGATGCGCGTTCGGCCGCGCAGGTCAACCGTATCGCCCGGGCCAGCCATGAAATGTGTCAGCTGGTGGACACCTTCCTCATGCTCGCCCGCTCGCAGGAGGATACCGGTGGTGACATTTGCGTCACGCTTGAGGAGGTAGCGCGGGTCCAAAGTGAAATCTGGGGTCGGCTGATCCGCGAAAAAGGGCTCGATTTTTTCTGCGACATCAACCCGGCCGGCGCGGCTCGCTACAACCAGACCTTCTTGCAGTCAGTAATGGGCAACCTGCTGCGAAATGCCTGGCATTACACCGATCAGGGTTTTGTCAGGCTGAGCGTCGGGGAAAACGGTTTTGTGGTCGAAGACAGCGGCATCGGTATTCCGGAGGAGCAGCGACAAGCGATGTTTCAGCCGTTCGTGCGCGGTGACGAGCGTCGAGGAGAGGGGCTAGGACTGGGATTGTCACTGGTGCAGCGGATCTGCAACCGGGAGCACTGGCAAGTCCGGCTCACCACGCGCGAGCCCCACGGTTGTCGTTTTGCCGTCTCGCTGAGCCCGGTTCCTCAAGAGGACGGTGGACAGCCGCGCGTAGTGCCCGCTGCCTGACTGATCAGCGCAGCCAGACGCTTGACGTTGTTCTGCTGGGCCACCACCAGATCGTCGATGGTCGGTCCGGACGGGGTTTGCAGCAGCGAACGGCAGGCGAGCAGGGCATCGTCCCCGGCGTTGGCCTGGCGCAGGCGCCATTTGACGTCGATCAGCCCGTATTGCCCGGGAATCGAATCGAAGCGTTGCACATCGATGCGCACGGACGTTTTGCGCGCGCCGCCGGCATTGCTCAGTTGATCCACCAGCGCGCTGCGCAATTCATCACTGAGGCTCGCGCCCCACCATTCGGTCTCAAGAATCGCCAGGCCGCTGTTGCCCTGGCGGATCACGATTTGCGGCCGGTCGACCTGCGGCGGCACGCTGATGCTTTCGATGGCGATCTCCGAATCAGCGCGGCCGGCCACCGGTTGCGTCGGCGTCAGTGTATGAAAGCTGATCGGGGCGCTGCTGCACGCGCCGAGCAACAAGCTGATCGAGAGCACGGTGAACTTCAGCTTCAAAGCCATGGGACAGCTCCTGTGCTCAGTTGCGCGGCGGCCCTTTGAGGTCCAGTGGCGCGGCGTTGTCGGGACGGCCGCGAATCAACGATTCCGGATGACGGCCCAGATAATCGGACAGCTCACGCAGCGAACGGGACATGCGCCCGAGCTCGTCGAGGGTCTGGCTCAGTTGTTCGCGTTGCGGTGAATCTTCGGCCAGGGTCGAACTGGCCGATTGCAAGGTCTTGCTCACGTCGGCGAGGGTGTTCTGCACGCCGGGCAGGGTCTTGGCGTTGAACTGGGCCAGGCCTTTGCGCAATTCCACGAGGTTGCTGTCGAGGTTGCCGGCAATCCGTTCCACCGGCAGCTTGTTGAGTTTGTCGACCATCGCTTCGAGTTTTTCCTGCAACTGTTCGAGGCTGCCGGGGACGGTCGGAACGCTGACCGGGCGGGCAGTGGGGTCAAACGCGACTTTTTCGGCTTTGGGGAAGAAGTCCAGGGCAATGTACAACTGGCCGGTCAGCAGGTTGCCGCTACGGGCCTGGGCGCGCAGACCGTTGTCGATGAAGGTGCCGATCAGGCGCACGGCCGCCGCTTCGTCGTCCGGATTGTGCTCGAGTGCCTTGAGCATCTTGATATGAGCCTGGCCGAGGCGTGCGGGGTAGATCACGATGCCGACGTTGAGCGGGAAGCTGCGTTTTTTCGCGTCGAAATCGAGGTTGACGCTGACCACCCGGCCGATCTCGATGCCGAGAAATTCCACCGGCGCATCGACTTTCAGCCCGCGCAGCGCCTGGTCGAAACGCAAACTCAGGTACTGCGCCTTGCCGTTGGGCGGGGCGAGGGCGGTTTGCTGATCGTCGAACAGGTCATAGGTTTTTTCTTCGGCGGCAGCGACATCGTTGGGGCTGTACTCCGGCGCGCGGAAGGCGATGCCGCCGACCAGCAAGGTCGACAACGATTCGGTTTTCACCGCAAAGCCGTTGGCGCCGACGTTGACGTCAATGCCGCTGGCGTTCCAGAACCGGGTGTTTTCGGTGACAAAAGCATCGTTTGGCGCGTGGATGAACACCTCGATGTTCACCCCTTTGCCATCGGCGTCCAGTGCGTAGGCCACCACCTGACCGACTGGAATCTTGCGGTAATAGACCGGCGAGCCGATGTCCAGCGAGCCGAGGTCCGAGGCGTGCAGGTTGAAGCGCTTGCCTGGTTCGCCGTAGGTGATCGGCGGCGGGTTTTCCAGGCCTTTGAAGTGTTTTGCGCGCGAGTTGGACTGACCGATGTCGGCGCCGATGTAGTCACCGGACAGCAACGTGTCGATGCCCGAGACACCGCCCGCACCGATGCGCGGGCGCACCACCCAGAACTGTGAGTCTGCGCGGGTAAAGGTTTCGGCCTGCTTGGCCAGTTTGATCGTGGCGTTGACGTGTTTCTGGTCGTTGCTCAGCTCGACATCCGTGACCTGGCCGATCACCACGTTGCGGTATTTGACCTCGGTCTTGTTGGCGGTCAGGCCGCTGCCGGTCTTGAAAGTGACGATGATGCTGGGGCCTTCCTGCATCAGGTTGTGCACTACCAGCGAAATGCCCACCAGCACCGCGATGATCGGCACGATCCACACCAGCGAAATGCTGAAACGGCGGGTCTTGACCGACGCCTGGCCGGGCGCTCGCGGTTGATCGGCGGCTGACGACTCCATCCATGACCTCCAGAGTGTATCGGGCACTGAGCGTCAGGAACGCCAAAGCACTTCATCAATATAGAAGTGCTTCGCGATAGAGCAAATGTGCAGGACGCCTTATCCCAACAACTCTCGCAGGCGATACCAGAACATGCCCAGTGCCAACAATGGCGAGCGCAGCGCCGGACCGCCGGGGAAGGTCATGTGCGGTACGTGGCTGAACACGTCCATGCCCTGACTGTGACCGGCGTGGATCGCCTCACCCAACAGCTTGGCGCACCAGTGGGTGACGTTCAGACCGTGGCCGGAATAGCCCTGGGCGTAGAACACGTTCGGCTGTTGCTTGAGTCGACCGACCTGCGGGAAACGGTTGGCGGTGATGCCGATCTTGCCGCCCCACTGGTAGTCGATGCGTACGTCCGCCAGTTGCGGGAAGACCTTGAGCATCTTCGGGCGCATGTAGGCGGCGATGTCCGCCGGGTCCCGTCCCGAATAATGGCAGGCGCCGCCGAACAGCAAGCGGCGGTCCGCCGAGAGCCGGTAGTAGTCGAGGCCGACTTTCTGGTCGCACAGCGCCAGGTTCTGCGGAATCAGTTCGGCGGCGCGCGCCGCCGACAGCGGTTCGGTGGCGATGATGTAGCTGCCGGCGGGCAGCACCTTGCCACTGAGTTGCTGTTCGAGTTCGTCCAGGTGCGCGTTGCAGCCGAGCACCAGGCTGCCAGCGCGCACGGTGCCGCTCTGAGTGCGAACCTGAACGGTCGAGCCGTGGACGATTTTCAGCACCGGGCTCTGCTCGAAAATCCGCACCCCGAGGGTGGCTGCCAGCCGCGCTTCGCCCTGCACCAGATCCAATGGGTGCAAGTGGCCCGAGCCCATGTCGATCAGGCCGCCCTTGTAGGCACCCGCGTTCACCACTTGCTGACGAATCAGCTCACGGGCAACCAGCCGCGTTTCATGGCGATAACCCAGCTGCGCGAGACTGTCCTGCTCGGCCTTGAAGGCGTCGAACTGCGCCGGCGTGTTGGCCAGCTCACAGAAGCCCCAGCGCAGGTCGCACTCGATGGCGTTGTCGGTGATGCGCTGGCGCACCAGCTCCACCGAGTCGATCCCGGCCCGGTGCAGGTAACGCACGCCTTCGCTGCCGACATGCCGTGAGAAACCTTCGACGTCATGACCGATCCCGCGAATCAATTGCCCGCCATTGCGCCCGCTGGCGCCCCAGCCGATGCGCCGGGCTTCGAGCAGGATCACCGAGAGCCCGCGCTGCGCCAGTTCAATGGCCGTGTTGACGCCGGTGAAACCGCCGCCGATCACGCAGACATCGGCGATCAGGTCATCCGCCAGTTCCGGATAGGGTGTGCTGGCACGGGCCGACGCGGCGTAATAGGAGAGGGCGTGTTCCTGGGTGTACTGATTCATTTGTTCGACTTCACTTTGCTCCAGGACCGGGTCATCAGACGCATGATCGACTGAGGCGGGGTAGAGGAGATATAGAGCTTGTCGAGGACTTCCTGGGACGGATAGACCTCGGCATTGTTGACCAGCTCGGCATCCATGTATTGCTTGGCCGCGGGGTTCGGGTTGGCGTAGCCGACCGAGGCGCTGACCTTGGCGATCACTTGCGGGTCGAGCAGGTAATTGATGAAGGCGTGGGCTTCCTTGGTGTTGCCGGCATCGGCAGGAATCGCCAGCAGGTCGAACCACAGGTTCGCGCCTTCCTTGGGAATCGAGTAAGCGATGTTCACGCCGTTCTTGGCTTCCTTGGCGCGGTTGGCGGCCTGGAACACGTCGCCGGAGTAACCGAAGGCCACGCAGATGTCGCCGTTGGCCAGGTCGGACACGTATTTCGAGGAATGGAAATAGGTGATGTACGGCCGGATGCTCAACAGTTTCTCTTCAGCCTTCTTGTAGTCTTCGGGTTTTTCGCTGCGCGGGTCCATGCCCATGTAGTTGAGGATGGCCGGGAACACTTCATCGGCCGAGTCCATCATCGACACGCCGCACTGGGTGAGTTTCTTCAGGTTCTCCGGTTCGAACAGCACGGCCCAGGAATCGATGTGATCGATGCCCAGCACTTGCTTGACCTTGTCGACGTTGTAGCCGATGCCGTTGGTGCCCCACAGGTATGGCACCGAGTGCTCGTTGCCCGGATCGTTTTTCTCAAGCAGGGCCAGCAGTTTCGGGTCGAGGTTTTTCCAGTTCGGCAGCTGCGAGCGATCCAGTTTGAGGAATGCACCGGCCTTGACCTGACGGGCGAGGAAGTGGTTTGACGGCACCACCACGTCATACCCGGTACGGCCGGCGAGCAGTTTGCCTTCAAGGGTTTCATTGGAGTCGAAGACGTCGTAGATCACCTTGATTCCGCTGGTGGACTGGAAGTCGGCGAGGGTGGTTTCGCCGATGTAATCGGTCCAGTTGTAGACGCTGACCTGGGGTTGGGCGATGGCACCGGCACTGCACGCCAGGGCCAGAGCGGCGGGGATCAAGGATTTCAACAGACGCATATCGACACCTCTTCGAATTATTGGATTTTTCAGGCGACTCTTGCTGATCGTTCCCACGCTCTGCGTGGGAATGCCTCAATGGACGCTCCGCGTCCGCTCTTGGGACGCAGAGCGTCCCGGGCTGCATTCCCACGCAGAGCGTGGGAACGATCGTGGGTTGGTTTTTGTTGTTTTAATCAGACGCTCAGCAACAGGAACTCCCGCTCCCAGGAACTGATCACGCGCTTGAAGTTTTCATGCTCGGCGCGTTTCACCGCGACGTAGCCGCGTACGAATTTGCTGCCCAGGTATTGCGCGACGGTGTCGCACTCTTCCATTTGGGTCAGGGCTTCTTCGATGGTGATCGGCAGGCGCAGGTTGCGGCGCTCGTAAGCCCGGCCTTCGACGGCAGCGCTCGGCTCGACGCCTTCGACCATGCCGATGTAACCGCACAGCAGGCTCGCCGCGATCGCCAGGTACGGGTTGGCGTCAGCACCCGGCAAACGGTTTTCAACCCGCATCGCCTCAGGCCCGGAGGTCGGCACACGCAGGCCGACGGTGCGGTTTTCTTCGCCCCACTCGACGTTGACCGGCGCCGAAGTGTCCGGCAGGAAGCGGCGGAACGAGTTCACGTTCGGCGCGAACATCGGCAGCACCTTCGGGATGTATTTCTGCAGGCCGCCGATGTGGTGGCGGAACAGGTCGCTCATGCTGCCGTCGGCATTGGCGAAAATCGGTTGGCCGCTGGCGATCTCGACCACGCTCTGATGCAGGTGCATGGCGCTGCCGGGCTCGTCGCCGATCGGCTTGGCCATGAAGGTTGCGGTCACGTTGTGCTTGAGCGCGGCTTCACGCAAGGTGCGCTTGAACACGGTGATCTGGTCGGCCAGATCCAGCGCATCGCCGTGACGAAAGTTGATTTCCATCTGCGCCGGGCCGTCTTCGTGGATCAGCGTGTCCAGGTCCAGGCCTTGCAGTTCGCACCAGTCGTAAACGTCTTCGAACAGTGGATCGAATTCGTTGGCGGCATCGATGGAGAACGACTGACGACCACTCTCGGCACGACCGGAACGGCCCAGCGGTGCCTTCAACGGCAAGTCCGGGTCTTCGCAGCGCTGGGTCAGGTAGAACTCCATTTCCGGCGCCACGATCGGCTTCCAGCCTTTGTCGGTGTACAGCTGCAGGACTTTCTTGAGCACGTTGCGCGGCGACAGTTCGATCGGGTTGCCGAACTTGTCGAAGGTGTCGTGGATGACGATGGCGGTCGGCTCGATGGCCCACGGAATCACGTACACCGCGTCGCTCACCGGCTTGCAGACCATGTCGATGTCGGCCGGATCGAGCAGATCGTAGTAGACGTCGTCGTCGACAAAATCCCCGGTTACCGTTTGCAGCAGCACACTTTCCGGCAGGCGCATGCCTCGCTCATGCAGGAACTTGTTGGTCGGTGCGATCTTGCCGCGGGCGATGCCGGTCAGGTCGCTGACCACGCATTCCACTTCGGTAATCTTGTGATCTTTCAGCCATGTGAACAGCTGATCGAAAGGGGCATTCATAAAGACCTCGTCGTTGGTTTTGTTGACGCGGGGGAAAAGCGATTTCATCTTTCGCAGGCTTCCCCTGTGGCGCGTTGACGACTATCTTGGGCGGGCCTTGACGTTCCATCTATCCACTTTCAGCAGTACCAAAGCGCACCAAAAGAGTGCGCAAGGTCTCCCATGACGACGTGTAATCCGCTACAGGTTCAAGCTTTCAACACCGCCGATGTCACCGAACAGATCCGCGCCACGCCGGGTTGGGTTCAGCATTACCAGCAGATGTCGCCGGGGCATTTCGCCGGGCAGATCCGTTATCTGGACTTGCAGGGTGTGGAGGTCTACGAAGAACAGATGAACACCCGGGTCGAGCAGAATTTCAGCGCGCCGGAAGGCTCGCTGGCGTTCTGTTTCGATCGCAGCGACAACGCGCTTTATCTGCTCAATGAAGAGAGCCGCAACATCTGGATCACTCCGGAGAACTACCAGGAGATCGCCGTGGTGTTCGGCCCGCAATTCGTCCAGCGCAATGGGTTGGACATGGCCAGGCTGGAAGGTCTGTTCATGGCGCCGCTCAATGGCGCGCAGAACGGATTGTTCAGTCGCTGGTTAAGCTCGACACTCACGAAGTTGTCGCAAACCCTTGATCAACCAAGCAAAGAAGCGCTGACCCAGCAGTTGCTGGAGGACTGCCTGTTCATCCTCGACAACGCGAGCGTGTGCCTGGACGGCGGTGGTTTGCAGCGTCGCGCCGAAGAACGAATCACCCTCAAGCGCGTGGGCGAGTGGGCGGCAGATTCACCGGAGCAAACCCTGAATCTGCTGGAACTGTCGCGGGTCGCCGGAGTTTCCCTGCGCCAGTTGCAGCAGACGTTCAAGGCGTACACGGGGATGTCGCCGAGCCATTGGCTGCGTTTGCGCAGGCTCAACAGTGCCCGGCGAGAATTGCTCAAACGCTCGCCGGCAGATACGACAGTGGCAGAAGTCGCGATGAACTGGTCGTTCTGGCATTTGGGCCGCTTTTCAAGCAGTTACCGGGCGATGTTCAAGGAGTTGCCGAGCGAGACCTTGAAGCGCTCGTCGTCTTTGTGACGGGCGCACACTAATTCACCCGGTTATTGCGCACGATCGAGAAGTTCAGCGCCGCGGCGACACACAGCCAGGCCAGATAAGGGAACAGGATCAACCCGGTGATGACATCCAGGCGCAAGGCCAGCACCACCATCACGGCGACGACCAGCCACAACAGTACGAGAATGATCATCGCGGCAACGATCCGCTGGGCACCGAAAAACACCGGTGTCCACAGCGTGTTCAGGGCAATCTGCGCCGCCCACAACGCCAACACCATTTCGCTGCCGGGAATCAGGGTCAAGCGGTAGCCAACCCAGGCCAGCAGCAGGTAGATCGTCGTCCATGCCACCGGAAACACCCAGTTGGGCGGGGTGAACTTCGGTTTGTCGAGCTGCGCGTACCATTGGCCTGGCTTGAAAACCATGCCGGTGGTTGCGGCCGCGCCGCAGGCGATCAGGAAAATCAGGAAAGTCACCATTTCATACTCCTTGGCCGCAGCCCGTCTGCCTGGTTTGTTCCGCCGCAGCGGTCGTTCATTCGGATCTTGAGCACATCAATTCACTGACCCGCGCCACCAGCGTGTCGATCGCGAAGGGCTTGGTCAGCACCTGCATGCCGGGGCCCAGTTGACCGGCGCCGATCACTGCGTTCTCCGCGTAACCGGTAATGAAGAGGGTCGTCAGGTTCGGCCGGATCTCTCTGCCGGCGTCAGCCAGTTGTCGGCCGTTCATGCCACCCGGCAGGCCGACGTCGGTGATCAGCAAGTCGATATGCACGTTCGATTGCAACACTTTCAGGCCTGCAACGCTGTCGCTTGCCTCAAGCAGGTTGTAGCCGAGATCGCCAAGCACTTCGGTCAGCAAGGCGCGCACCGTGGGTTCATCGTCCACCACCAGAATGGTCTCGCTGGCCTTGGGAACTACAGCCGGTGCGATGTGCTTGTCATCGAGACTGTGCACGGGGTCGCCGCAGTGACGCGGCAGGTAGATGCACATCGTGGTGCCCCGGTCGACCTGCGAGTGCACGCGCACCTGGCCGCCGGATTGCTTGGCGAAACCGTAGATCATCGACAGCCCGAGCCCCGTGCCCTGGCCCAGCGGCTTGGTGGTAAAGAACGGGTCGAAGGCCTTGGCGACCACATCCGCCGACATGCCGATGCCGGTATCGGTGACGCACAGACACACGTATTCACCTTCGGGAATATCCAGCGCGGCGGCGGTCTCGGCATCCATGGTGCGATTGGCCGTTTCAATGGTAATGCGTCCGCCATCGGGCATCGCATCGCGGGCGTTGATGCACAGGTTGAGCAGCGCGTTTTCCAGTTGACTGGCATCCACCAGCGTCGGCCAGAGCTCCGGCGAGCCAATGGTTTCCAGAAAAATGCTCGGGCCCACGGTGCGCTGGATCAGTTCGGTCATGCCGGTCATCAGCATGTTGACGTCAGTGGGGCGCGGATCGAGGGTCTGGCGTCTGGAGAACGCCAGCAGGCGGTGGGTGAGGGCAGCAGCACGCTTGACCGCGCCCTGAGCGGTGACCATGTATTTGTCGACTTCGCTATACCGGCCCTGACTGATCCGCGTCCCCATCAATTCCAGCGCGCCAGAAACGCCGGCCAGCAAATTATTGAAGTCATGAGCCAGGCCCCCCGTCAGTTGGCCGACCGCCTCCATCTTCTGCGACTGACGCAGTTTTTCTTCCGCTTGCATCAACTCGGCGGTGCGCGATGACACCCGCTGTTCCAGTGTGTCGTTGAGCGCACGCAAGGCGGCGATAGCCCCGTCGCGCTCCGCCTCAACGGTGCGGCGTTCCTCGACGTCGATCAGGACGCCGGGGAAGCGTAGTGGTTTGTTGTCATCGGCACACTCAACGCGGCCGTTGGCTTCGATCCACTGGTATCTGCCGTCGGCGCGGCGCACGCGGTACTGATGGGAATAGGCGCCGCCGCGACCAATGGCTTCGTCGATCGCCGTGGTCAGCGCATCCCGATCGTCGGGGTGCACGCTGGTGATCACTTGTTCGAGGCTGAGGCCCTCGCGCCCCAGACTCGGGTCGAGGTTGAACACCTGGGCGAAGCCTTCGTCGACGGCAAAACGATCAGTCAGCAGGTCCCAATGCCAGGTGCCGATAATGGCACCGGCAGCGAGGGCCAGTTGCACGCGTTCGACGTTCTCCCGGGCGATCGCTTCACTGGCGCGCAAGCGCTCCTCGGCATCGCGTCGCTCGGTGACGTCGTTGAACAGGATCGCGATCTGCCGGTCGGCCGGATCGCCGACCCGCACGGCGCGCACATCGAACCAGCGTTCAAAGGTATTGGCGTAATTTTCGAAGTTCGCCGGTTCCCCGGTCTTGGCCACATGGCCGTAGGTTTCGAACCAGAAGCGTTCCAGATTGGGCGCGAATTCGGTAACCCATTTGCCGCGCAGGTTGACCCCGCACTGGCGCTCGAACGCCGGATTGGCCTCGACGAAGTAGTAGTCGACGGGATCGTCGTTGGCGTCGAATTTGACTTTGACGATGGCAAATGCCGATTCGATGGTTTCCAGAATGGTGCTGAAGCGTTCCTCACTGCGGGCGAGCGCAGCTCTACTGGCCTGCAGTTGGGCCGCCACATTTTGCTCAGTGTCGACTTCACTGCTCAGCAGCGCGGCGCGTAATCGCTTTACCTCGGACTCAAGTGCTTCGCGAGTAAGGTGTTTGAGGGTATCCATCTCACCTGCTTTGTTAGGTTTTTCAGGGGCCGGTTTCATGGGGCGGACAGGCCGGACTGGGACAGTGGTCATCGCAAAACGGTCAGGCTTGATTGCTGTTCATTCGTTGACAGGTGGCGCCGTCGTTAAGTTTCACCGATGGTTTCGGGCGAACACCGAGTTCAGATCGACTCCCCCTTGTCCAGGCGGGCCAACAGCTTCTCGCCGCGTTGCCACAGTGCCTCTTGCCTGGCCTGCGGCATGCGATCGAGGTTCTTGTACATCATGCTCATGCGCTGATTGCCCCGCAGCAGCTCACCGTGGCGCATCAGGAAATGCCAGTACAGCGAATTGAACGGGCAGGCATTGTCCGCCGTGCTTTCGCTGACCTTGTACGTGCAATCGCGGCAGTAATCCGACATGCGATTGATGTACTGGCCGCTGGCGCAATAGGGTTTGGAACCGAGATAACCGCCATCGGCGTGCATGACCATGCCCAGTGTGTTGGGCAGCTCGACCCAGTCGAAGGCATCCATGTAGATCGCCAGATACCATTCGCAGATCTGGCTCGGTGCGATACCGGCGAGCAGGGCGAAATTGCCGGTGACCATCAGCCGCTGAATGTGATGCGCGTAGGCGTGCTGCAAGCTTTGCCCGATGGCGTGGCGCATGCAGTTCATCTGCGTATCGCCGGTCCAGTAGAACTCGGGCAGTGGCCGGGTGTTGCCGAACGAGTTGCCCAGCGCGTAATCGGGCATTTTCAGCCAATACACGCCTCGCACATATTCACGCCAGCCGATCAGTTGCCGAATGAAGCCTTCGGCGGCGTTGAGCGCAACGCTGCCGGACCAGTATGCCGACTCCACGTCGCTGCACAGCTGCCGCAAGTCCAGCAGGCCGATATTGAGTGCTGCGCTGATGCGCGCATGAAACAGGAACGGCTCATCACTGGCCATGGCGTCCTGGTAATCGCCAAACCCGGCCAGACCGTAATCGAGAAAGTACGCCCACAGTGCCTGCGCATCGGCATGGGTGACGGGATAGTTGAAGTCATCGAGCGCGCCGTAGTGCTGGCTGAAACGCGCCTTGACCAGTGCCAGTACTTCGCTGGTGATGGCGTCGTTATGGAAGCGCGCGGGGTAGGGGGCTTTCACGCCTTTGGGCAGGGCCTTGCGATTCTCGGCATCGAAATTCCACGCGCCGCCCACTGGCGAACCGTCGCCATTGAGCAGCAAGCGGCTCTTGCGACGCATCTCCCGGTAGAAGAACTCCATGCGCAGCTGTTTCTTGCCCTCGGCCCATGCAGCGAACTCTTCGCGACTACACAGAAAACGCGTATCGGCGTGCCAGTGAATCGGCAAGCCGCATTCCTTCATCGAGTGCTCCAGCCGCCAGTCGCCGCACTCGGTGACGTGCACTTCTTCGGCCTGCAACAGCGCTTGCCAGCGCTGTAACTCACCCGGCACCAAACCGCGGTTATCTGGGTCATCCAGGGTGACATATTCAACACGTACACCCTGGTCTCGCAGCGCCTTGGCGAAGTGGCGCATGGCGCTGAAGATCAGGGCAATCTTCTGTGGATGGTGGGGCACATGGCTGGCTTCTTCCATGACTTCGACCAGCAACACCGTATCGCGCTCGGCATCGAGTGCCTGTAATGAAGCCAGGTCGAAGGACAACTGGTCGCCCAGTACCAGGCACAGACGGCGGGTTGCGTTCATTCAACTGAGCTCTGCGTTGTACGGATCATGGGCTTGCTTCTGTGCCCTGACGACGGAAGAACAAAGTCACCTGACCGACTTCCACGCCAAACTTGGACATGCTGGTGCGGTTGATCAACGTGTCCTCATCCATCAGATACATCCAGTCGTCCATGCTCATTTCATAGGTCGAATCGTCGACGGGCAGGTTCAGGCGATAACGCCAGTGCAGGGCGTTCCCGGCAATCTGGCCCTGGGCCACGCCGACCACATCGCCGGCGCGACCGCTCCAGCGTCCCTGGCCCTCGGGCGTCAAGGTCCAGACGCGCTGCTGGCGGGTACCGTCGCTGTACAGGAAGCGCTCGTCGAGAATCAGGTTGTCGCCTTCGCGACGGCTGACGATCGTGACTTCGAAACGCTTGGTCACTTCGCCGCTGCGCTTCTGGAACATTCCCCAGGCCTTGACGGGCTGGCTGAAAAAACGATGCAGATCCAGGGCTGGCTGTTGATCGGCATAACGGTTGACATCCACGCCGGTGCAGCTTGCGATGCTGAGCATCAGTGTCAGTAACAGCAGTAATCGAGACATTGCCTTACTTCCTGATTGCAGAGGTACCGGGGGAAGTATTCGCCCCGCTTTCTTGTACGCCATGCATCGCACGTACAGGGTTGTGGCCATCAAATTTCGCTTTCTCGCGGCAGGAGGGCCCGTAAAAATAGGTTGGCAGCAGAAAATGTTGTACGCATAAGATCATTTTGTATAGGTATTAAACAAGATAGGCGGAAAAACAGCACCTGACAATGAAGCGGCAATTTTTCGTGTGTATCCGAAGCCTCACATCACGACGTGAAGGCTTGGTTGAGTAGCGGGGGACGGGACGAATAGTGATCGTGACGCTCGTGAGGTCTTGCTCAACGGATCCATCGTGCTCCAGTCAAAAACGTTATAGCCCCCATCCGTAACTGTTATTACCGCCGTTGGGTTTGCGCTGTTTAGCATCGATCGGGTTTTTACTGTCGACGAGAACAACAACGTGAACCTCGGAAAAATAATTAGTCGAAGTGCCAAGTACTGGCCGCAGCATATGGCGGTCATTGATCACCGAAGCCGGCTTACATTTGCTCAGCTTGAGCGACGCACCAATCAGCTTGCTTCCAGCCTGCTGGAGAAGGGTATCCGCACCGGTGAGCATGTCGGCATTCTTGCGCCCAACCGAGTCGAGCTGGTGGAGGCCGAGGTGGCGTTCTACAAGGCTGGGCTGGTCAAGGTCCCGATCAACGCAAGGCTGTCGCTGGATGAAGTCGTTCAGATCCTCAACGACTCCTGCAGCGTGGCGCTGATCACCACGGCGGCATTCGCCGAAGCGCTGATCGCCCGACGTACCGAAGTGCCTGCACTGCGCTTGATCGTATCGCTGGACGAAGGTGGCGCCGACATCGATTATCCGACCTTGCTCAGCCAAGGCTCTGACAAGCCTGTCAGCTGTGATCTGCCTGACGACACCCTCGCCGTTTTGCATTACACCTCTGGCAGTTCCGGCGTGCTCAAGGCTGCCATGCTCAGCGTCGGCAACCGCAAGGCGCTGATCCGCAAGAGTATCGCCAGCCCCACGCGACGAGCAGTGCCGGGCGATGTCATGGCTCACGTCGGTCCGATCACCCATGCCAGCGGCATGCAGTTGATGCCGTTGCTGGCCGTCGGTGCCTGCAACCTGCTGCTGGAGCGTTACGACGATCGGCAGTTGCTGGAAAGCATTCAGCGCGAACGGGTAACGCGCCTGTTTCTGGTCCCTGCGATGATCAATCGGCTGGTGAATCTCCCAGACGTGTCACGGTATGACCTGAGCAGTCTGCGCCTGCTCATGTATGGCGCCGCGCCCATGGCACCGTCGTTGGTAAAACGCGCTATAGAGGTGTTCGGGCCGATTCTGGCGCAGGGTTACGGCGCAGGTGAAACCTGCTCGCTGGTGACCGTGCTGACCGAACAGGATCACTTGTGCGAGGACGGTGACTACCGGCGTCTGGGCTCGTGCGGGCGTTGTTATTTCGAGACAGACCTGCGGGTGGTCAATGATGAATTCGACGATGTAAAGCCCGGTGAGATTGGCGAAATTGTCGTCAAGGGGCCCGACATCATGCAGGGCTACTGGCGGGCGCCACAGCTGACCGCGGAGGTGATGCGCGACGGTTACTACCTCACTGGCGACCTGGCGACGGTGGACGAGGAGGGTTATGTATTCATCGTCGACCGCAAAAAGGAAATGATCATTTCCGGCGGCTTCAACGTCTACCCGACCGAGGTCGAACAGGTGCTTTACACCTTGCCGCAGGTCTTTGAGGCGGCGGTGGTCGGCGTCCCCGACGAGCAGTGGGGCGAAGCGGTGCACGCCGTCATCGTACTCAAGCCCGGCGCCGAGATCAGCGCAACCGAAATCATCGAGCATTGCGCCCGGATCCTGGCCGGCTTCAAGAAACCGCGCGGCGTGGATTTCGTCAGCGAGTTGCCGAAAAACCCCAACGGCAAGGTGGTCCGCCGCCTGATCCGCGATGCCTATTGGCAAAACAGCGAACGCCGCATCTGACCGAGGACATCATCATGTATCAACCAAGTGAAAAGGCGCGCGGCATTATCGAAGGCATCGAGGGCTTTGTACGCGAAGAAATCCGCCCGCTTGAACAGCGTGAAGGCCTCAGTTGGGCCGAACCGCATCCCCGCCAGGTATTGCAGCAGGTCTGGCAGCGTTCGTGCGAATTGGGTTACTACAACATCATGCTGCCCGAAGCCATCGGCGGCGCGGGGCTGAGCGTCGCCGATCTGTGTGCGGTGAAGGAGGCGACGGTGCTGACCGGTTCGATGCTGGCGCCACACATTCTGGGCGAACTGTCCGGTCCGCCGCGCATTGGTCATCTGTTCAAAGTCGCAAGTCCCGTGCAGGTCGAAACGATCCTGCAGCCCATCTGCAAAGCGCAGAAAGCCGTGTGCTTCGCCCTCACTGAAAGCGAGGCCGGTTCTGATGCGGCGGCCATTCAGACCCGTGCGCGGCTGGAGGGTGACCATTACGTTCTCAACGGCGGCAAACGCTTCATTTCAGGCGCACCTTACGCCGACATTGCCGTGCTATTGGCGGTCACCGGACCGGGCACGGGAGCACAAAACATTTCGGCTTTTTTTGTCGACCTGAAAGCACCCGGCGTACGCATCGAAAGCGACTATTCGGTGATGTCCGGCGGCGGTGCGCATGGGGATATTTTTCTCGATGAAGTTCGCGTACCGGTGACCCATCGCATCGGCGAAGAGGGGCAGGGCTTCAAATTGGCGATGGGCCGCATTACCCTCAACCGCCTGCTCCATTGCCCGACGTTGCTGGGGCTGGCCGGTCTGGCGCTGAACCTGTCGATCGACTACGCGCGAACCCGCAAGCAGTTCGGTCAGCCGATCGCGATGTTCCAGTCGATCAATCACATGATCGCCGACATGGCCACCGAACTGCACGCTGCCCGAAGCATGGTGTACGCCACTGCGGCAGTAAATGACAGCGGTGGCGACATTCGTACCCAGGCACCGATGTGCAAGCTGTTCGTCTCGGAGACCGCGTTCCGGATCGCTGACCGTGCGGTGCAGATCCACGGCGGTGCCGGTCTGTTGCGCGGGCATCCCGTGGAGTGGATTTTCCGTGCGACGCGGATGATGCGCATCCTGACCGGAACCAGTGAAATCCAGCGCAACACCATCGCCAAAGGCGTGCTGATGCCCGCTTAGGGTCGCTTGCTGTACGTCCGGCCTTGCGGGCCGGACGCTCCGATAAAAACAATAACGAGAGATGACCATGACTCACACTGACAAACCTGCGCGTCCGGGCACGGCCTGGATGATTGCGGTACTGCTGGCGGTTTTGATGCTGGTGAACTTCCTCGACAAAGTGGTCATTGGCCTGGTCGCGGTACCGATGTCCAAGGAGCTGGGCCTGACCCCCACCGAATTCGGTCTGGTGGGCGGCGCCTTGCACTGGTTTTTTGCCATATCCGCTGTGATCGGGGGATTTGTCGCCAACCGCCGCCCCACGCGCACATTGTTGCTGGGCATGGGGGCGTTCTGGGCGGTGATCCAGTTACCGATGCTGTTCGTCAGTTCGCTGTGGGCCATCATTGCCTGCCGGGTGTTGCTCGGCATTGGCGAAGGCCCGGCGTCGCCAGTTGCGACCCATGCGCTGTACAAATGGTTTCCCAATGACCGTCGCAATCTGCCGGTTGCGCTGCTGCACACGGGCAGTGCGCTGGGGCTGCTGGTCGCCGGTGCGATGATCCCGTGGATCAGCGTGCATTACGGCTGGCGCATGAACTTCATCGTGCTCGCGGTGATCGGTGCAGTGTGGTGTGTGTTGTGGTGGTTGCTTGGCAGCGAAGGCACCCTCGACAGGATTCGCACCGGGCAATTGAGACTGGACGAAGGGAGAGTCGCTTATCGGCGGCTGCTGCTCGACAGCACGGTACTGAGCAACTACCTCTGTCATTTCGCCGCCAACTGGTCGCTGGCACTGACCCTGACATGGGTGCCGAGCTACCTGCAGACCGGTTTGGGCATTGACCCGATCATGACGGGGCGGGTGTTTGTACTGTTCGTGGTGGTGACGACACCGTTGAGTCTGTTTCTGGCCTGGTTATCGCAACGGTTCATGCGTGCGGGCATCACGACCCGCTGGTCGCGGGGCGCATTCGTTGCCATTTGCCTGGTTGTCAGCGGCCTGCTGTCCGCCGCGCTCATGCTTGAGGGACTGAGCAACGTGGAGCGGATCGTCTGTCTGACGTTCAGCGGGGGGCTGGCCCTGGTGATGTATTCGGTCGGCCCGGCGATGCTCGCCGAGTTCACGCCGGGCAGCCAGCGTGCAGGCGTCCTCGCGATTGGCAACGGCATTGCGTCGCTGGCCGGTCTGTCGGCTCCGGTGGTCACCGGATTGTTGGTGCAGGGTGCTGGCGCCGAGCATCCGGCGGGTTACGCCGAAGGGTTTCTGGTATGCGGGGCGGTGCTGGTGGTTGCCGGGCTGGCAGGCTTGTTGTGGATGAATCCGCAGAAGACTCGCCAGCGCTTGCTTCAGGTCGACGCTGTCGGGCGGCCGGCAGTGATTTGAGCAAACGGCGCCGTCCGACTGCGCCGTGACAGCTTCAGGCTTCGCCGACAAAACTCAGCGGTGGCTCGATAGTGCGTTCGATCAGGCTGCCTTTCCAGCGGCCTTCGATGACAGCGTCTACAAGCAGGCTGCGCACCAGGTCGCGCATGCAGGTGGCGGCGAACGACAGTGGCTTGTGCTGCGAATGGGCGAGGGACACGGTGCGCGTGATGCGCGGCTCGACGATCAGTCGCGCTGAGATCGGTTCAAGCAGATCCGTCAATGGCGGCCAGTTGCTGATGGTCGCTGCCAGTCCCGCGCGCACCAGACTGCTGATGCCCGGCGCCGACTGTTGTTCGTAGCTGGAATCGAGTGTCACGCCGGCTTCCATTGCGGCCTGTTCGATACGCCGGCGCAGATGCAGTGCACGCGGCGGCATCACCAGGCGCGTCGCGGCCGCTTCGGCGAGGCTGATCGGTGAGTGATTGGCTTCTTGCGCGGTGGCACCGACCCAGAAAAGGTCCTCGGTAAACACCGGTTCGGCGATGACGTGTTCCAGCTCCTCGGCATTGGGCACCACACCAAAATCGACCTTGCCCAACTCGATCGCCTGGCCGCCTTCACGGCTCAGGCCGTCCCACACCGTCAATTTGATCCCCGGAAATTTGTTCTGCGCCTGGGTGATGATCGCTGGCAGCAGCAGTGCCGACGCCGTCGCCGGAATGGAGATCGACACGTGCCCCATGGGATTGCCACGGCTTGATTTGAGCTCATCCTTCACCGAGTCGACTTGCTGAATCACCGAACGCGCCACCTCATACAACTGCCGGCCGGCGTCGGTCAATTCGATGCCGTCATGCAGGCGCGACAGCAATTGCATATCCAGTTCGCTCTCCAGCAAGCCGATCTGTCGACTCAACGCCGGTTGGGCAATGAAGGCGCGTCGCGCGGCGCTGGAGAAGCTTCCAGCCTCGACAATCGCGATGAGGTAACGCAGCTGTTTCAACGTCATGGGGACAATCTCTGGTATGCCGAAGTGTTATGGCAACTATCTGAAGACGCTATTTGTTCAGGTCGGGGCGCCTACTTAGTATCCATAGAGACATAACAAGAGGCCCAGATCAACCCGCAACAATCCGCTTGCCTGCTGAGTCAGCAGCCGCTGTCCCCGCTACAAGACATCCCCGGAAATCTCACTCTCGATAAACACAATAAGAGGTAAAGAGTGATGCAATTGCATATTCGCGGTCTCGCTCGACCGTCGTTTTTTTTATTGTCTTGCTGTTGTGTTTCCAGTCCTGCCGTCGCCCTGCAATTTCAATGGAACGATCTCGAAGCCCAGTTCGATTCGGCGCTGAGCCTGGGCACGAGTATTTCCACGGCTAACCCTGATCCGGCGTTGCACAACAGCGCCAACAGCGACGATGGCAAACTCAACTTCGCCTCCGGCGATGTGTTCTCGGCGGTGTTCAAGGGTACCCATGACCTTGAGCTGAAGCGTGACAACATTGGCGTGTTTTTACGCGGCACATATTGGTACGACACCGCGCTGCGCGATCGTGACCAGCGCTTCAAGAAGGTCGCCGACAACAACCGCAAGCGATCGGCGAAAACCGCGGGCACTCAGTTGCTCGATGCTTTTGGCTACTACCTCTACGACATCGACGGCCAGCCGGGCTCGGTGCGCCTGGGCAAGCAAGTGGTGAACTGGGGCGAAAGCACCTTCATTCAGGGCGGGCTCAACGTCATCAACCCGTTCAACCTGTCCGCGCTGCGCCGTCCGGGTTCCGAAGTCAAGGATGCGCTGGTGCCGGTCAACCTGTTCTATGTCACGCAAAACCTGACCGAGGCACTGTCGTTCGACGCTTTCTATCAACTTGATTGGGAGCAGACTCAACTCGACAACTGCGCGACGTTTTTCTCCAACAACGATTTTCTGCCTGACGGCTGCGATGGCCTTGATGTCGGCGCCAAATTGCTGGGTAACCCTGCCGCCGTGGCCGGGTTGACGCCGTTGGGGGTCAACCTGACGGAAGAGGGCGTGCGCATTCCCCGCGCAGCAGACGATGACGCACGCAACGGCGGGCAATGGGGATTGTCGCTGCGCTGGTACGTCAGCGCTTTGGACACCGAATTCGGCGCCTACGCGGCCAACTATCACAGCCGCACGCCTTACATGGGCACCGTCAGCAGCCCGTATTTCAACAACACCGCGTTCGCTCCACAGTTGTGTGCCAACCTGGGTATTGGCGCTGCCGGGTGCGGGGCATTTGTGGCCTCGGCCGCAGGCCAGTCGCTGACTGGCGCACTGCGTCTGGGGACTTCGCAATATCAGGTCCAGTACCCGGAAGACATTCGCCTGTATGGGCTTTCGTTCGCGACCACCCTGCGTACTGGCACGGCGCTGCAGGGCGAACTGAGCTATCGGCCGAACATGCCGATGCAACTCAATGGCACGGACATTATTCAGTCACTGCTCAATATCGACGGTCGCTCGCCATTGCTGGGCGAAGGTTTGAGAACCGACCGCGACAGTGCGCTGTTCGATGGCTACCGGCGCAAGGAAATGACCCAGGCACAAATCACCGCCCTGCATTCGTTCGGTCAAATGATGGGGGCCAGTCAGCTGCTGCTGGTGGGCGAAATCGGCGCCACGTATGTCGGCGGTCTGGAGGGGCGCGGCGGCCCCCGGTATGGACGCTCGGGCACATTCAACAGCGGAGAACTGGCCGATCCTCGCGTTTGTCAGGCCATCTCGAAAACGCCGCAGCACTGCAACAACGAAGGGTTTCTCACGCCGTTTTCCTGGGGCTACCGCGTGCGCGCAACGTGGACCTATCCCAATGTTCTGGCCGGTTTCGATTTTCGCCCGAACCTGTCCTGGGCTCATGACGTGCACGGCACAGGGCCGGTGGAGGGCTCGGCATTCAGTGAGGGCTCGAAAGCCATCAGCGTCGGTCTGGACGCGACGCTCGCCAGTACCTACAGCGTAAGTCTCGCTTACACCGATTACATCGATGGCGATTACGGCACGCGCGGCGACCGCGATTTTCTCTCACTGAGCTTGGGCGTCACTTTCTGAAGGGCACGACGATGAAGACCACATGCATGATGCTATTCGGTTTGCTCTGGATCACCGGTGCGATGGCGGCGGACGGCCTTGGCGAACACCTGACCCCGGCGGGAGCGGAACGTGCCGCCAGCGCCGATGGCAGAATTCCAGCCTGGCAGGGCGGACTCGACACCGCGCAGTTTAGGTTGGCCAGCAATGGTACGCCGCTTGACCCATACGCCGATGAACAACCGCTTTATGAGATCACCGCCGCGAATGCGCAGCAGTATCAGGATCAGTTGACACCAGGCCAGATCGCCATGCTCAAGCGGTTTCCCGAAACAATGCGATTGCCGGTCTACCCGACCCATCGCAGTGCCGGCGTACCTTCAGCGGTGGCCCTGTCGGCAGCACGCAATGCTGCCAATGCAACGCTGGTGGATGGTGGCAATGGCTTGAAGGGTTTTTCCGGGGCGATTGCCTTTCCCATTCCTGCCAACGGCCTGCAGGTGATCTGGAACCATCTGACACGCCCACGCAACGCCAGTTACAGCCTGATGTCCGACAGCGTGACGCCGCTGAAGAACGGTCGCTTCGTGCGCATGAGCTCGCGTCAGGACGTCGCTCTCCCGCAACCCGTCTCAGATGATGCGACAGATAATATCCTGTACTACTTCACCTACCGGATGACCGCGCCGTCACGTGTAGCCGGCGATGCCATCGTCGTGCACGAGACGCTCGATCAAGTCGCCCAACCACGCCTTTCTTGGGTCTACAGTGCCGGCCAGCGACGGGTGCGCCGCGCCCCGGGAGTCGACTATGACACCACCGGCCCCGGCACGGCAGGCCTGCGTACCGCAGACAGCCGCGACATGTTCAATGGCGCACCCGACCGGTACGAGTGGAAATTGCTCGGCAAAAAACTGCTGCATGTGCCCTACAACAGCTACCGGCTGGCGTCACCGGACCTGCGCTACAGCGAGCTGATCCAGCGTGGTCATCTCGACCCGGGGCCGACGCGCTACGAACTGCACCGTGTCTGGGAAGTGGTCGCTACCCTGAAGCCCGGCGCCAGGCACATCTACACCCAACGCCATTTCTACGTTGATGAAGACACCTGGGCGATTCTGGAGGCGGACGTCTACGACCAGCACGGCGAGCTGTGGCGCACCACTGCGGCACACAGTTTTTATCACCCGGTCGGGCAGGTGGCAGTGAACGCGCTGGAGGTCACTTATGACCTCAAGAGCTCGCGCTATCACGTCTCCGGATTGATCAACGAACAACAGCGCCCGTTTGTGTTCAACCTCGCCACCAGCCTCTCGTACTTTTCGCCCGGCGCATTGCGCAGCTTCGGAGTGCGTTGATGAGCGAGCGATCAACCCGTTGCTGGACCGAACGGCTGCTGGGCGAGGGCGAGCCGCCGGACCCACGCTTTACATTAGCCAACGAGCGAACCTTTCTTGCCTGGATGCGCACCTCCCTGGCATTGCTCGGAGGGGGCATCGCAGTCGAAGCCCTGGCGGTGAACGCCTTCGCGCCGCCATTGCGCATGGGCATGGCGCTGAGCCTGATGCTCGTAAGCCTGTTGATCAGTTCGGGGGCTTGCTTGCGCTGGCTGCGCGTGGAGCGAGCATTGCGACAGCGCCGGGCGCTGCCACTGCCGACGTTGGTGCCCTTGTTGACCCTCGCTTGCGTCTTTGCGGCATTGATGCTCGCGGTAGTGTTGTGGCCGCGTTGGCATGGTTGATCCAGGCTTGCAGGCCGAACGTACTGAGCTGGCGTGGCGACGCACGACCGTCTCGCTGCTGGTCGTAGCGGTGCTGGCGTTCCGGGCGGGCGATTGGCTGCAGTCCGCCGTCGCAATGGTGCCGGTGCTGGTCATGATGTGTCGGCCCGGACGGCGATATCGGCAGGGCCTGGCGATGCTGGAGGCGGAGCGTGCAATGCCGGCGCCGGGTTCGATATTGAGCCTCGGCGCTGGCGTATGTGTCATGGCAGTCATTGGCGTGGCGGGATTGTTGAGCGGTGATTGACACACCGCTCGGCCTATTCAAGGGGTGACGATGTTGAATCGCGCATCCGCTTCGTCGAGACCGCCCATGAACTGCAAAAACTTCAAACGTTCGCCTTGAATGGAAATGTCGCCCAGGGTGGCTTCCTTGAGAAAACCGGTCTGCTTGAGGGCAATGCGGTCGAGCGTTGACTTGGCCATGCTGACCTCGACATCGGCGTGCTCGTGGCGGGTTCGGTCACGGTGGGTCAATACACCGTTGCGCAGGGTCAGGGCGTAATCCTCGTTCAGGTCGGTAAAGCGCCAGTTGATGGTCAGGTCGCGATCAGCGGCCTTGAACGCATCAATGCGCACCGCCAGGTAATCAAAAAACAGGGTGGGTGTGAGGGCTCGCACCATGTCATCGGCGTTGCCACCGGCACCGCTTGCCGCAGCTACGCCATCGCGCAATTCCTGTGCGCCGCTGAGGTAGGCATTGCGCCACGTGGCGTTTTCGCTTTGATAACCCAATTGTTCCAGTGCGTCGGCCTGCAGTTGTCGCGCCTGAACGTTGTCCGGTTCGGCAAACACCAAGTGGTTGACCAACTGCGCCACCCAGCGATAGTCGCCTGCGTCGAACGCGGTATGCGCTTGCTTGAGTACCTGATCGGCACCGCCCATGGCCGCCACGTAACGCTTGCCGGCATCGCGTGGCGTCAGCGGGTCGAGATTGGCGGGATTACCGTCATAGAACCCCATGTAACGCTGGTAGACCGCGCGTACGTTGTGGCTCAACGAGCCGTAGTAGTCACGGCTATACCACTTGCTCGCCAATTGCGGCGGCAGACTTGTCAGGGTCGCCGCGATTTCCATTGGCGTCAGGCCCTGGTTGATCAGGCGCAGCGTCTGGCTGTCGATGAAAGCGTACATGTCACGTTGATCGGCGAGGTAGTCGCGTATTTGCTGGCCACCCCAGGTCGGCCAGTGATGCTGGGCGAAAACGACCTGCGCCTGATCACCGTATTGGCGTAATGACTGATCGAGATAATGTGCCCAGATTTTCGGGTCACGTACCAACGCGCCACGCAAGGTCAGCACGTTGTGCTGAACGCGCGTGGCGTTTTCGGCCATGCACAATGCCTTGAATCCTGGAAAATAGATGTTCATTTCTGCTGGGGCTTCGGTGCCGGGGGTGAGCTGGAACTCGGCCTCAATGCCGTCCAGTATCAGCCGTTCCAGCGGCTGGGTGATTTCCCGTGTGGGGGCGATGAGGCTGATGGTGGCATTGGCCGGAATTCCTTTGCCCAGGCCCGCATCCACCTGACCGCGCTCACTGCGCGGCAACGCGGCGCCGTACATGTATTGGGCGCGACGCTTCATCGCCGGCCCGGCCAATACGTTTTCACCGATGGCGTGCTCGAAAAACCCCTGCGGTGCAATGACCTGAACCTTGCCCGCCTTGACGTCGGCCTCATCGATCACCCCGCGCACGCCGCCAAAATGATCGACGTGCGGATGGGTGTAAATCACTGTGTTGACCGGTTTGCGCGGTCGGTGTTTGAAATACAGCGCCATGCCAGCTTTTGCCGTCTCGACCGACAGCAGCGGATCCATCACGATCAGCCCGCTGTCGCCCTCGACAATAGTCATGTTCGCCAGGTCCAGGCCGCGGATCTGATAAATGCCTTCGGTGACCTTGAAGAGCCCCGCGATGCTGTTGAGTCGGGCGATCCGCCACAGACTCGGATTGACCGTGCCAGGCGCGTCAGCGTTGTTGAGAAACGCGTATTGACCTGGGTCCCAGACACTGTTGCCCGCGCCATTGCTGACCACTGCGTCATAACGCTCGATCAGGCCACGGTTCGCGGCCTCGAAATCACTACGGTCGGCAAATGGCAGACGTTGCAGCCATTGCGCGTTGCTGTCGAGGGTGATGGCCGTTGCATCCTTGGCTGGCGTAGCTGCCAGGCCGGACAACGGTGCAAGCACGGCCAGTGCCAGCAATGAGGGTCGCAAACGCATGGGGTGTTCCTTGTTATTGTTGAGGGCCAATCACTCTAAGTAGCCTGCCAAAGCGCAGCCAATACCAGAGCGGCATGGTGGCCATCTCATTTTTCGATGCTTTCAAGACTGCGCGATGGCGAGGATCTGCTCCGACAGCCAGGTCAGCGCCGGGTCATGTTGGCGATGGCTCAGATACACCAGATCCAGTTCGAACGGATCCAGCGCAAACGGCAGATCATGCAAGTCCAGTGGCAGCAATTCGGCGAACTGCTGGGCGAGCTGAGTGGGCAGCACAACGCAGAGGTCGGTGGCTGCTACAAGGTGCGCGGCCTGCAAGTAATTGGGTGTGGTGTACACGATCTGTCGTTGCAGATTCTGTTCGGCCAGCCATTGATCGACCATTCCGCGGGTTTGCCCGCCGTGCACCCAGAGGTGGCGCAACCGCAAGAAGGTTTGAAGATCCAGAGAGTGGTTGACCTGCGGATGATTGCGGCGCACGGCAACCCGCAACGTTTCCCGGCGCCAAAGTTGCCGGGTGAACCTCGCCGGCAGCTCGTTGAAGCGCCCGAGCACCATGTCCAGATCGCCGCGGTCCAGCGCATCGGCCGGCAGATTGGGTGCCAGGTGCACAACGTCGATGCGCAGGTGCGGCGCCGCTGTCTGCAGATGCGCCAGCAAGGGTGGCATGCACAGCTGTTCGACAAAATCGGTCAACGCAATGCGCAACTGGCGGTGGCTGAGCAGCGGCTGGAAGACATCGCCGATAGCCAGCGTCTGCTCAATTTGCCCGAGTGCCGCGCGAATTGGCCCTTCGAGGGCGAGTGCGCGAGGCGTCGGGCACATGCGACGGCCGACACGCACCAGCAGCGGATCGTCAAGCAGGTCACGCAACCGCGCCAGTGCATTGCTGACCGTAGGTTGCGTCAATGCCAGCCGCTCAGCTGCGCGCGAGACATTTTGCTCGCGCAACAGCATGTCAAGGACGCGCAATAGATTCAGATCAAAGTTCGACATATTCATGGGGAAAATATATTCAATGGTTAATCTAAATTTCAAAAATATCTGATGCGTGCTTAGGGTGGCGGCTGTTCTTTTCGTCTCTGGAGCATGCGTGTGAGTACCTCTTTGGATATCAGACAGGTTGCTGTCATTGGTGCCGGCACCATGGGCCGCGGCATCGTCATTAGCCTGGCCAGCGCTGGACTGTCAGTGCTTTGGCTGGACAGTAATAGACCGACTCTCGACGCAGGGTTGAGTGCGATCGAGCAGATCTGGTCGCAGCAGGTCGTCAAGCAGCGCATCAGCCAGCCTGAGGCTGAAGCCAACCGCCAGCGTGTCCAGGCCGTTCACGATTATGCGGCGCTGGCCGAGGTCGATCTGGTGATCGAAGCGGTGTACGAGAGCCTTGAGCTCAAACAGGAAATCTTTCGCGCACTCGACCGCCAACTCAAGCCGCAGGCCATTTTGGCCAGTAATACGTCCGCGCTGGACATCGACGCCATTGCCGCCGTCACGGCTCGCCCGCAGCAAGTATTGGGACTGCATTTCTTCAGCCCGGCGCACGTCATGAAGCTGCTGGAAGTCATCCGTGGTGCACGCACCGACAACGCGGTGCTCGATGCTGCGTGCAGGCTGGGCGAGCGGATCGGCAAGGTTGTGGTCGTCGCAGGGAACTGTCCCGGCTTCATCGGTAATCGCATGCTCGCCAGCTACGTGGCCGAAGCGCGCAAGCTGTTGCTTGAGGGCGCATTGCCCCATCAGGTCGATGCGGTATTGCAGCAATTCGGTTTCGCCATGGGCCCGTTCCGCATGTATGACGTGGTCGGTATCGATCTGGAGTGGCGCGCGCGGCAACTGGCCGGGGAGGGCATGGAGGCACCTTTGGTACAGGTTGATAACGCGCTGTGCGACCTTGGCCGTTTCGGTCAGAAAACCGGCCATGGCTACTACAGCTACCCGGAGGACAGCCGTCACGCCGAACACGATCCTCAGGTCGACGCGCTGGTGCTCGAAATCTCTCATGGGCTGGGTTATCGCCGCCGCGAGATCTCCAAACAGGAAATCCTCGAGCGCTGCCTGCTGGCCTTGATCAATGAGGGCGCGAAAATCCTCGAAGAAAAGATCGCTGCCAACAGCCATGACATCGATCAAGTCTGGCTCAACGGTTACGGGTTTCCCAAGGACGCAGGTGGCCCGATGCGCTGGGCTGACGCACAAGGTTTACCCCTGATTGCCGCACGGCTCGAACATTTGCAAAGCCTGTTCGGTGAGTGCTGGCGACCGGCAGCGCTGATCCGCCAATTGATTGCTGACGGCAGGCACTTCTTCAATGTCCAGGAGGGTGAGGTATGACTTACCAGGCGCCACTGCGTGAAATGCGCTTTGTTTTGCACGAACTGTTCAACGTCACTGAACATTGTCAGCAAATGCGCACTGAGCTCGACCGCGACACGATTGATGGCATCCTCGAGGAGGCGGCGCGTTTTGCCGGCGAAGTCATCGCTCCGCTCAATCGCAACAGTGACGAGCAGGGCTGTCAGATGCATGGCCGTGAAGTCAGCACGCCACGAGGGTTTCGCCAGGCGTATCGACAATACGTTGCTAACGGTTGGGCCAGCATGACCGGGCCGCTGGCGTTCGGGGGGCAGGGCGTGCCGCAGATGGTTGCGGCATGTTTTCACGAAATGCTGATGTCGGCTTCCCTGGCCTTTCGCATTTACTCAGGTCTGACTGAAAGCGCGGTGCTGGCCGTTCATCGACACGGCAGCCCAGCGCTCAAACAAGCGTATCTGGCGAAAATGGTCAGCGGTGAATGGACCGGAACCATGTGCCTCACCGAACCTCAGGCCGGCACCGATCTGGCCCTGTTGCGCACCCGTGCTCAGCCCGAAGGTGATGGCAGTTACCGGGTCACGGGTACCAAGATTTTCATCAGCGGTGGCGAGCAGGATCTGACCGATAACATCATCCACCTGGTACTCGCCCGTCTGCCGAGCGCGCCGCCGGGGGTGAGGGGGATCAGCCTGTTTCTTGTGCCGAAAATTCTGCCCGATGGCCAGCGCAACAGTCTTGGTTGCGGTGCGCTGGAACACAAGATGGGCATCAAGGGCACCTCGACGTGCGTGATGAATTTCGACGGTGCGCAAGGCTGGCTGGTTGGTGAGGCGAATCAGGGATTGGCCTGCATGTTCACCATGATGAATGACGCGCGTTTCCAGGTGGGCCTGCAAGGCCTGGGTATTGCCGAAGCGGCGTTTCAGGGTGGCCTGAGCTACGCCCGTGAGCGTTTACAGTCCCGCTCCCTGGCCGGTGCGGTCGCGCCTGATCAGGCCGCCGATCCGATCATTGTTCATCCCGACGTGCGCCGCATGCTGTTGACGCAAAAAGCGCTGACTGAAGGTTGCCGGATGCTCGCTGCCTATACCGCGCGGCAGCTGGACCAGGAAGGGGGAATGGGCGAGGAACATAACGCGGCGAAGCGCCGTGCAGCGCTGCTGATTCCGATTGTCAAAGCGTTCTTCACCGATGTGGGTCAGGAAGTCGCCAGCCTTGGCGTGCAGCTCTATGGCGGACACGGCTATATCCGCGAGTGGGGCATGGAGCAGTTAATGCGCGATAGCCGCATCACTCAACTCTACGAAGGCACCAACGGTATCCAGGCGCTGGATCTGATACGCCGCAAACTGCTGGCCGACGGCGGTGCCGAACTCGATGCGTTGATCGATGAATTGGCAACAGGGCTTGATACCGCCCAATCCCATGAAACGCTGCAGGAAATGGCCCGGGTTGTCAGCCTGCGGTTGACCGAATGGCGCGCACTCGGCACCTCGGTCATCGAAGCCTGTCAGCGCGATCCGCAGGAAATCGGCGCGGTGTCGGTGGATTTTCTTGCCTACTCGGCATACGTCCTGCTGGCCGCTCTTTGGCTGCAGGCTGCTGTCCGCGCGCAGCAGGCCTTGTCGCAAGGAAGTCCTGATCGTGAGTTTTATCAAACCAAATTGCACACTGCTGACTTCTATTGGCGACGTCTGCTGCCCCGCGCCGGCGCTCATCGCGAAGCGTTACTGGGCGGAGCGAATTGCCTGATGGCAATTGCGGCCGGCGATTTCAACGCCTGATCAGGCCTGTCACTCATAAAAACAAGGAATCGTGTCGATGCAGTCCTTCAGCTTTGTCACCGCCGCGCAGATTCTCTGCGAAGCCGGCGCGGTGCAACGACTCGCCAACCTGTGCCGGGAACGCGGTGCCCGGCGCGTTTTGATCGTCACCGATCCGGGAATTGCCCGGCTCGGTTTACTTGACGACCTGCTGCCAGGGTTCAGTACTGCGAAAGTCGCTGTGGCGATTTTCAGTGATGTATCCGCCGACCCCCATGAAAACTGCGTACTGGCGGCGGTCGAGCGCGCCCGGCATATCGGTGCCGACCTGATTGTCGGTTTCGGTGGCGGCAGCTCGATGGACGTCGCCAAACTGGTCGCGTTGCTCGCCCATCCCGACAATGCCCAGACACTCAACCAGTTGTACGGCGTCGATCAGGCCAAGGGCAGGCGCCTGTCGTTGATTCAGGTGCCGACCACGGCGGGCACCGGTTCGGAAGTCACGCCGATCGCCATCGTCACCACCGGCGAAACCAGCAAAATGGGCATCGTTTCGTCATTGCTGCTGCCGGATCTCGCCATCCTCGACGCCGTCTGCACCCTGGGGCTGCCACCACAGGTCACGGCCGCTACGGGTATCGATGCGATGGTCCACGCCATCGAGGCTTACACCAGCAAAATCAAACGCAACCCGCTGTCCAGCCTGCTCGCTCGCGAGGCGTTGCGACTGCTGGCGACGAACCTTGATCAAGCGGTACATAACGGCGGTCATCTCGCTGCACGTCAGGCCATGCTGCTCGGCGCCTGCCTTGCCGGGCAGGCGTTTGCCAACGCACCGGTTGCCGCAGTGCATGCCCTGGCTTATCCGCTGGGCGGGCACTTCCATATTCCCCACGGCTTGTCCAATGCGTTAGTGCTGCCGCACGTTCTGCGTTTCAACCTGCCCATGGCCCAAGCGGATTACGCTGAACTTGCCGCGCCATTGCTTGGGGACCGGTTGCAGGCAGGTGATCGCAGCAGCCTCGCCGAGCAGATGATTACGGAACTGGAGCAACTGACGCAGCGCTGCGGCCTGCCGGCTCGCCTGCGTGATATCAACGTCCCCGGGAATTGCCTCGAACAATTGGCCAGTGACGCGATGCTGCAGCAACGACTGTTGGTGAACAATCCGCGCGAAGTCAGCCATGACGATGCTTTGGCCATTTACAGGGCGGCTTGGTGATGAGCGATCCGCGGTCTGGTGCCAGCTACCGCAACTTCACCCAGATCACTATTCAACCAGATCACTACGCGTTGGCATGACAACGATGCCTGTGGTCACGTCAACAATGTGGTCGATCAAGCATCAGGGAGTGAGCACGATGGCGCCGTTGAACCGACCACTGCGCAAACAGGCCAAGGCCTGATTGGCCTCATCCAGCGCAAACCGGGTGACGTCGCAGTGCACTGACGTGTGTTGCAGCTCGGCGAAAAACGCAGTGCCGTCCTCACGGGTCAGGTTTGCAACCGAGCGCAGGATGCGTTCGCCCCAGAGCAGACGATAGGGGAAAGCGGGGATGTCGCTCATGTGAATTCCGGCGCAGATCACGCAACCGCCCTTGACTGTTGCCGACAGCGCCAGAGGCACCAGCGCGCCGACCGGAGCGAAAATCAGGCCGGCATCCAGCGGATGAGGCGGCAGTTGATCCGAAGGGCCGGCCCATACGGCCCCCAGCTTGCGGGCATAGGCCTGGCTTTCGTGATCCTCGGGCCGGGTGAAGGCGTACACCTGTTGGTGGCGGCCCCGGGCGATCTGGATCGCCAGGTGGGCTGCCGCGCCAAACCCGTAGAGACCGAGGTGGCGGGCGTCACGGGCCATTTGCAACGCACGAAAGCCGATCAGTCCGGCACACAGCAGGGGCGCGGCCTGCAGATCGCTCAGGGCATCGGGAATCGGGAAGCAGAATCGCGGATCGGCAACGGTGTACTCGGCGTAGCCGCCGTCGAGTTGGCAGCCGGTGAACTGCGCCTGATCGCAGAGGTTTTCTCGGCCCGATCGGCAGAACGAGCATTCGCCACAGGTCCAGCCCAGCCAGGGAACACCGACCCGTCGTCCGATCCACTCAGAGGCGACGTCGCTACCCACTGCGGTGACTTCACCGACGATTTCATGCCCCGGCACCCGAGGCAGCACGGCTTGCGGCAGTTCGCCGTCCAACAGGTGCAAATCGGTACGGCACACACCGCAGGCCAGGACTTTGATCAACAGTTGCCGTTCGCCGGGAACGGGAACCGGACGTTCTTCCCGTTGCAGCGGCTGTCCGGGCGAGTGCAGAACCATGGCGCGCACAGGCAGGCTCCAGATTGGACGAGATCAATGCCCGACAGGGCGATGGCAACCGGCGATCATCTGCTTGAGCCCTTCCAGGTCGAGGACCTTTACGTCACGCCCGGAGATCTCCACCAGATCCTTGTCGCGCAAGTGCGCGATGCCCCGGCAAATGGTTTCCAGGCGCAAACCCAGGTACGAGCCGATTTCCTCGCGGCGCATTTTCAGTACGAAGTTTTTCGCCGAGTAACCGCGCTGGTTCAGGCGTTGCGAGAGGTTCAGAAGGAAGGCTGCCAGGCGTTCGTCGGAGTTCATCGTACCGAGCAACATGAGCATGTCGTGGTCTCGCACGATTTCCCGGCTCAGCAGCTTGGTCAGGTTGTGTTGCAGCGAGGGCAGTTGCTGCGCGAGTTTTTCCAGATGGGAAAAATGGATCGGGCAGACTTCGCTGTCTTCCAGTGCAAAGGCGTTGCAGGTATGGGAGTCAGTGCTGATGGCGTCCAGGCCGAGCATTTCTCCCGGCATTTGAAAACCGGTGACCTGCTCACGCCCGTCGAGGGACAGCAAATTGGTCTTGAATGAACCCAGGCGGACGGCATACAGGGATCGCAACGGATCACCTTCACGGTAAAGGGCCGCGCCTTTCCTGACTTTGAAGCGCTGGGCGATGAGTGCATCCAGCCGCTCTACCTCCGGCCCGGACAGGCCGATCGGCAAACACAGCTCCAGCACACTGCAGTTGGAGCAGGCCGACTTGAGGCGACGAAATTGCAACGCTTTGGTGTCGGACATGAATGTGATCCCCATCACACGGGCGTTTAATTATAGTTGCCCGTCTGTCAGGGGCACTCAAACCGGCGTCGGCAAAGAAAAAAAACGACCAATGGAATATGTCACTCATCATCTACTTTCGCTTCAGGGCGAGTCGTCAATTGAACCTGTGCGCTGAGGGTGACGCTTGATTTAAATCAAGTTACGGCGGGGGCCGCCCTCCAGAATCGATCATTTGATCGGGACCTTCGACCTTGACGCGAATAGCCTTGGCCAAGTCTTTTTTCTACGCCTGGCCGACAAAATTTCGTTGAGGAATATCAACAATGGCGCTTCGGGCCGCAGCGGCCGCAAGCGAGCGATTTGTTGACAAAGATCAGAGCCGGCGGCGGCCAACGCCAGATACTCAAGCCAACACGGCCTTCAGCATTGATCCATTGAGGAGAAAACCATGAACAGGCGCTTGGTCATCGTCGTGCTCGGTTTGCTGGTGGCGGCGACTGGCGGTTGCGGTCATCGCCAGACCGAAGAATTCGACGCTCGGCTGGAGTCCGCCGAGGACAACGCCGCAACCGCCAGGCTTCGGGCCGATGAGGCGTTGCTCAAGGCAGAGCAGGCGCAGCGAGCGGCTGAAGAGGCGTACGAGCGCGCAAGACGCATGGCCGAAAAAGCGGTGCGCAAGTAATCGAGATCGGTCACGAGTCGGAACAGGGACGTCAGGCTGGCAGGATCAGCCAAGCATTGCCGGGGAAAAGTGATGCTCAAACTCAAACGCATTTTGTTGATCGCTCGCCCCGAGATGAATCGTTCTCCGGCCTTCGAACGTGCCGAAGCGCTGGCCAGGGCAACCGGAGCGCTTTTGCACATCGTGGCATTCGATTATGTCCAGGCGCTGGCGGTAGCGGGCCTCTTGGACCCGAATGCCATGACCCAGGCGCGGGAGGGCTATCTGCAAGTGCACCGGCAGTGGCTGGAACAGCAAGCGCAGTTTCAGCGCAGCGCCGGACTGCCAGTCAGCACCGAAGTGGTGTGGGCCAGGACCACGCCCGCCCATGTACTCGAATACATCAATGACTTCCATGCCGATCTGGTGATCAAGGACATGCAGTATATGCCGGCACTCGAGCGTGCCTTTCATCGGCCGCTGGACTGGGTATTGCTGCGCGACTGTCCGGCTCATCTGCACCTGGTGAGCGAAGGCGCCAATCCCGTGCCTGCGAAAATACTGGCAGCCATCGACCTTTCTCATCTGGAAGAACTGACCCAGGGCCTCAACGACCGGATTCTTGATCTCGCCAAAACCCTGGCAGACGCAACCGGCGCGACGTTGCAGCTGTTGAACGTCTGTAACTGGTCGGTGCTGGGGGACGCCGCGATGAGTGTGCCGACACCAAGTCTGGACCACAGCTTGTGCGAGGCGATTACCGATACCCAACAAGAGGCATTCGATGCGCTCGCCGAACGCTACGGCATCGACAAGCCTCGGCGGCATCAACTGACCGGCATTCCCCACAAGGTGATCGAACTGTTCGCCCGCCAGAATACTTTTGACATGCTGGTGCTGGGGTCGGCCTATCAACGCGATGTCGATGGTTTTGTCGGCAGTACAGTCGAAACGTTGACGAACCGGGCACCGTGCAGCCTGATGATCGTCAAGCCCACTTCCGGTTTCGACTGATGGCAGCGCCAGTACCCGGGTGCCTTCATTTGCGCAGGGGCACGGCATGTCGTTAAAACCACCCGTTTCAGAGATCGACCGACAGCCAGCACTGGAACGTGGCCGGCATTACAGCCGGTCGGCCCTGTGGCTGACCTGGCTGCTGGGCGCCGCGATGTTTGCGACGGTGGTAGGGGTTGCTCTGCATTTTACCGATGTCGAATCCTTCAGCCGCTTGCTGACGCAGGCTCAGCCGCAATGGCTCATCGTTGCTTTCGTTCTGCAGGCCCTGACATACGTCGCCCAGGGCCAGGTCTTTCGCGTAGTGCTCAAGGCCGGGGGCCAGGACCTGTCCCTGTGGGTCGCGGGCAAGCTCAGCGTGATGAAGCTGTTTGTCGACCAGGCGCTGCCATCCTCCGGGATCAGCGGGGCGTTCGCTGTCGTGGCCTCGTTTGTTCGTCTGGGCTTTGTCAGGCCGGTGGTGCTGGCGTGTCTGGTACTGGACCTGTCGGGGTATTTTCTGGCCTATGCCTTGTCGGTGGGCCTGGCGTTGCCGGTCATCATTGTTCAGGGGCACGGTACCACCGCCGTGCTGACCACCTGCGTGATCTTCGTCGCACTCAGCCTGCTGCTGGCGCTTGTCACTCCGGGGCTGGCGGGCAATGCACGACTGATGACCCATGTGCCGGGCCAACGGTTGGCGATCGTTGCCAGAAGCCTTGCCTTGCTGACCGGCGCGGACCGGCGTCTGGTGCGCAGCCGCCTTCTGCTGTTGCGCATCACCTTGCTGGAACTGGCAATCATCCTTCTGGACAGTGCAACCCTGTGGGTGCTGGTGCGCTCGCTAGGTGTTTCGGCGCCGCCCTTGGGCCTGTTTGCCGGGTTCATGCTCGCCAGCGTCTTGCGCAGTATTGGCATTGTGCCGGGTGGTCTTGGGGCGTTCGAGGCGGCTGCCGTCGTCACCATGCACTGGGCCGGTATCGACGTGGCGGTGGCGCTTTCCGCAACCTTGCTGTTTCGCGGCCTGACGTTCTGGTTGCCGATGCTTCCCGGCCTTTGGCTGGCGCACCGGGAATGGCATTCCTCCGCTCACGGGCACGGCCTTGCGGCAAACCCGGATTACTGGAGTCCGGCGGTCAATCAATTGTTCATTAGCTTGCACAGTGGGCCAGCGGGATTGAGTCACGCTCAAGCCAGGGCACGACGGCGTCGAGCCCCCACCCCAATCAAGGATCGACCCAAGGGACTGGGCAGGCTGGTGCTGGAGCAGATGCGTACGCCGTTGGTATTGATTCTGATCGCCGGCGCCGGTATTGCCGTGTGGGTGGGGGACTGGCTGGATGCGGCAATCGTTGGTTGCATTGTGCTGATCAGCGCGGTGCTCAGTGCCTGGTACGAGAATCGTGCCAGCCGTGCGGTTGAGCAGTTGCGCAGCAAGATTGCCTTGCGAGCGACCGTGCGGCGAGAGGGCCACTTGCTGGATGTTGCCGCCAGCGATGTGGTGCCCGGGGACATTCTGGTGCTCAGCGCCGGCAGCCTGATCGCTGCCGACGGTCGTATCCTGCAGGCACTCGATTGTTTCATCGGCGAGGGCCTGCTGACCGGCGAAACCTACCCGGTGGAGAAAACACCGGGGGATTGCGCCCCGGAAGCCACCCTCGCGCAGCGTCACAATTGTGTGTTCATGGGCACGTCGGTGCGCAGCGGTTCGGCCGAAGTTCTGGTGACCCGCTACGGCCAGGACAGTGAAATCGGTCATATCGCCAGAACTCTTGCGCTACGCCCTCCGGAAACGGAGTTCGAGCGAGGCCTGCGGCACTTTGGCGGCCTGCTGCTGCGCGTAATGCTGGTGATCACCATCGTCGTGTTCGGCATCAACATCCTGCTGCATCGTCCCCCCCTCGACACGCTCATGTTTGCGATTGCCCTGTCCATCGGACTGTCGCCGGAACTGTTGCCGGCGATCCTCAGTATCACCCTGGCCAAAGGTGCGCAGCGCATGGCCGGCAAGGGGGTGATCGTGCGTCACCTCAATGCCATTGAAAATCTCGGGACCATCGACATTCTGTGTACCGACAAGACTGGAACCCTGACCCGCGGGGTTGTGGTTCTGGACGCAGCGATGGATGTCGAAGGCATCGCAGCACCGAGCGTTCTGCAACTGGCAGTGCTCAACGCGAGCCTGCAGACCGGCATGCGCAACGCCATGGACGATGCCATCACCCTCGCGGGCAAAGACCTGGGGACGGACGACGGGGTGCGGAAAATCGATGAAATCCCTTATGACTTCGTGCGCAAGCGCCTGAGTGTGGTGGTCAGCCAGAAGCCGCCGGCTCCCCGCTTGATGATTACCAAGGGAGCGTTGGACAACGTGTTGCAGGTCTGTACGCAGGTGCGGCATGGGGGCCAGAGCGTGGCACTGGACACCGCTGAACGGGCATTGATCGCGCAACGCTTCGGCGAGTGGAGCGAGCAGGGCTACCGCGTCCTGGGACTTGCCACGCGTGAGCTGCCGGAGCAGATGCATTATGGCCGCGAGGATGAGCGAGACATGAGCTTTCGCGGTTTCCTGTTGTTTTTTGATCCGCCGGAACCGGGAGTCACGCAAACCATCGCCACCCTCGACAGGCTCGGAGTGCAGGTGAAAATCATCAGCGGCGACAATCACCTGGTGGTGCGGCATGTCGGCACGGCAGTCGGCCTGCCTGTGGAGCGCATCATTACCGGCGCCGAGCTGGCAGTAATGAAGGACGAGGCGCTGATGCACCTGGCGGCGCGCACGACCCTGTTCGCCGAAGTCGACCCCAATCAGAAGGAGCGCATCATCCGCGCCCTGCAGAAGACCGGTCATGTGGTGGGGTACATGGGGGACGGAATCAACGATGCCCCGGCGCTGCAAGTGGCGGACATCGGGATCTCCGTGGACAACGCTGCCGACGTGGCCAAGCAGGCCGCCGACTTTGTGCTGCTGGAGCACGACCTGGACGTGCTGCGCGAGGGTATCGAAGAGGGGCGGCACACGTTTGCCAACACCTTGAAGTACATTTCCATCGTTTCCAGCGCCAACTTCGGCAACATGATCAGCATGGCCCTCGCGTCGCTGGCGCTGCCCTTTCTGCCGCTGCTCGCCAAGCAGATCCTGCTTAACAACTTCCTGTCGGACATTCCCTCCATGGGTATCGCCAGCGATAACGTTGACCGGGAATGGCAAAGTACCCCGCATCGCTGGGACATCATTCAGATCCGCAATTTCATGGTGGTCTTCGGGCTGGTGAGCTCGTTGTTCGACATCGTGACGTTCGTGGCTTTGTACCTGCTGTCGCAGATGGTGCCCGAGGTTTTTCGCAGCGGCTGGTTCGTGGAGTCGCTGCTGACCCAGCTGCTGACGATTTTCATTGTGCGTACCTACAAACCGTTCTATCGCAGTCGCCCGGCAACGCTACTGACGGTCAGTGCCCTGGCGGTCGGGCTGCTGGCGATCGGGCTGCCGTACAGCTCAATCGCCGCTTCGCTGGGATTGGCGCCTTTGCCGTTACCGATCCTGGCATCGGTGCTGGCGATCAGTCTGCTGTACACGGTGTGTGCCGAAGGCGCGAAGCGTGCGCTTGACCACAAGTCGCCTGCTCGTACAGGCACTTGACATAAATCAACGTCAAGGCCGCCTTCACGGTGGATTCTGAAATCCATACAGGTGCCTGGTCACCGGACAGCAAGCGGTTCGTTCAGGGTGGCGGGCAGCGACAAGCAAGTTTCGTGGAGTCCGATCATGAGCCAGTATCAACGATTATTGCTGATCATCAACCCGGCCCTGCGCCAGTCCAAAGCCCTGGATCATGCCGCCGCGCTGGCCAAGGCCAGTGGTGCCAGCCTGCACGTCGCCGCCTTGATCCCAACCTGGAAGCTCTTGTCGCTACTCGAAGAAGGCGATCGGGAAAAAGCACGTGAAGAGTACCTGCAAGACCAGCGCAACTGGCTCGAATACCACGCCGGTCACCTGCGCAGCAGGGGGCTTGAGGTGACGGCGGAGGCGAAATGGGCCGATGACCTGCAGCAAGACATTCTCGATTATGTCGCGGAAATGCAGCCCGACCTGTTGATCAAGCAGGTGCAGCGCGAGCCCGCGCTCAAGCGCGGTTTCTTTACCCCACTGGACTGGCGTCTGTTGCGTCATTGTCCGGTACCGGTGTACCTGCCTGGCGAAGGTGATCATCCTTTGCCGCGCAAGGTAGTGGCAGCGGTCGATGTGGCCGACACCCTGGAACAGGAGGACGGGCTCAATGAGCGAATCATCCAGCAGGCGTCCAGCCTGGCTATCCAGTGTCAGGCCGAGTTGCACCTGGTGTATGCCTGCGACGCATCTGCGCTGTTCCTGGGTGATATGGGCGGCGGGGGCCTGACCCTCCCGGATCTCTACAGTCAGTTGCGCCAAGGCCATGAAAAATCCTTCCTCGACCTGGCTGGTCGGTATGGCGTGCCGGCTGACCGGCGGCATTTCATCGAGGGGCATCCCGTAGCCGTGCTGCAAGCGTTCGCCGATGAGCGAGAGATGGACGTGATTGTGATGGGCAGAGTCGAGCGCCACGGCATGGACAAACTGTTGGGCAGCACCACCGAACATGTCCTGTACCAGGTGACGTGCAGCATCCTGGCCGTTTAGCGCGGTCATGAATCGCCATTGTTCAACTTCCTTCTTCAACTCCCCAGGAGGTTAACGTGATCCACAGTCCCTCACTGCAAACGACCTTGCCTAACCGCGCCGAAGCCGGTCGGCGCTTGGTCGAACCCTTGCTCAAATACGCTGACAGGCCTGAGGTAATCATCCTGGCCTTGCCCCGTGGCGGTGTCCCGGTGGCCTATGAAGTCGCCACCGCCCTGCGTGTGCGGCTGGACCTGATGCTGGTACGCAAGCTCGGCGTCCCTTCGCATCCCGAATACGCCATGGGCGCCATAGCCAGTGGCGGTGTACAAATCCTCAACGAGGATGCGCTGCGGGCGCACCCGATCGATCGAGCCGGTTTCGAGGCGGTGGTCGCCCGGGAAGCGCAGGAACTGTCGCGACGTGAAAAAGCGTATCGGGGAACCCGCCCGCCACCGAAAGTAAGGGGCCAGGTGGTCATCCTGATCGACGACGGTCTTGCCACAGGTTCTTCGATGATGGCTGCGATCCAGGCGGTAAAGATGCAGGCGCCGGAGCGCGTCATCGTTGCGGTACCGGTTGCTCCTCGGGAAACAGTCGAGGATTTATCGATGCAAGTGGACGAAGTGATCTGTCCGCTCATTCCTGACTGGATGATGTCGATCGGCTACTGGTATCTGGATTTTCCCCAGACCTCGGACGAAGAAGTCATCGATCTCTTGCAACGCGCTTGGGAGCGAAAATTGCCGAGCGTCTCCTGCACGGAACATCGCGATGCCTGAAGCTGAATTTAGATGCCTGGATCTGCCTGGCGTTGAATTGTCCGCCGATTTGCGTTTGCCGGAGAACGCGCGCGCCCTGGTCATCTTCGTACACGGCAGCGGGAGTGGTCGATTGAGCCCGCGCAATCAATACGTGGCCGATGTATTAGCCCTTCGGGGCTTGGCCTCGCTGCTGTTCGACTTGCTGACGGAACCGGAGCAGCGCCTGGATAATCTTAGCGGGGTCCTGCGCTTCGATATTTCCCTGCTGGCTAGACGGTTGATCGATGTGATCGATTGGGTCGGGCGGGACCGTGAGTTGTGTTCTTTGCTCATGGGTCTGTTCGGCGCCAGTACCGGTGCGGCGGCAGCAATGGTGGCTGCCGCCGAGCGGGCGTCAGTGGTAGGGGCAGTGGTCAGCCGGGGTGGGCGAACCGATCTGGCCGGGCCGGCCCTGGCCCGAGTGAAGGCGCCAACGTTGCAGATTGTTGGCGCACAAGACCCAATGACACTGGCCTTGAATCGCCGGAGCTCACAAATCCTGCGGTGTGAGCAACGGCTGGAAGTCGTGGAGGGTGCCACGCATCTTTTTGAAGAGCCTGGCACGCTGGAAGAAGTCGCCAGGCTCGCCGGCGACTGGTTTGAGCAGCACCTGCGGACGACGTAGTGGGTCGTTCTTACTGTCGCAGCAGATTGCCAACACTCAATTGCTCGCGATAGTCGTCAACCATAACGCTGAACATCGTTTCAGGTTCATCACACGCCAAACGGATAGGTTTCATCTTCTGCTTCCAGTCGCTGGTTTTTCGGCAGCGGCAGCGCGGTGACCGGCCTGGTTTGCTCGAACCAGATCATGGCATCGAATTGCTCCGCCAGCATCGACTCGAAGTAGTGACTGAAGCGTTCAGTCTGGGGACGGTAAATCACCCCGATGGCGCGTCCCAGCAAGACCGCGGACAGAGCGCTGCGAAGCTCCTTTTGCTGCGGAGCACGCCAGTCCGTCAATGATGCTGCGACCCCGGCCTTGAGAAATTGATGTTCCCAGCTGTCTGGTCGAGAAGGGCGAATGTCCTTGATCAACATCTCGCCGTCCCAGTCATCGGCCGCTGCGACCTGACCACGGTCGGTGGCCATACCAATCAGGACCACATCACGTCCAAAGGCATTGCGGCACAGTTGGCCGATATTGAACTGCCCCTTCCAGCCCATTTCCGTGGCGGCGGCATTGCCGATATGGGAGTTGTGGGCCCAGACCACAGCCTTGGCCTGCGGCCCCCGATGTTCCAGTACCGCGCGCAACGTATCGAACATGTGTCGGTCTCGCAGGTTCCAGGAGGCTGCCGAACCCCGATAGATCGCGCGGTAATATTGCTCGGCCGCTATCACTACGCGGGCATTCTGCGTCGCATTGAAGAATGCTTCGTTGTTTTGGATAAGCCCCGTCAGTTGGTCCGCAAGCATGGCACTGAGCTGCTCGATCACCGGTTGCTCACAGGGCATCACGCCGCCACGCTCGACGAAATGACCGTACAAAGAAGGATCATCCTGCCATGGGGTCAGACACCCATAGCGCCGACGCGCTTCTTGGGCCAATTTCGGGTCAATCCGATCCAGATAACTCAGTACCTCATGGATGGAGTTGCGCAAGCTGTAGACATCCAGGCCGCGAAACTCGACGCGATGTTCAGGGCTCTGCCGATGGTTGAATTGATGCAGCCAGTGGGCGAAGGCTTTTACTTCGCCGTTTCGCCACATCCAGGTGGGGAAACGGCTGAAAATGTGGCGCGTCCACGCCGTGTGCGCCAGACCTCGGACATACTGATCTACGTGGCCGGCGTCCGGCCAGTCGGCTTCCACTGCGACGATATTAAAACCGTGTCGCTCGATCAGGCTTTGGGTGATGACTGCCCGGGCTCGATAGAAATCGGCGGTCCCATGGCTTGCTTCGCCAATCATCACCACCCTCGCGTCAGCGTAGCGATCAAACAGGTCCCCGAAAGCGGGGGAGTCCAGGTCTGGTAGCGGCTCGGCGTATTGACGCAACACTGGCGGTATGTGCGATGTGTCATGGAAGTGTCGCTGGCCGATTAATTTGTCCAGCAATGTGTGCGTATGAGAGTTCATGAGTGTCGTCCTCCGAATGGCGAGCAACTTGTGGCGGCAAGGCGCTCGGGTCATACCAGAAGTTGATGCGTCGGCTTGAAACTTTGCATAGGCGTTACAGGTACAGGCGATGAATGACCTTATGGGGGTCGAAAGGATCGTCGTGGGTTTCAAAACCCAGACATCTGGCCAACTCACGAAAGGGCGCGTTGCTGGAGGTGCTGACTGAGTACAAGTGGTGGACGCCATTGGCGCGGGCAGCGTCGATCAAGTACTCCAGCAATAACGTTCCCAGACCGAGGCGTTTCCAGCCAGATGCGATGGTCACGGCGCATTCGCACTGGTATTTGCCCGTCGCGGCATAGCGACTGGCGCCGATTTCGATCAAGCGGCCATTCTCGTGGGCCAGCGCGATGCAGGCTTGGGTCTGGTGGGGAGCGTGCTGCTGCCTGAGTAACAGCGCATGCCGGGACTCAGGCGCCGAATGCCGGACCAGAGCGTATTCACGAACTTGATCTGCTTGCGTGACATATCTGATCAACACCGGGCGGCCGTTGCCGAGAATATCAATCCAGGAATTTTCAGGGGCGTTCACCGTTCAGCCCTCCATCGGGCGGTCACTTGACGCGAAGAAATCCCAAACGCTCAAGTTCTTTCTTGCGCTGTTGGCCGTCACCGGACTTGATCTGCATATGGACTTAAAAAAAACAGGTCCACGTAGATGCCAATTTCCTCATTCATGTTGCCCGGCAGCATCAGCATGTCGTGATCACACACGATTCCCCGATGGAGGCGGCGTAGCATGGACAGCCCCGGATATTCAGGGAATTTCCGGGGCCGTGATTCAGGCTATCAATAGCTGGTCTTCCACTTTGCTGACGCCCGGCACCGACCACGCTGCTCGTTCGGCGATTTCACGCTCACGCCAGAAGTGCACTTTGCCTTCGAGTTTTACAACACTGCCTTCGACCTTGATCCGTATGCCCTTGGCATCAACTTCGGCATTGCGCTTGAGGGCTTCTTCGATACTTTGTTGGATATCGACGACCTTCACTCTCGGGCGCAGGGTGATTCGGTTATCCACCCCGACAACGCCTGACAATTTGCGCACCGCACTTTCAGCGACTTCTTTCTGATACTGCCAGTCCACCTGGCCTTCCAGGGTTACCCAGCCTTTTTGCACGACGACCTTGATGTCGCCGGCGGGTGTGTCGGAACGCCACGAGATGATATTGACGGCACGGTTTGCGATGGTGTCATCGTCCGTACCTGCACCCTTATCCAGGCGAACCTGTATTTCTTCAGCCACGGCACGTACTCCTTTGATCGCCTTGACCGCGCGCTCGGCGCTGATTTTTTGAGCGTAGCTTTTCACGTGGCCGGACAGTGTGACGATGCCATTTTCCACGCTGACGCCAATGTGGGCGGCATCGATGTCGGGTTGAAAGTCAAGCTCATCCAAAATGGTATTGCGCAGGGTGATGTCGCTCATGATCTTGTCCTCTTCCAGGTGACTGAAATGCATGGGCCGGCAAAGCCCATGTCTTTTTTCTACGCTGGAGCGATAGAAAGACTTTGAGCTAAATCAAAAAGACCACAACTCCCGGGTGCAGAGCTCCGGTAACAGGCGGGGCTACATTCGGTTCAGAGGCGTGAAGAGCAATGTTCAGTAAATGGCTGGACCCCATGCTTTTGCTGCTTACAACGCTGGCGTTGCTGGCTGGTGTCGTTGCACATCGTGCGCAAGAGAATGATTGGGCATCGTATTGCTGGGCCGCAGGCAGCCTGACGATGGCATTGGTTCTGCTCGTCGAGATTGCCGGGCGATTGGCCCGACGTGAGGCAGGAGTGGATTTGATCGCACTGTTGTCGATCAGCGCCGCCCTGTTTTTCGAGCAGGCTTTGGTCGCAGCAGTGATCGCTCTGATGCTGGCGACCGGTCGCACGCTGGAATTCTTTACCCGTCAACGAGCCGAGCGTGAACTGCGTGCGCTTATCGATCGGGCACCGCGTTTTGCCTGGTTGCAGGAGAAGGGGGGCTTACGCCAGATTCCCGTTGAACAGATTCAGCCAGATCAGACATTGCTGGTACGGCTAGGAGAGGTTGTACCGGTCGATGGTCGCTTGCTCAGCCCGACAGCGATTCTGGACGAGTCGGCACTCAGCGGTGAATCCTTGCCCGTGACCCGAAGAGAAGGTGAGCAGTTGCCCAGCGGAGTCTCCAACGTTGGCGCCCCCATTCTGCTGGTCGCTACGCGAACGGTTGCGCAAAGCACCTACGCTGCCATCGTGCGGCTGGCCGAAGCGGCGCGCCGTTCACGCGCGCCTTTTGTGCGCTTGGCTGACCGCTATGCACTGTTTTTTATCCCGTTGACTTTGTTGGTGGCGGCGCTGGCGTGGCATCTGAGCGGCGACCCCTTGCGAGCGTTGGCGGTGCTGGTGGTGGCCACGCCTTGTCCTCTGATTCTGGCAGTGCCCATTTCGATCATGTCGGGTATATCCCGAGCCGCGCGGCGCGGAATATTGATCAAGGATGGCGCCACCCTGGAAGCGCTGGCCGGGATCAAACAAGTGTTTTTCGACAAAACCGGCACGCTGACCAGTGGACACGCGCGCCTGCAGTCGATCGAAGTCAATGGACTGGCCGATCCGCAGCAATTGCTTGGCCTGGCGGCCTCGCTCGCACAGGCTTCGACGCATCCCATCTCTCAGGCCATTGTCGAGGCAGCGCAACAGCGCAGGGTGTCCCTCAGCCTGCCAACCGAGGTGCAGGAGAGTCCGGGCGAGGGGCTTTGCGGGCGCATCGACGGTAAGCAGGTGCGATTGGGCACACTGTCTTTTGCTCATCAGGACGCTTACGAAACCGATTGGGCTGTCGCCATGCTTCGCCACATGGATTATCTGGCCTGTAGCGGAAGCTTTATCGAAGTGGATGGGAAACTGGCGGGCCTTTTGGTCCTCGCTGACACTGTTCGGCGCGAAACTCCACAAACGCTGCGCCGGTTACGCTGCAAAGGGATCGAGAGAATCGTCATGCTCACCGGTGATCGCCCGGAAACTGCCGAGATAATCGCAATGTCTGCCGGAATCGACGAGCTGCGCGCGGGTTTGACACCCGAGGATAAGGTGCGGGCTGTGCAGGAGGGCTGTTTGCGCAGCCCCACGCTGATGGTCGGTGACGGCATCAATGATGCGCCCGCATTGGCGGCGGCGAACGTTGGTGTGGCAATGGGGGCCAGCGGTGCAACCGCTTCGGCACAAGCCGCGGGCGTAGTTCTGCTGGTCGATCGCCTGGATCGTCTGGTCGAGGCCCTGGACATCGCTCAGCGAACCCGTCATATCGCTGTCGTCGGTGTGCTGGCCGGCATGGGCCTATCGTTGCTGGCCATGGTCGCGGCGGCGCTCGGCTTTCTTGCGCCACTCATCGGCGCTGTGGTGCAGGAGGGCATTGATGTGCTGATTATCCTCAATGCGTTGCGGGCATTGGGGCCACTGTGGGGGCGTCGAAAGGGCATGCTGACTGCAGAGCATATTGATCGGCTGCAGGATGAACACCGGCAACTATCCAGCGTGCTGAGTGACCTGCACCACCTGGCCGCTGACTTCGCCCGGCGCCCGGTTGTACAGGCACGAACCGAACTGCAGGAGCTGGTCGACAGGTTACAAACCTCATTGGCGCACCACGAGCATGATGATGAACAGCTGCTTTACCCGCTTTTAACGCAACGGTTGCCAGGCGAGGACCCGATGTCAGCCATGAGTCACGCCCACCGAGAGATCTTCCGCCTGATCCATTTGCTGGCGCGCATGAGTCGTGATTTCAATGCCGAACCGGCCAGGGCCGATGCCGACGAAATTCAGCATCAATTGATCAGGCTCGATACCCTGGTGCGCCTGCACTTTGACCAAGAGGAGGAGCTGTTCCGTTTCCTTGACTCACGCTGAACGAACGTTGTGGATACCGGCTGAGCGTCTGACTCCGGCCGATTCAGAGGTGATAGCGCGATTGGACGATGCGCCTGATCTGATCCATTGCCTTTTTGGGGACCATGCTTTTGTCCATTTCGATAAGGCGGGTCTTATTGGCAAGCACATCGTCCCGGATCACTTTGCGAAACCAATTGGAGAAATCCCCGGCATCGAGATGCTCGCGAAGGGCGGGTTCTTCAATTTGCGTTAAACAGGATAAAAACTCAGTCAGGTTGGCGGCACTCCGGCCAAGCGCAGGAAAATAGAATGATCGCCATGCACCGACGTCTCCCGCAACGTACTTGCCGCTGTGGCGATGGTGCTTTTGATGCGGCTGCATCTGTTCGATCAGGTAGACCTCGTCGTCTCCGTGCAAGCTCCAGAGACAGGCATGCTCCAGACCTGGCGTCCGCTCGGGAAACCGAGGGGAAGGTCGCTGCATGCGTTTGGCGAATTGCTCGACCAGTTCCCGAGCAGTGCTGCCAAGCGTTACCAGCACGTCGACCCCATCAAGTAGCTCCGGGCAGACCTGGTCGAAGTCGAGGGCTACGATGATTGCACCGATGTCCTTGAGAAAGCCGGGCGGCCAACTTGAACAGTGGGGAAGCATGTAATGCGCTTCGTCGACGATCAACCAGTAGGGGCGACCTGAAGTGCTGCGCAAATGCTGAAGAAAAGGCAGCAGGTCGCCAAACAACTGCACGCGCGCCGAGAGATCCAGGGCAAGGGCATTGACCACCACATTGAGCTGCGCCTGCAAAAGATAGTGCACGGCATCTTCTGTCGTCGGGGGCGCAGTGAGGCCGCCGATGGTCACCGCGTCTTCCAGCGTGAGGTAGTCGCCCTCTGGATCGATGATGCAGAATCCCTGATGAGCCTGGACCATTCTTTCCGTCAGCCAGGTGATGTAACTGGATTTTCCGGCCCCGGAATTGCCAATTACCAACATCACCGATTCTGGAGGCAGCCATAACGGGTGCCCATCGGTGGACTGCCCCAACTGAACCCCGATGCGTTCGACGCCAACCAGCGCGGCATCTTTTTCCAGCAGCATTTCGACCAGCTCACACACTCCTTGACCATGGTCACGCGTCAGGCACAGGTCAGCGCTGGATTTTATGGAGGCTATGGCATTGCTGACCGCTGCGGCACAGCCGCAGATCGACAGAAAGGAATGGTCGTTTTCCGCATCGCCCACTCCGACCACGTTCAATTCGCATATGCCTAAATCTCGTAACGCTGCAACAAGACCGGACGCTTTGTTCACGCCAGGCGGCAGGATCATGATGGCGTCCTTGTTGAAGGTTATCTGCAGTTCAAGCCCCAACTCGTGAATGCTACTGATCACCTCATTTTCGAATGGCTGCCAAGTAGCGATGACCGACTGTCCGATCGACAACGGTGACACCCCTTTGGCGCGCAGGTGACCCACCAGCTCGGTTGAAGCGGGATCTGCAATAAGCTCCTCGGTATCGGTACTCGGGTCGTACAAGAGCGCGCCATTTTCGGCAACCACCCTGTCAAAAAGATCCAGATGCGGAAAATGATGTTTAAGCGCTTGCAATTCCCGGCCTGAAATCAGCAATAACTTGCGACCGCTTTTTTTCACTTCGCTGAGCGATGCGCAGACTTGAGCAGGAACGCTACCGTTTTCGGCAATGGTCCCGTCGTAGTCAACTGCCAAGGCAAGGAAGTGCATGCTCGATCCCCATCAGACTCAATTGAGTGCAAAGGAAGACAACTGGAACGGACTATCGACCGACTCCTTGACTGTATTGAGAGGCAACTTATTGGGGCCAACATTGATTTTTATCAATTTTAAGTCGAGCGTTTGCTGATTGACGTCGGGCCCCATTCGCGTGCAACCACAGTTGTTCAACAGCGTTGCTTTGACTGATCAAAAGCACATGTTTCTTTTGTTATTAATAACCCGAAGTGCTTAAGCCTGCAGATTACTGAACATGAGTAAGCTGCAGGCAGCCAGGTTGATCTAAATCAATAGGCAGCCTGTCATCGGTTCCATGCTCTGGTCACATGCGGAGATTGGCGTCGGGTCATGAACACCAACAAACCAATGGGGATTCACGCGGTGCAAGGCTGGCGGCGGAGCAGGGGAGCAACAGCTGGAAATCTGCGCCGACCGGGCAAAAGGCATTGGATACGTGACGCAACCCACCTGTTGATAATCTTGCTGCTGTTGCCGGTTGGATACTTCACTGCGTATCACTTTGCTGCCCATACGTTGAGGGAGTTGGTGAACGTTTGTACCGCGCGTTTTGAAGTAGAGTTCGAACAGGCCGAAGTAGAGCCTCCGCTCGAAGTTTTATCGCGATCCTTGTGCGAATGTCAGGCAAAAGCGCTGCTCAAAAAAAACGGAGTTGTGCGACTTGCCTTGGTCGACAGCCACTTACTGGCTCCGCAGTCACTTGAGCCTGTAACAGAGCAAGATGCAGAAGCCTGCATCAATGCTCTGTGGAAGCATGATGCTGAATGGACCGGGCGCTTGCCCGTTGTGGGGGTGTTCGCCGAGGGTGACGCTTGATTTATATCAAGTCCCGAGAGCTTCAGCCTTTCAGAATCTGGGAACTGGCGTTGAATGGTCTGGCGGGCAATTTCATGAGCGATTTTCTCAGTGCCGAGCAATTGGAAGGTCTGGATGCTTACTGGCGAGCAGCCAATTATCTGGCCGTCGGGCAGATTTACCTCAAAGACAACCCTTTGCTCAGGGTGCCTCTGCGTCGCAGTGACATCAAATCGCGTCTGTTAGGGCACTGGGGCACGACGCCGGGGTTGAACCTGATTTACACCCATCTCAACCGGCTGATCACCACGTATGACCTGAACATGCTGTTTGTTGCCGGCCCCGGCCATGGCGGGCCGGCGGTCGTTGCGCAAACGTATCTGGAAGGCACTTACACCGAAATTTGTCCAACGGTCGAGCGCAACGCCAATGGCCTGTTGAGTCTGTTTCGGCAGTTTTCCTGGCCGTATGGCCTCTCCAGTCATGTGTCGGCGCAGATTCCCGGCTCCATCCACGAAGGCGGCGAACTGGGTTACAGCCTGGCACACGCCTATGGCGCTGCGTTCGACAACCCGGATCTGATCGTCGCTTGCGTGATCGGCGACGGCGAGGCTGAAACCGGTACGCTGGCCGCCAGCTGGCATTCGAACAAGTTTCTCAATCCCGTGTGTGACGGGGCGGTGCTGCCGATCCTGCACCTCAATGGCTACAAGATCGCCAACCCCACGGTGTTGTCCCGAATCCCCGAGGATGAACTTTCGGCACTGATGCGTGGCTACGGCTACGATCCCTATTTCGTCGAAGGCACTGACTCGGTGCAGGTGCACCAGGCCATGGCGCAAACCCTGGATACGATGCTGTTGAAGATTCGTCGGATCCAGCGTGAGGCGCGTCGACGGCCGGCCCACGCCGTGTCGCAGCGGCCCGTCTGGCCAATGCTGGTATTGCGCACCCCCAAGGGTTGGACAGGGCCCCAGTTTGTCGATGGACACCGGGTTGAAGGCACCTGCCGAGCTCATCAGGTCCCTCTGGCCGACTTCAGTCAGCCGGTTCACCTGCGACAGTTGGAAGAGTGGTTAAGAAGCTATCGTCCCGAAGAACTGTTTGACGCCCAAGGGACTCTGGTGCCGGAAATTGCAGCGCTGGCACCCACTGGGCAGCGGCGCATGAGTGCCAATCCCCACGCCAATGGCGGCCTGTTGCTACGGGCACTGGATCTGCCGCGGTTCGCCGACTATGCCGTGCCGGTCGAAACGCCCGGCAGCGTGCGTGCCGAAGCGACGCGTGTGCTGGGGAAATACTTGCGTGACGTGATGAAAAACAGCCTGGCGACGCATAATTTTCGCCTGTTCGGACCCGATGAAACCGCCTCTAACCGACTTGATGCGGTGTATGAAGTGACCGGCAAAACCTGGCTCGACCCGCTGGATCCTGACGACCTCAACCTGAGCGCTGACGGCCGGGTGATGGAAATACTCAGTGAGCAGGTATGCGAGGGCTGGCTGGAAGGTTATCTGCTGACCGGCCGCCACGGCTTGCTATCTTGCTATGAGGCGTTCATCCATATCGTCGATTCGATGGTCAACCAGCACGCCAAGTGGCTCAAGACCGCTGCCGAAGTACCGTGGCGCAAGCCGGTGGCGTCGCTCAATTTTTTGCTCACCTCCCATGTGTGGCGCCAGGACCACAATGGCTTTTCGCATCAGGACCCGGGGTTCATCGATCTGCTGGCGAACAAGAAGTCCGACATCGCGCGAATCTACCTGCCGCCGGATGCCAATTGCCTGCTGTCGGTGGCCGACCATTGCCTGCGCAGCCGCCATTACATCAACGTCATCGTGGCCGGCAAACAGCCGGAATGGCAGTGGCTGGACATCGACGCGGCGCAGCGCCATTGCCAGGCCGGCATCGGCCGCTGGGCCTGGGCCTGCCGCGATGACGAGACACCGGACGTGGTCATGGCCTGCGCCGGAGACGTACCGACCCTGGAAACCCTCGCAGCCGTGACATTGTTGCGCGACTACGTACCGGACCTGCGAGTGCGGGTGGTGAATGTCGTGGACCTGATGGTGCTTCAACCGTCGTATCAGCACCCTCACGGTTTGTCGGACAGTGCGTTCGACGCGCTGTTTACCGTCAACAAACCGGTGATTTTTGCCTTCCACGGGTACCCGGCGCTGATCCATCGGTTGCTTTATAAGCGCGCTAACCATGACAACTTCCATGTCCGCGGCTTTACGGAGGAGGGCGCGACCACCACCCCGTTCGACATGGCTGTAATCAATGGTCTGGATCGCTATCGATTAATGCTCGATGTGTTCGAGCGCGTACCTCGGCTGCAGGACTTGGTGCATGAGGCGCGGACGCGCTACTGGTCGCAAATGGAGCGGCACAAGCTCCATCTCATCGAGCATGGCGAGGATCTGCCCGAGGTGCGCAACTGGCAATGGACGTCTCCACCGGTCCCGTAAACGGCTACTTACCCTTCCAGTACTTCTGCATTTCGAGAAACAGAAACGAAGCGGTCCACGTAATGAGGACCAGACCGGTCAGCGCTTCAAGGCCGGTCAGGTACTTGAGGTGGCCGACCGGGGAAATATCACCGAAACCGATGGTCGTGTAGGTCGTGAAGGAGAAGTACACGCAGTCCATGAAGGTGCCGTCGAAGTTGCCTGTCAGATAGCCCCACTGGCCGGAATGCTCCATCAGGTAATAAGCCAGCGCAAATGCCCAGACTTCGATGGCATGGGCCAGCAGGCTGCCGAACACGCCAACGACAATTCTGAAGCGGCGCCACATTTTCAGGCGCGGCAACCAATCATTCAGACGCAGCAGGCATTCGTAGTGAATCACCACGGTGACGATCACCACCAACGTGTTGATCAGCGTGACTGCCAGCATTCGCCAGCCTCCCTTGTCAGGACGATGCCGCGTCAGTCCGTGCAGGTTGCGCAGTGCGCTCAAGCGGCCTTAGCGCGGCGAACTCCTCGGGAGTCAGGGTTTCCTTTTGCAGCAAGAGGCGGGCGCCGGCCTCCAGCTCGGGACGCAACCTCTCGAGCAGGGCTTTGGCTCGTTGCCACGCGTCGTCCAGCAGTGCGCGAATAGCGAGGTCGATTTCCCGCGCCGTCTGCTCCGAATAGTCCTTTTCGCCGGATTCGGGCACTCGCTCGCCAAGCCAGGTCGCATTGCGCCGCTCCAGAACCGCTTGGCCGAGTTCGCTACTCATACCAAAACGCGTGACGATTTGACGGGCGATGTCCGTGGCGTGGGCCAGATCATCGGCAGCGCCGGTGGAAATCTCCCCGATCACCAGAAATTCCGCCGCGCGTCCCGCCATCAGCACGACCATCCGGTCCTTGAGCATCTGGCAACTGATAAGAAAGTGGTCTTCGGTCGGTCGCTGCAAGGTGTAGCCCAGCGAGCCGATGGCCCGGGGAACGATCGAGACTTTGTGCACCGGATCCATGGCCGGTAAGTGACTCGCGGCGAGCGCATGGCCCATCTCGTGATAGGCCACTATCTGGCGTTCCTCGGGACGCAAGATGCTGCTCTTGCGCTCGATGCCGGCAACCAGTCGTTCCACGGCGGCGGTGAAGTCGACAAGTTCCACCACGTCCGCGCCGCGGCGGGTCGCAACAATTGCCGCTTCATTCACCAGGTTCGCCAGATCCGCGCCAGTGAATCCTGTAGTGATGTCAGCGATCCTTTCGCTATCGATAGTCGGTGACACGGTGATTTTCTGCAGGTGTACCTTAAGGATCGCTTGTCGGCCTTTGCGGTCCGGTCGGTCGATCAGCACTTGGCGGTCGATCCTTCCAGCGCGTAACAGCGCAGGATCGAGAATCTCAGGTCGGTTCGTCGCAGCCAGTAATACCACGCCTTCGCGAGGGTCGAAGCCGTCCAGTTCCGAGAGCAGTTGATTGAGGGTCTGCTCCTTCTCGTCATTGCCACCGAACGCGCCAACTCCGCGCATTTTGCCCAGCGCATCCAGCTCATCAATGAAGATGATGCAGGGCGCGGCCTGGCGTGCCTGCTCGAACAGATCGTGGACCCGGGCGGCACCGACCCCGACGAACATTTCGACGAACTCAGAACCAGAGATCGAGAAAAACGGCACACCGGCCTCACCCGCGATGGCCTTGGCCACCAGCGTCTTTCCGGTACCGGGCGGGCCGACCAGCAGCGTCCCTTTGGGTATGTGTGCGCCCAGACGGGCATAGCGGGCCTTATCCTTCAAGAACGACACAATTTCCATCAGTTCGAGCTTGGCTTCATCGATCCCGGCAACGTTGTCAAATGTGACGCCTGTATCCCGTTCGACAAACACCTTTGCCCGTGACTTGCCGATACTCATCAACCCTCCAAGGCCCTGCTTTTCGGCGAAACCGCGGAACGCAAAGTGCCAGACCACCGTGATCAGGATCAACGGTAGTAACCAGCCCAACAGCCCGCTGAGCAAGGTGTCTTCATTGGCGCCGCTGAATCTGACCCCCGAATGCGCCAGGTCCGCCGCCAGCGTCGAATCCACCCGGAACGTAGTGAATAGTTCATGGCCGTCGATGGGCTCCAGTAACTTGCCGCTGATCTGGTCTTTCTCGACCCGCAGATCGTTGACTTTCTGGTCGTTCACCAGTTGCAGGAACTGGCTGTACGGAATGCTCTGCACGGCATGACGTTCGGCAAACCAAAACTGCACGAGTGCCAGAACAATGAAGGCGATCAGGAAGTACGAAAGGTTCCACTGGTGGTTGTTTTTCATGGTCTTGTCTCAACGAAGACGGTGGCCACGATGCAAGAGAGCAGGGCACGGTCGCCTTGTTTTTTTCTACACCTGAGTGGCAAAAAATCCTTGAGGAATATCAACAATGCCCGTTCGACGCCCGACTGAACGCCGCTGAAGACCATGCCGCGACCGCCAGGCTTCGTGCAGATCAAGCAGCCTATTGAGCGTGTTTTCTTGCAAGCAGCCATGCTTGCCAAGCCTGCCGGTATTTCTCATCTGCACATTTTTTGGCGATCGAGAACTTGAGCATGGTCTGGGAGGAAAAGGGTTCATCCAGAACGGAGTAGGCTTGATCGGTGAGACGATCAGCTTCAAGAAACAGCGCCTTGCAGTGTTTGATGGCGTCGCTGTCGGCCACATAAGGGTTCGTTGATTCATTGGTGGGCATGGCCGTTGACCTCGAGCAGACAGGTAGTCGAGTCGGGGATGTACAACAACTGCGCTGTCCGGGTTATTCCTCACGGGACCAGCGCACGCTCATGCCATATTCGCTATCGCTGTAGTGGTATTCAGAGTTGCCTTTGAAAGCGCCTTTCAGGGCGTGCCCAAGACGATTGGCAAGGTGAATGCCAGTAGTGGTCACGACCAGCTCATCGGCCGCGTCATCGAGCTTGATGATGCGCTCAAGGGGATGCTCGGCCTTTTCCTTTTCCTCAGTGTGTTTAATCAGCTGGACGATTTCCCCACGGTGCTGGTGCACGTAGCCGCCGGACAGGGTCAGGATACCCGCAGGCCTGTTGTCTTCGATGCGCCGACAGGCTGGACAGATCATTGTTTGCGCACCGTGAACCACGGTGTTTTCCTGGCGTTTCCAGCTCCAGATTCCCGCGGTATACACGGCATCACATTTGGGGCAAACGGCTGGGCCCTCCGTGCGTGGGGCGCTATAAGGGTCATGTGAGACGTTCTTGAACAGTTTGTCTTTTTGGCTTTGCTGAAACTTGTCCATGATGTTCCTCCAGAGATGATCAAAACAACCGGCGCTTGCTGAAGCGCACCTGCTCATTTCGACGCGATCCGGGTTCCAGCAGGTTGATTTTTATCAACTGCGATGCAAGCGCGGAAGGCAGCTCGAACCAATGGTCCGCGTTCAGGCATGAGGCGACAGGAAGACCGGGCTGCGCAGGACTTTGTTGATAAAAGTCAACGTCGTCGGGAGTGGTTAATGGACCCTGCTTGAATGTGGAATCGGCAGGAGAGCGATCCGATGGCTCACAGCAAACTGGTATTTCGCGGCGCCGCCCGCGAGAGGATTCTCAGCGGTGCCACTCAGTTGGCGGATGCCGTGCGCGTGACGCTGGGCCCCAAGTCCAAATCGGTGCTGATTCAGAATAAATGGGGCAATCCAACAGTCTGCAATGACGGTGTAACGATCGCCAGGCGCATCGACCTGCTGGATCCGGAAGAAAATCTCGGTGCGCAAATGTTGCGTCAGGCTGCCGAGCGCACCGGTGACGCGGTGGGGGACGGTACCAGCACTGCAACGGTGCTGGCCCAGGCCATCCTCGCGGACGGTATCCGCAATGTGGTGGCGGGTGCCAGTGCGATCGACCTCAAACGCGGGCTCGATCGCGGACTCGCTTTGGTTGTGAAGTCGTTGAGGACGCTGTCGCGACCAGTGAGTACGCCCAGGGAAAAGGTCCAGGTCGCGACGCTATCCGCGCATAACGATGCGGTCATTGGCCAACTGGTAGCCGATGCCCTGGAGAAGGTTGGTATTGAAGGAGTGGTCAGCGTCGAGGAGTCAAAAACCACTGAAACGGTGGTCGAGGTCATGGAAGGCATGCGCTTCGACCGAGGCTATGTCTCGCCATATTTCGTCACCGATACCGAAAAGATGCAGGTGGAACTCGATGACGCTTACCTGTTGTTTTGCGACCACAAGATTCTGAATCTCAAGGAGTTGCTGCCCCTGATGGAGCTCGTGGCCAAGAGCGGCCAGCCCCTGGTGTTGATCGCGGATGACATAGAAGGGGAGGCGTTGACCACGCTGGTGGTCAATCAGATACGCGGTGTGCTGCGAGCGGTGGCGATCAAAGCTCCGGGCTTCGGTGACCGGCGCAAGGAGATGCTGCAGGACATGGCCGTTCTGACCGCAGGAACGGTGATTTCCAATGACCTGGGCTTTGCCCTCGAACAGATCGAGTTGAGTCAATTGGGCCGGGCGCATCGGGTGGTGGTGCAAAGGGACAGTTCGGCGTTGATCGGGGGGGCTGGCAATCGCGAGGCCATCGAGGCGCGGATGCAGCAAATCCGCGCACAAATGGAGACGACTACCAGCGACTACGACCGTGAAAAGCTACAGGAACGCTTGGCCAGGCTCTCGGGCGGCGTCGCGGTGGTCCGGGTCGGAGCGCCTTCGGAAGCCGAGATGAAAACCCGCAAGGATGCGTTGGATGACGCCATTTCCGCCACTCGTGCAGCCATCGCCGAAGGCATTGTGCCAGGCGCCGGCATGTCTTTGCTCAAGGCCGTCCCGAAGATTGCCGCCGAGGAGATGCAGTATGAGGGGGATGCCCGCACGGGTCTGCAAATCATGCGGCGCGCTTTGGAGGCGCCGGCTAGGGTCATCGCTGAAAACTCGGCAGTGGATGCCGGCGTCGTTGTTGCGAGGATGTTGGCGGAGCCTGGCAACATTGGCTTCGACGCGTCGGTCAATCGCTACGTCGATCTTTACGAGGCCGGAATCATCGACCCATCCAAAGTGGTGCGGATCGCCCTTGAAAATGCAGTGTCAGTGGCCAGCATCCTGCTGCTGACCGAGGCAATATTGACGGATATTCCGGAGAAAGAGTCGCCGATCCCGCCTGGGTTCAGCGAATGAGGTCCGGCAGTGTCGCCGGGCGTTTGAGCAAGGCCGGTCTCGCGACCTGCCTGACGGGAGACAGATCATGAGCCAATATCAACGCCTTTTGCTGATCATCAACCCGCTCCTGCGCCGCTCTCCGGCAATCAACCATGCCGGCGCGCTGGCCAGGGCCAGTGGTGCGACATTGCACATCGTCGCCCTCGTCAAGACACTGGACATTCTGTGGCTACTTGACGAGGGCAGCAGGAAACAGGTTCGGGAAAGCTATCTTCAGAACCAACGCGACTGGTTGAAGTCCCAGGCGGAGAAACTGTCTGGCCGAGGCGTAGCAGTGACCTGCGAAGTCGCTTGGGCGGACGACATAAAACAGGAGATTTCTGATCACGTTACAGAGTTGAATCCCGACTTGCTTATTAAGGAAGTGCAACACGAGTCACTGCTCAAACGTGCATTCTTCACCCCACTGGACTGGTATCTTTTGCGCCAATGCCAAGTGCCGGTGTACCTGCTTGGCGGCGCGGCCCATGCATTACCGCGCAAGGTTGTAGCCGCGGTCGATGTCTCTACGAACGGCTTGGAAAATAATCGGTTGAACGAGCGCATCATCCAGCAGGCCACTGCGCTGGCTATCCAGTGTGATGCCGAATTGCACCTGTTGTATGCCTATGACGTTTCGCAGGAATACCTGGCAGAACTGGGCGATGGCCTGAAAATCGCCGAACTGACTAAAGGCTTGCGCCGTGAGTTTGAAAAGACCTACCTCGACTGGGCCAGTCAGCATGGCGTACCGGCTGATCGCCGGCATTTTGTGGTGGGGCACCCCGTTGCGGCGCTCAGCGAGTTCACAGACGAGCATCAGGTGGATGTAATCGTCATGGGGCGCGTGCAATTCCACGGTCTGGACAAGCTGCTCGGCAGTACCACCGAACACATTCTGTATCAGGTCCCTTGCAACGTTCTGGCTGTGTAGCACCGCGCCGGAGGTCCCTGTAGGAGGAATGCTCATGAACATTGACCAGGCCATTTCTGGCCGTCATTCGACACGTGAATACACGGCGCAGGCTGTCGATGAAGAGGTCATTGTGCGCTTGATCGGTGCCGCCACCTTGGCGCCAAGTGCGATGAACCAACAACCCTGGCGATTCACCGTGGTTCGCGACCAAGCGTTGCTGGATCGAATTTCACGCGAGGCGAAAGCCTGCATGCTCAAGACGCTGGCACCGGGATCACAATCAGAGCGCTTTCACGCGTTGCTCGATGACGAGCACTTTCAGATTTTCTATCACGCACCGGTACTGATCCTGATCTCGGCTGACGCACCCGGGCAATGGGTGGTCGAAGACTGTGCGCTGGCCGCCCAGAACCTGATGCTCAGTGCCTGTGCAGAAGGACTGGGCACTTGCTGGATCGGTTTTGCCCAGCCGTATCTCAATACTCAACAGGGCAAGCAAATGCTGAATCTTCCACAGGCGTGGGTTCCGGTAGCACCGACCATCGTCGGCCATCCGAAAGCCGCGCCGGCGCCTGTTGCCCATCAGGCACCAGAGATTCGCTGGATTGGTTGATGCACCGCTGAGCATTCATCCGGATGAGCGGGCACGCGCACATTATTGCGACGAGTGATTAACCGGCACGCCGGGTTGGCCATTCATTGACAAAAATCACAGTGCCGGCGCAGGGGGGGCGGATACTTTGAGGGGTGCCGGCGTGTTCCCGGCTCACTCAACTGAGGAGAACCACCATGAACAAGCGTTTATCTGTTGTTGTGCTGAGCGTCCTTCTGGCGATGACGGCGGGGTGCAGTCATAAGCATGTGCAAGAAATGAATGCTCGTATCGATTCGGCACAAAGCGCTGCCGCTGCTGCGCAATCCAGAGCCGATGCCGCGTATTCAAAAGCGGAACAGGCGCAGGCCGCGGCCAGTCAGGCACAACGCACCGCCGATGAGGCCAATGAACGCGCCAGCCGAATGCTTGAAAAGGCGAGTCGCAAATAATGACCCCCCACCCGGCCATCGTTGCGAGCGGGTTGTGTAAGTGGTTTGGCGAAGGCAGTACGCGTATGAAAGCGGTCGACCAGGTGGCGCTGGTCGCGCAGTTCGGCGAAATGGTGTTTGTCGTCGGCCCCTCGGGTAGCGGCAAGACCACACTATTGAGCATCCTCTCCGGCATCCTGCGACCCGACTTTGGAACGGTGCTGATTAATGGCCTGGACATCTGGAGCCTGAACAGCGACAGATTGGCCGAGCTGCGCCTGGATCACATCGGGTTCGTGTTCCAGGACTATCACTTGTTTTCGCGGTTGACGGCGGCCGAGAACGTCGCCATCCCCCTGATCCTTAGGCATCACAAATGGAACGATGCGCTTTCGAAGGCCCGCCAGAGTCTGGAGGTGGTGGGCCTGAAGGATCGGGGGAACATCTTGCCCATGAAGCTTTCCGGAGGGGAGCAACAGCGCGTTGCCATTGCCAGAGCCATCGTGGGGGAGCCGCAAATCTTGATAATGGACGAGCCCACGGCATCTCTGGATGGGGACACGGGAAAAATGATCATCGCGTTCGTCAAGGAGAGAGTACTCAATCAGCAACGCTGCATCCTTATTGTCACTCACGATGCACGGATCAACGAGTACGCCGACCGTATCATCTACATGGCTGACGGCCGAATCAGCGAAACCGGGCATGCCATATCGTGAAAAAGTCCCTGCTGTTTACGCTGGCGGTAGTCGGTGTTCTCGGGGGGCTGATCGCCGCCTATCTGCTCGGGCGGACACCGCAGCCGCTGCCGCCCGCCTTCGCACCAGCGAGCAGCAACGATGCCAGCGCGATCTATGCCAATGGCATCATCGAGGGCGAGCAGCCCGGTGGTAGCAATATCGTGATCTATCCGCAGGTGGCCGCGCCGGTAACCCGGGTGTGGGTGCAGGAGGGGCAGACGGTCAAACGCGGGGAGCCGCTGGTCACACTTGACGACGCGGTGCCACGCGCCAATTTTGAACTGGCCCAGGCCAGCCTGGCCACCGCCCGCGACCAGTACAACAAGCGCTTGGCGTCTTACAACATTGATCCGAAATCGATCAGCAAAGATACCCTGGACACCGCGCGCAATTCCGTGACCCAGGCGCAGGCTGCCCTCAAGGCGTCGGCGGCGTTGCTGGCGCAATACCTCATCAAGGCGCCAGCGGACGGTGTGGTGATGACTATTAACAGCGCAGTGGGCAGTTATGTATCGCCCCAGGGGGCCTATGACGTTTACACCCAAGGGTTCGCGCCGCTGCTGGTCATGAGCGCCGATCAGGCGCATCTGGCTGTGCGCTGTTATGTGGACGAGATTCTGATCGCCCGATTACCAGCGCCCGAGCACATGCAGGCGCAGATGCTGATTCACGGCACGGACATCCGTGTGCCGCTGGCCTTCGTGCGGGTGCAGCCCTACGTATCGCCGAAAATCGAGCTGTCCAACCAGCGCCGGGAAAAAGTTGACCTGAGGGTGCTGGCGGTGATTTTTCGCTTCGAGAAGAAAGATCTGCCGAACGTCTACCCGGGGCAGTTGGTGGATGTGTTCATAGGTCAGAAATAATGGAAAGGGTAGACCGGTTACGCCGCACTGGACGCTTCTGCCTTGCACTGAGCCTGTTGCTGGGCAGCGCATGCACGGTCGGCCCGGATTTTTCGCCTCCGGCCACGCCTGTGTCAGAGCGTTATCTGAACGAGCCGCTGCCGGGGACTGTTGCGGCGCAGGGCCAGGTTCAACAGTTCGTGCCCGGCGGTGAGGTCACACCGGACTGGTGGCGTTTTTTCCACTCGACGGCGCTTGATGCACTGGTGCGCCAGGCGATCACCCATAACATGACCGTGCAGGCGGCCGAGGCCAGTTTGCGTCAAAGCCAGAACGCGCTCAGAGCCGGTCACGGGGTCTTCTATCCGCAGCTCGATGCCCGCTTCAGCGCCAGTCGTGAGCGCAGCGCGCCGGTCCAGCAAGGGCTGACGACGGCAGGCTCGATCTTTAACGTGATGATCTTCAGTGGCACGATCAGCTACACCCTCGATGTCTTTGGCGGCGAGCGACGTGCCGTGGAGGGCTTGCAAGCCCAGGTCGATCGCCAGACCTGGCTGACTCAGGCGGCCTATCTCACGCTAACGGCCAATGTCGTCAATACGGCCATTGCCCGGGCAGCCTATACCGCGCAGATCGAGGCCACGGAACAATTGATCGGTTTGCAGCGCCAGCAGCTGCAGTCCACCCAGGTTCAGGTGCGCAGCGGAACGGTGCCTTATTCGGCGACATTGAGCCTGCAGAGCCTGATCGCGACTAACGAGGCCTCGTTACCGGCGCTCAAACAGAAAGTCAGTCAAAGCGAGCACTTGCTGGCCACGCTCGAAGGCGTGATGCCTGCAGAACTCAAACTTCCCGACATTCGCTTGACAGCACTTTCGTTACCGCACGATCTGCCGGTCAGTCTGCCTTCCGACCTAGTGCGCCAGCGTCCGGATATCCTCACCGCCGAGGCGCAATTGCATCAGGCCAGCGCGCAAATCGGTGTCGCCACGGCGGCTATGTTTCCCAGCTTCAGCTTGAGCGGTACCTACGGGGCGGCTGGGTCGTACACCGGTTCACTGTTTGCCGGTGCCGGACGATTCTGGAACTTCGGGCCGTCGATCGATATTCCGCTGTTTCAGGGAGGGCGCCTGTGGTACAGCCGCCAGTCGGCAATTGACGCCTATCAGCAAGCAGCGGCGAACTACCGACAAGTGGTGCTGGAGTCTTTCGCGCAGGTGGCGGATGTGCTCAGGGCAATAGAGCTCGATGCGCAAACGTTACAGAAGCAGGCCGAGGCGCAGGCCGCTGCCCGAGAGGCCTTGAGATTATTACAGGCCAACTATCGCTCGGGTTTGGTGACCTATCTGGATCTGCTCGTGGCCAACGTGCAGTTGCATCAGGTCGATATTGCTTACCTTCAAGCATTGGCGCAGCGGCATCAGGACACGGTTGCGTTGTTCGTGGCGCTGGGCGGTGGCTGGTGGAACCGGCCCGATACTGGCATTAGCGGAAACTGGCCATGAAATACAGTGGAATTCTGCGCATCGGGTACAAACTCCTAGTCAATGATCGCGCCAAATTCTCGGCGTTACTGGTGGGTATCACCTTCTCAGTGTTCCTGATGATGCAAATGACCGCCATGTTCGCTGGCATCCTGAACCGCGCCTATTCGACGGTCACCAATGTCGGAGCACCGATGTGGATCATCGATCCGGCGGTCAACACCCCGACGATTGCCATCCCGTTGCCGGACTACCTGCTGGACGCAGTGCGCAGCATGCAGCAGGTGGAATACGCCGTCCCGGTATTCATTGGCAGCGCCCAGGTGCGCCTGGAAAATGGCACATATCAAGGGGTTAGCGTGATTGGTCTGGACGACACCAGCCTGCTCGGTCGTCCGGCCCTGGAGCAGGGCGCCATCGAGGATATCTACGCCGAAAACGCGTTCATCGTGGTTCACGATGCTGAATTCGCAAAACTGGGCAACCCTGCCATCGGTACCTCGTTCGAGCTCAACGACCACCGGGGCATCATCGTCGGCATCGCCAGGGTTCTGGTCGGTGGATTGACCGGAGTGCCGACGCTTTACACAACCTACCGGCGTGCCATCGAATACATCCCTACGACACGCTTCACCGTGTCATACATCTTGCTCAAGCCCAGAAGCCGGCAAGGTGAGGCAGCCATCAAGCAGCAAGTGGCGCGGTTGGGCTACATCGCCCTGACTAGGGATGAGTTCAACCGGCGTATTGCCGACTTCTACATCTATCAGACCGGTGTCGGGACCAATATTCTGATGATGACAGTCATCAGTTTTCTGGTCGGCCTGTCGATTTCCGGTCAGACGTTCTACAGTTTCATTCTGGAAAACCTGGATAAGTTTGCCGCTTTGAAAGCCATCGGCGCCAAGAACCGGGAGATGGTCTACATGATCTTCTTCATGGCCATGTTCACCGCGATGACCGGTTATGGTCTGGGCATCGGACTGGTGACTCTGATGATCGTCATCGCACGAACCTATCTTCCCAACTACGCTGCGATCGTTACTTTCTGGAATCTGGGACTGGCGTTTGGTCTGGTGCTGTTGATTGCCGGGTTTTCCAGCTACCTGGGCATTCGCAAGGTGCTGAAGATCGAGCCGTTCGACATTTTCAGAGGCTGAGGCCCAAGAAAAAGCCCCTTGCCAGTTTTCCGGCAAGGGGCATACATCTGCGGATTCATTCGCCCTTGATCGGCACGACCTTGTCCGCTTTCATCGCTTCGGGCTTTTTCGGCAGCGAGATGCTTAATACGCCTTTGCTGAAGTGCGCATCGATCTTCTCGGCGTCGACCCCTTTGGGCAGGTTGAACACACGCTCGAAGGAACCATAGTGACGCTCGCTCAAGTAATAGCCCTTGCGTTTTTCTTCCTTGTCCTCTTTCTTTTCGCCCTTGATGATCAGGCTGCCGTTGGACAGTTTGATTTCGATGTTCTTCTGGTCCATGCCGGGCAGTTCGGCCGTGATTTCGAAGCTTTTATCCTTTTCGGTGATATCCACGGCCGGCATGCTGGGGGAGAAGACGTCACGCGAGAAGAACGGTTCTACATCAAACAGCCCGCGGCTGAAGGGTGACATCAATGATCCACGGTGAAAATCCTCGAACAGGTGATCAACCTGCTGCCGCAGCTTTTCGAGTGGGCGCCAGATATCGGTCGTCACGGGCACCTGACTGGATTTTGCTTCCGCATGTTCCTGCATCTTTTTCAAGGAATTGCTCATTTTCGGTACTCCTCTCGGATTGAAGGCGCAGCGTCGGACGTCCTGTCGGCGAACCGCGCAGACTGAAAGAACTCCTTACAGCGTCAACGTCCCGGACCACAGCATCCAGCCCGCATAGGCCGCTGCGATCCAGATGATGATCAGCAAACCTGTCTCGGGACCGCCAAGAGGCTGACCCTCACGGGCTTTCAGTGTGCCCAGGTAGATCAGTGAGCCAGGGGCGTAGAGCAACGCGCTGAGCAGCAAGTATTTGGGGCCTGCGGCGTACAGCAACCAGACGCAATACAGCGTGGCGACCAGCGCGAAGGCCAGGTCTCGCACTTGCAAGGCGCGATGACCGGCGTAGGTTTCGCCCTGCCAGGTCATTTTCAATGCATACAGACTGCTGAGCAGGTAGGGCAGCAGGATCATCGAGGTGGCAAGAGAAATCAGTGCCAGGTAACTGGCGCTCGAGTAAAGCGTCAACAGCAAAAACAGCTGGATGCATCCGTTGGTCAGCCACAAGGCGTGGGCAGGCACGCCCCGGGCGGACTCCTTACCAAGCGACGGTGGCATGACCTTTTCTTTCGCCGGTGTGAACACCGATTCAGCCGCCAGCAGTGTCCAGGCGAGTAGGGCGCCACCGACCGAAACAATCAAACCGATGCTGATCAGCACGGCACCCCATGGTCCGACGGCGGCCTGCAGTACGCCGGCCATCGAAGGATTTTTAAGGGCGGCCAGTTCCGGTTGTTTGAGTATGCCCAGTGACAGCAGGGAAACCGCGATCAACAACAATAAGGTGATGATAAAACCGATGACAGTGGCGCGTCCGACATCGGCGCGCTCTGCCGCGCGGGCAGAAAACACATTGGCGCCTTCGATGCCGATAAACACCCAAACCGTCACCAGCATTGTGCTTTTGACCTGGTCGAGAGTGCTGCCCAGCCCCGGTGTTCCCCAGAAGTCCATGGCGAACGTGTCGCGCCGGAACGCCGCGATCACGAAGCCGATGAACAGCAACAGCGGCACAATCTTGGCCGCGGTGCTCAAGGCATTGGCACGAGCCGCCGTACGCATGCCCCGCAAGATCATCCAGTGCAAGGACCAGAGCACTACTGACGCGCCGGCAATCGCTGCTTTGTTATTGCCTTCACCAAATGCTGGAAAGAAGTAACTGAGCGCGGCAAACAGAATCACCAGATAGCTGACGTTGCCGATCCAGGCACTGATCCAGTAGCCCCAGGCAGAGTTGAAACTGAGAAAGTCACCACCGAGTGCCCGAGCATAGGCAAACACACCGTTATCCAATGCCGGCTGGCGGTTGGACAGGGACTGATAGACCAGTGCCAGCGATAGCATGCCGCCGCCGGTGATCAGCCAGCCAATGAGGATCGCCCCGGCCCCGGCGCTGGCCGCCATGTTTTGAGGAAGGCTGAAAATCCCGCTGCCGATCATCGATCCCACCACCAGAGCGACCAGAAGGCTCAGAGTGAGTCGCTTGGGCTCGGTTTTGGGTAAGCTGCCGGCCAGTGGGGGATGTTGGGCGGGGGTAGCGCCCGGTTGGATGTCTTGTAGTTGAGTAGCCATGACGTACCTCCACGAGACGGAATGGTCGGCATTGACCGCGAACGTCGAGGATTAATTTCGTCGAGAAGCGCGCATGTGTGTTTGATTAAAATCAACTGCAGGGAAAAAGCTGAGGGCGTCGGTTTCACAAGCTGCGGCCGCATAGTTTTGAGCCAAAGGAGGGCAGATGTGACAGCAAATCCTCCTGCTCCAGGAGCGCTTATAGTTAGCTCAAGTAAATAGATGTTTAGTTGAGCTATACACGAAGCACATCGAAAATGACTGGGAAAGCCTATGAAACTAAGTCATATGACCGCCAAGGACGTGATCACTGCTCTGGATCTGGAGCCGCACGTTGAAGGCGGTTTTTTTCGCAGAACCTATCAGGCCGACCACCGGGACATGCTCGAAACTATCGGCGGACCGCGGTATCTGATGACGTCGATTTACTACTTGCTGACCGAGGAATCGCCGGTGGGCCAGTTTCATTTCAATCATTCCGACATCCTGCATTATTTCCATCTGGGCGACGCCATCGAATACAGCCTGATTCATGCAGACGGTTCACTACAGACATTGGTGATGGGTAGTGACGTTCTGGCTGGACAGCAACTGCAGTTCCACGTACCGGGCGGTATCTGGAAAGCATCCAGATTGCTGAATGGCGAGAATGGATTCGGGTTGATCAGCGAAGCGGTTTCACCAGGATTTGATTTCGCCGATATGGAAATGGGGAACCGGCAGAAACTCACAACGCAGTATCCACAGCATCGAGCGCTGATTGAAAAACTGACGCGTGACGGGGATTGAGCGCAGCATATTTCAAATAGAGCAATCTGCGAGCATCAAGGATCAGGCCATTTGAGAGCGCCGCAGGAGGTAGAAATGGTGTGCGCAATCAGGCTAGCGTTGTAATATTTTGTTACGTGTAATGTATATTATGTTAAAGAAGATGTTTTGATACCTCGGTAGAAACCTATTCGGTCAAACAAGGCGCCGCTCTGGGCGATAGTGATGTCCGGAGCATCCTTTAGAGCGGCGCTCTGCGCTTTCACCTCTTCCCCGCTGCCATTCAGATTCACGCAAGTCACCTCTAACTACGGCTTAAAGACTCATTCTGCGCAGTCGATATCGTACGAGTCGCCAGAATGGGCAGCATCGCGCGCGCTCCGCCTCTGAATCAGGTTTCTCTGCATGTATTCAACGCAAAAGCTTGTCTGCAAAACAACGGTACTGAACGGTCGGTACGTTTCATTCAGGGTTTCCAGATTTTTTGTGTTCATGGCACTCGCCATTTGCAGCCTGCTGTTTGATTCATCTTCGGCGTACGCGTTATCGGCCAGCTGCACGACGCTCAACGGTTTGAGCGGTTCGGGTAGCTTTTCTCGCTCCTTTCCTGCTGGTTCCTTTTCTGCCGGCGAGAGCGTCTCGGTCACGTTCAGTGACAACGGCGGCAACGTCGGCAACAGCAATCCGTCGTCCGCCGATAACGTGATCCTGCGCAACCCGACCACCTTCTCGCCCTACTTCGACTACCGCAGCAACACCGGCAGTGCAGGTAGTCATGCGGGCAGTGCTTCGGCTGCAAATCTGACCAACGGGCTGTTCATCAGCACCAAGGTCGGCACCTACCTGAGCACGGTGACCATCAACTGTGGTGCGGCGGTTTCCAGCGATGCCACCCTGTCGAACCTGATCCCTTCAGCCGGTACCTTGTCGCCTTCATTTTCATCGGGCACCAGTACCTACAATGTCGCGGTCGCGAGCAACGTATCTTCAATCACCTTCACGCCGACGGCCTCCGACAGTAACGCTACGATCACGATCAACGGAATGAGTGTGGGCTCGGGTGCTACATCGCCAGCAATCAGCCTGAACACGGGGTCGAACACGATCAGCGTATTGGGTACTGCCCAGGACGGGAGTACCACGCACCTGTACACCATCACGGTCACTCGGGCCGTCGCTGCGCCGGATGCGAGCAATGTCTCCGCGACCGTGGCTTCCAACAGTTCCGGCAATCCGATCACTTTGGCCCTCTCAGGCGGCACTGCGACGTCGGTTGCCGTTGCATCCGCCCCTTTACACGGGCTTGCCACCGCCAGCGGCACCTCCATCAGCTATACGCCGGCATCAGGTTACTCAGGCCCAGATAGCTTCACCTACACCGCCAGTAACTTGTCGGGCACCTCCTCCCCCGCGACGGTCACGCTAACGGTGACGGCGCCGACACTGGTGTTGACCCCGGCCGCTGGTGCGTTGCCTGCCGGTCAGGTGGGAACGGCCTACAGTCAATCATTCAGCTCGACCGGGGGCTCGGCGCCGTATAGCTATACAAGCTCCGGAGTTCCCGCAGGGCTGACTCTCGATGCAGCCAGTGGCGTTCTGAGTGGTACGCCCGCCAGTCCTGGCAGCTACAACCTCTCTGTCAGCGTGACGGATCAACATGGCGCCGTCGGCAATGCCAATTACACGCTGAGTATTGCCGGTGGGCCAGTGCCTGTGGCCAACCCGGTTTCCGCCGCCATCGCTGCCAATAGCAGCGGCAGCATTGCGCTGTCTCTGGCGGGGGGAACAGCCACGTCGGTAGCGGTTGTCACTGCACCAATGCACGGCAGTGCGATGGCCCGAGGTCTGACGATCACCTATACGCCAGTCGCCGGGTTCTCCGGGACGGACAGCTTCACCTACACCGCCAGTAATGCCTCAGGCACCTCGCCGGCAGCGACGGTCAATCTGACGATTTCAGCCCCTACCCTGATCGTTTCCCCCGCCGCCGGATCGCTGCCAGCGGCAACAATCGGTGCCCGTTACTCACAAGCATTGAGCGTAAGCGGTGGCGGCAGCCCCTATCGTTTCAGCGCCACCGGTCTGCCGTCGGGCCTGAACATCGATGCCTCCTCCGGGACAATTTCCGGCACACCTTCGGAAGCAGGCTCGGCGACCATTGCCGTGCAAATCACGGACGCCACCGGTGCGACGCTCAATGTCGCTTACAGCCTGAGCATCGGCGGCACGTTGCCAAGCGGCGCCGACCGCAGCGCATCCTTGTACGCCGGGCAGGCAGTCACCGTGAACCTGGCGGATGGCATCAGCGGCGGGCCATTCACCGGCGCGGCATTGGTGGACACGCCTTCCAAAGCCATGGGACAGACGACGCTCAGCGGGACGAGTCTGACATTTGTGGCTGCCGCACAAGCTTCAGGCGCTGCGATCATCCGTTACACCCTCAGCAATCGCTGGGGCGCGTCGCAACCCATCACCCTGACGCTGCAAGTGGCCGGACGTTCCGACCCGAGCAAAGACCAGGAAGTGATCGGCATGCTCGGCGCCCAAGCGCAAAGTGCCGCACGTTTTGCCCGCGCGCAGATCGACAACTTCAACGACCGCCTCGAACGACTGCACGACAAAGAGAACCGTCGTGGCAGCAGCTTCAACTTGCAACTCGGCTTGCCGCAATCGCGCCAGTCACGTACCGGCAATACCAGCGCCTCGGAGATGTACCAGGCGCTGTCGTCACTCAGTGGCAGCGATCGCACAGCCTCCCCACAATTGTCCGCAGCTCCCGGCTCAAACAGCGGATTGCTGGGAGATGAGAACCTGTCGTTCTGGAGTGGTGGCTACGTCAACGTCAGTGATACCCGCCGAGACGACGTGAAGCTCGACAGTACCATGGTCGGCATGAGCGCCGGCGTCGACTATCGCTTCTTTGATGCCTTCACCGCCGGCATCGGTTTCGGGTATGGCCGGGACTCCAGCGATATCGGTTCCCAAGGCAGCCACAGCAAAGGAGACTCCTTCAGCGGTGCAATCTACGGCAGTTTCCACCCGGGTCGCGTATTCATCGACGGTTTACTCGGGTACAGCAACCTGTCGTTCGACAGTCGCCGCTATGTGACCGATAACGGCGGATACGCCAAGGGCTCGCGTGACGGCGATCAGATCTTCGGCTCGCTCAGCTCGGGTTATGAATTCAGGGAAGACACCTGGCGTATCGCACCTTATGGCCGTGTCGACGTGTCATCGACGAAGCTCGATGGATTTCGCGAATCCGGCAGCGGCGCGCTCGACCTGGCATACGCGGCACAACGCATGAGCGTGTTGTCCGGAACCGGTGGTTTGCGGGGGCAATATGGCTTGTCGCTGAAGCCGACGGAACTGACGCTGCGTGGTCGCCTCGAATACAGCCACACCTTCAGCGGTGACAGCACGGCGCGCATGGGGTACGCCGACATCAGTGACGCCACCTATGGCGTATCCACCCAGGGACAAAGCGAAAACCTGATGACCGTCGCGCTGGGAGCTGACTTCTCACTGCCAGGAGGCTTGACGACAGGCGTGACCTATCAAGGGTCATACGGATTGGGGGACGACTCCAGATCTCATGCGCTGATGCTCAGACTCGGAACGCGATTCTGATATCAGGGAGCGGCGTCTCAATAGAACACTCGGCTGGTGCAGGTATCTGACAGCGTTTCCGTCATTTACGTCCATGGTTATCACCTGATCAACACACGCGTCGGCTTTCTAATACAGAGAACAAATACATACCGGCCAACATAGCCAACACGAAAATGATTATTTGCCAGTGCCCCGTCAGCAGAGTAGCTACAGCCGGCCCAGGGCAAATCCCCGCAATTCCCCAACCAACACCGAACACTAGACTGCCGCCAATCAAGCGGGGATCCAGCTCTCGCTTTACGGGTAACTGCATGCGGGCACCCAGCAAGGATTGCTTGTTCTTGCGCGCCCAATTCAGGGGAATAACCGCCACTGCAATGGCCCCTCCCATCACCAGAGCAAGTGACGGATCCCAAGCCCCGGCGACATCAAGAAAAGCCAATACCTTGGCAGGGTTCGCCATGCCTGCCAGGAGTAGACCTAAGCCAAAGATCAACCCTGCAAAAAATGCGCTCAACTTGATCATCTTCAAGCTCCCAAAACATGACGAATGACGTACACCGTTGCGAAGCCGGCGGTCATAAAACACACCGTTGCCACGATGGAGCGAGGAGACAACCGGGAAATCCCGCACACGCCGTGACCACTCGTACAGCCCGAGCCGTAACGGGTTCCCACGCCGACGAGCAGCCCCGCAATAATCAGGGCCGGCCACTCTGTCTTGATCTCTATTTCCGGCAAAACGGTCAACGCTCCCCACAACAAGGGCGCAAGTAAAAGACCAAGAAGAAACAACGCCTTTTCGCTCCAGCCTTCACTATCAAATTGCATCACGCTACCTAGCAAGCCGCTGATGCCCGCGATACGACCATTAGCGAGAACGAACAAGCTGGTCGCCAGCCCTATCAAGGCGCCGCCGCCTAATGACGTCCAGGGTGTGAAGTTGATCCAATCGATGTGCATTTTGTATCTCCTGTACACAAGTGCTGGTTAAGCCTGAGCCCGAAGAGCAAGTGTCTGCTCCTGTGGTAGAGGAGCCTGTGCCTGACCCCTCGACTGACTCGCTCGGGCACGGTTGCTATCTGCGAACAGATCCTGACTCAAGTCACCGTGACAGCCGCATTCAACATCAACACCACAATCAAACCGACCACGGCTACGATGGATTGAACCACCGAAATGGTTTTGGTGGCTTCGCCCATAGTCATGCCAAAGGATTCCTTCACCATCCAGAAGCCCGCATGGTTCGCATAGTTGAAGAACAGCGAGCCACAGCCTATGGACAAGGCTAGCAGCGGCAGGTTGAGGCTGGGATCAGCACCTGCAAGCGGCGCCAGCAAACCCGCAGCACCAACGATACCTACAGTGGCTGAACCGGTAGATACCGAGAGCAGCATGGCGATCAACCAACCCAGGATCAGCGGAGGGAACGCAGACTGCTGGGTCAGGTGCACAATGGCATCGCCTACCTTGGCGCTGGTCAGCAGTTCCTGAAAGGCACCACCGCCGGCGATGATCATGATGATTGAAGCGATGGGCTTGAGGCTCTTGCCCAGGGATTCGCGCAGTTGCCCTGCATCGCCACCTCGCGCGAGTACCAGACTCGCCCCTGCGAACAGAACGCCCAGAAGCATGGCTATCAGGGGATTGCCCAAGAAACTGGCCATCTTCAGGATTGCATTGCCCTTGGGTAATAGCATCTCGGCGACGGCATGAATCAGCATCAGGATCGCCGGTAGCAAGGCTGCCAGCACGCCAAGCCATACGCTGGTGCTTGGTTGATCGTCGGCTTTTTCAGCCAGGGTGAACTGATCCAGCAAAACCTGATCCGGCCGGGTGCTCATACGCGGCGAAATGAATGCGCCATAAAGCGGGCCGCCCAAAATCATTGCAGGAATTGCGGCAAGGAAGCCATAGAGCATTGTGGGCCCAACCGAGGTTTTGAGCGCGGCGATGGCCGTCAAGGGGCCAGGGTGCGGCGGTACCATCCCGTGCATGGCTGCAAGTGCCGCAATCACCGGAACACCCACATACACATACGCTGAACCTTTGAAGCGAGCCTGGCTTTCCAGTTTTCGCGCCACGCTGAATATCAGCGGCAGCATGATCACCAGGCCTACCTCGAAAAACATGGGAATACCAATTACAAATGCAACCATCATCATGGCCCAAGGGATCATCCGATCCGATGTCCGCTTGAGGATGACCTCGGCGATCTGCTCTGTGACACCTGCGTCAGCAAGAATTTTGCCCAGCATCGCTCCAAGCGCGATGACCACCCCTACTGCACCCAGTGTCTTTCCGGCGCCGGTGATCACGTGGGAGACGATGGATTCCGGCTCCATTCCGGTTGCAAAGCCGACGCCCACGGAAACCACCAGCAAGGCCAGGAGCGGGTGCATTTTGAGACGTGACACGATGAGCCCCACCAGCACCAGGACGCTCACCAATGCGGTCAGTAACAGGTCTATATCTAAGGGGGTCATGAAAGGATCTCGGTCGGGCCGACGCAAAAACTGCACTCGGATTTGAAAGAAAAGTTTGAAACCGTAACGCCTGTCGGTGCATGTAATAAGCGAAGCTTCGTTTGGGTGGGTTCAATTTCGATTTCGGATGACATGTTCATGGAATCTGCTCTTTTGTAATTGGAATCAGCTGCTACACAAAACGTCCCGATGAGGCACGGCAGGTTTTAATGCAACGTCGCACGTCGAACGTTCTGTAGGTATTGATTTAAATGGGAGAGATGAATGGGCATTTGCGAATGCAGGCGCAAGTTTCAGCTTTTGCCTTTCGCAAAACCGAACAACCTTCGAGGGGCTTGCACCAGAAGCGAATAGCTAACCTGCGGCGAACACTCCAGGGCTTTTAACTGATCGACTACGGTGCGAAAACCGATGCTTTGCTCATGCTGCGTATGCGGCCAGTCGCTACCCCACACCAACTGGCGAACGCCAAAACTTTGTTCCAGCAGCGGTAATGCCACTCGAGCGAAATTGATGTTCTGTTGCGGCGTACCTCCCAAACGATAGATTCCCGATACCTTCATCCAGATCGAACCTTTTGACCCCAACTCCAGTAACTCGCAAAAACCGGGCTGATCGACGCCCGAATTGGCATCCGGCCGGCCAAAGTGATCGATCACCAACTTCAAACCGAACGGGGCCAATTGATGAATCAGCCCAGGCAGATCCTTTACCTCCCGATGCAATTCGACATGCCAGTCAAGATCAGCAATGTGGCTGAAAAACGCTCTCCAGGCACTGTTACGAAAATCAGGTAACGCCTTGCCCATCAGGTTCAAGCGAACGCCGACCGCGCCCAGGCGATCCATGTCATTCAACATGGCGCGACTGACGCCTGGCTCCAGCACAACCACGCCTCGCAACTGATCCGGCGCTTGCCTCAACGCCGCCAGCAAGTAGCTATTGTCAGTACCGAGAAAGCTCGGTTGCACCAATACGCCATGGCTTAGGCCATGAGCGTGCAAGTGCGTCAGATACTGCTCAAGCGTGGCGTTGTAATCAGGGGTGTAGCGCCGTTCACCGATCAAATTCAGATCACGGCTAAACACATGAGCATGGGAGTCGATGCCGGTGATCGGTGTAGAGCAGGTATCAGTCATAGCATTCATCTAATAGAAGGTAATGGGCATCAGGCCCGCGCACTCTCGTTGCCGTTGATCGCTACTGCCACCGATGTATTTGAAGCTTCGAGGCTGCGTCCACGGGTTTCCGGCAGACAAAGTGCCGCGATCACCGCCACGCCATAGGCAATCCCGGCGTCGATACCAATCGCAGAGCCAAGGGACATGGAGTCGCTCATGTGGCCGACCAGGAACGGGAATACCGCTGACAGCACTCGGCCAAAGTTGTAGCAGAAGCCCACACCGGCACCGCGCACGTCTGCCGGGTATAGCTCGTTGAATAACGCGCCAAGGCTTGCGGGAATACCGGCCGCAAAAAAGCCGAGCGGGAACCCCAGGAACAGCATCTGGGTATTGGTCAGTGGCAGGAACACGTAACACTGCACAGTGACGACACAGCACAACGCGAACAGCACGATGTTTTTACGACGGCCAATGCGGTCGATCAAAAATCCACTGACCACGCATCCGCACCAAAAGGCGAAGATGATCACTGCGAGGTAACCACCAGAGTTCAGCACCGAGAGGTTACGCTCGCTCTTGAGGAACGTCGGCAGCCAGGTCATCACTGCGTGGTAACCACCGTGCGCGCCCAAGCCCAACAGACCACCGAATAGCGTCACGCGAATCAGTTCAGGACGGAAGATACCTGCCAGGGATTTGAAGAAACTTTGCGGGATGGCTTTTTCTTTTTGCAGGCGCTGGAAACTATCAGGCTCCTCAACATTGCGCCGTACCCAGATAATCAGGAACGACGGCAGCAAGCCAACGATAAACATCACACGCCAGGCCATATCCTGCGGCACGAACGAATAAATCAACGCAAACACACCGACCGCCAGGCCCCAACCCACAGCCCAGGCGCTTTGCACCGTACCCATTACCTTGCCACGAAGTCCAGGGTTGATGGTCTCGGCCATCAGCACCGCGCCGGCCGCCCACTCACCGCCAATGCCGAAGCCTTGAAGTGCTTTGACGATCAGCAACTGATGGAAACCAGTGACGAACGCCGACAGAAAGGTGAAGAACGAGAACCACAAGATCATCCATTGCAGCGTGCGTACCCGGCCGTAGCGGTCGGACAATGTCCCCCCTACCCATCCGCCGATGGCCGAAGTAACCAGCGTAACGCCACTGATTAGTCCCGCGTCACCCTTTGTCAGGGCGAATGCGGCGATCAGCGCCGGAATCGCCAAGCCAAACATTTGTACTTCCAGTGCGTCGAGCGACCATCCGCCGAAGCAGGCCCAAAACGTTTTGCGCTCCCGAGGAGTGATTTGGCGATACCAGCTGAACATGATTCTTATCCTTATAAGTGGAACTTAAGGCAGCCGAAAGCGAACCGCTCCGCTACAGGGCCATTTTTGGCAATAAACAGGAAACCAGCGGCGACTTACTCGCCGCTCAACGATTCACTACACAGGTAGGTGCTAGCGGATATCCACGCTGTATCGGAAGTGCTCCGCATGCCCACGGGAACGACGCCACTCCAGTGGTGTGCCGGCGTAATCACGAGCCAATCGCTCGATCACTACCACTGGGCTGCTGACCGGTACCTGCAGCAGTCGAGCATGCACCTCACTCACCGATTCAGCCGTGAGTGTCTCTTCGGCGTAGGCGACGACCTGACCGCAGATTTCTTCGTAGATCGGATATAGCAGTGGGCCTTTCCGGCTGAGGTCAACTTCCAGCAGTGCTTGAAAGCGGTTGCGCGGCAGCCAGATCTCTTCGGCAAGCACGGGCTGAACTTCGAGCAATCGAACACGGACAATGCGGATAACCGGCGCTTCGACCGGTAACCCTAACGCTTGGGCTACAGCTGAAGGCGCGGCTACTGCTTCGATGGACAGAATGCGACTCTCCGGTACCTGGCGTTCGCCGGCAGCGGTTTGAAAACGAAAGAATCGAAACAACGACGATTGAAACTGGGGTCGGCGAACGAAAGTGCCTCGGCCTTGTTGCCGCTCAAGAATTCCCTCGCTGACCAACGAATCGACCGCTTTGCGCACGGTGCCAGTAGACAACTGGTATTCCGCTGACAGTGCGGCCTCAGTGGGAATAGCCTCGCCTGGACGCCAGCGGTTGTTAGCGATCTGTTCAGCCAAGTGGTCACGCAGGCGTTGGTAAAGCGGCAGGCGAGCATCACTGGAAAGAGAATTCATCGACTTTATTCACCTTGTTATCTAGTCATCTATATGAATCTTGGGGCGAGTATTTCGCCAGACAACTGAACTGTCAAGGTGGGCAACGGCATCGCGCTGACGAGTGGAGTCAATAGCCTCAGATAAAGATGACAAGCCCGCTGGTTCAATCACGGGTTAGGTGAGGCAATGCCGATATGGCTAAAAAATGCGTCAAGTGGTTGTCGCGTCGGGGTAAAAAATCCGTCTCGTGAGGAAAATCCGCCCAAGCAGTTTACTGCTCGACGCTGCCGATGACTCCGTTCGCCGGCAGTTCCTTTATCTCGGGCCTGGTACTGCTTGACCAGGACGAAGACATCTCCGTCCTGGCTCGTCCGTCGCTGTTACACGTGATCAACGTTGCGCGCAGCAACGGCAACGGTGGTCGGTGAATCGGAAAGTTTGACGAAACGCCGAGTGGCGCCATCCAGCGCATCGATGCAACCTGCCTCGATGTCATAGACCCAGCCATGCAGATTCAAACTCCCCTGCTCGAGCGCGAGCGCCACCGATGGATGAGTGCGCAGGTTCGCCAATTGTGCAATCACGTTTTCGCGAACGAGGCCATCGAGCTTGTCACGTGGCGTATCGAATTCATGCGCGGCGTTAATCGCTTTCGCCGCATCCGAGTGACGAAGCCAGTTGGCAACGGCCGGAAGATGATCCAGACAGGTGCAGCGTGAAATCGCGCCCATCGCCCCACAATCCGAATGGCCGCAAATCACGATGTCCTTTACGCCGAGCACGGCAACCGCATATTCGACAGTGGCCGAAACCCCACCCGGTTCAGGTCCGTACGACGGCACGATGTTGCCGGCGTTGCGGATCACGAATAGCTCGCCCGGTTCGCGCTGTGTGAGGAGTTCAGGCACTACACGACTGTCCGAGCACGTGACGAACAGCGCCTTGGGGTTCTGTTCTGTCGCGAGCTGCTTGAAAAGCTCGACGCGCTGTGGATACACCTCGCGCTGAAAACGCAGAAAGCCATCAATAATGTCACGCATGGAATCCTCCAAATCAAACTGCCGGATACCGACACGAGCACTCGACATGACCTCGTGCCGCAATGGTGCTCATTATTGCAGACCTCACGCGCATTGGATGTATTCAATCCACGACGGGTGAGGCGGCTCCTGACGGAACTCATTTTTTGCGCGGAAGCACAGCCCCTAACACCTGTTTGGCGGTTTGCACGACAATCCCCGCCTCGTCCGGATCACCCTTGAGCAACGTGGTGGCGAACTTCTTCGCTTGCTCGAGCTTGATGTGCGGGGGAAGCGGTGGAACGTTGGGGTCGGTCTTGAACTCGATCAGCACGGGGACATCCGAAGCCAGCGCCTGCTCCCACGCGGCGGCCACGTCGTCTTCGCGGTCGACGAATATGCCTTTCAGCCCAATGGAGATGGCGAACAGGTGATAAGGAACATCGGGAATGCTCTGCGACGCTTCGAACTTCGGATCCCCCTCCATGACCCGTTGCTCCCAAGTCACCTGATTGAGGTCTTCATTGTTGAAGACGGCGCAGATCCATTTGGGGCTTGCCCACTGCCGCCAATATTTGGCCACGGTGATCAACTCCGCCATATTGCTCATCTGCATCGCGCCATCGCCCACCAGCGCGATCACGGGACGCTCCGGGAACGCGAATTTGGCCGCAATCGCATAAGGCACAGCGGCGCCCATCGAGGCCAGGCCGCCAGACAGGGAACACTTCATGCCGCGCCGCACTTTCAGATCGCGGGCGTACCAGTTGGCGCAAGAGCCGGAATCGCTGGTGATGATCGAAAGTTCCGGCAGACGTGGCGACAGTTCGAAAACCACCCGCTGCGGATTGACGGGATCGGCCTTGGCCATGGCGCGTTTTTCCAGGGTTTTCTCCCAGGAAGCGCGCCAGCCTTCGACCTTTTTGCGCCATTTGCGTGACGTTTTGTGCTCAAGCAATGGCAACACTGCAGCGAGGGTTTCCCCGGCGTCACCTACCAGATTGACCTCCATGGGGTAGCGCAAGCTAAGCATGTCGGGTTGCAAATCGATCTGCACCCCGCGTGCCTGACCTTCCTTTGGCAGAAATTCAGAATACGGAAACCCGGAGCCGATCATCAGCAAGGTGTCGCATTCGGTCATCAACTTGTAGCTGGGTTCGGTGCCCAGCAAACCGATGCTGCCCGTGACCCAGGGCAGTTCGTCCGGCAGTACCGCTTTACCGAGAAGCGCCTTGGCGACACCGGCGCCAAGCTTTTCCGCCACGGCGATGACCTGGTCGGTTGCCTGCAACGCACCGGCCCCCACCAGAATCGCCACTTTTTCGCCTGCATTCAGAACCTCGGCGGCACGTTGCAGATCCGCGTCATAAGGCACGACTTTCGGTTTGGTATAGCCCACCCCGGAATGCACAGTGCCATGGGTTCGTCCCGGAGCTTCATATTCGATGTCCTGCAAGTCGTTGGGCAGGATGATTGCCGTGACGCGCCGCTCACCGACAGCCGTGCGTACCGCCCTGTCGATCAAGTGGCGAACCTGCGCCGGGGCTGACGCCTGTTGCACGAAGGCACCGGCGACATCCTTGAACATCGACAGCAGGTCGAGCTCCTGCTGATAGTGACCACCGAGTGCCGCGCGGGCCTGTTGCCCCACAATCGCCAGCACCGGTACGTGATCCATGCGCGCGTCGTAGAGTCCCGTGATCAGATGTGAGGCACCAGGGCCTGACGTGGCGATACATACCCCCAGCTCGCCGGTGAACTTGGCATGCGCCGAGGCCATGAACGCGGCCATCTCTTCGTGCCGCGCTTGAATGAATTCGATCTTTCCCCGCGCCCGGCTCAGTGCGCCGAAAACGCCGTTGATGCCGTCGCCCGGATACCCAAAAATCCGCGTCACGCCCCACTCGCTCAGTCGCTCGACCAGAAAATCGCCTACAGTCATTGTCATGTCGTTTTCGCCTTCACCCAGTGCATGTAAAGGACTGGACAGTCCGGCGGACGGCGAAGTTCGTGTGGATGTCGAGCCCCTCCATCAAGTGACGCATGGGCTGATTGCAATCCTGCTTGAGGTTGCTCCGGGCATCAGCAGTTATCTGTAGCTGTCACAAATTCCATTTCTGCTGACACAAAGGCGAATTTTTACCGCCCCTTGGACATTGGCGTGGAGTCCGCTGGCTGCGCTTTCGGCACTAGAGCACGCCATTGAGCAGCAAACTACACTTCATTCTGAATTAGTGATTTAACTAGGTAGTTACCTAACTATATAATGCCCCCCTCATTTCAACGGGACATTCAACGTGAAGCAGAGTCAACGCCTCTCGGGCATATCAACATTCATTCTGGTCGGGCTGGGCGTGATCATCGCCCTGCTCGGCCTGGCACTGGCCGCTGGCGGTGTGAAATTGGTCAGCCTGGGAGGCTCTTGGTACTTCCTGGTCGGCGGTCTGGCGATGGCCGTTTCCGGTCTGCTGATCGCCCGCCGCAAGCCTGCCGGCGCCTGGCTGTTTGCGGCGTTCCTGCTGGGGACGGCGATCTGGGCAGTGATCGATGCAGGGCTGGTGTTCTGGCCGGTGTTCTCGCGTCTGTTCATGTTCAGCGCCGTGGGCCTGGTGGTCGCGCTGGTCTACCCGATGCTCAAACGCGCCGATGGCGGCGTCGCGGGTCGCGGTGCTTACGGTGTTGCGGCTGTTCTGGCGGTTGGACTGGCGGTGGCCGCGGGCAACATGTTCGTTACGCACCCGACCGTCGCGCCTACCGGTACTGGCCCGGGCCTGACGCCAGTGGAGCCGGAAAAGGCGCAGAAAGACTGGGCGCACTACGGTAATACCGAGGGCGGCAGTCGCTTCGCTGCGCTGGACCAGATCAATCGCAGCAACGTCGACAAATTGAAAGTCGCGTGGACCTACCACACCGGCGACATCGCCGAAAGCGACGGCAACGGGGCCGAAGACCAGCTGACTCCACTGCAGATCGGCAACAAAGTCTTCATCTGCACCCCGCACAACAACTTGATCGCGCTGGATGCCGACACCGGTAAAGAACTCTGGAAAAACGCGATCAACGCTCAGTCCAAAGTCTGGCAGCGTTGCCGTGGCATGGCCTACTTCGATGCCAGCGCAGCCGTCGCCAAACCGGCCGGTTCGCCTGTCACCGAGCCCCCGGCCGCTTCTGCTGCCAACTGCACCCGTCGTTTGCTGACCAACACCATCGACGCCCGCCTGATCGCAGTCGATGCCGACACCGGCGAGTTCTGCCAGGGTTTCGGCAACAACGGCCAGGTTGATCTGAAGGCCGGTCTGGGCGATGTGCCCGACAGCTACTATCAATTGTCATCCGCGCCGCTGATGGCCGGCACCACCGTGGTGGTTGGCGGTCGTGTGGCCGACAACGTGCAGACCGACATGCCGGGCGGCGTGATCCGTGGTTTCGACGTGATGACCGGTGCCATGCGCTGGGCGTTCGACCCGGGCAATCCGCAGGATAAAAAGGCACCGGCCGATGGCAAAACCTATGTTCGCAGCACGCCGAACAGCTGGGCGCCGATGTCCTATGACCCGGCAACCAACACAATCTTCCTGCCAATGGGCAGTTCGTCCACCGACATCTATGGGGTCGAGCGCAGCAAACTGGATCACACCTACGGCGCCTCGATCCTGGCGCTGGACGCCAACAGCGGCGAAGAAAAGTGGGTCTACCAGACCGTGCACAACGATCTCTGGGACTTCGACCTGCCGATGCAGCCAAGCCTGATCGACTTCACCAAAGACGGCAAAACCGTGCCCGCGGTGGTGATCGGCACCAAGGCCGGACAGATTTACGTGCTCGACCGTGCCACCGGCAAACCGCTGACCGACGTTAAAGAAGTACCGGTCAAGGCGTCGAACATTCCAAACGAACCCTACTCGCCAACCCAGCCGAAATCGGTAGGCATGCCGCAGATCGGTGCCCAGCACCTGACCGAGTCGGACATGTGGGGCGCAACCCCGTACGACCAGTTGCTGTGCCGGATCGATTTCAAGTCGATGCGCTACGACGGTCTGTACACCGCGCCAGGCACTGACAAATCCCTGAGCTTCCCGGGCTCGCTGGGCGGCATGAACTGGGGCAGCATCTCGACTGACCCGGTGCACGGCTTCATCTTCGTCAACGACATGCGCCTGGGGCTGTGGATTCAGATGATCCCGTCGCAGAACAAGGGCCAGGCAACTTCCGGTGGCGAAGCGTTGAACACCGGTATGGGCGCTGTGCCGCTGAAAGGTACGCCGTACGCGGTCAACAAGAACCGCTTCCTGTCGGTCGCCGGCATTCCTTGCCAGGCCCCGCCGTTCGGCACCCTGACCGCCATCGACATGAAAACCCAAAAAGTCGCCTGGCAAGTTCCGGTCGGTACCGTTGAAGACACCGGCCCGCTGGGCATCCGCATGCACCTGCCGATCAAGATCGGTCTGCCAACCCTCGGCGGCACCCTGTCGACCCAGGGCGGCCTGATCTTTATCGCCGGCACCCAGGACTTCTACCTGCGCGCGTACAACAGCGGCAACGGTGAAGAAATCTGGAAAGCCCGCCTGCCGGTCGGCAGCCAGGGCGGCCCGATGACGTATGTGTCGCCGAAAACCGGCAAGCAATACGTGGTCATCACTGCCGGTGGTGCTCGTCAGTCCACCGATCGCGGCGACTACGTCATGGCGTACGCGCTGCCGTAAACCGCAGCGCCCTCCTTTATTTCACTTGTGCGCGGCGCCTTCGGGTGCCGCGTCGTTTTATGTCCTTCGCTCTGGATTTGCGCAATGTCATTGGCTGTTCGCTTTTCTCACGCCGGCGTATTCACCGGCATGCTGTTCGGTCTCACCTGCGGCGCTGCCCTGCCCGCTTTCGCCGATAGCGATTCGAACGTTTTTACCCGCAACACACTGACCGGCGACTGGGGCGGACTGCGCCACCAGTTCGACGAAGACGGCATCAAGTTCACCGGCGACTACACCGGCGAAACCGCCTACAACGCCGACGGTGGCCTGCATCGCTCGGCGCGCTACTCGCAAAACATCAAGCTCGGCGCGCAGTTCGACCTGAGCAAACTGTACGGCGTCGAAAACGCCGGGAAGATCCAGCTGAGCATCAACGACCGACGCGGCAACAGTGCCTCCGAAGATCTGGTCGGCAACCGTTTGCCCATCCAGGAAAACTACGGTGGCCTCTACACGCGCCTGACCGAACTCAGTTACGAACGCAGCCTGTTTACCCCGGCTCTGAACGTCAAACTCGGCTACATGGCCATGGGCAACGACCTCGGCGGTCTCGACAGTGGCATTCTCTGCAACTTCATGAACGCCGGTTTCTGCGGCCATCCGCTAAACATGTCCGGTGGCAGCGGCTGGACCAACTACCCCAACGCCCACCTGGGTGTGCGGGTGAAATACGACCTCTCCCCGGCCTGGCAACTGCGGGTGGCCGCGTTCAATGTCGACCCGCAAAGCAACGGCAATTCCAGCCGTGCCTGGCACCTGGGCCCGAAACACACCACCGGCACCGTGGTGCCGATCGAACTGGTCTACAAGCAGGCGGGCAAACTGCCGGGCGAGTACAAGGTCGGTTATTACTACGACAGCTCCGACGTCAAACGCATCGGCAGTGACAAGGAAGTGTCCGGACGCGGCGGCCATTACGTCCTGATCGACCAGGCCGTCTGGGCCTCGGACGCCTCCGAAGGCCGCAGCCTGCACGCTTTCGGCCAATACTCGGCGGCCAGCGAAGCCGCGTCGCCATTCAGCAAGTGGTACGGCACCGGGCTGGTTCTGTACAAACCGTTCGAAGGCCGCCCGCGTGACACCGTGGCGCTGGGCTACGGCCGCGCAGTGCCGAACCCGCGCAGCCGTGATGTGCAGCAAGACGCGGCGCTGGACAGTGGCGCAGCGTTTCCAAACCTGGACAGCGCCGAGCAATTGATCGAACTCGGTTACGGCTATCAGGCCACGCCTTGGCTGACGCTGCGCCCGAATATGCAGTACATCATCGAGCCGGGCGCGTTTTCCGGGAAGGACATCGACAATGCACTGGTGTTTGGATTGCAGGTGAAAGCCGCGCTCTGATACCGACGTTTACCGACTACAAAAAAAGCACCCGGACAGACTGTGTGAAAACGCACTGAAGGCCAGTGCAACACAAACGCCCCGACTTGGTTGGGGCGTTTGTTTTCGTGCGAGCAACAGACGAAAAAAGGCCGTTCAACCGATCAAAGTCATCAGTTAGCGCGCGCCGGATTGCAGGATTCTCCTTGGATGTAGGCCATAACGAAAAATGCTCCGTATCTTTCGATACGGAGCATTTTCTTTGAGCGCTGCGTGCCGCCAACGGAATCAACCCGCGAAGCTGGCCCGCGCCGCGTGCAATTTCTTGTAGCTCTCGATCAGGCGCAGGTGCCGATCCAGCCCTTCCAGCTTCATGCTGGTCGGCGTCAGGCCGTAGAAGCGCACGCTGGCATTGACCGAGCCGATCGCCGCATCCATGCGCTCGTCGCCGAACATGCGGCGGAAGTTGGCTTCGTAGTCTTCCAGCTCCAGATCCTCGTCCAGCTCCATTTCCAGCACGACGTTGACCGCTTGATAGAACAAGCCGCGCTCGACGGTGTTGTCGTTGTATTGCAGGAAGGCTTCGACCAGATCCTTGGCCTGCTCGTACTTCTGCAAGGCGAGGTAGATCAGCAGGCGCAGTTCGAGAATGGTCAACTTGCCCCATGGCGTGTTGTCGTCGAACTCGATGCCGATCAGCGTGGTGATGTCGGTGTAATCGTCCAGCTCGCTGTGTTCCAGGCCTTTGACGAGGTTGCGCAGGCCGACCTTGCTCAGGTTGTGCAGGTTGAGGATGTCGGCACGGAATTGCAGCGCTTTGTTGGTGTTGTCCCAGATCAGGTCCTCTACCGGATAGATCTCCGAGTAGTCCGGCACCAGAATACGGCAAGCCTTGGCGCCGATGTGCTCGTAGACCGCCATGTAGACTTCCTTGCCCATGTCTTCAAGGATGCCGAACAGCGTCGCGGCCTCTTCGGCGTTGGAGTTTTCGCCATTGCCGGAGAAGTCCCACTCGACGAATTCGAAATCGGCCTTGGCGCTGAAGAAACGCCACGACACCACGCCGCTGGAATCGATGAAGTGCTCGACGAAGTTGTTCGGTTCGGTCACGGCCTGGCCCGAGAAGGTCGGCTGCGGCAGATCGTTGAGGCCTTCAAAGCTGCGGCCCTGCAGCAATTCGGTGAGGCTGCGTTCCAGCGCCACTTCGAAGCTCGGGTGCGCGCCGAACGAGGCGAACACGCCGCCGGTGCGCGGGTTCATCAGCGTCACGCACATCACCGGGAATTCACCACCCAGCGACGCGTCCTTGACCAGCACCGGGAAGCCCTGCTCTTCCAGCGCCTTGATCCCGGCGAGGATGCCCGGATATTTCGCCAGTACCTCTTGCGGTACATCCGGCAGGGCCATTTCCCCTTCGAGGATTTCGCGCTTGACCGCTCGCTCGAAGATTTCCGACAGGCACTGCACCTGCGCTTCGGCCAGGGTGTTGCCGGCGCTCATGCCGTTGCTGAGAAACAGGTTCTCGATCAGGTTCGACGGAAAGTACACGACCTCGTTGTCCGACTGGCGCACGAACGGCAGCGAGCAAATACCACGCTGGGTATTGCCGGAGTTGGTGTCGTACAGGTGCGAGCCGCGCAGTTCGCCGTCGCGGTTGTAAATACCCAGGCAGTACTCGTCGAGAATTTCTGCAGGCAACTCGTCTTTCGCGCCAGGCTTGAACCAGCGCTCGTCCGGGTAATGCACGAACTCGGCATTGGCGATCTCTTCGCCCCAGAACTGATCGTTGTAGAAGAAGTTGCAATTCAGCCGCTCGATGAACTCGCCCAGCGCCGAGGCCAGCGCGCTTTCTTTGGTCGCGCCCTTGCCGTTGGTGAAGCACATCGGCGACTGCGCATCGCGGATGTGCAGCGACCAGACGTTGGGCACGATGTTGCGCCACGAAGCAATTTCGATCTTCATGCCCAGGTCGGCCAGAATCCCCGACATATTGGCGATGGTTTGCTCCAGCGGCAGGTCCTTGCCGGCAATGCGGGTGCCCGCGCCGGACGTTGCAACCGGCATCAACAAGGCCTGGGCATCGGCGTCGAGGTTCTCGACTTCCTCGATCACAAACTCTGGCCCGGCCTGCACAACCTTTTTAACTGTGCAACGGTCGATCGAGCGCAGGATGCCCTGGCGATCCTTCTCGGAGATGTCCGCCGGCAGCTCGACCTGGATCTTGAAGATCTGGTTGTAGCGGTTTTCCGGATCGACAATGTTGTTCTGCGACAGACGAATGTTTTCGGTCGGGATATTGCGGGTGCTGCAGTACAACTTTACGAAGTAAGCCGCGCACAAGGCCGACGACGCCAGGAAATAGTCGAACGGACCCGGTGCAGAGCCATCGCCCTTGTAACGGATCGGTTGATCGGCCACCACCGTGAAGTCATCGAACTTGGCTTCGAGTCGGAGGTTGTCGAGAAAATTGACCTTGATTTCCATGCGGGTTACCAGAATAGCGAGCTAAACAAATTGGCCGCCATTATCCGGTTTTTGAGCGTGAAGTCTTGTGCTTTCGGGTCAAGGACGTCCGAGCGGTCAGACACGATTGGCACAACTTCTGAACATCCCCAGGCTGAAGATGTTCTAGATTGAACAGACACCGGATCAAGGACGAGCAGATGGATATCTCCAGCCATTCGACGCCACTCCCCAACCTTCAGGGCCCTGTCACCCGGCGTCTGGCTGTGGCGGTGGGTGCTCTGTTCATTGCCGGGGTGATGGCGGCAACTGCCGCGTTGCTCGGTATTGCCACTCATCTGGATGAGGAGGACGTCGACGACGTGCGGTTCTATTCGGCGCGAGCGCTGGAAAACCGGATCACCGCATCGAAGAACTACATCAGCAGTTACGCCTACTGGACGACAGCGTATGAACGTTTGGGCGGCACAGTCGACACGAATTGGGCGTACACCGAGCAGAACATGGGCAAGACCCTGTTTACCAACGACGGCTATGACGGTCTGTTCGTGCTGGATCGGGACCGCACCAAATACACCGTCGTTCGCGGGCAATTGCTCGATGCGCAAATGCGCCAGTTTCTTGAGGTTCCGGCGCTCAGCCTGGTGGAACAAGTGCAGAACCAGCCGGACCTGACCAGGCCTGTCAGTACTTATTCATTGTTCGAAGGCTGGCCGGCGCTGGTCACCGCTGCGGCGATCCTTCCCAACGATGAGCGTCCGGTGGGCGATCCACAAAAAACCTCCGTGCTGGTCTTCGTCGACAAGCTGACGCCCACCAAGTTGCGCAAGATCGGCAGCGGGTACGGGCTGAACAATCTGAAGCTGGCACCGGATGGCACCATCGACCCCGGCCAGCCCCGCGTCCCGCTGGACAGTACCGGCTACAGCCTCGTTGCTGATCTGGAGCGACCGGGCCAGCATCTGCTGTGGTCGTTGTTGCCTACCCTCGGCCCCGCTTTGATCGTGTTGATGGCCCTGACCGCGTGGTTCTTTCGCCATGCGCTGCGTTCCTCGCGCTACGTCGACGACAGTTTTGAAGCGATGCAGGCCTCGAATCAGGCACTGCTGGCGTCCAACCGCGCCCTTGAAGCCAGCGAGGAGCGCTTCCGGGCGGTGGCCGAAGCGGCTTCCGACTGGATCTGGGAAGTGGATGAAGCGTTGGCCATCACCTATCTGTCGGCCCGGTTCAGTGCAGTCACCGGCTATGAGCAGGCCCAGTGGATCGGCAAACACATCGGGCACTTGCTGGTCTGCGACACCACGCCACTGGATCTGTGGCTGAAAAAACTCGATGACGGGAGCAACGCCAGCGACCTGCGCTGCACCTACCGTGACCGCAAGGAACAACAGCGCCACTGCCGCCTCTCGGCCAGGCCCATCGTGGAGGGTGCGGCAGTCGTCGGTTATCGCGGCACGGCCAGCGACATCACCGATGAAGTCGCCGCCCATGCGCAGATCCAGCACTTGTCCCTGCATGACGCGCTGACGGGCCTGCCCAACCGCAACAAGCTGTCGCGCTATCTGGACGACGCCCTGTTACTCAAGGAGCACGCCCCGCCTTTGTCGCTGCTGATGATTGACCTGGATAACTTCAAGCCGATCAACGATTCGCTCGGGCATCCGGCAGGCGATGCTGTGTTGCAAGAAGTCGCCAGCCGCTTGCGCGAATGCACGCGCGACCACGATATCGTCGCCCGTCTGGGCGGTGACGAGTTCGTCGTGGTGCTCTGCGGCATGGACACGCATCAGGAGATCGACAAATTCTGCACACGCCTGATCGGCAGCCTGCATCAGCCCATCCTCTTCGAACAGCAACCGTTGCACATCGGCGCCAGTGTCGGAATCGCCCTGAGCCGGCGTCACGGGTACGTTGCCAGCGAGCTGATCCGTTGCGCGGACATTGCGCTGTACCAGGCCAAATCCGAAGGCAAGAACACCTGGTGCTATTTCGAAGCGCACATGAGCGATCAGATCCAGACGCGCCGGCAGATGGAGGATGAACTGCGCCGCGCCCTGACGAACAATCAGTTTGTGCTGCACTACCAGCCCCGATACACGGTCGATGGCAAGAAAATCGTCTCGGTCGAGGCATTGGTGCGCTGGCAGCACCCTGTCAAAGGGTTGCTCGGGCCGGATGTCTTCATTCCGCTGGCCGAACAGACCGACCTGATTGTCCCCTTGGGCCGCTGGGTCCTGCGTGAAGCGTGTGAAACGGCACTGACCTGGCCGGCGGACATTTTGCTGTCGGTCAACCTGTCCCCCGCGCAGTTTGCGATCAGCGATGTGGTCGAAGATGTACGCGAGGTGCTGGTCGGCACTCGCTTCCCGGCCAGCCGACTGGAACTGGAAATCACCGAGAACGTCATGCTCAACGACACCGACGGCGCGTTGACCACCATGAACGCGCTCAAGGAACTGGGCGTGCGCCTGAACATGGATGACTTCGGCACCGGTTATTCATCCCTTGGCTATCTGCGCGCCTACCCGTTCGACGGCATCAAGATCGACAAACGTTTCATTGCTTCCATCAGCACCGGCGCCAATGATCGGGCGGTGGTCCAGGCCATCATTGGCCTGGGTAAAGCGATGGGGCTGACCGTGACTGCCGAAGGCGTTGAAACCGAGGAACAACTGGACATCCTGGGCAAGGATCAATGCAACGAAGTGCAGGGTTATTTCATGAGTCGCCCGATCGACAAGGCGGCCTTCGCCAGTCTTCTGCAGGCATCAAGAGCCACCCCTGTCGAGCCTGCCAGACAGCGAAAAGGCCGGGTGAACTGAGGACGCTGACTCAGCACATCCGCTCAATCGCAGCACGACGGTTTGCTTCAGTATCCGGCGACTTCCCTCACGGCCGGTCACTGACACATGAAAGCTTTCATGCAACCGCGTTTTGCCCTGGCACTCTTGTATTGCGCAATGGCCGACTCGGCATTTGCCAGCGGATTTCTCGACGACGCCAAGGCCGAAGTGCTCAGCCGCAACTTCTACCTGAGCAACGACTACCGCTCGCCCTCACCCACCGGCAAAAACTACAAACAGGAATGGGCTCAGGGGTTTATCGGCACTTTTGCATCCGGTTTCACGGATGGAACCGTCGGATTAGGCCTTGATGCCCACGCTTTTTACGGACTGAAACTTGATGGCGGTAAAGGGCACTCCGGCACGGGGCTGTTGCCGGTGGACAGTGACGGCCGTAGCGCAAGCGACTATTCCAGCGCCGGCGGTGCGCTGAAGCTCAAGGCCTCGAAGACTACCCTCGCCTTCGGTGAAATGACCGTGGAAACGCCGGTGTTCGACACCTCGGACAAACGGCTGCAACCGGAATACGCCACGGGGTTTCTGCTCGACAGCCACGAGATCGAAAACGCGCGCCTTGTCGCCGGGCGCTTCACGGCATTCAAGAACCAGGACAGCTCTTCCGGCAAAGGCGATTTTCAGGGCTACGGCGCCAGCACCCGAGGCGAAAGCATCAGTTTCGTCGGCACCGACCTGTTCAGCGACAGCCCGGTGGGCGGCGCGCTGTATGCGTCGGATCTGAGCGACACCTGGCGCCAGTACTACGTCAACCTGCATTTCAAACAGTCCGGTCTGTTACTCGACGCCAACGTCTACCACACCCGCGATACCGGTCAGGCGCTGGCCGGCGACATCGACAACACTGCATTCAGTTTCTCGGGCAAATACACCTTTGGCGCCCATGCGGTGATGCTCGGCTGGCAACGCATCAATGGCGACACACCGTTCGATTTCGTCGGTGGCGACTCGATCTACCTGGCCAACTCGATCAAATACGCCGACTTCAACGGTGCCCACGAACGCTCCTGGCAAGCGCGTTACGACCTCGATCTCGGCGCCTTCGGCATTCCGGGGCTGAACTTCATGACCCGTTATGTTTCCGGCAGCCACATCGACGGCACCCACGCACCCAAGGGCGGCGCTTATAACCCGTTCGACGCGGACAGCGGGCAATACCAGCCACAGCAAGGGGACGGCGGCAAACACTGGGAGCGCGATATCGATCTGCGCTACATCGTCCAGTCCGGCGCGGCCAAGGATTTGTCAGTGCAGCTGTCCCACGTTTCACACCGGGCCAACAGCGCCCAGGCGGGTGATGACATTGACCGGATCTACGTGGTGATCCAGTACCCGCTGGGTTTTTGAAGGGAAAATGGCGGAAGGCAGCCGGAGTCGAACCTGCCCGGGAACGGATGCCGTCCCCAACCGGGTTTGAAGCCCGGCCGCGCCACCGGGCGCGATTGCCTTCCTTGAACTCAGCTGGCGCCAGAGTTGGCCAGCGCACTGTCGAAGCGGATCTGCCGGCCTTCGCCGACGCGTCGGGTCAGGCCCAGCCGATCGAAGTATTCAAGGATCTGAATACTGCGTTTGCGTCCCAAGCCTAGCGCATCACGGAATGCCGTGACTTCGATTTGCGGATTTTCTTCAGCCAGGCGCAGCAACACCGCCGCCATTTGCAGCAACGTGATGTCGGTGACAAACAGGTCGCGCACCACTTGATGCGTCACGCCAAGGCGCGCCAGTTTGCGCAGCAGCAAACGCACGGTCGCGTCTTCCTGGTCGACGACTTTTGCCATGTCGCGTACCCACGGCGGATCGAAACCGTTTTGTTCGAACAATGGCTGGAGCGCCTGCCACAGGGTTTCGTCGGCGGCACTCAGGCGTACCTGGTGCTCGGGCAAATGCAGCCACGGGCCGCTGGCGACCACTGAACCGGCGCCGAGCAGTTCTTCCAGCAGGCTGATGAACGTTGCACGTTCGACACTCAAACCGCTGAAGCGCCGCAGACGGTCGCGATCCGGCCCCATTTGATCGGGCTCCAGCTCATGAAAGCGTGCCAGTTGCTCCAGCAAGGTGAACTTGAGCATGCCCCAGCGCTGCGCATTGAACAGCATCGGCCCTTGCCGGGTTTCGATCAGGCGGACGTTATCCGGCAATGACCAACGCTCACGCGGACGATTGAACTGACGCTCCAGGCGCTGCGGATCAAGGCCGCTTTCGCTGTATTCCAGCAACGTCGGCAAGGCCTGTTCCAGCTCGGAGTTGATCGCCAGTGCGCGCAGTTGCGCCAGCCGTTCCGGGCTGCGCCGTTGACGGGCTGGCGCGAAGGGATCGAGCACGCGTCCACCGCCGAGCGTTCGCTGGGCACTGGCGTCACGCAGGATCAGCGGGTCACCGTGGACGCCGTGCACCGGGACGTTCGTCAGCAGTTGCGCAAACATGCGCTCGCCGGGCGCCAGGCTCGAGCCTTCCAGCAAGGCGACCCGGGCGATCACGTCCTGCGTGCCCAGATGCAGGTGCACTGGCTGGAAATGCTGGAAAACCCGTTCGCCCGGCAACAACCGGAATTCGATGTCCAGCCGCTGGGTCGGTGCGTACAGCCATTCGGCGAGCAACCATTGGCCGCGATGAATCTGCCCAAGTTCCAGACGATCCGCGCTGATGTTCAGGGCTACGCGCTGGCCGGCGAATGCCTGCTCGGCGGCCTGATTCTGCGCGTGCAGTCCCCTGACCCGCACGGTTTTGCCCGCCGGGCCGAGGCTGAGTTTGTCACCCACGGCGACCGCGCCTGAAAGCGCCGTCCCCGTCACCACGATGCCGGCGCCGGCGACACTGAACGCCCGGTCGATCGCCAGACGAAATCCACCGTCGCGACTGCGTTCTTCGCTTTCTATCTGCAGCAACGTCTGGCGCAACGCGTCGACACCCTCGCCCGTCACGCTGGAAACCGTCAACAGCGGCGCCCCGGCATAGGGGCCAGACGCCAGAAGGCTTTCAACCTGTCGGCGGACTTCTTCCACCCTGCCCGCTTCAACCCGATCGCAATTGGTGATCGCCACCAGCGCCCGGGGGATGCCCAGCAGCTCGACAATCGCCAGATGCTCGCGGGTCTGCGGCATCACTCCGTCATCCGCCGCCACCACCAGCAACACCAGATCGATGCCTTGCGCGCCAGCGAGCATGTTGTGGGTGAATTTCTCGTGACCCGGTACGTCGATGAAACCCGTCAGCCCGGCGCCCGGCGCCAGTTCTGCGTACAGATAACCGAGGTCAATGGTCATCCCGCGTTCGCGTTCCTGCGGGCGGCGGTCGCCGGTTTGCCCGGTGAGCGCTTGCAGCAATGACGTCTTGCCGTGGTCGATGTGCCCTGCCGTGCCGATGATCACGTTTGCAATTGCCCGAGTTGCGCCTGCCACGCCGGTTCATCGTCGAGTTGCCGCAGATCCAGCCACAACGCGTCGTCATCGATGCGCCCGAGCACCGGGATCGGCAAGGCGCGCAACCCGGCTTCCAGGTTCAGCAGGCTACGTCCGCGCAGGCGTTTCGATACCTGCGGGCGCAGGCACAGCGCCGCGCTCGGCAGGCGCGCCACCGGTTGGCTGCCGCTGCCGATCATGCCCAGCGCAAGTTCTGCGGTGACGGTCCAGCCCTCGCCCAACAATTCGGACATGGCCGGTTGCAGGCGTTCGGCCTGGGCCAGAATCTCGGCTTGCGGCCGGGTCAGCAGGCGCAGGCAGGGCAAACGTTCGGCCAGACGATCCGGGTCGCGATAGAGACCGAGCACCGCTTCCAGTGCGGCCAGGGTCAGTTTGTCGGCCCGCAACGCGCGTTTCAGCGGATTCTTCTTGATCTTCGCGATCAACTCCTTGCGCCCGACGATCACCCCCGCCTGCGGGCCGCCGAGCAATTTGTCACCGCTGAAGGTGACGATGTCGGCGCCATCGAGCAGCGCCTGGCGCACCGTCGGTTCCGCCGGCAGGCCCCAGCGAGTCAGATCCAGCAGACTGCCGCTGCCAAGATCTTCCAGCAGTGGCAGATCATGCCGATGGGCCAAAGCAGCCAGTTCGGCGGTCGGGACCCGAGCGGTGAAGCCTTCGATGCTGTAGTTGCTTGCGTGCACGCGCATGATCAGGCCGCTGCGTGGGCTGATGGCGGCTTCGTAATCGCGGGCATGGGTGCGGTTGGTGGTGCCGACTTCGTGCAGACGCACGCCGGCGCGGCTCATGATGTCGGGGATGCGGAACGCGCCGCCGATTTCGATCAGCTCGCCCCTGGAAATGATGCCTTCCTTGCGCGCGCCGAGGCTGTTGAGGGTCAGCAGTACGGCGGCGGCATTGTTGTTGACCACGGTCACGGCTTCGGCGCCGGTCAGTTCGCGGATCAGGCCTTCGATCAGGTCATCGCGGTCGCCGCGCTTGCCGCTGGCCAGGTCGAACTCCAGATTCAACGGATAGCGCGCCGCGAGTTGCACCGCGTCAATGGCTTCTTCAGGCAACAAGGCGCGCCCGAGGTTGGTGTGCAGCACGGTGCCGGTCAGGTTGAACACCCGGCGCACCTGGCTGCGCTGCTTCAACGCCAGACGTTCGGCCACCCTTCCGGCCAGGGCTTCGGGGCTGATTTCAACGGCGGTCAATTGCCCCGCCAGCACGGCTTCGCGCAAGTCATCCAACAACTGGCGAAACCCCGTCAACAGCGCCTCGCGCCCGTAACGCTCGGCCAATGGCTGACACGCGGGATGGCGCAACAGGCTGTCGATGGAAGGTAAACGCAAGGCAAAGACACTGACGGACATCAGGCACTCCGGAAAAAACCGATGCGCCTGAGTGTAGACCCTTGCGTCATTCGTCTCCTGGTGCCAGCAGCAGATTCGGCGCCAGCCGCTGATAACCGTCCTGGGCCAGGCGCATGTCGAGCAGCAGACTGCCCAGATCTGCCGACAGCGCCTCGCCCTCCCCGTCGTTTTCCAGATACAGCAGCTTCAGATAGCTGTTGCAGCCCGGACACACTTCGGCGCGCAACGGCGCCTGATTGGCGGCGTGGCGGTCATCCTCAAGACTCAGGTATTCAAGCCCTTTGCTCTGTTCGCAATACACGCACTTGACCCGCACCACATGCCATTCGCAGGCACACAGCGAACACACCAGATAACGCAGGCCGTTGTGCTTGCCGCGATGGCGGATCACCCCGGCCATGGCCGGCGAACCACAGGCCGGGCACTGGCTGAGGCTGTCGCCGGGTGTCAGTTGCAGATTCGCTGCGCTGAGCAGCCAATGACTCCACGCCGCTTGCAGCGCCGCGCCGAGAAACGGCACCAGTGCCGCGGGCACCAGCGAATATTGGCCGCTGACCAGCGCCACGGCCCAGGCGCGCAACTGGCCGGGGCTGGCAAGGCGCAGCGTGGTCACGGCCTCGACCACAGCAGGTTGCTCGGGGGCGACATAACGCTGCAGCAAGGCTTCGAGATAAAGCTGCCAGGTGTCCTCGCGAATCAATGTGTCGGCGGCGAACGGCGGCATGCCGTGTTGCCGGCAGACTTCCAGCCGCTGTTCATCAAGCGACGCGGTCGAGGGCGGATCATCGAGGATCTGCTGCTGGACTTGGCACAGCCCGGCAATCAACTGCAGGTAGTCGGCCAGCGGATGACCTTCGGCCAAACGTTCAAGACGCCGGGCCCGCAACATGAACAGGTTGTGCGGTGGCAAGTGCAGAAACGGCGGCGAACTGGCCGCCGCTTCGATTTCTCCGGGTTCAAGGATGGTTGGCAACTGTCAGCCCTTTTTCGTGACCGGTCGCTCTGGCGGATCCTGGCTTTCCACCTCGCGATACCAGAGTGCATGGTGTTTCCTGGCCCAGGCGCGACTGACCCAGCCGTGCATCATCGCGTCCACCGAACCCTTGATCCAGATCCCGGCGTAGATGTGCACGATGATGCTCAGGATCAGCACAAACCCCGCCAGTGCGTGCAGCAACATGGCCCAGCGAATCGTGGTGATGCCGAAGTAATGACTGAAATACGCGCGCCAGATCACCAGTCCCGTGAACAGCAATGCGAGCATGCACAGCAGTAAAGTCCAGAACAGCAGTTTTTGCCCGGCGTTGTACTTGCCCACCGGCGGCACGGATTCTTCGTCGTTGACCATTACCCGGTCAATTCGCCGCAGCCACTTCCAGTCGTTGTCGATGAAGAAGTTCGAGCGCCAGAAGCGAAACACCAGGCCGAGGAAAAACACGAACATCAGCACGCCCATGAACGGATGGAGGATCCGCGTCCAAGGCCCGCCTCCGAACAGGTGGGTCAGCCAGAACATCGACGGATGAAACAACGCCAGCCCCGACAGCCCGGCCATGAAGAACAGAATCGCCACCAACCAGTGATTGGTGCGCTGATTGGCGGTGTAGCGCAGGATCGTCTTGTTGCTCATGGCCGGCCCTCCCCGCGTGGGTCGAAGGTGTGCACTGCCGGATCGACGACGTGCACCGAGGTGTCGGGCGGATCGGGATGTTCATCTTCTTCGACCCGGTTCGGGCCGATCCGCACGTAATGGAAGAACCCGGCCAGCACCGCGGCGCCCATGGCCAAAAGGCCCAGCGGTTTGCTGATGCCTTTCCACAAGCCCACCAGCGGACTGATCTCGGGGTTGTCCGGCAGGCCGGCGTAGATTTTCGGCGTGTCGGCGTGGTGCAACACGTACATGACGTGGGTGCCGCCGACGCCTTCCGGGTCATACAGGCCGGCATTGTCGAAGCCACGGCTTTTCAGGTCGACGATGCGCTCGGCGGCGTGGGTCTTCATGTCGTCCTTGGTGCCGAACACGATGGCACCGGTCGGGCAGGTTTTCACACAGGCCGGCTCAAGCCCCACCGCCACCCGGTCCGAACACAGCGTGCATTTGTAGGCCTTGTGATCTTTCTGCGAAATGCGCGGGATGTTGAACGGGCAACCGGTGATGCAATAACCACAGCCGATGCAGTGGTCCTGATCGAAATCGACGATGCCGTTGGCGTGCTTGATGATCGCGCCGGGGCTGGGGCACGCCGCCAGGCAACCGGGCTCGGCGCAGTGCATGCAGCCGTCCTTGCGGATCAGCCATTCGAGATTGCCGGCGTCGGTTTCGTGCTCGGTGAAGCGCATCAGCGTCCATGAATCGGCGCTCAGGTCCTGCGGGTTGTCGTAGGTGCCGTGGTTGTGGCCGACCTCTTCGCGCAACTCGTTCCATTCCGAGCACGCGACCTGACAGGCCTTGCAACCGATGCATTTGGTGGTGTCGATCAGTTTGGCCACCTGTTCCTGGTCGCGTATCGACGGCGCCGGTGTGGTGGTGGCCGAGCGGGCAATGATGTCTTGGCTGGCCATCTAAAGATTCTCCATCAGAGCTTCTCCACGTTGACCAGGAATGACTTGGATTCCGGGGTCTGTGTATTGCCATCGCCGAGGAACGGCACCAGGGTGTTGGTCAGGTAACCGTGACGCGTCAGGCCGGTGAAGCCCCAGTGCAGCGGAATGCCGATCTGGTGCACCACCTGGTTGTTGACCTGCAACGGCCGGATCCTTTTGGTCACCACCGCTACCGCTTCAATGAACCCGCGCTTGCAGGTGACCCGCACCCGGTCGCCGGCAGCGATGCCTTTCTCCTTGGCCAGCACTTCGCCGATTTCCACGAACTGCTCGGGTTGGGCGATCGCGTTCAACTTGCAGTGCTTGCTCCAGAAGTGGAAATGCTCGGTCAGCCGGTAGCTGGTGGCGGCGTACGGGTAATCCTTGGCGACGCCAAGGCTGTCCCACACCGAATCGAAAATCCGTGCCGCAGGGTTGCTGATGGCTTTCTTGTTTTCCGGGTGCAGCGGGTTGATGCCGATCGGGGTTTCGAACGGCTCGTAGTGCTCGGGGAATGGCCCTTCGTTCATCTTGTCGACGGCGAAGAACCGCGCCACGCCTTCGGGGTTCATGATGAACGGGTTCATCCCGGCCTCCGGCGGCACGTCGGCCTTGTAATCCGGCACGTCGGTGCCGCCCCAGGCCTTGCCGTTCCACCACACCAGGCGTTTTTTCGGATCCCACGGTTTGCCGGCGACGTCCGCAGAAGCGCGGTTGTACAGAATCCGCCGGTTGGCCGGCCAGGCCCACGCCCAACCCTGATGCTGATGCATGCCGTAAGGGTCGTTATTGTCACGGCGGGCCATCTGGTTGCCGGCTTCGGTCCAGCTGCCGCAGAAGATCCAGCAGCCGGACGCGGTGCTGCCGTCATCCTTGAGCTGGGCGAACCCGGCCAGTTGCGAATTGCCCTTGATCGTCGCGCCGGTGGCGTCGGTGAAATCCGTGGTGGCGTAGCCGTTGATCTCTTTGGCGATCTCTTCCGGCGAGGGTTCTTCGGCGATCTTGTACGGCCACGACAGCTTCAACAGCGGATCGGCGAATTTGCCGCCCTGGGCCTGATAACGCTCACGCAGGCGCAGGAACAGCGCACTCATGATCTGCACGTCAGTGCGCGCCTCGCCGGGGCCGTCGGCACCTTTCCAGTGCCATTGCAGCCAGCGGCTGCTGTTGACCAGCGAACCGTCCTCTTCAGCAAAACAGGTGGTCGGCAGACGGATCACTTCGGTCTGGATGTCGGCGCTCTTCACATCATTGAACGGCCCGACGTGTTCCCAGAACTGCGAGGTTTCGGTGGCCAACGGGTCCATGACCACAAGCCATTTCAGCTTGGCCAATGCGGCCATCACCCGGTTCTTGTCCGGCAACGCGGCAATCGGGTTGAAGCCCTGACACATGTAGCCATTGACCTTGCCCTGCCCCATCAGGTCGAACACCTTGAGGATGTCGTAGTTGGGGATGTCGAGTTTCGGCAGGTAGTGGTAGGCCCACTGATTCTCGGCGGTGGCATTGGCGCCGTACCAGGCTTTCATCAGGCTGACGTGGAACTTGCTGTAATTCTGCCAGTAGGACAATTGCCCCGGCCGCAGCGGTACTTGCGTGCGTTTCTTGATGTAGGCGTTGTAGTCCTGCTCCATGTCGGTGGGCAGGGTCAGGTAACCCGGCAGCGCGTTGGACAGCAGGCCGAGGTCGGTCAGGCCCTGAATGTTCGAGTGCCCGCGCAACGCGTTGACCCCGCCGCCGGGCATGCCGACGTTGCCCAGCAACAGTTGCACCATTGCTGCGCTGCGGATGATCTGCGAGCCGATCGAATGCTGGGTCCAGCCCAACGCATAAAGGATGGTCATGGTCTTGCCCGGTTGCGAGCAAGTGGCGATTTCCTCCCAGATCTTTTTCATCGCGTCGACCGGCATGCCACAGATCTGGCTCGCGAGGTCGATGTTGTAGCGGCTGTAATGCTGCTTCATCAATTGATAGACGCAGCGCGGGTCCTGCAGGGTCGGGTCGACTTTGACGAAGCCGTCGTCACCCAGCTCGTAACCCCAGGTAGATTTGTCGGTGTAGCTTCGTTTGGCTGCGTCGTAACCGGTGAACAGTCCGTCCTCGAAGCCGAACCCGGCTTTGACGATGAACGACACGTCGGTGTAGTTGCGCACGTATTCGTGCTGGATCTTGTCCTCGGTCAGCAGGTGATTGATCAGCCCGCCCATGAACGCGATGTCGCTGCCGGTGCGAATCGGCGCGTAGTAATCGGCCACGGACGCGGTCCGGGTAAACCTCGGATCGACCACAATCAGCCGCGCGGCGTTGTGCGCCTTGGCTTCGGTCACCCATTTGAAGCCGCAAGGGTGGGCTTCTGCTGCGTTGCCGCCCATCACCAGGATCAGATTCGCGTTGGCGATATCGGTCCAGGTGTTGGTCATGGCTCCACGGCCGTACGTCGGGGCAAGACTTGCCACCGTCGGGCCGTGTCAGACACGCGCCTGGTTATCGAACCCCAGCATGCCGAGACTGCGTACCACCTTGTGGGTGATGTAGCCCGCTTCGTTGGACGCTGCAGACGCCGCGAGGAAACCGGTAGTCAGCCAGCGATTGACCGTCTGCCCCTGGGCGTTCTGCTCGACGAAATTGGCGTCGCGGTCGGCCTTCATCAGGTCGGCGACGCGGTCGAGGGCTTCGTCCCAGGTGATCCGGGTCCATTCGCTGCTGCCGGGCTTGCGCACCTGCGGGTACTGCAGGCGGCCGGGGCTGTGAATGAAGTCCAGAAGGCCCGCGCCTTTCGGGCACAGGGTGCCCCGATTGACCGGGTGGTCGGCGTCGCCCTCGATATGGATGATGTTTTGCGCAACGTTCTTCGCGGCATCGCCCTGGCTGTACATGATCAACCCGCAACCGACCGAGCAATACGGGCAGGTGTTGCGGGTTTCATGGGTGTGGGCAAGCTTGAAGTGGCGCACCTGCTCGGCGAAGGCCAGCGTCGGGGCCATGCCCAACGCGCCCAGGCTAGAGCCTGCAAGGCCGATACCGGCGACCTTGAAGAACTGACGACGGCTGAGATCCATCGTGCACTCCTGATCAGGTGGAACCCGGTACTGGTGCCGGGTCTGTTCTGGACAATCACGGTTGCGGCACTTGAGTGCCGACTTTTTCACTGTAGACAACGTGCGGTTGGCCAGTGTGAAAACCGACCGTCGGCCGTTTGTCGGATCACCACCTCCCTGTGTGCGAGCTTGCTCGCGAAAAGCGGTGTGTCATTCAACATTGATGCTGCCTGACCAGACGCATTCGCGAGCAAGCTCGCTTGTATGCTGGTACTTGAAGGGAGGAGGAGGGACAAGGCTCGATTCTGACTGTTGGCGCAGTACAGATCCGTGGGAGATTTCGCCCCTCCTCCTTTCACCCAAGCGCCGATAAAGAATGCATCTGGCTAGACCGACGATAGGAACAAGCCTGCGCCTCTGGGTGAGCCCTTCAAGTGCTCAAAACCATATCTCGGGGGGTGTTCAATGGCAATGTCGGTTTCTGTTTCCAAGCCAATCGTGGGCGTGGATGTCGCCAAAGATGAGCTGGTGATCTACCAGACCGAACTGGATCTGCTGGAGACGCTTCCCAATAACAAGCCAGCCATCAAGAAATGGCTGAA